>JACQXM010000010.1 GCA_016208685.1 Planctomycetota bacterium | reverse complement strand
GCGCGAGTACTGCGTCCAGTACCGCGAGACCGACTACAACTTCATCTGTCGGCTCATGGAGGAGGAGGGCATCTGGTGGTGCTTCGAGCAGACCCAGGATGCTCACATCCTGGTGCTCGCCGATGCTGCCGCCGCCTACGCGCCGATCGAAGGCGAGCCGAGCCTGCGGTACATGGCGCCGACCGGTCTGAACGTACCCGAGGAGCACGTGTTCCGATTCCGCTTCGGCCGGGGCGTCCGGCCGGGAGCCGTGGTGCTCAGTGACTTCAACTTCGAGAATCCCAAGCTCAACCTCCAGTCGAAAGGCACCGGCAGCCAAGACCCGGCCCTGGAATTCAGTGATTACCCGGGGGAGTATACCCAGCAGGCGGCGGGGACGGAGTTGGCTAAGCTGCGGGCCGAGGAATTCGAGTGCGGCCGGGCGCTGGGCATCGGTCAGAGCAACTGCCCTCGGCTCGCCCCCGGGCTCACCTTTGAGCTCGCGGAGCACCCCCACCAGGCGCTGAATGGGTCGTACCTGGTCACATCGGTGCTGCATTCGGGCAAGCAGGCCGTGGTGCGTACGAGCAGCGGCCCTAACGGCCGGGCCGGCCTCCTCGACCACAGGCTCCACCAATCGCTGCTCACCGCGCGGCAGGACCGCGAGGGGACGACGCGCGAGTTCGCCGAGGCCTTGCTGCAACTGATCGCGCGACTACACCGTGGAGACGAAACGGCTCACAGGGTATGGGGACAGTGGTTGTATCACGCAGGTCAGGTGCTTGGCGATCTGGCGGCGGTGGCCGGCGCGCTGGGCGCCAAACCCCTGGAGGCCATCGCCGCTCCGGGTCTGCTTGAGGAATCGGGTCGGGCTGGGCGGGGCAGCCTAGTGAACGACGATGCCCCGGTCTACGAGTGCCGCTTCGAATGCATCCCCGCCGCCGTGACCTATCGCCCGGCACGGGTATCGCGTTGGCCGGTCATGCGCGGAAGCCAGACGGCCCGCGTGGTCGGTCCCGCGGGCGAGGCGATCCACTGCGACAAGTTCGGCCGGGTCAAGGTGCAGTTCCATTGGGATCGCGAGGGCAAGCACGACGAGAACTCTTCCTGCTGGATTCGCGTCAGCCACGGCATGGCGGGAGGGGCCTATGGCCACCTGTTTCTCCCACGCGTGGGCCAGGAGGTCATCGTCGATTTCCTGGAGGGGGATCCGGACCAGCCCATCATCACCGGGCGGGTCTACAACGCCGACCACATGCCCGCCTATCCGCTGCCGGAGGAGAAGACCAAGAGCTATATCAAAACCCACAGCAGCAAGGGCGGCGGGGGCACGAACGAAATACGCTTCGAGGACCTGAAGGATAAGGAGCAAATCCTGATCCACGCGCAGAAGGACCTGCACGTGCGTGTGACCAGCGACGAGGTCGAAACGGTGGAACGCGACCGACATCTTTCGGTCGGCAACGACAAGGTCGAACAGGTCGGCCGGGACAAGTCGGTTCGTGTGAAGGGCAAGGAGTCGTACCAGGTAGACGGAACCCTGTCGGTGACCTGCGGCGGCGACGTGGTGGAGAAGCTCTCAGCCAACCATAAGCACGAGGTGACGGAAACGTACCTCTGCAAGGCGATGAGTATATGCCTCGACGCGGCCCAGGAGATCGAGCTGAAGTGCGGGGGGAGCAGCATCGTGCTGACGCCGGCGGCGGTGTTCATCGTGGGCGGGCCGCTGGTGAACATCGACAGCGGCGCCGGTCCTCCGGTGAGTCCTGTCTCGGCCAGTGCCACCGCTCCGGTCGAGCCGGGAACGGCCGACGACGTGACGCCCGGAAAAGACACTACCTACTCCGGCGGTGAGGAGCTGGCGGAGGCAGAGAGTCCGTCGGAGGTGGCCGGGTGGGAGTTCGAACCTGCGGAGACGAAGGAAAAGGAGGCCAGTTGGATCGATATCTCGCTGGTCAACGAGGCGGCGGAGCCGATTCCCGGAGCCCGATATCGCGTGGTTGATTCTGCGGGGAAGGTCAAGGAGGGAACCCTCGACGCCAACGGGCGTGCCCACGTAGCGCCGATCGAACCCGGCCCCTGCGAAGTTTCCTTCCCCGATTACGACGGACCGGCCTGGCGCAAGGGCACGGGGTCCGCCGTACGCGACGAGCCGACTGAGGCTTTTGAGGAGCCACTCCCCCTGGCGGACGATACCCGGTGCGACAACGTGAGCCCCAGGCCCTGGGAAGCGGAACAGCAGGAGGCGACCCTTGAGGCCGAACGTGAGGCTGCGAATCAAGATGAAGAGGGAGACGACTCTCAGCTCCCATAAGCGGGAGGGGTACGGGTTCGTGGCTGCCGCACCATCCTCAGGGGGCGCCGATGACGATCGACGGCCTTGCTTGACCGAAAGGGCGACGAGACTCGAGGCATGAAGAAGCACGTTTGGCGCGAAGGCGATTCACTGGGGGCGCTGGCCGAGCAGCATCACCTTCCTAACTGGCAGCGCATCTGGGAGAGCAATCCAGAGCTCCAGGCGAAGCGAGGCACGCCCGAGAACATTAAACCAGGCGACGAAGTCAACATTCCCGATGTCGCGCCCAAAACGGACAACGGACAAGGGGAGCAACTCAACCCGTTCGAGGCACTGGGGTCGCCCGCGGCCGGCGTTCGTTTTGTTGACGACAGGAACAACCCCACGACGCCCAATGCCACTCCCATCGATACCCTCGAAATAAGTTACCGGGTTACCACGCACGCACTGCCCGCCCCGTATTGGCAGAAGGTTCTGGTTCCGGATCGGCGAAACTTCAGAGTCGAAGTCGTGGACACCGGCTTGAAGGCGAGCGACCGCCCGGAGGTTGTTCTTGAGGTGCTCAAGCCGAAGCTGGACGCCAAGGGGCGGCCGCTGTTTGTAGACGAAAAAGGCCTGCCGACGTCCCCGGCGAAGGGCACGCCCCAGTACGAAAGCACTACCCCCAAGAGAACGCTGACCGTGCGATTGCAGAGGGTCCCGACCACGGGAACGACGGCCAACCCCAGAATGCTCTTTCGCTCCGCGTACCTGCGCTTGGTGACCGACGAGAGGGATCAGGCGGCGAGGAGTCGACAGACACTGCTGACGGACCATGAACCGGGCGATCTGCGGATCGAGATTCTCGATCAGGCGGTCAAAGCCACCTACAAATCCTCGAAGGGTGAGCCGGTGAGCCGCGTGGCGCGCGTAGGCCGCGACCGCAAACGGTTCCGCATGACGGTACAGATCCTGCGTGCCTCCAAGGGCGGCGCTCCGCCGGCCGGGGTTACGCGTCAGATCGTGTATCGGCATGTCCGATGCTGGGTCCGTCGCTTGTACGCGCAGACCAATCTGGCGCCGGAGCTGGTTCGCTTCCCCGCCGTTTCCTCCGGCGATCCGCGGCTGAAGGGAACTGCGGGGTGGATGACGGCGGAGGATGAGGCCCTCATCGGCGTTCGCGAGATCGACCCCCCGCGCAATATGCTCTCTATTTACAACAACGGGCCGGCGGGCGCCAGTGCGCGGGCCGTTCTTTCCTTCCGGCTTACCTGCGACCTGCCGCCGGCGCAGGCCGGCGGGTCGGTGCAGAAGATCGACAAACGGTACAGCCTGTACCCCGCGAACCGTCCGGCACCTGTGGATGCCACGCTCCGCATCACGGAGAACGAAAGCCCGGAGGAAACCTGCAAGAAGTTCGCACGCCTCATCGAGGACGACAAGCTCGGATTTCAGACCAAGGTGATCCGGAACAATCTCCACAAAGACCGCGGGCGCTCCGCGGATCTTCTCATCTGGCATCCCAGCGGCGTGCCGGTGGTGGTCCAGGAGGCACGGTCGAACGATCCGGCCCACCTGACCAACGCGCTGACGGACCGCCACCGCATACGCGCCACATGGGTAAACCCCGCCAACTTCCGCGTCACGGACTCCGACTTCGCGGGCGATGGTGCCAATCGATGGGAAAACATCGGGACCCGGGACGTTCGCTGCGTTTGCCACAACTATCGAAGCTGGCAGGCAGAAGGCGCCGACGGGATTCTGGATTGCTTTGTCGTCCACCGATTCTACAAGAACAACATCTGGGGCTTCGCCTACGGGCGCGAGAGCATGAACAAGAACGCTCTCCTGCGCGGCGTCCACCCCGTGCTGGCGACCATTTATGTGGATCCAGGCGCGGTGGGCATGAACGACCGTGCGTATGGCACTACCTCCCATGAGTCCGGCCATGTCCTGGGAGATATGTGGCATGTAGTCGCAAAGACTCAAGTGATGACCAGCGGAGGCATGACCGAGACCAACACCGTTGCCGGATCGAAACGCTTCTGCGACCAGAAGCTATCCGCCGACGTCGGCCCGGCGGTGAACGTCTACCAGAATGTCAGGAAATGCGAGGCAGCACTCTTGCTGCATGATTGGAAGGACTATCCGGAGTACCCCCAGCAGCCGCCGAGTCCGCCGTAGGGGAACGAACTTGCCCTGGAAGTGTAGCTTGCCTGCGAGGCGGCCGCGATAGGCGAGGAGAATGTCCGTGCCTAAACCAGCGTTTCTTTCCAGAGAGCAGGCGCGCAAGGTGCTGGACCACCACGTGTTCACGCCTGATGCCCGAGGTGGGGTGCCGAAGAATGTCAATCCCGCCGATCTGCCTCTCTACCTCGAGGAAGTGCTCGTCGAGAAGTTCGGCGAGCCCTATTCATGGCGGCTTTTCCAGGTCATGGACCACTACGACACGCAGCAGGAACTGGAGCTCCTTCGCCCGTTCATGAACCGCGCCGAACGCGACGACGATCAGTTCGGACGATCGGTCTGCTACTCAGTAATCGGTGCATCGATGGGAACCAATGGGCAGAAAGCGGAGGCACTGGAATACTACGAGTACCTTCTGGCACATCGCCTGGCGTCCGGGCATCTTGACCGGCTGATCGAATGCTATGCCGTGCTTCTTGTCGACTTGACTCCGACGTCGCCGGCGGAACGCATCCGCAAGGAAGGCGCCGGCCTGCAACGACGAGCCAACGTGGATCCGAATGCTGAGTTCGGGGTCAACGAGATGGACGAGCTATTGAACCTGGTCCTCCCCGAGTGCGAGGAGGACGTCAGGAACATCAAGCAGCTTCGGCAGATTCGTGACCGGCCCCAGCAGTACCGCGCGTTGGCAGAGTGTTACGTCGGGCTTCAGCGGGACCTCGGAACCGTCGGCCAACTGTGGGTTCAGCGGACGTTGCGGCGCGAAGGACGCGCCACACCCGCGCCCGTCGTGAAGGCGTTCCGCGAGATGCTGGCGGACAACCGCTTCCGCGGCGTGGACGAGGAGCACACTCGCCTGATGAGAATCCGCGCACTGCGGGCCGTGGACTTCGTCGGCGGCGAAGTGGACAAGAAGGAAGCGCGGTTGATCGAGAAACAGGATCCGGGCGACACCGACGCCCTCTGTTGGTTCTGAGTGGCGGCGGAACGGCCCCTGCAACGCGATGGTGGCCGGCGGACGTTGGGGCGGGGCAATCAATGAGCGTCGAAGGACAGGCTCAGGCCGTGGCGGACTATTACGAGGGGTATCCGCCGCCCCCACCCGAGGGTGCCACGCCCGAGCAGCAGGCAACATACGCACAACAGCAGGCCGCGTGGGCCGGCAAGTTCGGACCCGGAGGCCCCCCTGCGCCCCCCGATCCGCCCGCCATTCCCGGGCCTGCATCGCCCGGCGCCGGCATGCCCGCGGCCCGCATCGGTGACCTCTGCGCCCATGGCGGCAGCATCGTAGGGCCGGGAGACCCCAACGTGCTGATTGGCTACATGGTCGCGGTGCGCGCCATGCCGGCGATGGACCAGGTCGCCTGCCCGATGTTTAACGGTCCGGTCCCGCACGCCACCGGCACGATCCTGAAGGGCAGCAACACAGTGTTGATCGGGTATATGCCGGCGGCCCGCGTGGCCGATCCGATCGGACCGCCGAGCGTCTGCGCCGGGAACGCCATTGCCATGGGATGCACGAACGTGCTGATCGGCGACTTAGGCGGCACAGGGTCCGGCACCGGGGCGGCCGGCGCCGCGAGTGGGCCCGCAGCCGCGGATGAAACCGCAACCGGCACGGCGACCAGCGGCGACGAGGCAACGACCACCTACGCGGATACCGCGCCGACTTCTCAGCCGCCCGGCGAGTCGCAACAAAGCGCCGGCACGGGTACGCACTGGATCGAACTTGAGCTGGTCGACGATGCCGAGCAGCCCGTCGCCGGCGAGGCTTATCTTGTCATCCTGCCCGAAGGGCAGAAGGTCAGCGGCGGCCTCGATGAGCGGGGTCAGGTTCACATCAAGGGTATCAAACAGCCGGGTTGGTGCCGGATCAGTTTCCCCAACCTGGATCTCGCCGCCTGGCAGCGCTGGCGGCCCGCGCCTCCCACGCCTCCACCGAGCGCCGGACCGACCGCGCCGCCGCCCGCTCACGCCGCTCCCGCCGCCGCCACAGGGCGAGATCAGGATCAGTCGGGCTCAGCCTCACCAAGCCGCCATGCCGACAGCCCAAGCCAGAGCGGCGGGCCGGTGCCCCAGGGTGCGTCCAGAAGTTGCGGTGAGTGGCGGGAGGTGCTCCAGGGCGAATGCATCTCGAGCATAGCGAGGGACACCGGGCATTTCTGGGAGACGATCTGGAACCACGCGGCCAACGCTGCATTGAAGGCGCGGCGCGGTGAGCCCAACGTGCTGCTGGCGGGCGACGCCGTCCTGGTCCCACACAAGCGCCCGAAGGAGGACTCCGGCAGCACGGATCAACACCACAAGTTCCGCCGCCGCGGCGAGCCGGCTCAATTGCGCATGCGGCTGCTTGACGACGGCATTCCCCGGGCAAACCTCCCCTTTCAGCTCGATGTTGACGGAAGACGGTTCGAAGGGGTTACCGACGCCGACGGCATTCTCCTGTGCCCGATTCCGGGCAATGCCCGCCGTGGACACTTGGTCGTCGGTCCGCCTGACGATCCTACCGAGTACGACTTGCAGCTCGGATTCCTGGATCCCTGCGCCGAGCTCAGTGGCGCTCAGATGCGGTTGAGCAACCTCAGTCTCTACGGCGGCGCAGCGCATGGGAAGCTCGATGAGGAGACACGGGAAGCGATCGCTGCGTTCCAGGGTCGGGCCGGGCTGGCGGTAACCGGTGAGCCGGACGCCGGCACCCTCCAGAAGCTGCAAGACGTCCACGATACGCCAGGAGGCACTCTCCATGGCCGCTGAACCGAAACTGTGCGTTCGCCGCGGGTTGTGGGGATCCGAATGCCTGAACACCGCGAACGACCCGAAGACCCAGGTCGGGGTCAACTTCCCGTGGTTCAGATGCGGATGGGACTTCGGCCCTCCTCCCGTCACTCGCGATGCCTCCGGAAAGGCCCATCCCTGGGGACCACGCCGCCCGTGGGAAAAGTACAAAGTCAAAGATGTCGACGGCGACGAATGGGACCAGACGATCGACACCGATCTTCGGGATTTGAAGGACCTGGGTGTCAAGGCGCTCCGCTGGTTCATTCTGGCCGACGGAGTCAACTACGGAATGCCGCGGTGGGATACGGCCGCGAACCGGTGGAGCTTCGATCCGCCCAGTCTGGACAGGCGTGACCTTGGGCGAGAGAGCGAGTTTGTGAGCGATCTCGCGATCCTCCTGAAGAAGGTCCAGGCGGCCGGGCTTCAGTTGCTTCCCGTGCTCATCAGCTTTGAGTTCTGCTTTCGCGGACTCGACCCGCGAGGGCCCAACAACACCGTCAAGAGACTGGACTTTCTAAGCGGCGGGCGTTCCGATACCATTGCCGACGCTGCCAAGCGGACGAAATTCCTCGACAAAGTTCTGACGCCGCTGCTGACGGCCTCCAAACCCTATCAGAAAGCAATCTACGCCTGGGAACTGATCAATGAGCCGGAATGGTGCACGCAGGGACTTGGGAACAACAGGGCGCACATGACCGTTACCGCGGCGGATATGAAAACGTTCATCAGAGAGGGAAACCAACGCATCAACGCCGCCGGCTTCAAATCTACCGTCGGATACGCAAAACAGAAGACTCTGTTGGGTAGTACCGACTGGCGGCTCGGCGAAACCGTTCATCAATTTCACTATTATCCTCGTGGCGAGCGCCTCAGCGCCAACCCCTTCCCCGCACGGGAGCCTTGCATTATTGGTGAGTTTGCGGCCAGGAACCCGGAAACGAGCAGGGCGGAGCAACGTAAGGATAATCAGCCTTGGCCGGATTTTGCCGGTACGACCTCACTCGCGCAGAGCGCACAGGCGATGTTCAACCGCCTGCGCTGGATCGCCCGCCGGGGATATGATGCGGCGTTTGTCTGGTCGGTCAACGCCAACTCAGAAAAGGACCCCCACACCGACTGGTCGCGTGCCACGCGGGACGATATCAAGAAGTACACAAACGGAAAAGCAAAAGCATGAGCCCGCACCGGCCGCATGACTGCCGACGGCCGAGCGAACACACCGATCGTCCCCGTGTCCCGCTACGCGTGGCGGGCCGGGGCGCCGGCGAATGCAGCCGGGGCGCCTCCCGGGTCAGACGGCGGTGCAACCGGTGATTCCGCGGCTGGGGCCGACCCAAATGCAGCCACGGCGCCTTTCGGGTCGGCGACGCCGGGACGGGGCGTCGAACCCGCAGCGTCGCCGGCGTCGCGATCGGTACGGCCGCAGGAGTCCGCAAAACCCATCCGCGAATCTGCACGGCTTCCGAATCGAACATAATCCCTTACCCCCATCGGCCCTTTGCGACCTTGTCGCGGGATCGCTGCGCCGACGCCCCGCCCATTGCCTTCCCGCTTCCCAGGCGCTACGATATTCGAGGACCGACGCGTATGCCTTTGCGCGGGCGGTAGGTCCGCGCCCAGCACCCGCGATCCCGTCCCGTTTTTTGGAGTTAGAACATGAGCGCACGGCATTTCTGCGGACTGTCTGCGCGGCGGATGGGCGTTGCCCTGGCCGTCTTGGGATTGTTTCTCGCTTTCGGGGTTGACGTGCAGGCCGGGGCTCCCAAGGGGGCGCGCGGCGAGGGGCGGTCCGGCGTTGTTCGTCAGAGCCGCACAGGCGGTATGTCCGCGGGCCGGTCGGCACACCGGGCACCGGCCTATTCGCCGCCGGTGACGCAAAGCCGGCCGGTTTACACGCCCGTTGCGCAAGCCGCTCCGCCGCGGACCTTCAGCGCCCCGCGATCCGTGGCCCCAAGCCCGGCGCGCCCTGTAAAGTCGGCGCCCGCATATCGCCCGGCACGCGGGGTTGAGGCGCGGCGCGAGGCGCCGTCGGGCCGATACATTCCCCCCCCGCCGACGGCACAACGACCATGGGTCGCGGAACCCCCGCGTACCATCGGACCGACCGGCGCTTCAGGGCGGACGGAGGCGCGAGCCGACCGCCGAATTCCTCCGGGCGTCGGCGGCTTCGACGGGCGCGCTGCGGCGCCGACGAGCACGGTACGGCGCATCGACGGCGACCGTGCTGGTTATGGCGCGGCGATCGGGCGTCGTGACGGTGTTTCCGCCATTCGGCGTGACGACGTGCGAGCGCGCGACCACGGCTTTCGTGGCCGGCCGGATGTAGTGGTCCGCCGCTCCTACGGCGGGTCAGCCTTTCGACCCTGCTATACCCCGCGCCACGGCCATACGCGGTATGGGTACGGCTACCCGCGGTACTCGCGTTGGTGGCGCCCCGGGCCGTGGAATTACTATCGCCGTTGCTATGTGCCGCGGGTGTACCCGGCCTACGGATACCCCTCCAGTGTGTTCTATCCCGGCTATCGCTACGCCCACCTCTACGACTTCAACGTGTATCTGCCGGCAACCGGTTACGTAGCGTACGCCACCCAATACGACACTTATGCGACATCGGACGCCGCCTACAGCGAGCCCGTGGTCTATCAGCGGACGACCACGTACGAGACCCGTGCGGCGGCGGAAGTTCCGGCGCCGGCCGTGACGCCGCCCGCCGCTCCGCCCGTCGAACAGCCCGCGCAGGCGGCCGCGAACCAACCCCCGGCGGAGGTTCCCGCCGAGATTCGTCGCGGACATGAACTCTTCGGCGAGGGGCGTTATGACGAGGCGCGAGAGTGGTTTGCGCGCGCGGTCTTCGCCGACGACAACGACGGTTATGCCAAGCTCTTCTATTGTCTGGGCAGCTTCGCGCTGGGCGAGGTGGAATTGGCGGCGGTGGCGTTGCGTCGTGCCCTGGCGGCGGCGCCGGACCTGATCGAGGCTCCGATTGACCTGCGGCAGTTCTATGGTGATACGAAGGCGCTCGATGGCCACTTGGCGCGGTTGGAGCAGAGAGTGCAGGAGAATCCCGCGGACGCCGACGCCCGATTCCTTCTCGGGTACATGCAGTATGCCACGGGCCAGGCGGGCAAGGCTCTCGAGTCCCTTAAGGCGCTGGGCGAGTCGTCGCCCACGGAGGAGTTGACGACCAAGCTGCGCGACGCGGTGCAGCGCGTTGTGCCGGACGGCTCAGCCCCGCCGCAGCCGTAGCAGCCCGTGGCAAAACGCGCGGCATGGGCTTCCAGCCCATGTTTTCACGGGCAGGATGCCCGTGCCACGCCCGGTCCTCGACTTCTCACCACGGGCAAGTATGGTCAGCGCGAGTTGGTGAAGCACCTTGGCGCGTAGGTGCCGGTCCCGGCCGTAGCCGGCGGCGCCGCCGAGCCCCAACATGCCTCGCGCCGAGGCTTTCGCCAGCGCCTCTTCCGCGAGCCGACCACGTCCGAGGCGCGGGCGAAGCTGCTTCTTTTCGACGGGCGACCCCTGGGAATTCGCAGTAGGTGCCGTTGGCCGTTGGCCACGAGAAATCGTCATGCACCCGGAACCACAAGTGGGTGTACGACTATCCCGTGGAGAAGGAAGGCGGCGTAACCAGGCATTTCCGATTGAACGTATTCACGCAGACGCAGCCGCTTCTCAGCAACGAAGAGCACGACAGTTGAAGGACAAAGAGCAATGAAGGTTGCCGGGAGCGACGCGACGGCGCAGGCGGAGGCGCTCCGCCCGTGCCGTCCGTCGTGCTTTGCACTTGCTCCCGGCTCCGCCCGCGGTCAGCGCTTCGCAACCCGCGCGCCGGCGGGAACGACCTTAGCCGTTGCCGCGGCGTGCTTCATCGGGCAACCCTTGCCGCAACCTCCAGCTTTGGCGCAGCCGTGGCCCTTGCCGCCGCCGGCTGCCTTGCAACAGCCTTGCGGGCAGTTGCCGGAACCATCGCAGGGGCAATTCTGACACTTCGCGCCCTTGGCGCACTTCTCCTTGCAGGCCCCGCAACACACGCAGCCCGGCGGGCACTTGCCGTCGCGACATTCGCCCGGGCAGTTGGCACACACGGCGCCGGCCGGGCAGCCGGGGCAGGGCGGACCCGCGTCGGCCTGTGCCACCAGCGGCCCCGCCGCACCCATCCACACCGACCACATCAGCAGAAGCATTCGCCACCATTCCTTCCACGATAAGCGCAGAGAATCTTCGCGCCGCGCGGAACGCCCGCGCGGCATTCGCCAACGACCACCGCCTGCGCTGGTTACGGTTGGTTCGAGCCGAGTGCTTTCTGGAGCAGTTGCTCGAGTTCCGGTTGTTCTTCCTTGCGAGTCAGCTTGCCGAGGATCTTCTTTTCGTTGAGGTCCGCCAGTTGAATCGTGCCCGTCTGGCAGCACTGCGAGGCCACCCACTCCATCCCCACGGCCTCCGCCAATCGCTCCCACTGCCGGCGCGTCTGTTCGTTCGTCAGATCGGCGGTCAGGAAAAGGATCGGCTGATTCGCGTGCTTGGCCGCCAGTTCGGAAAAAACGCAGCGAATGTTCGGGCACTGCGGGCAGTTGGCCATCACCGTCTGCACCGCCGCCAGGCGCGGCGTTCCATAGCCGGTCTGAATCAGCGGGGCGCTCATGGGCGTCGGCGCCGCCGTGCGCATCCCCAGCAGACCCTGACGGAGCGATCTCTGCTCCATCGCCCAGTAGAGGTTCCCCGCGGCAAGCAAGGCGATTGACGCCGCCAGGGCGTAGAGCCCGTGATTCGGACTGCCGCCCGGCCGGGCGGCGCGGCGCTCCGCCCGCTCCCAGGCATCCGCGATTCCCGCCAGCCGCCGCGCTGAGGAATCGGGCAACCTCTGGCTTGCGTAGTAATCCTGCACATGCGCGCCGAGCGGCTTTTCGTTCATGCCCCAGCCTCCTTATGCCCGTTAAGCGAGGCACGCAGCTTCGCCCGAGCGCGATGCACCAGGCTCAGCACCCCTCCGCGCGACCAGCCGAACAGCTCGGCAATCTGCGCCGCCGTCAAACCATCGACCGCGGAAAGGTACATGGCCGCGCGCTCCTCGGGGCGGAGTTCTCCCAAGGCCGCGGCAAGGGCTCCGTTCCGTAGTGCGAACTCCTCGTCCGCCACCTGCGGCGCAGGCGGATCGTCGCCGTCGTCGAGCGGCTCAAACACGATCCGCCCCTCGCGACGGCAAAGGTCGATGAAGCGGTTCCGGATCGTGGGGTAGAGATAGCCCACGCTCCACGGTCCCCCGCCGCGCAGCAGCGACACCCAGGCGTCGTGGAGTAAGTCCTCGGCGCGCGCGGCGTCGTGCGTAAGCGAGAGCGCGAAGCGAAAGCCCCGCTGGGCCAGCTCGTTTGGGTCCATGCGCGTTCCGCTTGCCCTCGGGTCCGAGCGCGGGAACCGGGCCACGCCGCGGTGATCGTGGCCTCCCGCTCCAAAGGGTAAGACGAACAGAAGCGACTTTTGATTGCAAGGGGGCTGCGAGGAGCCGGTGCGACGCGACCCGGCGGCGTAACGGTGGGCCGGCAGCCGACCGGCGGCGGTTCCGCCGGGGCCCGGACCGCAGGTAGGTAGCTGTGCTTTCCAGCGCGATCTCGACACGCGCTTCCCGCAGGTGGTACATTGTACGGGCAGGGACCGTCGGCGGGGCCTGGCGGAGTGCGTGGAGGCTACCGGTGTCGGGTTTGAGCCAGGGTGCGCGTGGAGCGGTTCGCGGGCTGGCGCGTCGCCCGGTTCCCGGCGGGCCGATGATGATTGTCGACGCCCTCACGGTGCTGGCGGGCGGCGGCGTCGAAGGCGACGGCCGGCCGGCCGGCAAGCGCGAGCTGACGCTGCTTTCACGCGAAGGTTGGGGCGAAGCCTGCCGCGAACTCGATGCCGATCTGCCGTGGCACTACCGCCGCGCGAATGTGCTGATTGAGGGGATCGACCTGGCGGCCGCCATCGGCCGCACCATAGTCATCGGCCCGGTGCGGCTCTTCGTCCACGGCGAAACCCGACCCTGCCAGGTTATGGAGCAACAGCACGCCGGACTGCTGAACGCGTTGCGCCCCAATTGCCGCGCCGGCGTGCACGGACAAGTCCTGGGCGGGGGCATCGTCCATATTGGCGACCCGGTGGCGTTGGAACCGGCGGGGGACGGACAGGGAATCTGAGCGGATCCGTCACGGCTCGCGCGGTCGCTGTCGCCCGAAGGCGCGGGCCAAACCGAGCCGTGCACGTGAGTCAGGGGGCAAGGGCGCGGGGCCGCGCACCCGCAGTGTGCGTCGCACAGCAACCTCAACCGGAATCCCGCGGGCTACGACGCTCCCGCGCTCCGCGCGATCAAGGTTGGCGCTGTGGGGTGCAGGACTCGCGTCCCGCGACTACTCCAGCTCGCAGGGTAGCTCCTCGGGGTTGCAGGCGTCCTCGTTCTCGCAGCAGTGGTCCGTGCCGGTGCAGGGGGTCTTGTAGCCGCCGACGCAGAGCCCGCTGCCGTTGCATTTGTCGGTTTTGGTGCAGAACAGGCCGTCGTCGCACAGCGTGCCGTTGGGCAGGTTCGTGTGCGCGCATGTCCCTGACACACATGCGTCACTCGTGCACTGGTTGCCGTCGTCGCAGTGCCCATCGAGCGTGCATTCCACGCCCACGCGGACATAACCCACGTTGCCGGCGAAGCTCTCAACCCGGGCGGCCGCGCCGTCGAGCAGGTACGCCTCGTCGGAGGCGGTGACTTCCCACACGCCGGCCGCACCGGTCGAGGCGCGGTACGTGTACGTGGCCAGGTACGCCGGGCCGGTAACGGGGATGCCGCTGCCGCTGACCAGCGCTGCGCCGGCCTTGCCGTCGGTCACGTTCGCGCCGTTGAGCGTGCTGTGTGCGCCGAACACGAAGTCGGCGCGCGTGCTCTCGACGGTGAGCGTTTCGACCGTGAGCGTCCCGACCGTCCCGGCCGCCGGTGTGAGCGTCAGGGCCGTCTCATACGCGCCAAGATCGGCGACGTGCCCTACGAACGCCTCGACCGTAGCCGTCTGCTCGGCCTGAATCTGATAGGGCTGCGCATCAACCGTGATGGCAACCCCTCCCGAGTCGGGACCCATCGGCTCATCGCCGCCGAGGCCCTCCGCACCGGCCATGCCGTCTAGTCCGGCACCGCCCATCTGAAATCCACCGCACCCCGGTGGCAAAGTGGCACTTGGACATAGGGGGCAGCAAGGGGGATCCATCAAGAAGGGGTATGGACTCCCCTGAAACGCTAAGATGAGCAACCGGATGTCATGGAAGTTGACGATCTGGTTGAGACAGGCCGTCGCACCCGCAAGCCCGCTGCCCCCAACGTCGACAGCCGTGAGAGGGGGCGGGCTTGCCTGGTTCTCGAACCGCTGGAGCGCCGCCTGAATGTCACTCACATTCATGACCCCGTTCGGAGGGCCCCACGCACCATTCGCAAAAGCGCCAACAGTATCCCCCCACAGTTGCGGCTCTGACGGCCTGTGGGCAGTTTCGACCGTCAGCGGCCCGGAGAACGCAATCCCATTCCTCGTTGAGAGAATCTCATAGATTGCATCAGGGACGATCTCGCAATCGCCAACATGCACGACGGACTCCGTCCAGGTCCGGTACACCGGGTTGGAAACAACCGCCGCGACTCCCCCGGCGTCGGGGGCGCCAACCCACGCAGTCCACCCTGCGGCACCCTGCTTCCGGACCTCGTACGCGGCTGGCGGAGGAGTATCGGGTGCGAACGAAATGTAGCGGTTCTTCCGGTAGCTCTCCGGCGCTGGCGCCGGTGCTGGCGTGCAGATGCAACAAGGACGCTCGTATGCGCCAACGTCGATCGTTGCCGTCGAATCGCAGTCCCCCTCGACTAGGCGCGCACTGCCCGCCAGATCGGCCGAGCCGGCCTCGGTGGTGAAGTTGTTATCGCCGGCGTCGATCCCCGGCGAATTCTCGCTCAGCCGGTAGTCGCCGCCGCCAACGAAATCCGGGGCGACTCCGACCAGGCAGCTCGACAGCTGGGGCTCATTCCGGTCCCAATCGTAGTCATTCGGCGCGTTGTTCCAGAAGATCGTGTTCTTCGGATGGAATCTCGCGTCCCGATCGCCGTAGAGCCCGCCGCCGGTTGCGGCCGCCTGATTGTCGGCAATCGTACAATTGACGAGCAGCAAACCACCATCTTCTGAGTATATTGCGCCGCCAGAATTCTGCGCCTGATTACCGGCGACCAACGCGTTTACAATTGTCGTCGAGCCCGATCTGACAAGAAGTGCCCCACCGTATCCCCAGATAGTACCGTTGTCAGTAAGCGTGCAGCGCGCGAGCGATAGTCCCGATTCATAGGTAAGGATGGCTCCTCCCTCTCCGCCCTGATTGCCATCGAATACGCTGTCGGCGTAATTCGCAGTTGATCTGATTTGGAATACGGCACCTCCTGAACCGGTCAGCGCCGTGTTTCCGGAGAAAACGCACTGGGCGCAGGACAGCGTCCCATCCTCCATGCGGAGACCGCCGCCGAGAGTCGCCTGATTCGAACTGAACGTGCAATTGTTCAACTTCGGCCAGCCCCGGCGGAAGAAAGCTCCGCCGCCGTGGTCGGCCGCGTTTCCATCGAAAACGCAGTCCGTCATACGAACGAAGCCGCTCTCCGAGAAGATTCCTCCGCCATAGACGCCCACGTTGTCGTCGAAGGTGCACGAGCGGATTTGTGGTGCGCCTCCAAAGCCGAACACGCCACCTCCGGAGTCCTGGTACCATCCACCGCCGTTTGCGTTTCCGCCGGTAATCGTGAATCCGTCAAGTATGCTTGTGCTGCTGGCGTACGTCGCGTCCACAACGTGGTACGTGTTCTCCGCGTTACAGGGGGGCGCTGCGCAGCCGCCATCATCGCCCGCGAGGTCGCCGGTCAAAACGGTCATGTTGGCCGCAGGATCACGCTGGGACAGACGCGTTTCGCCCCCGCCCGGCCGCCAGTAACCCGCAAAGCCGCCATAGATCCGCACCGCTCGTGGCAGCTTGAACGTCCGCACGCGCGCGTCCGGAGTCGTGCAATCGGTCCGAGGAACATAGGTGCCCGTGGCCACCCAGATCTCGCCGAAGCGAGGGCAAACGTCGAACCCCTCGCAACAATCGCAGTTGATGGCGCACAGGGCGTCGGAAAGGTCACGGTAGGCCTTACGCCACGAGCTTCCATCCTGCGACTGTCCCACAACGCCTGGAGCGTTCGGGTCCACATACCGGATATTGTCGCACGTGTCAGGAACGCCGTTGTCGTTCAGGTCGATGCAGCCGCCTGGGCAGCTTCCCACCGTGCAGCACTGCGCGATTTCATCAGCGTCGGGTACGCCATCGCGGTCGCAGTCGTAAGGGCATCGAAAGTCCGAATTGCTGCCGCCTGTGTGCAGGATGAACGCCTCGCAGATAGCCCGAAGGTGAGGTGAGCCGTTCTCCAGAATACCGTCACCGTAGCGCCCGTCGTCCGCCTCCAGCAGTTCGTCGGCCAGAACGCGCGGATCCATCGCCCCCTGCATGATTCCCGTCCACCGCGCAAACAGCGTGCGCGTGACCTCCAACGCCTCGGCGTCGCCAAGCGAAGGGCGCAACTGCAAATTGATGTCCCACCAGAGACCTGCGAGCGCCCGCCCGCACTCGAAAGCGTCATCGGTGCACTGCACGTCAAAGTTCTTGCGCAGGGCCGACCCTCCGGACTCTGGAAACCGATAATCCCGCGCGTAATGGGGCCAGTTGACGTTGGCGTGGTCTGCGGCAAGGATCGCAAACGCGTCCCCGTAACCCCAAACAAATGGGTCATCCGCGTCCCACGGCAGCCCCAGCGCGCCAAAAACCGTTTGCCCATATACGGATAAAATGGTCATCGCATTCGCAGAATTGGGAAGTGGTATGCCCTCTTGAGTCCACAACACGCCAGAACGATTGAGAAGAATGTATCCGTTTACAACGTCCAGTACCACGATACTCGGGTTTCCTTCGTGAACGGCGATCGTGACCTTTCGATCGATAGAGTAGAGTGTATCATTGCGATCTCTCAAGAAACCATGGGCCAAGGTTCCGTAGTAGAGTGCGTTCGCCCTGGCGGTTTCGAGCTCGTTGCTAGGGTCGGCGCCCGCGTTGAAACGCAGGGTAAACGAGCCGTTGACCGGGTCGTCCACAAGCTGCTGGATCGGTGGCGCCACGTGTTCGATAAGGTTCCCCTGATCGTCGATTTCAGTCGTTATCACTCTCACCCAAAGGCCATCGAGATCTGCTTGTACCATCACAGCGGCGCTACCTTGGTGCGAGATGGTCACAACGCCACCTGGACCGGAATTCGCGCACGCACCACCTTCTACGCACACATCGACATCGGAGGCGCCGACGACCTCCCCGAATGGTGGACTGCACTCTTGCTGGCTTGTGATTCCGCACAGGTCGCTCTCAACGTTTGTCACCCAGGCTTCCACCCGTCCATGTACGTCGCCAATCGCAGAATGCGTGGCCAGCGTAGAAACGAACATAGCACTTCCCAAAATTCGCAGCGGACACTTTCTCTGGGCGCCACGTCTTCCAAGAACAGACAGCGCTAGCGCTCCTAGGATCCAAGTACTGGGCTCCGGAACTACGCCAAAGTAGAGATCGTCGAATGCGGTTGCATACTCTGAAATCACGACTCGCGAGATCTCGTTGTTCGGAAGCAGAATGCCCATAAAACCGAACCCCAGATCGAACGCGTTGCCGAACGGCGCGCCAGGTACGGTGCCATCGATAACGGGGTCGTCGAATTCAAGACTGCCGATCATCGCGCCGAGAGAGTTATACGCTTGCATTACAACGCTACCTGCCCCCCGGTCGTTAATCACCGCAAGGCCGACTGCGTTCACCGGCGGCTCGAAATCCAGCTGGACGTGGGCAGGCTCAGCCTGACCGATCAGCCCAGAGACGAACATCAAGTTGGGGGGCGAGCCGACGGCAGCGAGGGCAGCGTCGAGCTGACCTCCTCTTGCGGGATTCGCGACGCCTACGTAGAGGTCAGAGGAAAGCCGAACGTCGGCGACTCCAAACGCATCTGGCGCAAACCCGATTGCATGCCCCCCCTCTTCGAGACCGAGAGTAAGGCCCCCGCAACACGTCTCGAAGTCGATCACCGTGTGCGGGAACCCCGCGAAGTCGGACTTGTCGTCGAGCACCACGACCTGCCCCGCCCGGCCGGTGGCCGGCAGGGCGAGGCCGCCGAGAACCGCGCAAACGAACGGTGTCGAACTGAAAAACCGCTTTGACATGTCGAATCCTCCCCAAATGCGTCCCCTGGGCGTGCGTGCACCGGCCAGTATAGCCGAAAGGCAACCCAGCCACAAGCCGATAATCTGCTAGCAATTGGCGTGCCACTTGAGCGGCTACTGGAACATTTGTTTGGGCGAAACCGCCGTTTGCACGGCTGATGGGCGTTGGGCTCGCGCGGTTCGGTAGGACGGGACCTCTGGACGTCTGCTACCGGCCAGCCCCCGTGGCCAGCGTCGGACGGAGTTGAGCGCGAACGTGTCCGACGGGGCACCTCGCCGCGGCACACGGAAACCGCCAGGGCACCGTCCCCGGCGCCCAGATATTCCGAGCGTGGAGCACTGCCACGTCTGCCTCGCGCTGCAGTTCATGCGGCGCAAGTACCCGTCCCTGGCCGTTCGATTGTCCCCGTTGACGCCGCGCCCCCGCGGCCTGGAGTACGGAGTCGATCCACGATGCGAGGGGTGGGCCTCGGCCGCCTCGCGCCGGGTTGTGCGCCGGCGCTCCGAGGTCGTACCATCCCGCTGCGGCGCCCGTACCCTGCGCCGGGAGAAGACCGGTGGAACATCGCATGCAACGACCCGCGCACGTGCTCGGCGCGATCGGCGACACTTCGCTGGTGGCCCTGCGGCGCGTCGTCCCGCCCGGCTGCGGGAGGGTTCTGGTCAAACTGGAGTGGGAGAACCCCACGGGGAGCATGAAGGACCGGATGGCCCACGCCATGATCGCCCGGGCCGAAGAAGACGGCCGGTTGCGCGCCGGAGACACCATCGTCGAGTACACCGGCGGTAGCACCGGCACCTCCCTGGCGCTGATCTGCGCCGCCAGGGGCTACCGGCTCCACATCGTCACCTCCGATGCCTTCAGCCGGGAGAAGCTTGACCATATGGCGGCCCTGGGCGCTCAACTTACCGTAGTCCCCAGCGAGGGCGGACATACCACGAAGAAGCTGATCCAGAACATGATCAAGGTCGCTGAAGGAATCAGCCGCGCCCGCCGCACCTACCGAACCGACCAACTGAACAACCTGGATAGCGTCTCCGGCTACTACTCCCTCGCCGAGGAGATCTGGACCCAGACCGGCGGAGCCGTGAGCGCTTTCGTGCAATGCGTCGGCACCTCGGCTTCGTCCCGCGGCGTGGCCACGGTGCTGAAGCGCTACCGCCCCCGTATCCGCATCGTCGTGGTGGAGCCGGCCGAGTCCGCGGTACTAAGCGGCGGGGCTTCCGGTCCGCACAACATCGAGGGCGTGGGCATCGGCTACACCCCGCCGCTGTGGGAGCCCGGCCTGGTGGACGATGTTGTGGCCGTCAAGACCGACGATGCCAAGGAAATGGCACGCCGCCTGGCGCGGGAAGAGGCGCTGTTCGCCGGAACTTCCTCGGGGGCCAATGTGATCGCGGCCATTCAGGTGGCACAACAGTTGGGCCCGGAGGCCACAGTGGTCACCCTCATGGTTGATTCCGGGCTGAAGTACCTCAGTACGGATGTGTACCGGGGCGCGTGACCAGCCGAACGTGGGCTGTGGAAGGCGCCCGGTCCGTGGGGCACATCTTTCTCGCGGCCGCAGGCACGGCTCGAACAGTGCCGTGCCGATCGAATCGGGATGACGGAGCGGGCGGTGTTGGTGTAGTGTCACATTGATATCCAACCGTAGCGAGCCGTGGGCTTTGAGCCCGCGCGGCCCGATCAAGGGTCGCGCGACGATCGACGATCCACGCCCGTCAATCGGTTTGCGATTCGCCTCCGCCACTGCTGAAACGATGGGGCAGCCATCGTCCGCGGTCGTTGGCGAGCCGCGGGCTTTAGCCCGCGCGGCCTGGAGTTCTCGCGCGGGCGGCGCATCGGAGGAATCGCCTCCCCCACCGCTGAAGCGATGAGCCACCCGTCGTTGCAGCGGGTTCAGTGGGCGCGGCCCCGCCTGAGGTGCGGACCGCTCGTTGCACTCGCGGTACGGATCCGACGGCCGAGGGTCGCCTCCGGGATCCGCGGTCCACCGGGCCGTCCGAAACCTGGCGGCGATCGGTCGCCACGTCCCCCATGCCCTGCCCGTAGTGACGCTCGTAGGCGGTGCATTGACTTCGCGCCGGCCAATCACTACTGCCGGCGTCCGGTGAACACACGCCGGGGAGCGAGAACGCCCGCGGCCGCGTTCCGCACCAAAAGTCGTTGACGTAGCGACTGAAATTCCGGTACAATGCTCGCAGCCCAGCAGGATCGAGCGTCCCGCCCGGGACGCGGAGGGAGGGCTCTATGTTGCCTCGGACCCTGTTCGCAACAAGTCCGTTCGTTTGGGCTACGGTTGTGCTTGTCGGCTGCTGCGCTGAGGCGCTGGGGCAGCAGTTCGATCTGCGTCCTCGTTCCAGCACCGGGTCCTACGCCATCATCGGTACCGACGAGATACGCATTCCGGCGGGCGGCGTGGAGGTCACGTTGGAAATCGTCGCGCACGGATGGAGCCTTGTCCCCGGCGGCCCGACGCTGTATGCGTTCCAGGCGACGATCAACGGTACGCAAGGCTACCTGGGATCGAACGCGGCGCCTCCCAATCCCGGTGTGAATCTCTCGCCCAAGGGCGGCGTGAACTTCAATGACGGCACGGGCGCTTTCCAGACGCTCCGAATATGCTCCCTGAGCAACCGGGACTGCGCCGCGCCCCATCCACCATGCGGGCCCGGTGAGGGCGGATGCATGCCCAATCCGCGTTTCGTCCTCACGCCCTGCAACCCGCTGGCTGCAGTTGCGACCGTGACCCTCAATTTCGAATATGGTGCGGCTTCCCAGTCGACGAGTTGCGGCGGTGTCGTTGATCCCGGCCCGGTGGGCGCTGATTCGTTCGGCTACTGCGGCACCTTGGTCCTCCTCGTCCCCGGGAACGCCAAAGGCACGTACACGGTCGATTTCGTGCAGGACATCAACAAGACGTTCATGTACCCCGATTGCGACCTCGTCCCATGCCCCGTTATGACCGTTCCCGCCAAGATCACCATCGAGACGGGAAGCTGTTGCAGTAGTATCGGCCAGGTCTTTCCCTCCATCTGCGAGGACAACCTGACACAGGCCGAATGTAACGCCCGTCCCGGAGGGCGCTACTTCCGGAAAGGCGTCACTTGCGCAGAGGAACAGTGTTGCGGCTGTCAGAATAACGCCGCGTGCGGGGACCCGATCGGATTCCTCGTGGACAACCGCTGTACCGACAACATCTGCAATGACGACTGTCAGTGCCTGAACCCGCCTCTCTACAACGTGCAGACGCATTGCTGCAACCCTGCGGTCGGCCCGTTCGGCGGCTTGACCTGGCTCGACGACGGAGACCCTTGCACCCTCGACGTGTGCGACCCGGCGACGGGCACGGTGTCGCACACGCCCACCACGGGCAACGCCTGCGACGACACGTTCGATTGCACCGTCAACGACACGTGCGACAACGGCACGTGCACCGGTACGGACGTCAACACCATCCAGTGCGTTGATGACAGCGACTGCCCGCTGGGTACTTGCGGCACGGCGGTGGGCGGCTTCTGCGAGTGCTCCGAGAACACCTCGCTATGCCTGGAGATACAGGGCAAGGCATGCAGCGTGTCCGGGCTGCCGTGCCAGTCGGATGCGGATTGCGGCTCCTCGGGCGGCACGTGCGTCCGTCTGTATGACGACCCGAACTGCTTCGACGGCGGCGAGACGATGACGGTTGCCATCCACATCGGTGCCGGTTCGCAGCAGGTCACCGGCGGTCAGTTCCTGATCAATTACGACCCGGCATGCTTGGACTTCGTGAGCATCGGGCCGTGCGCCGGCGACACCATCTTCACCAACGTCATCCAGACTGACGTGGATGAGGTGGCGGGCGAGATCTTCTATGCCGTCACCAACGATCCGGCGACGGCGGCCAACGAGAGCACGCCCGGCCCGTACAACATGGGCTGCATCACCTACACCAAGACCGCGGATTGCGACGCCTGCAACGTCTGCTTCGGTGGGTACAATCCCAAGTGGACCATCCTCACCAACGACTCGGGCAACCGGGTTCCGCAGGACAATTGCGGCTGCAGCAAGGACGTGCGCAAGGCCGGCGACATCACGCTCAACACGCCTCCGGGCGCCAGCGTGAACGCCGACTGCGGCAAGACCTATGCCAACGTCACCTGGGCGACGCCCAGCGCTTCGGACACCTGCGAAGGTCCGCTGGCGGTGGCCTGCGCAGCGCAGAGCGTGCAGGGCTTCCCGGTGGCCGGGCTGATCAACAACGGCGGCAACTACGCCCAGGGCAAGACCTTCTTCACCTGCACGGCGG
>JACQXM010000072.1 GCA_016208685.1 Planctomycetota bacterium | reverse complement strand
TCCCAACCCGGTGCCCGCCGGACCGTATGCGGCGGCGTCAAACCGTTCCTTCCATCATCCCCGACTCCCCAGCCATCGGGCAACCGCATTGACTGCAAAACCGCGCCGGGCGGTACTCGACCCTGCGGCACTGGGCACGAGGACAGACCCGGTACCCCGGGCCATGCCGCGCCCCAACAGGATCCGTGCCCGCCGGGCGCCCCGGCGCCACCATGCGCGCCAGCCCGCGGCCCAGGCCGGCGATGACCCGAAAGAAAACGTAGAACACTCCGAAGAAAAACGCGGCGCATCCCAGCACCAGCACCGCAAACATCATGAACGGCTCGGGGTACATCGCAGCGCTTGCCACCCTCCCCACGGTCGCATCACGTCGCCGGACGGGCGCCCCTCCGCGCTAGCGCGAAAGGACGCGCAAATCGTTCCCACAGAAGATGCAGAACCGATCGTTAACGTTCACGTATGCCCCGCACGCCGTGCAGCGCGGAACGGCGGCGACCAACTGCCGCCCGCAGCCCACGCAGAACTGATCGCCGCGTTCCAGGCGCGTGCCACAGTCCGGGCAGAGGCTGGCCTCACCGGCACCGGGAAGCGGCGGCGGCACGGACGGCGGCACGGACGGCGCATCGGTCCACTCGCTCCGCGGCGGGACGGGAGGGGCCGCATACGAGCGGGCCGCCGGCGGAACCTCCGGCGCCCTGAGCGCGTCGAGCATCTCCCTCGCGTCACGAAAGCGCCGGTCCAGGCGCGTGTAACATCGCTGGAAAACCACATCCAGGTATGTGGGCACGTCGCGCCGCAGGGCACTTGGGGCGTCACTGCCGGGCGGGCGCTCGCCGGTGAGCATCTCAAACAACACGATGCCGCAGGAGTACAGGTCGCAACGCGCGTCGAGCGCTCCGCCTTCCCGCTGTTCCGGGGACATGTAGGCCACGGTACCCGCGATGCTGCGGCCCTCTCCCGTCTCCATGCTCCCGCTCTGCATGATGGACTTCATCGTGGCGCCGCCGGCGCGACCCAGCCCGAAGTCCGTTACTTTCACGGCCTGTTCGCTGATGTCCGCCAGCGCGTCGACGGCGACCGAGAGCAGGATGTTCTCCGGCTTGATGTCTCGATGGATGACGCCGGCCTCGTGCGCGGCCGCCAGGGCGTGCAGAATGCCGCGCGCGATGACCACCGCCGCGGGAATCGGGAACGACGCTCGGAACGCGTCGATTGCCGCGCGCAGGGACGGCCCATCGACGTACTCCATAATCAGGTAAGGCGGATCGGCGTAGGGGTCGAGGTCCAGGGCCCGAACGATGTTCGGATGCCGCAGTCCGTGGACCGTCACCCCCTCGCGCTGCAGGTTGCGGACGAATGTCACGTCGGTGGGGATCTTGATCGCCACCTTATCGCCGAACACGTGGTGTCGCGCCCGCCAGACTTCGCCGAAGCTGCCGGCGCCCACCCTGGCCTCCAGGAGGTAGTTGTTGATTCGATCGCCTTCGCGCAGCGTAGGCATTATGCCACCCTCCCGAGCGGTCGGGGGGCTCAATAGCCGCCCTCGGCTTGCTGAGCCTGGTACTCGCAGACCTTGAAATTATAAACCGCCGCGGCCAGGAAACCAAGCAAAAGCACCATCCAGGAAAGCGTCCCCAGGCCGCGCAAGCTGCCGATCAGCCACCACGCGACAACGAAGTCCGCGACCGTGTAGCCCAGCAACATCAGTCCGGCCGCCGCGTTCGAGTCCTTCGACACCACCCAGGGAGTGACGAAGAAGGTGGCCCACGGCAACGCCACGGTGATGCCCAGCCAGACCAGGACGTATTGCAACGTCCGCCAGATGGTCGCAAGCTGCTCGGGGTGGTTCCAGAACCAGATGCCGCCGCCGATCAGCAGGGCCGCCAGAATCGAGGTGACCACTTTGCCGCCGATGTATTGCCCGAAGGTCGTGAGCATGACCAACCGATCCGCAATGGAGCGAGCGCCGCGCTCCGCCTCAACCCGGGCGGGTTGGACGACGCCGACCGCCGGCCCCTCAAAGCGGCGAACGGCGCGGCGGGAACGCCCCGCACGCCGATCTTATTCGGAGAATTCTAACCAAGGTTTCCGCACTCGGCGATTACAAAGCGATCCGCCGTGTATAATCCCGCCCTGCGGATCCGCGAAGCCAACCGCAATCGGAGCTTCTCCCCATGCTGGATATCAGCGTCATTCTCTTCCTGACCCTGCTCAACGGCGTCTTCGCCATGTCAGAGCTTGCCATGTTCTCGGCGCAGAAGACGCGTTTGCGGCAACTGGCCGGCACGGGAAATACCCGGGCGGTTGCGGCCTTGAGCATCCGGGAACACCCCACGCGTTTCCTGTCCACGGTTCAGCTCGGCATTACGCTGGTGGGGATTCTCTCCGGAGCGTTGGGCGGCGCAACTCTGGCGGAGGACCTGGCGGAGTCCCTCCGACGCATACCCATCCTGGCTCCCTACGCCCCGGCGCTGGCCCTGGCGCTGATTGTCATGGCCGTCACGTACGTCTCGGTCACTATCGGCGAGATCATCCCCAAACGTATCGCGCTGGTGCAGCCCGAGCGCCTGGCGTGCGCGGTGGCGCCGGCGATGAACCTGCTGGCCAGGGTGGGCGCCCCGTTCGTCCGCGCGCTCACGGGCCCCACGGACGCCTTGCTGCGGGTGGCGGGGGTGCGCTCGGCGGGACAGCCCTCGGTCACAGAAGAGGACATCAAGGTGCTCATCCAGCAGGGCGCGGAGATGGGCGTGGTGGACGAAACGGAGCACGAGCTGGTCAAGAGCGTATTCAACCTCGCGGAGCGTTCCGTGGGCTCGATGATGACCCCCCGCCCCGACATCGTTTGGCTGGACCTGAACGACCCGGTGGAAGAGAACCGTCGCAAGTTGTTGAGCCACCCGTATTCACGCTTTCCCGTCGCCCGCGGCAGCCTCGATCAACTGGTGGGCGTGGTGGACGTCCGTGACCTGCTGGGTCGGGCGGTGATGGGGCTGGAGCTGAACCTCGAGTTGTGCATCAAGCACCCGCTCATCGTCCCCGAGAGCGCCTCGGCGCTGCAACTACTGGAGCAATTCAAGGAGTCTCCGGTGCACGTTGCGTTGGTGGCGGATGAGTATGGCGGCATCGAGGGTCTGGTCACGCGCATCGACGTAGTCGAGGCGCTGGTGGGTGAACTCCCCTCGCACCAGGAGGAGGAGCCCGAGGCCGTCCGCCGACCCGACGGCTCCTGGCTCCTCGATGGGATCATTGCCGTTGAGGACTTTCGTGCCACGCTGGGTCTGCAGAACGCACCCGAGGAGGACAAGGGCGAATACAAGACGCTGGCCGGCTTCGTCATGGCGCACCTCGGGCGGGTGCCGGTAACCGGCGCGGCGTTCGAATGGAATGCCCTGCGGTTTGAAGTCGTGGATATGGACCGCCATCGCATCGACAAGGTGCTGGTCACGCCGCTGCCCAAGCGGTCGGATGCAGCGACATGGCCGGGCTGACCAGGGCTCGTGCCCCACTGCTTGCGGCGGGGGAGAACCGAGGGTGAAACGCTGAATGCGAAAGGCGGCACGTGGAAGCAACGGCGACTACGGACGTAGGCTCTCGCGCGGTACACCTGGCTCCGGGGTTGACCGGCTGGAAAGCCGGTCCCACGGCGCGCATCGTCCCACAGCGCGCAGCGTCCCGCAGCGCGTCGCCCCACATCGCGCATCGCCCCCAAGCGCAAGCGTCGACGCACGGTGCGAGCGTCAGTCCTATCGGGCGGCGATTGGTTCCTTACGGCGAAAGATGTTCGCATTCTGCGCGCATCTTCCTGTGCATGGAAACGGCTCCGTTGCGCCGCGACGAAGCGCCCCTTCAGCATTCGACATTCGCGGCCGCGCCCTACGTGGGCCCGTTTTGGTTGCGGCCCCCGCGGCCGCGTTGGGGCGCTATCCCAGCAGTGACAGTACCTGTCGCGGCACGGCGTTGGCGATCTGAAGTGCGTTCTGCGTGCTCTGAACCAGAATCTGCGCCCGAGTGAGGGCCGACACCTCCTCGGCGATGTCCGCGTCGCGGATGGTCGACTGCGCCGCCGTCACGTTCTCCAGCGTGACGCCCTGGCTGTTGATGTTGGGCTGGATGTGGTTTCGCTGGAGACTTCCCAGCCGCCCGCGATATGACGACACCTGATCGATCGCTTCGTTGATGATGGTCTGCGCGGCCGCAAACCGGCGCGACGACAAGTCGTTGGTCGACCCGGATCGAAGCGTATACAGCAGCCCGGTGGTCGGGCTTCCCAGGCTGGTGGTGGCGATCCGTTCAAAGCCCACGAACAGTTGCCCGTTGGGCGTGACCTTGGGCGCCAACTGAAAGACGCCTCCTCCGCCCGTGATGGAAAAGGTGGCGGCGGAGAGGGTTTGCCCGAACGCCGGCGAGAGCACGACGCGGCCGTCGAGCCCCGCGCCCCGCACATCCGCCGTAAACCCCTGCACCGATGCCATCTGTCCGTCGATGAGCACGCCGGCATCCAGTCCGGCATCGCGGAAGTTCCTGCCCGCCGTCCCCGTGGCGACGAAGTCTCCGGTGATGGGCGCGACGGACACGAAGGCATCGGAGCCGAATGTCGTGCTGTGCAACACCAGTGAACTCGCCACCGAGGCGCCCGGCGCGGAGATGGTCGCCGACACGCCCGTCACCTGCACCAGGTTGTTGATCGCCGTGCGTAGCTCGGAAAGGGTGGTTCCGGAGGCGAAGCTGAGGATCTCGCTTCCCAGCGTGCCGCGTAGTTCGATAGTCGTCGCCGCCGTCTTCGACGGACCGCCGACGGTAGTGCCCGTGAACGCCACTTTGGCGGTTTCCGCCTTCTGCGTGGCCTTGACCACGACATTGCGCGAACCGCCCGTCGGAATCTGGGCCGCGTACATGGCCACGGACGCCAACGCCGCGGGCGGCACCGCCGAAAGCAGATAGGCCTTCGTTCCGTCGAGTAGTTTCTGGCCGCCGAAGACCGTCGTGTCTCCGATGCGGTCGATGCTGGCGAGGATGGAGTCGACCGCCAACTGGTTGGCACGCACCTCGTCGTCGGTCAGGCCCGCCTCGTTGGCCGTGGACACGATGAGCTGCTGAAGATCGAGCAGAAGCGCCGACACCTCGTTCATGGCTCCTTCCGCGGTGGCGATGACGTTGCTCGCCCGCGTGGAGTTGGAAATCGCCTGCCGGGTGGCGCCGGCCTCGGCGCGCAGGTTTTCGGAAATGATGAGTCCCGCCGGGTCATCCGCGCCGCGGTTGATGCGCAGGCCGGTGCTCAGTCGCTCCAGATGCAGGTTCAGGTCGTTCTGGTTCCGGTGGAGTTGAAAGACAGCGCGGATGGCGGCGACGTTGGTATTGATGCGGCTCATGCGGTCGTCCTTGACTCGCGGCCTGCGTACGCGGCGGAGGGGTTGCGCCCGCACCCCGGGGCTCGGCACGCCGTTCGGCCCTCGAGCTCACGGGTTGGCGCACGGTGTCACCGCCGCGGGCCATCGTCGGCGCGGCACAGCCTTGTGCGGCGTGTTATTCGGACGGTGGCCTGCTAGTGTTTTCGTCGGAGGGAAGGCGCGGCTTTAGCGGGAGGAAAGGGTAGACCGTTTATGCACGCGCGGAGGCATCGCCGGCGCGGAATGCACCTTCCGCCGCGTCGGCTGGTCCCGCGCGGTTCCGAATCGGCGACGGCGGTCCGGCTTACTACCCGAGCAACGCCAGGGCGTTTTGCGGCTGGGTGTTGGCGATCCGCAGCACGTTGGTGGACGCGTTCACCAGAATCTGGGCGCGCGTCAGTTCGGCGGTCTCGGCCGCGAAATCCGCGTCGCGGATAGCGCTCTCGGCGGCTGTGGTGTTCTCGCGCGCCACCTGGAGCGAGCTGATGGTGTGCGCCAGCGTGTCCTTCTGGAAGCCGCCGAGCCGTCCCCGGAGGCTCGCTACCTGGTTGATCGACTCGCGCACGATTCTCTGCGCCGAGGCGAACTTCTTCTGCGAAAGGTCGTTCGCCAGGCCCGACTTGAGCGTGGTCAGGAAGCCGACGCCCGCATTGCCCAGCTTCGACGACGAGACTTCGCTGACACCAAGAGTCTCCTGGCCGGCAAGCCCCACCGTGGGCGAGATGGAGAACACGGCCCCGCCCCCGGTGATGTAGAACGTCGTGGTGCCGCCGGACGTTCCGCCGAACGTCGCAGTGAGCGTCAGGTCCAGCGACAGGTTTCCGGCCCGAACCGAGGCATCGAGCCCCTTCACCACGGCGTTGGCGCCGTTGATGGTGATGGTGCCGTTGGCGCCGTAGTCCGTCTTGTCGGCAGCCTGGTTGACGAACGCGGTACTGGCATTCTCCAGGATGGACACCGACACAAAGGCGTCCGATCCGAAGCCGGTGCTCTGGAAGACCACCGACTGCGGACCGCCGGTGACCGCCGAAGCGGTGGCCGATACGCCGGTAAGCTCCTTGGAGCTGTTGATCGTGGAGACGATCGTTGCGGCGCTGGTTCCGGACGCGAAACTGAAAACGTCGGTGCCGAGATTGCCCCGCACCTGGATGGTCGTGGCCTTGGCGATGGTGCCGTTTTTCACGCCGGAGGAGTTGGTACCGGCGGTAACGGCGCTGACGTAGGCGTTCTGCGAGCGGGTGACTACGTTCACCACTACGTTGCGGTAGCTGCCGGCCGGAATCTTCGCGGAGTTGATCTGCACCTTGTTCAGATGGCTCAGTGCGGCACCGGTGGCCGGAAGGACGTTGACGCTCGAGGTCGTAAAAGCGAGTTCACCGTTGAGCAGCTTCTTATTCCCGAAGGCCGTGGCGTCCGCGAGCCGGTCGATGGAGGCCAGGATGGAGTCGATCTGCAACTGATTGGCGCTGATCTCTTCCTGGGTCAGGCCCGCCTGGTTGGCGGACTGGTCGATGAGCCGCTCCAGCTCCAGCAACAGCGAACTGATCTCCTGCAAACCGCCCTCGGCCACCGCTACGATGGTGTCCGCGCGGTTGGCGTTGTCGATCGCCGTGGAGATGGCGCGCACGCCGGAGCGCAGCGTCTCGGAGGCAATGAGCCCGGCGGGATCATCGGCCCCGGTGTTGATCCGCAGCCCGGTGCTGAGCCGCTCCAGCGCCTGGTTCAACGAGCTGTTGTTGAGGTCCAGCGCCCGGCGGGCAATGAGTGATTGGACGTTGGTGTTGATACGACTCATCGGGTTCGTGCCTCCAAAAGCGCCGCGGGCGACGCGCCGGGCGTCCGCAAAGCGTTGAGGACGCTCGGCCGGGCATTCCGCGGAACTGTGTCACCGGTTGTCGCCGGCGACGGGCTCGCGAGAAAAGCAACTCAAAGCAACCATCGACCTGCCGATAAACCGCCTTTAATACATTCGGACCCCGTATCCGGACGAGCGGAACTCGGGGCCCGCGGTTTCACTCCAGGGTATTCCCGGAACCTCCGAGGACGCGATTGGAAGGGTGGATTCCGCAGTTCTTATTGGACGAGGGCGGCGAACCGGGGCCGCACGACGTGTGACACTCTGGCAAAAAAAAGGCGTGTCCCGGGATGCGCCGCCCCACTCGCCCGAACGGCGGCAGGGCCGCCTCTGTGGCAGCCACCGGCCGACCGAGGCTCCGCGGCCGGCACCCTCCGGCCCTGCTGCCCCATCGTGGCACTCGCGGGGTCCGGTCGCCCCGCTACCAGCGAATCCGCGCCAGCCGGCCCGCCGCCTCCCGGATCCGTTCTTCCGAAACCGTCAGAGCCAGCCGCACGTACCCCTCACCGCAGGCGCCGAAACCGGCGCCGGGAATCAGCACCACATCGGCCTCGTCCAACGCGCGCGACGCGACGGTCATGGAGTCCAGTCCGTTTGGGCATTTTGCCCAGACGAAGAAGGTCGCCGGAGGTGGCGTTACGGACCAGCCGGCCCCGCGCAACCCCGCGACCAGGGCATCCCGCCGGCGGTGGTACAGGCTCACCTGTTCCCGCACTTCGGGTCCGTCCGCCCGGCGCAAGGCAGTCACGGCGGCGTGTTGGACGGCCTGAAAGACCCCGGAGTCGAGATTGTTCTTCACCCGGGCCAGCGCCGCCAGCGCGTCCGCGTTCCCCACGGCGAACCCCACGCGCCAGCCCGTCATGTTGAAGGTTTTGGATAGGGAATGGAACTCAACTGCCACCTCCTTGGCCCCGGCCACCTGCATGATGCTGCAAGGACGATCGCCGTAGTAGAGTTCGCTGTACGGCGCGTCCTGCGCGATCAGCAGGTGATGTTCGCGGGCGAACGCCACCGCCTCCTCAAAGAACGACAACGGGGCACATGCCGCCGTCGGGTTGTTCGGGTAGTTCAAGTACATAAGCCGGGCCCCGCGCCGTACGTCGCGCGGGATGTCCGCCAGCACGGGCAGCCATCCCGTCTGTTCGCGAAGGGGCATCGCGTACGGCACCCCACCGGCAAACAGCGCGCCCGCCGTGTACACCGGGTAGCCGGGGTCAGGAACGAGCACCGTCTCCCCGGGGTTGACCACCGCGGTGGGAAGGTGCCCCAGCCCCTCCTTGGAACCCACGAGCGCCAGGATCTCCCGATCCGGATCCAGGGCGACGCTGAACCGTCGGGCGTAGAATTCCGCGGCCGCCTGGCGGAACGTCAGCATTCCGGCGCCAAGGGCGTAGGGGTGATTCGCAGGATCCCGGATCGCCTCGGCCATCCGGTCCACGATGAACGTTAGGGTCGGTTGGTCCGGGTCGCCGACGCCGAAGTCTATGATGTCCCGCCCCGCGGCCCGGGCCGCGCGCTTCTTGCGGTCGATTTCGGCAAACAGATACGGTGGCAGGTTCGAAAGCCGATCAGCCCACCAGGTGGCCATGAGAGTCTCCAATCGCACGTCTTGCCGGTTTGCGTCCCCCAGTCCCCAGCATTCTAACGGGCAGGTCGCAGCGCGGCCACGAGACGACACCGTGCGGCAGAACCGGTGCTCGCCGCCGCGAACTCGCGCCAGGATCTCACCTCGTGGCGGGCGTTCACGCACTTGGGACCGTCGCGTGCCCGCGCGGCAGTGCGATCAGCGCAGGGATCGGTTGCGTGCACGCCCGAAGCGTACCTTCGCGGCCACGCCCAGCGCGAGGGCTAAGATCATGATCCCCCACTGCGACGTGGCGGGGATAGCCACGGCGCAGCCGGGGGCGAAGATCGCGTCGTCGGCGCCGGGGCACTGGTCGGTGCAGTCGGGTACGCCGTCGCCGTCGGCATCCGCGGTGTCGCTGACGCCGCAGCCACAGACGCCGGGGTCGAGCTTCGCGGGATCACTGGGGCATTCATCGCCGCACAGCGCGTCGGTGCCGTCGGAGTCGGTGTCACCTTCGCAGGGGTCGGGTGAATTCAGAACTGTACCGTTTTGGGCGGCGCAGCAGAGCGGGTCAAGGATCTGGCACTGCCGCGTGGGCAAACAGCAGGGCTGCGCGCTCGTGCACACGCCGTCGGGGACGAACGTGCCGCCGGCGTTGGTGCAGGTGGGATCGAAGGCCGCGGCGCAGCCACCGCCGATGAGGCAGCAGAGGCCCGGGATCCCCAGGGTGTATTCGACGACGTTCTGCGTCACGCCGTCGTTGAAGGTGAAGCGCGTGGTGG
>JACQXM010000007.1 GCA_016208685.1 Planctomycetota bacterium | reverse complement strand
GTATCAGCCATCCTCGGCGCCGCTGGTGCTGGCGGGCTATCCCGGCGGGCTCCACCTGGTGTTCAACGGCCGGCAGGGGCGGGAGCTGTTTCGCGCCGTGTCGCCGGGGGAGACGGTGCAGATCGTTCCGGGGTTAGGCGTGCGCGTGGAGTCTCTGTGGGCGAATGCCGTCGCCGACGTGCGGCCGTACGTGGTTCCGCCGCACAAGCGCGACCGCGACGCGCGAGAGAACTTCGCCATGATCCGCCTCGAGGTGGCGACGCGGCGCGGCGTGGAAACGCGCTGGGTCCCGTATAACCCCTACGTGCTTCCCGGCGAGCAGTACGCCTACGCCGGGCGGTTCCCCTACACGCCGGAGCGCATCCGCCTGCCCGACGGCGGTGCGGCGGAAGTGGTGTTCTCGCGGCAGCGGCGCAAGTTGCCCGCGCCCATCGCCCTGGACGGCTTCGAGCTGGACACGCACATCGGCGGCTACAGCGGCTCGACGGCGACGATCCGCAATTACTTAAGCTACCTTCGTTTCTGGGACGGCCGGGCGTGGACCGTGCCGACGCAGATCGCGGTGAACAGCCCCACGGAGTACGGCGGCTACTGGTACTTTCAGTCGATGTGGGACAAGCCGCCGTCGAACGCGCCGGGCGGAGGCATGAACTACACCGGCCTGGGCGTGGGGAACCGCAACGGCGTGTACGTGCAACTGGCGGGCTGCTGCATCAGCGTGGCGGGGATGATCTTCGCGTTCTACGTCAAGCCGGTGCTTAAGCGGCGGCGGGCGATGCAATCGCGAGCCAGGGCGGGGCTGGACGGCGGATCGCCGTCGGGCGAGGTGCTGGAGGCCGAAGTGGAGGCAGCAGCGGTCTGAATCAGCATGCCCGCTGGAGAAACCCGGAGACCGGGGTGCCCGGCAGCAGGGATTGAAATCCCTGGCAACGGCCGAACGCCCTGCCGGGCGGCGCCCCCCCGCCAGTGGCTTGAGGGCTGCGGCGGCAAAGCGGCGCGGACTCGCGCACGGTGAACTAGTGCTCTGACGCACCCAATTCTTCGGGTTGGGTGGCATGCCCAAGCACGGCACAGCCGTGCGCCGGCATGTCTTTCCTGGGCATGGCGGCGCTGCGCTTGGCCATGCCACCCTGAGAATAGGCTGCGTCGGAGCACGAGACCGCGGTGCGTAGCGGGAACCGCGCGTCCTCGGAGAACTGGGCCCGCGTGCGGTCGCGGTTTCTTGGGCCGCGCGCGGAAGTGACCGCACAAAACAGGGTGCTACGGATTCATACGCCATGAGGTTGCTTTCACGGGTTCGTCCGGTCGATGTTATCGTTGTGCTCGCTATCGCGGGCCTAGCTGGCTGGTTGGGCATGCGCCGACCGGCCGGTCCGAAGGTCGAGGCCTCGGCGTTCGCCCGGGCGGTGGACTTGGAGCCGCTCTTTCGCACCGCGGTTCAGGCCGACGGGCGATTGCGCTCCTTCGAATCGCACGCTAAGACATTCATGGGCTACGTGAGCGGGCCGCGGCGTATTCACGGTCAGTCGTACGGCTTCACGTATCTGGACCTGATGCTGCGGCCGGGCGAGTACGCGGATACGGACATCATTCACGTCAAGAACCCGCTGGTCCGGCGGCAGATCGTGGACGTGCTTCGCGGTCATGGAGCCATCGACGAGCCGCGCGCGGACGCGATACAGACGTCCGGACTGGTGTCCCGCGCGCTGTTGGCCCGGCCGGAAGTCAGCACCCTGCTCGACCGCCTGGGGCAGGACCTGATCCGCAGCTCCAAGGCGGTGGATGCCATCCAGTCGGCACTCACTGTGTCCGACGCGCGGTTTCTTGTGGAGAATCTGCGCCTGGTGGCGCCGCCGAGCGGAGAGGTGGACATGCCCTGGCTTTCGCTTTCGGAGCTGGCCGCCGCCCGCGGTCTGCCACAGGACGACGTGCATGCCGGTGTTTCGGGCAAACCGGCGCCCATTCCCGGTCTTGACCCACAGCTTCAGCAGTCGATCGCGGAATCGTGGAACAAGCTGCGCAGCGCCTGGGTCGCCGAGGACGCGGCCGCCGTGAACGTCGAGATCGCCCGCATCGCGGGGATGGTGCCGACGGTGTCGCCGGGGCTCTACCCGGCGGCGCAGCGCCTGGCGATGGAAAGCTGGTATTTCCGCAACCAGAGCATGACGTGGGTGTGGCTCATCTACCTGGCCAGCGTGGTGCCGCTGCTGATTTCTGTGGTTTACAGATGGGACGGCGCGCGGCGTACGGGGATGGTGCTTTTCGCCGTCGCCTTCGCGGCGCACAGCGCGTCGCTGGGCGTGCGCTGGTACATCTCCGGGCGCTGGCCGAACTCCAACATGTTCGAGGCCGTCACCACTTCGGCGTGGTTCGGCGGGGTGGCGGCGCTGATCCTGGAGCGCGTGGCGCGGCGCAGCGCGCTGCGGAATCTCTTCGCGCTGGGATCGGCGGTGATGTCGATGGCGGCGCTGATGGCGGCGTATTTCCTTCCGGCGCAGCTCGATTCGGCGATCAACAACAAGATGGCGGCGCTGAACGACGTGTGGCTCTACATTCACACCAACATGATCATCTGGAGCTACGCGGTGATCGGCATTGCCTGCGTGCCGGCGCTGCTGTTTCTCCGTGGGCGGTGGGTCCAGTTGTGGGAACAGGGACTGGCGTCCCGGGCGCGGCTGGCGGCGCTTCCCGTGGCCCTGGGCGTACTGAACTACACGGCGTATCTGCTGCTGATGCACGTGATTGACAATCCCGGGCATGGTCTGCAGGGGCGGATGCTCCTGGGCACGGCGGGCGCGTTCTGGCTGTCCGCGCTGGTGGTGCTGTTCGAGATCTTCGCGGCCCGCGCCCGGCGCGAGGCGGGCGTCGCCATAGAACGCAGCGCCTCGGGGGGAGCCTCGGCGCTGATCTTCGGCGGGGGCGGCGGGCAGGGGTTCCTGGCGTCCGAGAAGCCCACGACGGGCCAGGTGTTCGATGCCGCGACCATGGTGCTGGTGGAGCTGTCGTTCATCATGTTGTGGACCGGCATTGTCATGGGCGCGATCTGGGCGGATCATTCCTGGGGTCGGCCGTGGGGGTGGGACCCCAAAGAGGTGTTCGCCCTCAACACCTTCCTCATCTTCCTCATACTCATCCACGTTCGCCTTAAGGTGCGCGACAAGGGCTTCTGGACCGCCGTGCTCGCGGTGCTGGGGTTCGAAGTGATGATGTTCAACTGGATCGTCGTCAACTTCGTGATCAGCGGCCTCCACAGCTACGCCTGATCGGCGCGTGCCTGCCTGTGACACTTGGGCCTGGCCGGCGGGCGCGGGCCGGCCCTGGCGGGACGATGCCAACCCGGTGCCGAACCTGCCGAACGGCGCCGGCCGGAGCCGACCCGGTCCGAGGGCAGCGAGTGCCATAATCCGACACTCCATCAGCGGGGCGCGCAGTGACAATTCAGGTGTTGCGGTGAGACCCGGAAAAGTGCGGCTTCGCGGCGCCTGCGGGGCGCCGGGACCGGGACTTTTCGCAATTTTCTGCTTCCGCGCGTGAGCGCGTGACGCACCTTCCGCTCATAACCAGCGGTCGTGTCTTTGACCGTCGAGTGTTCAAAAGGAGTACGCCGCATGTCCAAGCCGAACTTCAATCGGTTGTTTCCCGTCCTGTCGGTGTTGGTGTCCGTCCAATGTCCTGCGCTGGCTTCGGCCGGGGAGGGGGATGCTGCCCAGGCCCAACGAATGGTTCCGGTGTCGGAGCTTACGCCGGAGGAGGCGGCTCGGCCGGCGTCGGAATGGACGCTGCAACAGGCGCTGGCGAAGGGATGGGTCCCTTATGCGTGCTACTTCGAAGCCAAAGACCTTCGTGCGGTCGAGGGTCGCCGCTGGCCGCAGAATGACCCGGACGCCACGCGACTGGGTTCGTGTATCACGTACAGCTACATGCCGCCGGGGGCAGCGCTCGAACCCGCCGAAGGGGCCAACACCTGGCCCGGCGCCATGCCCGCCGGCAGTGCCGGGGCGTTTGCTGCGGCGGCCGCAACCTGGGCGGGGATCGCCGATCTACATTTTACGAATGTCGCCGACGGCGGCGGTCCGTGGAACGGCGGCGGGGCGGCCAGCCTGGCGGGGAACATCCGCGTGGGATCATCCGCGTTCTTGCCGGCCGGCGTCTTGGCGCACGCCTATTATCCGCCGCCCAACGGCGTGTCGAGGGCAGGTGACGTTCACTTCAACACCACGTACGCGTGGTCGACGGCGGTAGTGCCGCCCGCCGGCACGTTCGACGTGGAAACCGTCTCCCTACACGAGCTGGGACACTCGCTCGGTTTGACCCATGACTGCACCCGGCCCGCGGACATCATGTTTCCCTTCTATTCGGGCGTGAACCGCACGCCCAACGGCGTCGGCGCCGCCTGCGCGGGGGCCAGTGTACCCGCGGCTTGCGGCGGCTTTTGTCCCGGCGATGTCGCCTATATGACCGCCATTTACGGCGTCGGGCCGCACGCGCCTTCGCAGTGCCAGGTCGCCTGCTGTTTCGGACCCAAAGTCTGCGGCAACCGTTCACAGGCGCAGTGCATTGCCCAGGGCGGCACGCCGCGCCCGGCGGGATCGCAGTGTCCCACACAGAACGTGCAGACGGCACAGCATGCCAGCGGGACCGTCGTGCACTGGGTGGACCCGGCGCTCAATTGTTTCAACATTACGATGAATGCCGTCCGTGGTCGGGGGCAGAGCACCTGTTGCATCGAGCATCCCACGCCGGGTTGTGACAGTCTTTCCTGTCAGAACGCGGTCTGTCAGATGGCGCCGGACTGCTGCTTCAACGCCTGGCTTCCGCACTGCGTCAACTTCGCGCAGCAGTTTTGCGGCCCGCTCTGCCAGCAGCCGCCGCAGACCTGTCCGGACGGGGCGCCGATCGATGCATGGTCAACCTCGGACGACCCGCTGAAGCGCACCTTCGCCCAATTCGGGGGCGGCGACTCGCCGCCGATACCGCCTGACTTCTTCGGACCGGGGTCGGATCCTTTCGTCGGAGCCATCGGCTTCGTCGGCGAACCGTTGGGATCCACTCCTCTGGGTACCTTTGAGGCCGCGGACACCATCATCTGTCGCCCAGGCGGCGATCCCTTCGATCGCTGCGCCCTTCCCGGCGGAGAGATCGATATTCCCATCGAAATCGTGGCCCTGAACCTGGTCAGTGTCGAGCCGATCATTGTTACGTACAACGGAGGACAAAACCCGCAGTTCTGGAACGTCCGCACCGGTCTTTCGAGCGTTCCATCGCCGCAGGGTTCGATGACAGTGCGCAAGACGCACTGCAACGGCGGTACATGGGAATCTCTGCTGCCGGTGCAGGCGAAGTTCACATTCACCAATGTTCAGAATCCGTCTGATACTCGCATTCTGGATACCGGTCTTGCGGGGCAGCCGCCCGATATGCTGACCGTGTCTCCGACGGACGACACGCCCTGGGTGACGGATCTGGATCCCAACATGACGATCGAGGGCGGTCCGACCGACTTCCATCCCGGGATCGAGGATCCCAACCAGCCCTCGGCGTGCGACTGCAACCTTAACGGGCAGCGCGATTCCTGCGATATCGAACAGGGGACCAGCGAGGATTGCCAACCCAACGGCGTCCCCGACGAGTGCGATCCTGACACGGACGGGGACGGCATCCCGGACGGCTGCGACAACTGCCCGGATCATCCGAATTCGATACAGGCGGACAACAACGGCGACGGCGTGGGCGATGCCTGCGCCCCCCAGGCCTGCTGTCTGTCCGGCGGAGTATGCATGGATCTGCCGCCTCCGGATTGCAGTACACTGGGAGGCGCGGCGCAGGGCACCGGCACTAACTGTCTGACGGTAGTCTGCCCGTCGATCTGTCCGCCGACGCCCGCCGATCCGCCGCACGATCGGCGCAAGAACCGGTATCTATCGTTCAAGCCGTGTTCCACCAACCCGGCGGTGAAATACAAGCTCACGCGGGTCTATCCGCCGCCGGCCACCGACATGGGCTGGGTCGGGGCACCCGACGCGAACGGCATCTCCGCCGTGCTGCCCGACGCCCTCAAGCCGCCGGTGCGGATGTGGAACGAGCCGGTGGTCCACGCGGGCGATTGCGAAATCTACCCCGTGCCCGACACGGCGAATACGCCGCTGTCGTGCTCCCTCAGCGGCGCTTCGTGCACGCAGCTCTGCGGCACCGGGCAGTGTCCACCCGGGCAGGGTGAATGCATGGCTCCGCCCACGACGTACGAGATCCGGGCGACGGCGGACAACGTGAACTTCTCCCCGCCGCTGACGGTTACCACCGTTCCGCGTCCCTGCCCCAAGAAGTGGGGCGACACCGTCGGGGACTTCGCCGGCGGCTCCTGGACGGCTCCCAACGGCGTCGCCAACGTCAACGACTTCCTCTCCACGCTGCAGTGCTTCCAGGTCCTGCCGACCCGGCCGCACGTTTCGGTGTGCGACGTGGTGGGAGCCGGGATGATGGGGTTCGAGGCGTGCATCAACAAGGCCGGTAACATCGGCGACGTCTTCAACCTCATCAAGGCGTTCCAGGGTGGCGCCTATCCCGCTTATGTGTGCAGTATCAGCGGCCATGGATGCAGCAATCTAGGCGGCGCCTGCGCCGCGCCCGGCGTGGGAATGTGCGTGATTCCCGACGGGACCAACTGCCCGGCCTGCCCGTAGCCGGCAGCCGACGGAATCGACCACGCAGAGAGCACGGCGAACGCGGTCTTCCTTCTCGACCGTATGTCGCCGTGCTTCTCTATTGGGGTGGGGAACCGGCGCGGCGCGGATTGTGGCGCGATCAACGGCGGAGCAGTAGTGCCGTCGCCTCCGTGAGCCGTTCTACTACGTGGTCCGGCGTACTGGTGCCGATGTCGTGAATGCGCGCTTCGCGCCGCACCCAGACGGTGGTGATTCCCAACCGTGATGCTCCACCGATGTCGCTGTGCAGGGAGTCGCCGATGTGAATGAGGTTCTGCGGCGCAACGCCCAACTGCCGCGCCGCCCGCTCGAAGATGGCGACCTGCGGTTTGTAGCAGCGCGCGGCTTCCGAACACACGACGGCGTCGAAAGGCAGGGCGTGCCGGGCAATCGCCGCCGCCAGCGGCATGGAGTCGGCGTTAGACACGCAGCAGATGGGAAGCTTAATGTCCTGAAGAAACGCCACGGCGTCGGCATGCAGTGGCGGATCGGCCCAGTAGGCCTCCAGTTCGGCGACGAACGGGCGGGGGTCGGCCGCGACGCCGTATTCTGCCAGCGTTGCTTCCAGGCTGCTGACTTCACATTCGTACAGGGTGCGGAAGTGTTGATGATTGGACTGTTCGATGGCCTCGAAGAATCGTTCGCCCCAGATGACGGCCAGCTCGGCCGCGCTGAGCGGCAGCCGACACGCAGTAACGATACGGGCGCAGGCGCGCTCGACCGCGGCCCGATCCCCGGCGGAGATCGTGCCGTAAAAGTCGACGAGGACCGCCTCGATCCGGCTCACGGCCTGCGCTGCCTCCGATCGGAGTTCATTCGGGTAAGGGCGCGAAACAGCATCTGCGCGCGGTCACTCAGAACCGTACCTTGAATACCGGTGCCAGGATGATCGCCGCGATCATGGAGATGACGAAGAAGGTGAGCACCCACCAGTCGCTCCCGTCGAACCATGACCCGCGCGGCGGGTAGGTGACCTCGACGGACGCGATGGGGGAATCGGCCGGGATGCGCGGCTCGAGGGGGTGCAGCACCTGCTGCGTCCAACGCGCGTCCGAACGCAGGGCACTGACGACCTGTAAGCCGTCGCCGATCACCAGTTCCTTCTCCAGCGACTGCCCGCCTATCGTGATTTTCATCGCGTGCCGGCCTGCCTGCTTGGCCAAGATGCGCCATGCGACCTCGCCCCCGCCGGGCACCGGACCCACTTCGGTTTCCACGACATCGCCCGCGATGAGCGATGCGTCGGCAGCCTGCGGCACGTCCTGCTTGAGCCGAACCTTCACCAGGGCCCGCTCGCCGGGGCGCAGCGGACGCCACTGGTAGCGCACCCCCATCTGGCCCAGCAGCAGAAGCATGGGCAATAACATGATCAGGATCGGCTTGAGCATGTGCAGTTGCAGCCGGGCGACGGCACCCAGCAGCCGCCACTGGGCGAGGAACGTCACGCGAAGCTCGTCCTTGTAGAGCTTCAGCGCCAGCAGATTGGCCTTGATCGCGTCCTTTGCCCGGCCGATCGCCGCCTGGTTCGAGGTGTGCCGGAACCCCACAAGCATGACGACGCCGGCCGCCGCCGAGACCGCCGTCAACCCGACCCACACGGGAAGCGGCGAGAGAATGCTGTGGACGATGCGCCCCAGTACGTTGCCGATGGCGTTGCCCACCGCCATTAGCGGCGAGAGGACCGGATTCAGCACCGCGTCGAGGACCGCCCAGACCGCAACCAGCAGGGCGAGAACCTCCGCTCCCAACCAGCGAAGCGCCAGCCCGGCGTTTATGAGGAATGTGTTGATCGCTCCCATGCCTCTGCCCGGGCAGCGCTTCGGCGCCTGAACCTGTCAGGCGGCAAGGCCCGCCGGTCCGGATAAGTAACACGGCTTGCGCGCGAGGCCGCAGCCGTGGCCGCGTCCCACGGATCGCTTCCGTCCGGGCTTACTCCAGGTATCCCAGCCCGCGAAGCCGTTCGATGACCTTCTCGTCGGCCTGGTCCGCCTCCAGCGCGGCCAGCTCCTTTTCGATCACGTGGATGATGAACTCGTCCGCGGAGCTGTATCCCGCCAGTTCCGCCACGCGCTTCACGCGGTCATAAAGGTGTTCGTCGATCTTCACCTTGGCCATGTCAACACTCCCGGTGTCCGCCCGCCTACCGCCCCGATGCCCCGCGTTGCCCCTTCCTCGACCCGATGCGTCGCTGTGCGTCGGCTCCCTCACGGCCGAAACAGGCTCTTTCCATCCATCTCCGCGGGGACCGGCAACCCGAACTCCTCCAGCACCGTCGGGGCGACATCCACCAGCGAGGGGTTTCCTCGCACGATCGGTCGATTGCTGAAGATCACGCCCGGCACTTCGTCGGCGGCGATGCAGTGATCCGCGCTCCACGCGGAGTCGTTGTTCGCCAGCATCTCGTCCGTCAGGTCGCCCAGTGTCGTGGCCCACGACGCCCGATAGCCGCGATGATAGCCCACGATCAGGTCCGGCGCGTCCTTGGCGTGCGGGCCGCTGTACACCTGATCCGTGCGGTACACAACCTTCACGACCGGGGCGTCGTTCAGCGGATCGCGCACTTCGAGCAGCTTGCGCGCGATTTCCTCCAGTAGTGCGCTGCGCTCCCGTGGATCGACGATTCCGAAACGCTCGCGCCCTCGCAGGTTCAGGTACAGCCCGTTCAGGCCCAGCCCGTAGGCCCTGGTTTTGCGCCAGTCCGCCAGCCGCCCCTTGCCCGGGGGAATCAACGATTTGCAGTCCCCGGGCGACAGGTAGCCGTTGTCTCGCAGCCAGGTGTTGAGGTTGAACTGCCGCCTGAAGTTGCAGAACCCGTGGTCGGACATCACCAGAATGGTGGCGTCGTGGCCGTAGCGGGTTACGACGTCGCCCACCACGGCGTCCATGGCGGTGTAGAGGTCCTCGATCGCCTGATGGTAGCGTCGCGCCTCGGCGGCCGGGCGCATGGGATGCGGCTCATCGGAGTCCCACCAGAACATGTGCGCCTGAAGGTCGGTGCTGGAGAAGTAGAAGAACAGGAAGCCGTGTTCGTAGGTCTCCATGGCGTAGCGCAGCAGATTGCGGCGTTCGCGCAGTACGTAGGTCGCCTGCTCCAGGTATTGCTCGTCGGTGAACACCTTGTTGGAGAGCGCCTTGTGGTCTTCCTGAAACCCCGCGGTGTAGAAGAGCCCAAGCGCCCTGGCGATCCGGGTGACGAACTCGGCGGGCTCCGAGAGCTTCTGCCCGCCGGGATCGGAGGGGTCGATGTTGATCGGCGTGACGTACAGGCGGAACGTGGGATGCACCTCTTGCAGAAAGAAGCGGCAGATGCCGTTGGCCCGGGCTTTGGGCATGAAGGGCGGCATGTCGAGCTCGTACTCCACCTTGGACCAGTCGCTCCACTCTCCCTGCTTGAGCAGGATGGTCTGCCCTTGCAGGTCGATGCGGGCCTCCCCCCGCACTGGGTGCCGGTAGATGCGAAGCTCGGCGAAGCTGTCCGCGGGGCGTTTCATGTTGGTGTTCTTCGGACCCAGCAGCCGCGCTGAAGCGGCGTGGTTCTCGAAAACGATGGGCTCCCGCATCCCGCCGCCTTCCGCCGCCGGCGCTTGCGTATCCTCGGAGAAGTACTGGTAGGTCCCGTACCCGCCCAGCAGGTCGGGCACGCCCATGCCGCTCAGGCAGCACATGTGTCCATGGTGCGAAGGGCTGGGCGGGTAGTTCGAGGGAATGTCGTAGATGCGGATGGGCACGCCGGCGGCATCGAGGTGGTCCCAGAACGGCGTGCCGTGACGCAAGAGCAGCGTTTGCGTGGGGTTGTGCTCGAAAGGCCAGAAGGTCAGCGGCAGCTTGAAGTCGCCGACCTCCCAGCCGCCCTCGCCTTCCCGGGTCTCCGCCGCGGAGTAGTACGGGGCGCACTGCCTCGTCGGGTCGCGGTGGATGAAATCGAAGATGCCGTGCACGCCGGGATTGGCGCCGGTGATGAAGTTCGACCACGCCACCGGACTTTGCGGCGGAATGCTGGTTCCGAGCGGCGCGAAGCCGCCCGTTTGCCGCAGCTTCGCCAGGTTCGGCAGACGCCCGGCATCCATCATCCGGGTGCAAAGCCGCGGGTCCATGCCGTCGAAACCGACCACCACGACACGCTTATCGGGTTTCGCTACGGCGTCGGCCGCGCCGGCGGAGGTCGGACTCACGAGCGCGCAAGCCGTCACCGCCAGAACGACCAACGGCGCGGCGCAGGCGCGTGGCTGGTTCGCGGCTCCGCCTCTCACGCCGCCACCTGCTTTGTGGCCGGGAGGGCCGGTTCGCCGGAGGGGTTGCCACCGGGAAACGTGCCGTTGGCGTCGGCCACGGTGAGCGGTTTTCCGTCCATGTTCCCTGGTACCGGTACGCCGAACAGCTCCAGCACCGTCGGTCCCAGGTCCATCAGCCTCGGCGCGACTTCGGCGATCTTGCGGTTGCAGAAGAGCACGCCGGGGATGTGCTGCGGGTCGATGCAGTGGTCGCCGCTCCAGGCCTTGTCGTTGTCGTGGAAGAGGCATTCCGTGGGCTGTCCGATGGCCGCCTCCCAGCTCACGCGATAGCCCCGGTTGTACCCCACGATGATGTCCGGGCCTTCAGCGCGGTACGGGCCCTTGTAGATCTTGTGCGCGTTCAGCGCCCGCGTGACCGCCGTCTCGCCGCGTTCCTCGTCGCGCAGGCCGGTCATCTTGGCGCAGAGTTCCTCACGAAGCGCATCCGCCTCCCCGGGTTCGACGATCCCCTTCGCCTCGCGCCCCTTGATGTTCAGCCAGATGCCCGCCAGGCCCAGGCAGTACGCTTTCGTTCGAGACCAATCGACCCCCGACAGGTACTTCTTTCCTCGACCGTCGGGTGTAAGGGTCAGGTAGCCGTTCTGCTCCAGCCAGACGTTCCAGTCGACGCCCCGCCGGAAGGGGTTAAAGCCGTGGTCGGAGATCACCATGAGAACGGTGTCACGACCGCGGCACTCCTTCATGGTTCGGCCGACCAGAGCGTCCATGCGGGCGTAGAGCTCCGCGATCGCCTCGCGGTGCTGCGGCTGCGCCTGGCCGGCGTGCGCCGGATGCTGCGGATCGATGTAGCGCCAGAACATATGCTGAATGCGGTCCGTGCCGTCGAAGACGCACACACACAGCCCGCGCCGCACCTTTTCCAGGGCGTCGAAGAACATGCGCTCACGTTCCGCGTCCGCTTCCAGGCATTGGTGCAGGAAATCATCATCGCCCAGGATTCTGGCATTCAGGCCCCACGTGTCTTCCGCGAGGCCCAGCGTGGCATACGTGCCCTGGTTCTTCGCCAGGTAGGTGCTGTACACCGTCGGGTGCGAGATGGGCATCGCCGGGCGGCTGGGGTCGATCTGCACCGGCGTTACATAGAGCTCGAACTCCGGGTGAGTGGCCTGGAGCAGGAATTCGCAGATTCCGCGAACCTTGATGCCCAGTCCGGCGCGGAACGTAACGTTCACCCAGGGCGTGTATTCGCCTTGCCGCAGCGGGACTGAGTGGCCGTCCACTTTCAGCGTTGCCTGGCCGGCACCGGTGATCCGAACCTCGAACGGGCAGCGCATGGGGCCCGCGCCCTCTACCAGGGCGTTCTCCGGGCCGACCAGGTGCGAACGAATCAGGTCGCCCTGGCGATCAACACGGATTTGTTCGCCACCGATGTGCTCTTCGCCGCCCACCCGCGTGGAGTAGTAGGAGAAGGTACCCTGGCTGCCCCGCAGGTCGGGCACGCACATGGCCGAAAGCAGCACGCCGCGGAAGCGCTCCGGGGGAAACGTGATGGGAACGCGGATCACATTGCTGAAAATGCCGTGTTCGCCCAGTACGTTCCAGAAGGGTCTGCCCTTCCGGAGCAGGCGGATGTCGGCCTTGCCCAGGGGGATGCGCCGCTTGCCGATTTTCAGCGTTCGTAGCGGCTCGTGAATGGCGACGGAGGAGAGCAACGGCAGATAACTGCGCTTGTCGCGCGTCAGAAAGTCGAAGATGTTGTGCTTTCCGGGGTTGCAGCCGGTCAGGAACGTCGACCACGCCACCGGAGAGAGGGGCGGCGCGGTGGTTCCCAGGCGGCGAAAACACCCCTCCTCTTTGAGCCGGGCGAGGTTGGGCATTCGGCCCTCGGCCATGTACTTCTCGGCGAGGCTCGGCTCCATACCGTCCAACCCCAGGATGACAAACCGCTTGACCCGGGCGTTCGCCAGGGCGTGCCGGCCACGAATGAACCGGACGAGCCAGCGGAAGGGCCAGAAGAGAATCGCCGCCAGGCCGGAGAGGAACGCCAGGAAGAAAGCCACCAGCGTCGATCCGACGGCGAACCCGGCACCCGGGCCGATATACGCCCACGCCGGGTCGGCGATCAGGAGCACCAGAAGCGCGGCAACCACGCAGGCGGTCGTGGCGCGTGGTGGACTCGCGCCCGCCGCGCGCGGTGGCCGCGGAGCGCAACCGTTGTTGATGGCCGGCGATACGCCCACGGCTCGGAAACCGGCGCGCGCGCCAGACTCGGCGTACGCTCGCGGGGCGCGAAGTGTGCCGCCTGCCGGCCGGGGCACGTGGGAACCGGCAAGCATCCGCTCGATGGAGGCCGGCGTGGAAATCCGCATGGTTACAAGGTTTTTCTGCATGTTTTTGACTTCGGCCTATGCCGCAGCGGAGTTCTCCGGGCGCCGCCTGCCACGCGCGCCGAGCCTCGAACCACGGCGCACGGCGCATCGTAGGTTGTAAGCGGCCTTGTGCAAGTAATGTCGGAGAACGCGGCGGGTGAGGTTCGCCTTGGAGTCAGCCACCCGAAAACACGATCCGTAAAAAAGGCGTGCGGCACCCCGATTTTAATGGCGCGGTCAAAGGGTGCCGCAGCGAGTGGAAGCTCTTGAATGTCCTCGGTTGCCGGCGACGGGCTCTGGTCCCATCGTGCTCGCGCAACCATCAGATACTATATCGACGAATCCTCAACAATCAACACCAACCGGCGAAGATTCGTGAATCGCGGCGCCACACGGCGCTGCGAGTCGCGTTGGTTCCTCGGACCGTCCGAGTTGCGAGCTCGAGCGACCCGCGGCAACGCGTGCGGAAGAACGGTGTTCATTCCTCCGGTGGGGCGATTATAAGGGCAACCCGCGTGCCATACAAGCCAAAAACTGAATAGCTTTTCCATAAACTTTTGATTATCCGACGGTTGCGATTTTGAGCCGCGCAGGTCCGAAATTGACCCATTTTATCAGGCGCATCCGGCGAGCCTCCGTCCCAATCCCGGACGAATCATAAATCATTTCTGGATAATGTTTTATAGCTTACCGCCTGCGGTGCTCCCGACAGGCAAGGAGGACCGGCCGGGCGTGGCGGAACGGAGCGCCCGGAGATGACGCCCGCGACCACGCGACGTTGTTCCTGGACTCTGCGCCGGTGCGGCCGCCCGGCGGCTTGGGCAGAGCGGGGGGGTGTCCCCGTTGCCGGTGTCAACAAGGGGCGGGCTAAGCAGCCCGTCGCGAAACGCGGCCTACGCGATGTAGCGGGCATCCTGCCCGTGAAACCATGCGCTGGAAGCCCATGCCACGAGTTTTCCCGCAGGCTGTTGACCGATGACGGGCCGTCGCCTTGGGCAGGATAGCTCCCGCCGGGAACCTGCGTCCACGTCGCCGTACCTCGCGCTACGTGCGTCCGGCATACGATGGGACGTGTTGAGCCCGCCCGTACTTGGGGCGAATCGCGGGCGCGAGCCGCGCAGGTTGATGGGCCGCGCACCGCGTCGTCGCGTCCGCGCATGGCTGCCCCGTGCCTTCGGTACTGCTCCGCGCCGCCGCGCGCCACTCGAAACGCCGTCGCCTCGCTAACGCCCTTCTGTAATCCGTCGGGCTGCCTCTGGAGGAGATTCTTTAACCAACTTTTTTTGTAGGTTTCGCGCGCGCCTCGCGCGCCGTTCTCGTTCTTAATCCTTAGCCGCGCCCCACATTCTCCTGGACCTGTCTGGGAGCTTGCCGCGCCGTCACGGTGCGGGTGGGGCGGGGCGCGAAGCACGAGGTCGGGGTCCTTTGTGAACGTGAGCCTGAAGGCTCCGGGCGCGGCGCTTGCGGCGTTCGCATGCGGCGGCGCGGTACCTGCGCGCCGTTTCCGCCTCGGGGTTGGTCAGGACCTGTCCGGAAAGGAGAGATCCCATGCACGTCCGAACCAGAATGCTCCCGGGTGCCGTCCTCGCAACCGTTGTCGCACTAGGCAACGCCCAGCCATCCCCGGGGGCGGAGCCCGACGAGGTGATTACCTACAGTCTGCGCGCCACGGCCGACCCCGCCAGCCCGGTGACCCTGTACATCGACCTTGCCCTCGTGCAGGTGCCCGGGGCGCCGGCCGGCTACAGCGATTGGCAGGTCGTCGAGATCGTCTTCACGCAGCCCGTGGGTTCCGAGACCAAGACCTGGCGCCGGGCCGAACCCGCAGTGGGCACGCCCTCCGGACTGTGGCGCGTGCCGTCGGAGAACCCGCAGCTCGCGGATTTCACGCTGCCGCCGCCGATGGAAGGGGTCGCCGAGGCGGACGATGTCTCGCAGGCTGACCTGAGTTTCAGCATGGCGGGCCAGACCTATACGCCGCCCGCGCGCGGCGCGCCGTTCCCCGTCACGTCGGCGCTGGACTATGTCATGATTCCGGTGGGTGAGCCGGACCCGATAGAGGAAGGGTCGGATAAGCCCACGGAGACGACGAAGCCGGGTTGACGCTCCCCGCCATCGCTGGTCGCGGACCATTCGCACGCCTGGCGCCCTGGCGCATGCCCCGAGACAGGGCGCCTATCCGGGGGATCGGCTTGCATCCGGATCGGCCTGCGTGCCCGTCGCCGTGGTACCGGGCTCAGGCAGGCTGTCGGGCCGGAGTGGTCGCCATACCTCCGCGGCGCGCCGCTGAATGACGGCACGGTTGGCTGCAATATCCTGCAACAAACGCTGGATGTCGCGCTGCCGCGACGCCGCCACAGCGCCGGAGATGTTATTGAGCCGCGTCTCCGCGGCGGCGAGGTGTCGCACCGCCACGGCGTCATGTTCCATGTCCCGGTGCATCATGTTCCACGCAACCAGGCCGACGTCCGCCTCGGAAAGGGCGATCTGGTTGTCGACCTTGGCCGGATCCCGGCGCGCCACGTCGGCGTAAACCTCGTAGGCGGTCGTGTAGTGCACTTGCGATTCGTCCAGCCGGTCCATGCGGCGCAGGGGTTGCGCCAGCGCCGCGTGGGCGTTCGCGACCTCGACCTCGAGCACTTCGTTGTCTGGTGCCTCGGCGGCGAGCTCTGTTCGCAGCTCCAGCACCGACTGGTAGAGCAGTGCTGCCGCCGACCAGTTACGTTCCGCCATGTGCGTGTGCCCCTGGAGCATGCGCACCTGACCCAGCAGCCGCCGCGCCTCGGGATCGCCGGGCGTCTGGCGCACCTCGGCCTTCGCCAGGCGGACGGCCTCCAGCAAATGTTCGCGCGCCCGGTCGAGGTCCACCTTGGCCATATCGCGATAGCCGGTGAGGTTCCCGTAGTGTTGTGCCAGTTGGATGTGCGTGGTGAGGGCGATGGAGCGGATGGTCGCGTCGGGGGCCGGGATGGTTTTGAAGATCTCGATCACCTTCTCCAGCATCGCCGCCGCACTCTCGAGGCGTCCGTCGTCGCGCGCCACGCTTCCCAGCCGCAGGAAGGAGCCCATTTGCAGGCCGGCCTGGCTGAGCCTGGCGACCGCGACCGCGCGCTGCCACATCACCAGCGTGCCCGCCAGCCCCGCGGCCGCCACCGACGCGAAGAGCGTCACCAGGATCAGCTTCCCGCGGTAGTGTCGGAGTTTCTTTTGGAGCAGGTACAGCGTGCGGTCGGCGCGTGCAGAGACGGCGGTGCCTTCCAGGTAGCGGTCGAGGTCGTCGGCCAAGGCCGCGGCGGACTGGTACCGGTCCGCAGGATCACGGCGCATCGCCTTGGCGACCACCGCTTCCAGGTCGGCGGTGACCTCCTGCACGTCCAGCACTGTCGCCAGTTCCCCCTCGCTGATCGCCTTGCGAAGCGACACCGGCTCGAGCGTGATGATGTTCCGGCGCACCGTGTGCGTTGGCCCCTCGACGGGATAGGGGAAGGTCCCGCTGAGCAACTCGAAGAGCACCACCGCGAGCGAGTAGATGTCGGAGCGGATGTCGGCGTGCGGGGCCCCGCCGCCGGCCTGTTCCGGACTCAGATAAGGCAGCGTGCCGACGACCTGGCCGCTCAGCGTCACCTGCGTGGTGGCGTCGCCCGAGGTCAGCGACTCCTTGGCGAGGCCGAAATCCAGGACGTGGGGAGCGCCGTCGGCGTCCACCAGGATGTTCGACGGCTTGAGGTCGCGATGGATGATTCCGTTCTGGTGGGCGTAGCTGACGGCGCGGCAGACGGTGGCAAAGAGCGCCACACGCTGGCGAACGCTGAGGCTGTTGAGCAGGGCGTAATCATCGATGGGCAGCCCCTCGATGTACTCCATGGTGAAGAAGTGCCGTCCGCAGACCACGCCGCTCTCGTAGACGGCCACGATGTTGGGGTGCCGCAGCCGGGCGACGAGCTCGACTTCGCGCGCGAACCGCTGCCGCTGCTGTTCGGTGGCCAGCGGCCCGTCGAGCAGCAGCTTCAGGGCGACGGTTCGCTTGGTCGCCCGCTGAATGGCCCGGTAAACCGCCCCCTGACCGCCGTGCCGCACGCACTCGATGATGTCGTAGCCCTCGAGCACCAGGCGCAGGAAGGCGATGTCCTCCCCCGGCGGGGAGGAGGGGCTGACGGAGGTGTCGCCGGAGGAGCCGTGCCGCTCCGCCAGCCGTGCGGCCGCCTGAATGGCGTTGAGCAACTCCAGCCGGCGCCCCAGTTCCGGCATGAGGTAGGCGTACTGCTGCTCAATGGCGCCGAGGTCCACGCTGCTGCCGCTGGAGCGCAGCCGCCGCACCTGGTCCACGACGCGCTCGATTTCGACCGTTCGTTCCATCCAGGCTACAACCGCAGCAGTCGAATCACGTCCGTCCCCACTTGCTGATCCGCCGCTTCCTCTGGCGTATCCGGTGGCGCGTCCGAGGTGAACCCTGAGTCGCTGAAGAACCTCGCGGCCCGGCCCAGGTGACGGCGCAGGCGACGCTTGCCGCGGAAGATCAACCCCGCCACCGCCGACTCGCTACGGTTCATGGACACCGCGACCTCGCCGACGGACCGGCCCTCGATGTGGTGCATCCAGATGGCCCGCCGTGATTCGTCCGGGAGTCGGCTCAGCGCGATCTGGACGGCATCCACCGCCTCGCGGACCGAGATATTGCTGCTCGGAGTCTTCTCCCGGGACACCATGCGGGCGACCAGCCCGGTGAGGGAGTCCCGACGGCGTTGGTCCAGGTTTCCGGCAACCGCTGCAGCGCCTCCGCGCTTTGTGGCGAGCGCCGCCTTGATGCCGTCAAGCAGCTTATTGTTGGTGATCGCCAGGAGCCAGTTGTCGAAGGCGTCCCGTCCGCCGGGGCGGAAAGAGCCGATGCCGCGAAAAGCGGCGATCCACACCTCCTGGAGCACGTCCTCGATGGAGATGAGCGGACGGAGGCGCGGGGGGATCTTGGTGGCCACGTAAAGCCGCATGCGCAGCGCCCGGGCCAGGAGCAACAGCTCCAACTGGTCCCGTGCGATCGGTATCTGGGGGTCGGACATGACGTTCGGCCGTCCTGAAGGGGCCGTGCGCCGCGCGGGACGCGAATTTTTTTATTTTTCGCGCGCGCCTCGCGCCGGAATCTCGTTCTTAACAAACAGGGAGTAGAACCATCTGGGTCGCCGGCGACCGGCACGGGGTGGAGCGCTGTCAGGCGCTACGTGCCGGTGGGGGCGCGCCTTCGGTGACCTACTCAGAGTGCGTAGCGATGGACGAAGCCCAGGCACGGGTTCAGCGCCCACCGAACATACCGTTAGAGTATACCGCCGTTCCGCGGCAGGAACAATCCCTTGAATCGACATTCCGCGTCGTACCCGCGCCCGCATCGGGCGTGCCTCAGCCAGTTCCCGCCTCCGAACCCGCCGCCTTTCGTTCCCGGTGGGGACGATTGGCGGAGTACGTCGAGGGGGCTACGCGGCGGTTTCGCGCGTGTTTCTACGTGGAATACCGGACTACTACGTGGATCGCCCAGCTCGTATCGGAGGTTTACCAGCGTCGAGCCCAGCTTGGCCTGGTCTACGGTCGCGATGACGCCCAGGCGGTGGACTTGGCCGACCTGCTGGGACGGGCGGGGTTGAGGAACGTCATCGTCCGCTCCGCGGAATCGCACTACCCAGGTGCGAACCTCCAGGCGGCGTACGTGCTGCACGCCTACGCGCCGCCTTCGCTCTCCGCCTATCTGGGAAGTATCGCCGACGTGGCTCCGCAAAGCGCGGTGGCGGCGTGCAGAGTTTACTTCGCCGCGGACGACTTCGCGAACTGGCGCCGTGCCGCCGGAGACTGCGACGAGCTGAAGGCCATGGAGGCGTTCTGCGCCTCTCGCGCCTGTCGCTATGCCCTCATCGTACGCCGCGCGCACCCGGAGTGCGCGCTCCCCTCCCCCGGGGAGTTCTGTTGCTATCACTGCGACGTGTGCCTGGCGGCGCCGCGCGGATGCTCCGGCGACCAGGTGGTGTGACCCACCGGGCGTCCCTGGGGGCTGCGGCGCCGCGGTTCACCCGCCTGGCTACGTCGACGCATATTGCGTTTTTGCGGCTCGCAGCCACGCAACGGCGACCCGCGTACGCGCCGGCGCTCGCACTACCCTATCAGAACCGGTTTCTTGCCGAGCACCGAACGGCAGGTCGCCAACTGGCCGATGTGCCAGAACTGGTGGCTGCCCATCAGGCCCCAGATGGCGCCCATCGTAGGCAGCAGTTGTCGGGGCGCGCTTTCCGGAGACGGGTTCTCCCACCGACCCTCGTCGTACCCCCTCAGTAGTTCGAGCATGGCGGCCCTGGTGTCGCGGAACATCTCGTCGATCTTCGTTCGCGCCGGATACCGGCTCGCGTCCGGCACGCACTTGGTTCCGCCGCGGAAGATGTCGTGCATCTCCTTGGGGCAGCGCATCCCGGAGCCGCACAGTAAGGACATGCCCCAGTCCTCGGAGCAGGCGATGTGGCCCAACAACCAGCCGGCGTGGTTGGTATTGGGCGCTGCAGGCTTGAAATACTCCGCGTCCGACAGATCCTTGGTCATCATGTTAATGAGCTGCTGGCCCAGCTCGAGCTGCCCGCGAATCACATCTTTCGGTCCGCTCATGGTTCTCGCTCCCTTGAGTAAAGGTAATCGCGGCGGCTACCCGGCCGTCGCGCTGGTGAATGCCGCCTGCCGCGGCATGCCGGGATGCGTCCGTTCGTCGGACACAACGGCACCGTCGCGCAGGGTGATGATTCGGTCGCAGCGGTTCGCGACATCGGGTTCGTGGGTGACCATGAGGATGGTCTTGCCCTCGGCCCGGAGTGCGTCGAAAACGCCCAGGATGGTCTCGCCCGTCGCGGAGTCGAGGTTTCCGGTGGGCTCGTCCGCCAGCAGGATCAGGGGGTTGTTAATGAGCGAGCGGGCGATCGCCGCCCGCTGCTGCTGTCCGCCGGAGAGTTCCGCGGGCCGATGGTGCCCGCGATCGCCCAGGCCCACCACTTCGACGAACTCCTGGGCCCGGCGCCGGCGCTCCGCGGAGGGGCAACCCTGGTAGAAGAGCGGGACCTCCAGATTCTCCAGCACCGTAAGCTGCGGGATGAGGTTGAAATTCTGGAACACGAAGCCGATGCGCTTGCCGCGGATGTCGGAGCGATCATCGTCGCTGAGGTCCGCCACGTCCACATCGCCCAGGATGTATTTGCCCGCCGTGGGGCGATCGAGACAGCCCAGGACGTTGAGCAATGTGCTCTTTCCAGAGCCGCTCTGACCGCAAATCGCCACCGATTCGCCGGCGGCAAAGTCGATATCAATGCCGCGCAGCGCATGCACCAGCACGTTGGTTCCCGGCGTGCCGTACACCTTGGACAGTTTCTGCACCGAGGCGATGGGGGTCACTAACACGTCCGTTCAGATGCGACCGTGGCCGGTTGGTTACGATCCGGCGCCGGCCGGTCCGGGAACCTACCGCGATCGACCTCCCGAACCACCGGAAGGAGCACCTTGTTGCTGCGTCGAGCCGCCGGGAGCGCGTCCGCCGCCGGGACGGGCCCCGTCTCGCGGACGGCGGCGTTCCCCGCCGCCGCCCGGTGCGCCGCCAGCGGGAGCGACCCGCGCTCCTTCCGCGCCCCCGGCGGCGCCGGGTGCGGCAGCGCCTTGCGGTGAGCCGCCGGGCTGCCGGGATCGCGGTCCGGTATCGGGCACCAGCCGCTTCTGCTCTTCGGAGAAGGCAAGCAGGACGCGATCACTCGCGTTGAGTCCCGAGGGGATTTCCACCCATTCCATGCCGATGGCGCCGATCTTCACCTCGACGGGGGCCACGCCGCCCTTTTCGTCGCGGAATACGTACCGCCGACTACCCTTGGTGTAGACCGACTGCACCGGTACGGCTAGCTTCTCCTCCACACGCTCCACCTGAATCTCGACGTACGCCGTGACGCCGGGTTTGAGCGTCAAGTCCGTAGGATCCAGGTGTATCTCTGTTTCGTACTCTTTGAGATCCGGGTTCAACCAACCGCTTTGGCTGTCGGCGACGGCCGCGATCTTGCCCACCTTACCGGTGAATTGCACGCCTGGCACGCCCTCGACGGTGATCGTGGCCGGCTGCCCCAGCCGCAGTTTGTCGGTTTTGGCCTCGTGAACGCGGAGGGCAACGATCATGGCGGAGGTGTCGGGAAGCTGCATGAGAATCTGACGTTCGTGCACTTCCGCTCCCTCTTTGATCTGGCTATCGCTGGACATGCCCCATCGCCCGCCCCCGGACCCGGCGTAGTACACCACAAAACCCTGAGTAGGAGCCACGATGCGGCACTTCTCCTTCTGCTGACGCAGCTTGGCGAGCTGGTCCTGGATGAGCAGTAGCTCTTTCTCGCGGCCCTCGACGGCGCGGAGCTTCTTGGTTTCCTCGGCCTCGGCGTTCTTCCCCGTGCGTCCCGCCTCCTTGATGGCTTCCTGAAGGTCGGACTCGCGCCGCCGCAGCTCCGCGACGTGGGTGTACGTCTCCAGAACCTCCTTGGCCTTCTCCGCCTTCTCCAGATCCCAGATCGCCTTCTGGTAGTTGAACTCGTCCTCCTGGTACTCGGTTTGGGTGATGAAGTTGCGCGCGAAGAGCTCCTTGGCAGCGTCATAATCCTGCTTGCGCCGTTCCAGCGTGATGCGCGCCTGGTCGATGGCGATCTGCGCGTCCTTGAGCCGCTGCTCCCAGTCTCCCTTCTGGTACTTCTCCAGCTCCAGGCGGTTGAGCTCGATGCCGAGGTCGCCCTTGCGGATATCGCTGGCGTTCTTGTCGCGTTGGATCTCCAGTTCCGCCTTGGCGGCCTCGAACGCCGTGATGGCGTTGGCTTCCTTCAGTTCCTCCTGCCGGATGCGATCTTCGATCTGGTTGCTGGCCAGTTCGACCAGCAGGTCGCCCTCCTTCACGGCACTGCCCTCGGGAATGAGGCTGATGATCGTCGTCCGGCCTTCGACGTCGCAGATGATGTCCGCCGATTTGGCCGCCTTGAGCTCGCCCTTTTCCTTGAGGACCACGTTGAAGGTGCGCGGCTCCACCGTGAAGCGGTCGAGGTTGGTTAAATCCGCCGCGCTTCGCGACCAGTTCCGCACCGCCCAGGCGGTACTCGCCAGCAGCGTAACCACGATGATGGAGGCCACGCCCCACGCCATGCGCTTGCCGGAATGCGGCTTCCGCGCCGAGCGCGCCGTCGCGGCGGCCATTACGGCACTCGTTGCCGGGGGTGCCTCCCGCGCTGGGGCCGACGAGAGCGTGGTAGTCATCGGAAGGACGTCCTCATGCGGTACTCCCCGGCCCCTGGGAAAGCGTGTCGAATCAGAATGCACCCCAAGTATAACCGTTCCGCCGGGCGGCAACAACGCGGACCTTCGTGCTAAGTTGTAAGTTCTGGGGCGTGGGGGAAAGCGGGGGTCACGCCTCCAGCAGGGCGGCCAGCTTCGGCTCCAGGAGCACCTGTTGCGACGGGACCATGGTAATCACGTCCCAGGGGCAGACTTGTGCGCAGAGCTTGCAGCCGATGCACACCGCCAGATCGATGGTGCAGATGCCCATGGCGTAGCCGGGGTGCGTGGGGTCCGCAATCTTGTCGATGCAATCAACGGGGCACACGCTGACGCAGGCGTCGCAGCCGGTGCATAGATCCTCGTCGAGGATCGCGAGTTGTTTGGGGAGCTTCTTTTTCTTCGCCATGGGCCGCCGCGCCCGCCGCAGCTTTCAGGTCGGCGAGCCGCCCTGGCGTCCGTCGCCGGGAGTCGCGTCGCCGCGGGGGCGTATTATAGGTTGCGCTGAGCTGCGCGGCAAACGCGCCTTGCCGTTGCCGCCGGACCGACCGTTGCCGTTGGTGGTCGCGGGCTTGTGGGAGGAGTTAGTCGCTGGTCTACCGTGAGGCCGGCCGTTGCCCTGCCCTTCCTGTCCCGCGGAGAGTGTGCGATAGCGCAGTCGGGCCGTGAGCCGGCGCGCCAGGAGCTCGTCGGTGGTGATTAGCGCCGCTCCCTTGGCCGCCAGTTGTCGTAGTGCCAAGTCGGCGGCACCCTGGTCCCAATAGCCGCAGGCGTCTACCACGATGCTCACCGCCTTGTTCCGTGCCCGCAGTCCCAGGGCCACGGCCTTGACGGCGCATTCCAGGGTGTTGCCGAAGAGGACGAACTCGTGGACTGGGACGTGCGTAAGAAAACGGTCGGCCTTGGGGTTGCTGAGCAGGTCCTCGTTTCGTTGCCGGAAAATAAGCTGCTGGAAGCTGGAGAACAAGTCGAGCGAAACCGACCAGGTGTTGTCAAACTCCACCCGGGCGTGGCGGGCAAGCATGGTAAACCCCAGTTTTTGCTGCCCCATGGACCCGTCGATGCAGCAAAGGGGATGCCCCAGGAAAGTGACCTCCGTTGGCCGGTGTGAGTCCAACGATGAGATCACCGGGGCGCCGTACCACTTCATCCACGCCACGATGCGACGCAGGGCCGGAATCAGCTCGGCGCGATTGGCGACGGGATAGGCTCCGTCGCGCTCACAGAAATCGCGCTGCGTGTTCAGGTCGACAGCGACGCACTCGTAGCACCGTCCGTTTCGACGCGGGATCATGCTCCTTCCCTCCAGGAGCGACTCCTACCAAACTCAGTATAGGACGCCTCATCTCCTCCGGTCCCGACGCTGGGGTAGGAATCAACTCGCTTCCGTCCCAAGACCCCTATCTTTACTACCGGCTGAAGTGCCTAGACTCAATAGTGCAGAAGTGTAGCACCCGGCGCCAGGCAAGGCGATGCTCCGCCAAGAAAAATTTAAACTACTGTGCCATAAGTACTTACGTCGATGTGGCGTGGCGCGGTGTGGGTTGTGAAATCTTCGCCGGACGGCTCCCGCGGGTCCGGGTCGCCGATGTCGATTCCGTTCACGCCGGAGAACCGTGAACCTGCCGAACGATTCGCGACCACGTGTGTGCGGTATGTTCCCGGAGAGTAGACCCGTTCGTCGCTTCCGCGCGCCGTGGCGACCGGCCGGGCGCGAGTGTCATATGTCGGGTCGTCGGCAGCCAGGAGTCGAGTGTGTACCGCGCGGGGCTGCGGCGGCTGGTACGTACAATCCGCAGTCCGTGCGGTGGGCGATGATGGTGCCGGCGGCGAGGTTCCGCGCCGTGCCGCGCTGTAGGTGTGCACCCCAGCACAGCGTATGCAGGGCTGCCGCCTCCGCGTCGGTGGCGAGCGAATGGGACACAAACAGTCGTGCTGTACGGCCTTCGTGCGCGCCTGCCGTGGGCGGCCCCACCATCCCAGTGCTGTGGAATCGGTTCGGGGTTGCCGCTCTGCATCGCGCGCCCCAGCGTTACCTCCGTAGGGCGACCACGCCGATCAAGTCGTTCCTCCCCAAGCGTCGATAGAACCTAGGATTATCGGACAGAGGCAACGGGTGCGCCCGCGCGTCGGCGGTAACGCACCCGGCCCGTCTTGGATAGGAGGCAAGACATACCGCAAGCGGTTGTCGCCCGCCGGACGGTACGATCGACGGCGCGACCGGTGCTGCGTGACAGGCGCTGCGCGGCATGGGATCCGGCACGGTCGAAAACGCGCCCGCGTCAGGATGTCGCCGCGTGGAGGGACTGTGGCTCCGCGCCCGTTGTGCCACTTAGCGACCCTGCGAATCCGCGGGATTTTGCGGGGAAAAGACCCGGTTCGCGGAGTCGCGCGATCCACGAAGCCGATGGGGCGGAGGTAACCTGGCGCGGCGTCGCCGCTTTGCAGACCGGGCGTTGTGACAGTACGGTTTTCGTCGTACGGCGCGCTACGTCGCCGCGGCATCCGAGGGGTTTATAGGGTGTTCGTAAATCGGTCGCGCGGACGCAAGCACATGGGGTAATTGGACGATGATCGAGGTATCCCCGGGCGGATGGATTCGCATCGCCTTGCTGGCGAGTGTGGGAGGGCTTGTGGGATGCGCGCCGGAAAAGCGGCCGGAGCCGGCCGTCGTCGCCAATCCCCGGCTGGGACGCATGACGATCGCGGTTGCGCCGGCGCTGAACCTCAGCGGTTTGCCCGATTTCGACTGCAACCGCTTCGCCGATCTGATGGCCGTCGAGCTGGGCTACACCGAGGGGATCTCGGTGATTCCGGTCAGTCGTGTGCTCGGCGTTCTGGCTGGACAGGGGCGGGAAGCGGTGGCATCGCCGGATCATGCTCGGCGCGTCGCGGAGCAGGTCGGCGCGGATGCCATCCTGGTTTTCGCGGTGACGGCGTATGACCCCTACGATCCGCCCAGCATCGGCATCACCGCTCAACTGTACGCCGCGGGAAGCGGCGGGGGCGTCGGGCCGGAGCCCACGGCAGGAGCCGCAGAGCCGCGCCGCACGCCCACCGAGCCGCGCGACGCCGCGGCGGGAATCCTGGCCCAGGCGGAGGCCGTCTTCGACGCCTCCCATGCGGCCGTGGTCGACGACGTCCGGGAATTCGCGCAGCGGCGCGACGCCGACGACAGCCCCTACGGGTGGCGCAAGTACGTGGTTACGCAACAGGGATTCATTCGCTACTGCTGCTTCGCGACCCTCCGCGCGTTGTTCTCCGGGGCGCGGGGGCAGTGCCAGGAGACCGGCACCGAAGGCGGTGGATTAGCGGGCCAGACGCCCGCGACGCAGGTTCGTTGAGGTAGGGAGGCCATGAGCGTGATCCGGCAACTGTCGCTGGTCAAGGGAGGCGAACGGTTCGTCTTCCGGTACCAGGCCGGGCAGGAAGCGGAGGTCATCGACGCGTTCGCGTCGCTGGCGGCAGACCAGGCCAGTCGTTTCGACTGGTTCGACGCCGCCGTGCTCAGCTATCAGATGGGTCGACGATTAGAGACGGAGCTCGATCAGATCGCCACCAATACGTAGGGTGCGTCGCAGACGCACCACCCGATGGGGCCTCGCCGGCGCCGTGCGTTGAGAGCGCACCGCCGCGAAGCCGGGAGGATGTGGTGGGTTTCGCCGACGTGTAACGCGATCATGATAGAGATTCCCTTGATTGACGAGTTTCTTAACTACCTGAAGTTCGAGCGCCACTTCTCGTCGCACACGGCCAAGTGCTACGCGGCGGACCTGGCGCAGTTCTGCGCCTTCCTCAGCGGCGGTCCCGCGGGAGCGCAAGCCGCCGCCGCCGCCTCGCGCAGCGGCTATGCCGCCGGCCGCGCCCTGGTCGCCTCCGGCGGACCCGGCGCCGGTCACGCCGCCACGGCGCTCGTCGACGCTTCCGTGCAGCTCAAACTCCGCGACGCCGACACCGAGACCATCAAGACCTTCCTCTCCTTCCTGGGAACCCAGAACTACTCCAAGTCCACCATTGCAAGGAAGCTGGCCACCCTGCGCAGCTTCTACAAGTTCTGCCTGCGGCGCAACTGCGTGAAGACGCACCCCCTGGCGACCATCAAGACGCCCAAGCAGGAAAAGCGCCTGCCCAAGTTCCTGGAGCTGGACGACATCACCAAGCTCCTCGCCACTCCCGACGACGGCTCCATGCTCGGAGCGCGGGATCGCGCCATGCTCGAGGTGCTCTTCTCCACCGGTGTGCGGGTGAGCGAGCTCGTGGATCTGAACTTCTCCGACGTGGACTTCGCCGGCCAGGTGATCCGCGTGCGCGGCAAGGGCAAGAAGCAGCGCACCACGCCCATCGGGGCGACGGCGATCGCGGCCATTCAGCGTTACCTGGAGCATCGCCGCTGCGACCCCCGCGCCCCGCGGTTCAACCAGGAGGCGTTGTTCGTGAACAAGCACGGGCAGCGGCTCTCCACCCGCAGCGTGCGCCGCAAGCTGGACAAATACCTGGCACAGTGCGGCCTGGACCCCTCCATCAGTCCGCACACCCTGCGGCACAGCTTCGCTACGCACATGCTGGCCAACGGCGCCGATCTGCGCAGCGTGCAGGAGCTCCTCGGCCACCAGTCGCTGTCCACCACGCAGATCTACACCCACCTGACCACCCCGCGCCTCAAGGCGGCCTACGACGAGGCGCATCCGAGGGCGTAGCGGGAGACGTACGGTCGAACTACCGGAACGGCTCCGGCCGGTCGGTGTGACCCCGCGCCGGGCAAGGGCGCTGAAGTCGCGCACCCGCGGGCACACCGGACCATCGCGGGCGGTCGGGCCAACCCCGGTGCGCCATTCGGCACCGCGCTGTAGCGTTCGCTCTCTTCATCTCGATCGCCCTGGTACGGCTGTGTATGGACGGCGCCGGATCGTGCACGGACCAGTAGACTCCAGTCTCATCCTCGACGAGCGCGGCACTTAGTACGACAGCGCTATGAGGTATTGGTTCGCGTCGCGCGGCGTTGTCGGCTTTCGTAGGACATCCGGTTTCGACGCTGGTGGTACGCGCAGCGGGCGATGAGTTCAGCCCACGAGTGCGGCCAGCGGTTGCAGATCTT
>JACQXM010000073.1 GCA_016208685.1 Planctomycetota bacterium | reverse complement strand
GCAGAGTTTTGATGTCGTTCCCCTGAGGGAGGTCTTCCCGCCGGTGGCACTCACCCGGAAGCGTTTCCCAGGCCCATCGAGCCTTGCCGGCGGAAAAACCCTTGTACCCGCGCCAGCGCCCTTTGTCTTAACTGGCCCATCCTTTGCGATAGTAAAGGGTGGGGTCACGAGGATCGGGCTGCGAGGTCACCTGCGAATGAGAGCGTTTCACCATACGATGGGCCAGCGCGGGTGCCACTGCTGTGTCAGCAGTGGTATGCGGTAGGACGAAAACCGAACGGTTACACGGGGGGCGGGGTCACGAGGATCGGGCTGCGAGGTCACCTGCGAACGAGAGCGTTTCACCATATGATCGGCCAGCACCATCCCAGTCCATCCGCAGGACCGAGCGGTCGCCGAACTCGTAGAATCAGTAGCTTCTCCACCTCCAGTCTGCAGGATCGTCGACCACGCCGCGGGTGAGCGGGTTCTTATGACAATAGTCGAGCTTCTGGCGCAGCGCGCGCTCGATGTAGATATTGCGGTCATAACTCCGGGTGTTCATCACTTCCTGCTTGTCGAACGATCCGCGTTGGGCGGAATGCTCCAGCAGGGCCGATGGGTCTTCTGCACACGATCATCGCGCCCCCACCCATCGCTGCGCGATGGATGCGGCACTCGCACCCGCCGTTGCCGCGCGCCACCTCAGCGGCCATTGTGCAGACCGCCCGGCGCCGTGTACAACATCCCAGGCCGGGGCGCGGTAGCGCCGGCGCGCGGGCGATTGAAAGTCGCGGAACGCGGTGGCGGTCCATCCCAGAGTGGAAGGCCAGGTTTGGAGCAGCCGTCATGCGGTTCGCCTTCGTTGTCTTGCTGGGAGCACTACTTTCCGGTGCCGGGTGTATTGAAATCGCCCAGCTTCTACTGGGCGATGGAACCATGCCGGTCGAAGGCGACAACGGGGACAACGGCACGATGGGGAACGGTGGCGGCGGCAACGGCGGCGGCGACACGACCCCCGTAGTTCAGTTAGCGGCGTCCAACGCCGGCCCCATGCCGGGCGAGGAGGTACGGCTGACCTGCACGCTCTTGCGAGGCGAGTCGCAGGGCACGACGTTCACCTTTGCACCCGACGATGGTCGGCTGGAAGTGGACACGCGGGACGGCGTGGCAACTTTCGTGGTCGCGGAGACCGATGTCGGCGTGGAGTTTCCGTTTACGTGCACGGCAACCACCGCCGCCGGAATGAGCGCGCCGTCCAACACGGTGGTCGTTATTCCGTCCGCGGCGGCGGCGGACGCACTGGACGAACCCTCGCCCCCAACGCCGTAATGCCGGGGACGTAGACGGTTTACGTCTGACGCCGAACCCGATCGCGAGGCGGAGTCCTGGCGGAGCGGCGCTCGGGACGCGGCGTGGGTTTTTGCCTGCTGCCCGCCGGCGTGCGTGGTGTCGGCGGAAGTTCGTTGCGCGCGTCGCGGGCAGTTGTCGTGGATCGAAAGCCGTTCTTCGGCAGCGGGAATCGAAACGTGAATCGTGGCGTATCAAGAGCTCCGGGGCGATTTTGGGTGTTCGTTCTGCTCGTCGCCGTGACCGGCGTGCGCGAACGGGCGGCCGTCGCCGGACCAAGGCAGGACTTCGCCAAGCTCGAAGCGGAGATGGAGGACGCGGCCAACGAATACCGATCCGCCGTGGCCGCGGCGCGCGCCGCCGGCGGCGAGCCCGCTCCGGCGCCCGTGGACCGCCGCAAGGAGATCCTGCAAAAGATGGACGCGCTCGCGGCGTCGGTGCTGGGCACGGCCGATGGGGCGTTTATCGCCGGGCAGTCGTACCTGTGGGCCCTCGGTGTCGAGTATGGTTCCATGCTCGCCCGGTTCGAAAGATTGGTGGAACAGTATCCCGACGACCCGGTGTTCGACGACATCCTGGACGACCTTCCAGAGCAGTTCTACAAGACGGGCACGTACGACGCGTGGATCCGGGTGCTCGACCGCCTGGTGGGTGCCACCGGCCGCCTGCGGACGAAGTCAGCGGCTGCGTTCGCCGCCGGGCGGATTCACCTGGCCGTCGAAAAACTCCCGCTGGCAAAGTCGGCGTTCGAGAGAGTGATCAACGTCGCAACGGCCGAAGCTCGCGAAGGATCCGCCTCGGACGGCCTGAACCCGGCGCCGGCAAAGCCGGAGAAGGGGAAGCCCCTAGCGCCCGACGCGCCGGCGGATTTCGCGGAAATGGCGCGCGGCTACATCTTCGAAATCGAGCACTTGCAAGTCGGCATGCCTGCCCCGGACTTCGCGGCCAAGACGCTCGATGGTCGGGAAGTATCGTTGAAGTCGCTGCGCGGGAAGGTCGTGCTGCTGGACTTCTGGGCCTCGTGGTGCGTGCCTTGTCTTCAGGAGATTCCGCACCTGCAGGCCGCCGCGGCGCACTTCGCCGGCCAGCCCTTCGAAATCCTGGGTATCGGAATGGACAACGATCGTCAGGCGCTCGAAAACGTTCTCCGCAGCCACAAGGTTCCCGGCACCCACACATGGGACCCGCGCGGCGGCGAGAACCCCATCGGCAAGCTATACAACGTGCGCGGCTACCCCACGTGGTTCCTGCTGGACGATAAGGGCGTAATCCGCAAGCGCACGCTCAAGGGCCCCCAACTCATCGCGGCCGTCGAGGAGCTTCTGCCGAAACCCGCGCCCGCCGCCGGTTCGGAACGGACGAATCCATAGCCCCGGGCTGCCTCCGGGCCGGTCCACTCGGTTCACGGCGCAGAACCCGCTTGAGGCGACAGCCGGTTTGCCGATGAATAGCATGTACGGACCGGGGTCGCGCCCCGCCCGCGGCTGTTGAACCGCCGGCGGGGGGGGCGTGCCGCGCGATATTGATGGGGCCGGTCGTTCGGAGCAGCAAAAGGAGTCGAGCATGAAAAGGGTACTACTCGCCGCGATCGTGGCCGCCGGCCTTCTGTTTCCCCCCACCGCCGGCGCCGCCGTCGTCATTTCCTTCGAGGCGCGCGACGTGACCGGAGCGACCGTCGCCGGCGCGGTGGCGACGGGCAGCCTGCTCACGGTCGACATCTTTCTTGCCGTCGACGGCGCTGACAATCCATTGGCCGATCTTCGCGGGTTGTCGTTCGACTTCACGCAAACGTCGTCCGCGCTGGTGCCGGTGCAGTTCACATGGATATTGCCGGAGGACGGCAACTACTTTCAGGACTCCAGCCTGCCCAATCCCTCCGCCGCCACGACGTTCGCGGCCAGTGCGCCGGGGCTCCTGGGCCTCAGCTCGGCCGGCACCAAGGTCGCCACCGTGAGCGTAACGGCAAACGGCGACGGAACGCTGGACCTGCTGGGGCCGGGTGATGGAAACCCGGACAGCACCTTCTTCACCGCCGGGTTTACGGACGTTCGGGATTTCTCGCCCGGTTTCGGCAACGTCAGCGGCGGTACGTTGGCGCTGACCGTCAGCGGTTCAACGGATCCCACGCCGGGTCCAGGTCCGGGGCCCGACCCGACGCCTACGCCGGACCTGACCGACTCGGACGGCGACGGCGTCGTCGACTCGCAGGACGCCCTGCCGGACGACCCCGCCGAGACCGTGGACACCGACGCCGACGGCGTGGGCAATCAAGCCGACACCGATGACGACGGCGACGCCGCGCCGGACGAATCCGACGCTTTTCCCATCGATCCTGCGGAAACCGCGGACACCGACGGCGACGGCGTGGGCGATAACGCCGATGCCTTCCCGGAGGACCCCACGCAGACCGACATGCCTGACGACGGAACCACCGGCGGCGAGCCTGATACCGGCGACGGCGACGGCGATGGTGAAGTACCCCCGGATACAGGCGACGACGGCACCGGCGTCGTCACCACTCCACGACGCGGCGGCGGGCTGTGCGGGCTCGGAATGCTCGGAGCGACGCTTACGGTGCTCACCGGCTTGACGGGCCTGCGGCTGCCCCGGATACTGCGCCGCTGGTCGTGTCGTGGTGCGGGAGGATTCGATGGAACGGTGCATCCAGTTTTCCGTGTTTCTGGTCAACAAGCCCGGCGTGCTGTCGCAGGTCTTTCGCGAGCTGGGGAAGTCCAAGGTGAACATCACCAACGTGGCCATGATGGACTCCATGGAGCACGGCGTGTTGCGGATGACCGTTGACGACGTGCCCACGACGCGCACCGTCCTGCACCGGCTGAACCTCCCGGTCACGGAAACCGAGGTACTGGCTGTCGATCTGCCCAACCGTCCCGGGGCCGCCGCGGACCTTTGCGACCGCCTGGCCTCGGCACACATCAATGTCGGCTATATGTACTGCACCGGCAGCGCCAACGGCGCCAAGACGCTGGTGGTCATCAAGGTTCCGGACATCAAGAAGGCCATCAAGGTCCTCGAACAGTCCAAGTCCACCCGCCGCGACGTGAAGCTCTCCCTCCGCCGCCCGGCAGCCGCGAATCGGCGATAGCGACCGCCCGCCACGCCCTGACCGGCCGCTCCGCGGCGCGGGCGGCGTCGAGGTCGATCTTCTCCAGCCCCACGCCCCCGCGGCCGATCACCTTCAGCCGCGTCGCCCCCGCCAGCACGCCGGCCGTGACCTTGGAGTAGGTGCGCACCAGGAGCGCATCGCAGTCGCGAACCGCCTCGTTCAGCGTTGCTTCGTCACAGCGCTCAAGCTGCGTAACGCGCCCGACGCTGCGCATGCGGTCCACGGCGGCGGGGAGATAATCTTCTACAAATACGATGTGCGGGGAGGTGTCGGTTCCGGGGCGCGGCGGTCGTCCTGGTTGATGCAACCGCTCCGCCTATCGAGATCGAGCTCGAAACCGCAAAGACTTGTCGCCAGCGACTTGTGCAACGCGGCAAGGCCGGGCATAATCCGTGAAAAGGGGGAGGAGCGACCTCACCAGCACCGGACAGGGCTGCCCATCCGTGGACCCCATCCAACTGTAGCCGTGGTCGCCGTGGTCGAGTTCGCCGTTGGACCATAAGGTGGCTCGGCACCGTTCCCTCAGTGAAGCGCCGTCCCATGGCGCTTGCGCATCTAGGAAGGCCATTGGAACAAAAGGTTGACCTGCGTCGGAGGAGGTGTGGGCTTATGGGAACGCGCGAGCTGTTCTCGGTGCGAGGTCGAATCGCGCCCTCGGTTTTTTCGGTGGTTGGTTTGTTCGTCCTGGCGGTGGGCGTTCGAGCGAGCGACGAGGTCGTCGCAGGCGCAGGGTCGACGCTCGATTACCCGGCGTTCCACGACTGCCTTGACGGCCCCAGCGCTCCTGTGGCCGCCGGTTGCTCGAGCTCCGACTTCCATCCCGACGGACATGTGGATCTGCGCGACTTCGCGGTTCTCCAGCGCAGCTACCAAACCCTCTCGCTCTCCTCCATTCAACCCGGCGCCGAAGCCGTCGGTGAGATCGCCCCCATCGGCGACATCGATGTCTTCACCTTCTTCGCGTCGCAGGGCGCCTTCGTCACCGTGGATTACTTCACCCCGATGGTAGGCGGCCTTCCCGATCACTTCGCCCGTCTGGACCTCATCCGTCCCGATGGCGCCATCGCCTCGACCAATGCGCTGTGCGGCAATTTCCGACTCGACAACGTCGCCGTCAATCAGTCCGGCACCTGGACCGTCCGCGTGCGAACCCACGAATCTTGGGCCAACTGCGGCTACGGTGCGGTTAGCGCTCTTCAAACGGGCCTCTACACACTCACGGTCTGCCTCTCGAGCACCCCAGCGATTCCGATCTCCTACGGCCAAACGATCGCGAGCGCTTTCGCCGTCGATTGCCAGATCGTTAACTTTTCCTTCACCGGAAGCAGCGGGGACGTGGTCTCGGCCTTCTACGCCGGTCCAACCTCCACGCGACGCCTGCGCCTCTTCGACCCGGCGGGCGTGGAGATCGGCAGCAGCGCCTCGGGGGTCACCGTCGGTATCTTCGACGAGGTGCTGCTCGCCAACGGGACCTACCGTCTGTGGGCCGAAGCCCTCGACAACGACGCCGTGGGCGCCTTCGGCATCAGCCTCACCGAACTCGACGGCGCCGTGCCCATCGCCTTCAACACCCCCGTCAACACCAGCATCAGCCAAACCGCGGAGGTGGACCTCTATGCCTTCAACG
>JACQXM010000070.1 GCA_016208685.1 Planctomycetota bacterium | reverse complement strand
GTTCCCGCCCGCCGCGACTTGGACAAACCCTGTGTTCGGTGCGGGGACGTTGGCTTGCCCTCTGTAGTTGCTTCCCCACGCCACGATGGAGCCGTCGGCCTTCAGGCCGAGGCTGTGGTTCCCGCCCGCCGCGACTTGGACAAACCCTGTGTTCGGCGCGGGGACGTTGGTTTGGCCGTACTCGTTGTCTCCCCACGCGACGATGGAGCCGTCGGCCTTCAGGCCGAGGCTGTGGCTCCAGCCCGCCGCGACTTGGACAAACCCTGCGTTCGGCGCGGGGACGCTGGAAGGGCCGTCGTCGTTGTATCCCCACGCCACGACGGAGCCGTCGGTCTTCAGGCCGAGACCATGCCATCCGCCTGCTGCGACTTGGACAAACCCGGAGCTGAGGTCCACACCTACGACTCGATTACCCCAGCCGACGATCGAGCCTGAGCTTTGAGCGAGCGCGGACGGCGCTGTGCCTATCGCGGCTGAGAGCATGCCCAGCACCGCGCGCACGATCGTCGCGCCCCGCATCCACGTGCAAAGCGCGGGTGAACGCGGGAGGGCGTATCGCATGTCTGCTGCTCCTTCGGAGTTGTCTGCCCTGTTCGCGCCGGATGCGAAAACGAACGCCACGGCCAGCGCCAACGGACTGAACCGTGTTCAGTATAACGCTTTGCTTGATCGGATACAAGTGCGAGACCGGCGATCGCCCGTTAGACGCCGGGCGTAGTTTCGGCGGCATTGCCCCTGGTGCCGGACCGGCGCGGCCGGGCCGCCGGGCGAGGAGGAGAACGTGTCGATGGCGAAATCGCTGCTGTCGTCGTCGGCCGGCCCGGACCAGGAGAGCATCGTGTCCAGTCCGAAATCCGGGCTGTCGCCGTACGGCACGCCGCCGAGCCGCAGCGCCAGCGCCGCCACCGGCAGGGCACGCAGACTCACGTGTTTTGCCGACTCTGCGCCCATCGTGTCATCTCATTCCCTTCGTGACCCTCGTGCTCTTCACCACGAAGGACACGAAGAGCACGAAGAGATTCTTGTGCAGCAGAAGAGGAAGCACTGTCGATCCGACCGAAAGCACCCTCAATTAACCTCGCTGCCACACAACGCCCGGGCGACGACCTGCTCGCTCCCTGACACATGCCATTGCTGCGCAACGTCAAAGGCTGGCAGTCGTGGATCTGTTTGCGCGCCGCCGACACAAGGAGTAACGCACGTTTGTTTTTGCCATTGGATACTCGCGATTCGCCATCCGCCATTTGCTATTCGCCATTCCTTCCGCGTTCGCAAGGCAGAGGCGGGCACCTGCGCTACTTCAGAAGCTCCTCGATCCGCCGGCGTTCGTGCGGGGGCAGGCGACGTAGCTTCTCCCATTCCGGCCGGGCGTCGTCGAGCTCCAGTGCCTGCCGGTAATGCACCGCGGCACGCCGGGCCAGGTTCTGATCGTTCGTCGCCGCGGCCGCCTCCCGCTCGCGGTCCGCGAGCGCCGCCACGCCGTCGGGATCGAGCGGATAGCGCTCCAGCGCCGCCTGTGCCGCCACCACCGCACGGCGGTAGTGCTCCGGATTGCCGGTCAGCCGTGCGAGGCGCTGGTGGAGTTGCGCCAGGGCACGGTGATGGCTCGCGGCGTGCGGGTCGCGTCCGACGGCCTGATGCAGAGCGGCGACGGCCGCCGTCAGCGCAGCCTCCGACGGCTCGTCCGCCTCCGACGTCGCCAGCCACTTCGCGCGAAGTGCGCACGGCGTCGGATCCCACGGATCGCTGCGTGCGGCGCGCTGGTACAGCTCATCCACATCGGCGGGCTGACCGGTCGACGCAACCCGTGACGCCGCCGTCTGCGCGCGGGCGATCCAGTATTGCGCCCGCCCGACAGGCACTACCGCGAACCGCAACATGACGATCGCCAGCGCCAGCGCGCCCACGAGCGGCGCCCAGCGGCGCAGGGCGGTGGGTGCAGTGGAAGCACCCGCGGACGCAGCCGGCGTCCGCTCCGCCACGCAGCCGGCGAACAGCGCAAAGAAGGTCGTTGCGCTACCGGGCACGAACAGCGCGAAGTTGATCATTTCGTGCACCAGTAGAGCCAGCAAGGCAAACGCGGTACCCTCGCCGCCGGGCGGCGGCGGGCCGTGGTTCACGGTTCTGGCGCCGAGGCCGGCAAAACAAACCCATCCCCACAGCCAGCACAAACCCGCGGTTACTGATGCGTAGTAAAGGAAGTTCGGGTCGTCGGTCCCCAGGAGGGGCAGTCGTGCAAGCGTCATTACGGCGAGCAGTCCGACCGTCCACGCCAGGAGCGGCGGCCGGGAGTAGCGCACCGCTTCAGTCGCCCCCTCGGGCGGGCGTGCCGTCGCACCCGCTGCCGGCGCCGGCAGCGTCTCGTCGTTCGTCGTGCCCCGTCGTACCACGGTCCAAGAACCCCCGAGGAGCATCAGCACCACGCCCGCCAATCCGGGCAGACCCCATTCCGCGGCGGCCTGCACGAAGAGGTTATGAGGGTTGGCGATTTCCTCCGGCGCGTCGATGGGCTTGTAGCGCAGGTACACCCGGCCGAAGTTTTCACGCCCCACGCCGGTGAGTGGATGATCGGCGATGAGCGTCGTGGCGGTCCTCCAATACTGCCAGCGGAAGTTGAGCGACACGTTGGGCAGCGAGCCATGGTACAAGCCGTGGCCGACGACTGCCCCAGCGCCGACGACGAACACGAGCCAGCCCAGCGCGAACGCGTGCCGCCGGTGGGCGTCGATCCAGGGTCGCCATCGGCGCCACAGGAGCCAGAGCGTTCCCGCGCCGGCCGCCGCCAGGACCGCACCAAAGCTGCGCGTCAGCACTACGGCGACCATGAGCGCCGCGGTCACCACGGCACGGCCGATCATCGCGACCAAGGACAGGGCCGACCCGCCGTGGTTCCTGAACCCCCGGATGGTAAGGCCGAGCGCCGTCAAGTCGCAGAGCGCCAGGTAGGCGCCGGTAACATTGCTGTGCGGAAAGAAGCCCTGGGCGTCGCGGGCGCGCATGCGCTGTTCGAAGAGCGCCACCTGCGGCGAATCGAGCGCCACACCCTGCTGCGCCCAGAAGGACTCCTTGAGAGTCTGGTAGTGCCGCCAGGTTTCGTCGAAGCCGATCCACGCCTGCTCGGCGCACTGGAAGGCCTGCACGCACGCCGAGGCGACCACGGCGGCGTACAGCAGCCGTCGGCGCCGCGCGCTGGTGAGCAACTGAACCAGCACGATGGCGAGCAGGGGATGGCAGAGCCAATCGATGCCGGCGTTGATCGCCAGGCGACGGTTGCCCGCATACAGGCAGGAGATCGCGACGGCGACGGCGACCAGTACCGCCCCCCATTCCAGTCCCGTGCCACGATAGTCGCGCGGAGTGCGCAGGCGCGACACTCCCCACGCGCAGGCGGAAAGCACGATGACACCGTCGAACGCCAGTGTGCGGAGCGGCGAAGGGTCCGACACCTGCTCCAGTGCCGCCGTCATGGCACTGCCGGCGGACTCATAGGATTCCGCCACCAGCGGCCGCAGGGCAACGAGGGAAAGCAGGAGGAACAGGCAGGTGGTTTCGATGACCCGCGCCATGACGCTCCGCCCGTGGGCGCCGAGGCCGCGGCACGGCACGTCGGGGCGCGTGCTGCCTTGCCCACGTCCGCCCGGGACTCGGCACCGGTCGCCGGCGAGCCGCCATTGGAATCGGCTCCGCGGCGAACTACAATACGGGTAATCGCAGGTGCGAAGAGCCTCGGGTTTCTGGGGGACGTTGACTGCTCATGGCCAAGACCGTCCCGCCATGTCTTACGGCGCTGGGGCGCCGACCGCTGCCGCAGGAGGTTCTGGTGCAGGGGCGGTCCTATGCGCGGCGGCGTGTTTTTAAGAACGACTTCTTCGCCGTCACCGCCTTGTACGAGGGCGAAGCGGGGCGGGTTCTGCTGAAGGTGAATCGCCAGGCCGCGTTCCTACTCATCCCCATGGGCTGGGTGGGGCGGTTGCTGGCGCGTCGGGAGTGCGCGGCGCTGGAAAGGCTGCGGGGCGTCGCCGGAGTACCGCGGTTGATCGAGCGCTGGGAGCGGACGGGCCTGGTCCGGGAATTCATCGACGGGCATCCGCTGGCGCGGGGCGAGCGGGTGGCCGACGACTTCCACGCCCGGCTCCGCGAACTCATCGGCGAGCTTCACGGTCGCGGCATGGCGTATGTGGATCTGGAAAAGTGTGAGAACGTGCTGGTGGGTGACGACGGCCGGCCCTACCTCTTCGACTTTCAGATCGCGTGGCACGTGCCGCGGCGCTGGGGCGGCGAGCTGCCCCCCTTACGCTGGCTGCGCCGCTGGTTCCAGAACGGCGACCTGTATCACCTCACGAAGCTGCAACGACGTACCCGGCCCGACCAGCTCGGCGCCGCGGCCCTGCTGGATTCGTACCGCAAGCCTTGGTATGTACACGCCCACCGGTGGCTCACCTACCCGTTCACCTGGTGTCGCCGGCGCATCCTGGCGCGGGTGGACCCGCGTCGCAAGGTGGGTGAGCGGGGCCGGGTGACCGAGCCGGTCTAGGCGCGGGGCCGCGGAAACGAAGCGACGATGGGAGTGGCAAGGCCATGCCTCTGAACGAACAGCAACGGGAAACGATCATCGCCTTTCGGGAGTTCGTCGAGGACTCCGTGTCCGCGGACGCCCGCTACGGCGTCGCGTCCCGACACGACCGCGAGGACGGGTCCGTCCTCGCCGTGCGCTTCGCCGCCGCTCCCCGGTGGAAAAGCGAGGAGGCGGAGCAGGCCATCGAAGACTCCGGCGACACCATGAGCGAGTTCGTGGAGGCGGGCTTCGACGAGGCAGGCCTCGACTGGCCCGATCCGCCGGTAGAGCACTTCCGCGAAGGAGGGGAGTACTTCTACTTTGCCACGTCGCTGAACCTGGATGAAACGGGCGACCTGAACCTGGACGCAACGCGTGACAAGGTCCTGCGGATGCTGGAAGGATACCTGATCGCGTTCGGACCGGCCGTCGTAGTAGACGAAGAGGAATAACGGCGGCGGCCCACCGCCCGCATGCATAACCCGCGTGCTCCGCCGCTGGCGACTCCTGCCCCACGGGCTGGGTGGCATCGCCGGCTGGGTGGCATGGCCAAGTGCGTCCGCCGCAGGAGGACAAGCGCCGCCATGCCCGAGCGGCACAGGCTTTCGCCCCGCGCGCTGTGGGACCGGCCCGGCACATTGGGATCGGGCCGGCGCTGTGGGACCGGCTTTCCAGCCGGTCACCGGGCCCGTGGGCCGCACCAAGCGGTTGTCGCAAACAGCGGGCGGGCGGTATCGGACGCCGGCAAGAAGTTGGCGAGGGTGTCATGACCAAGGCACATCCATCGACTCGCGCGGCGTCACCTCGCCCATCGCTCGATGCCTCGCTGGCGGCGGGGCTCAGCGGCATCGCCGCGCGGCTGCGGCGCTACGTCCTGCTTGAGGGCTTGGCGTTTGTAGTCGGCTTTCTGTGGTGCGGCTCGTTGCTGCAACTGGCCTTGGACTATACCGCCCGGGGGTTGCAGTGGAGCATGCGGCTGGCGCTGCTCCTGGCAATGGCGGGCGGCGGGGCCCTGCTGCTCTGGCGGCGACTCCTTTCACCTCTGCGCGTTCCCGCCGGGCCGGCGGAGATCGCTCATCTCCTGGAGCGCCGACATCCGCAACTGTCGTCGATTCTGGTCTCCGCGGTACGTTTCGCTTCCGGCGAAGTGGGCGAGGCGGGATCCAATTCCCACGCATTGATGGCGTCCGTGATCCGCCGCGCGGGAGCGGCGGCGCGGGCCGCGGACTTCGAGGGCGTCTTAAACGGGCGGCGAGCGCGGCGGTCGGCGGCGGCGCTCATCGGGACCGTGGCGCTCTTCCTGGCGGCCGCGGTCTTGGCGCCGGAAATCGTGGGCCTGTGGTTCTCGCGAAACGTGCTCTTGCAGGAGATCGAATGGCCCAAACAGACGCGGCTGCTGGTGGAAACTAAGGAGGGCGTGCTGTTCGGCGCCCGCGGAGACGATCTCGTAGTGCACGCCACTGCGGAAGGCGTGCAGCCGCGGGAGGTGGAGATTCTCTTCGAGACGGCATCGGGGCGAAGCGGGCGCGAGACGATGGTCACGGTGGGCAACCCCGGCTCGTACCGTTACCGATACACCTTCAAGAACCCGCAGGAGGACCTGGTGTTCAGCCTCCGAGGCGGGGACGACCGGACGCGGGAACACTCTGTGCGCCTGCTGGATCGCCCGCGGGTGACGGAGTCGCGTGTGGAGTTGACGCCGCCGGGCTACACGCGCCTGCCGGTAACGACGTTGGGCGATGGTCAGCGTGCGGCGCAGGTCCTGCCCGGAACCCGCGTGGCCATTCGGATCAAAACGAACAAGCCGGTGGTGCGCGCGACGCTGATGGCGGGCGAGACCGCAATCGCGGACGCGGCGGAGGACGGCGAGGCGCGCCTGGTCGCCGTCGTCCCGCTGGGAACCACGACCTACCACTTTGCGCTGCTCGACGACGTGGGGCTGGAGGACAAACAGCCGGCGAAGTTTTCCTTTCGGGTCATCAAGGATGATCCGCCCGGGGCGCGGATGAAGATGCCGGGGGTCGGCGAGTTGATCACGCCCGAGGCGGTGCTGCCCTTCGAACTGGAGTACGCCGACACCTACGGTCTGGCGACCGCGGAGCTCGCCTTCGAGGTTTCGACGGGGAGCGTCGCCGAGAAGCTCATTCCCCTCCCGGAGTTCGAGGCGGGTACCACCACGTTCTCCACCAGCTTGCAGTGGCCGGTCAGCGCGGAAGGCATCGTGGCGGGCGTGCGTCTCACCCTGCGGGCGCGGGCGGCGGATTTTGACGACGTTTCGGGCCCCAACCTGGGGCAGTCGCCGGCGGTGACGCTGCGGGTGGTGACACGCGACGAATTCCTGGCGGAGATCGCCCGCCGGGAGCAGGAGGCGCGCATGGACTTCGAGCGTCTGGTGGACGCCCAGGACCAGTTGCGCGGCGCGCTGCTTTCGGTGCTCAACGACTATCGCCGCGACATCGACACCGCCGCGCTGGCGGCGGCGCTGGCGCCGCTGGAACGCCGGCAGCGCAGCCTCGCGGGTTCGGTCAACGTAACGCGGCAGACCTTTGAGCGCCTGCTGGAGGAGTTGCGGATCAACCAGCTCGATTCCTCCGACGAGCGCGAGCGGCTGGGCGTGCAGATCGTCGAGCCGCTGACGCAACTGGCCAAGCGCGACATGGTGACCGCGGCGGACACGCTGCGGCAGTGGGCCCGCGAGGGGTCCGCGGAGCTGGCGGCGCGCGTGGATGCGCAACAGGAGACGGTTTTATCGCAAATGCGCTCGGTGCTCGCGGCTATGATACAATGGGAAGGGTATCACGAAGTGGTGAACATGCTGCGAGACATCGTGCGCCTGCAAACCGAGCTGCATTCGGAAACCAAAGAGGCGCTGCAAAAGGAGGCGGGCAATGTGTTCGACGATTGACCGCACCCGGGGCCGTTTCGCGGGACGCCGCCGCGGGTGGATGCGAACGGCGGCGGTCGTGCTACTTGTGGCCTGCTGGGGAGGGCCGGTCCGGGCACAGCGGGAGCCGGCAGGTAAGGAGCCGGCGCCGCTCGCGCTCAAAGAGCAAATGATCCGCGACCGTTTCGAGCGCTTCAAGGACCGGGTCTACCGCCTGCGGGAACAGCTTGCGGCCAGGGAGCCGGATAACGCCGCGCGGCTGGCGCGGGTCCTGGAGCGCGAGGGCGAGCTGCAACTGACGGAGAAGCTGGACGCCATCATCAAGCTGCTGAACGACTCGGCCGCCGCCAACGAAGCGCTCGAGGCGCAGATGAAGTGGATGGAGGACGCCGATCGGCTGCTGAGCATCCTTCTGGAACGCGACGCGGATAATCAGGAGCGGCAGAAGGAAATCGAGCGCTTGCAGGCGATGCAGCGCGAGCTGTCGCGGCTCTTGCAGGAGGAGCGCAAGCTGCGTTCCGCGTCGGCACAGGCGGCGGTGGCGCAGCGACTGGCGCAGCAGTTGGACCAGGCCCTGCGCCGTATCGACGCCATGCTGGAACGCCAGGGACGGCTCGCGCAGGCCACCGCCCAGGCCAAGGCGCAGGCCGGCGCTGAAAAGGCTCCTGCCGGGTCCGCCGCGGAACAGGAGGACCTGGCGCGTGACGCATCCCAGCTTGCCGAGGATCTGAAGAACATCGCCGAGCAGCAACCGGACGAGGCCGCTGATTCGCCGGGGGCCAAAGCAGCGCGGAGCGAAACGCAGTCAGCGGCGCAGTCCACGGAACAGGGCTCGAAGTCCATGTCCCAGGCGGGGCAGGCGATGAAGCAGGGCGACGCCGGCGCGGCGCAAGAGTCGCAGAAAGGCGCCGAATCCTCGCTCCAACAGGCCAAGGAGCAACTCCTCGCCGCCAAGCGGGCCCTGGAACAGGCCGAGCCCGCGCCCGCCCAGGCCGATCGACAGCGCGACGTGGCACAGGACACCGGCAAACTCGCGGAGAACATGCGCAGCGGGTCACAGTCGCAGGCGGGCCAGCAAGGCGAGCAAGGTCAGCAAGGTCAGCAAGGCCAACAGGGGCAACAAGGACAGCAAGGGCAACAAGGTCAGCAGGGGCAACAGGGGCAGCAAGGGCAACAAGGGCAACAGGGGCAGCAAAGCGCCCAATCCGGCCAGCCCACGCCGGGCCAGCAGAACGTGCAGGAAGCGGAACAGGAGATGCGCGGGGCGGCGGAGAAGCTGGAGCAGAACCAGCCGGAAGACGCGACCAAGCGCCAGGATCGCGCCATTGCCCAACTGGAGCAGACGCAGCGCGAACTGGAGGAGCTGCTCAACCAACTGCGCAAGGAGGACCGTGCCGAAACCCTGCGCGATCTCGAGGTGCGTTTTCGCGAGCTGCTGGGCAAGCAGCGCGGAATCAACGCCGTCACCCTGGAAGTGGATCAGGTGGGACGGCAGAACTTCAAGCGCGCCGAGGAATTACAGCTTGCCGACCTCTCGGCCCGCCAGCGCCAGCTCGCCAACCAGGCGGAAACGTGCGTGCACATTCTTGACGAGGAGGGAACGACCATCGCCGTGCCGCGCGTGGTGGGTCAGGTGGCGCAGGACATGAACACCTCCGCGGAGCGCCTGGGGGCGATGGAATCCGGCACGCTGACACAGGCCATTCAACAGGAGATCGTGGAAACGCTGGAGCAGCTCCTGGAGGCGATCAAGCGTATGCAGCGAGAGAATGAACAAGGCGGCGGAAGCGGCGGCTCCAGCGGCGAGAATCAGGCACTGCTTCCCACTTCCGCCGAGCTCAAGCTGCTGCGTTCCAGCCAGCTTCGTGTGAACACCCGGACCGCCGCCATCGAGGCGGCGCGGCAGGAAGGCAGCGAGTCGCCGGAAGTGCTGCAGCAGTCGTTCCGCAGCACCGCCGCACGGCAGGCGGAATGCGCCGCCATCGCCAGGGAAATCCGCGACCGGAAGGACGAACCATGACGCCGCGCCCAACGAACACCGCCGGACTCACCGCGCCTGACGCCCCGCGGCACCTAAATTCAGTCTTCAGAATGCTGAATTCGGCGGTGCGGTTCACGTTGGCATGCGCAGCCGTTGTCCTTCTTGCGCACGGGGCAACGGTCGCGGCATCCGACGTCCCCGCGGACCGCTTTGTCGCCGCTCTGGGAGCCGACGCCTCGGTGCCCGCCGAGGCGCGGGAGCTCATTCGCGAAACCTGGGCGAAGTGCAACGGATGTGACGGTGCGGAGTTCCTCGCCCAGGGGCTTTCGGTTCTGTCGAGCAAGTTCCGCGAAGGGCTCGCCGCCTATGACGCCGGCGAATACGAGCAATGCGCCGCGATCATGTCCGGCCTGCGACAGGGGCGCGACCGCTTCCTCGCCCTCAACGCCGCGGTGTATGAGGTCAAGGCGCTCACGGCGCTGGACCACATCTTCGACGCGGGAGAGCGCGTCGAAGCGTTGCTGGCGGACGGCGCCGCGGACCTCGATGCCCACACCTACCACGGCGCGGAGATCGTGTTTCTCCGCGGCGTCTACCTCCTGGCGGACCTGCAATACGAAGCCGCCGCCGCGGCGCTGACGGGCTTCTTGAACGACCGCCCCGATGCCTCACAGCGGCTGGTGGTCGCGGCGCAGCAGATTCTCGCGGAGCTGGCCACCCGGCAACCGGGGCGTATCGGCGAAGTCGTCGATCTCATGCAGTTTTCCGGCCGGCGGCTTTCGGGTCTGGAAAGCGGCGAGATCGTCCAGACGCGACAGCAGCGGATCCTCGACCTGCTGGACCAGCTCATCAAGCAGGCGGAGCAGAACGAACAGAGCAGCAGCAGTAGCAGCAGCGACAGCAGCGGCGGCGGCGGATCCCGCAGCAGCCGCTCGCCCAAGAACCCCATGCAGCAGTCGATGCTTCCCGGCGGGGCGGGCAGCGGCCAGTCGCTGCGCGAAGGCCGCCGGGCGAACCCCGCGGAGATGTGGGGTGCCATGCCGCCCGGAGAGCGGGAACGCATCCTCCAGGCGCTGCGTGACAGCTTCCCCAGCCGCTACCGGCAGCTCGTAGAACAGTACTATGAAGAACTCGCCAAGAAGCCGTAACCTCGCCCCGGCATCGGCGCGGGCCACGAGCGCCGGCCGGCGTCGCGGGCGCTGGTTGTCCCGGGCCGCCTGCGGCGTGGCGTTCCTCGGCGTAAGCGCCGTGGCCGTCGAGGTAAGCGCCGTGCGCGTGGACGGCACCACGATCACCGGCGAGTGGGCGGGCTATTCCGACCGCGCGGGCCTGGAGCTGCGCCAGAACGGCACGGCGCAGCGTGTGGCGGTAGACGAGCTGATGTCGATCACCTTCGGCCACGCCGCGGTGACAGCCCATGGCACGGCGGTTTTTCATCTGGCCGACGGCGGCCGCCTCCCCGGCGATCTGGCGGGCGGAGCGCCGGACGGGTTGGTGACCCGCAGCGCCCTGGGCGAACGCGTGACCATTCCCTTCGATCGTCTGGCGGGCGTGCAACTGGGCGACGCCGAGGCGTTTCCCCGGTCGGCCGAGCTGTTTCGTGAGGCCCTGGCGGAACGACCGGCGGGGCATGACATCCTCATTACCCGCGGCACGGATGACGTCAAACGACTCACCGGGCGGCTGGTCTCCCTCGATCAGGAACGCGGCTCGTTCGTTTTCGCGGATCGCGAACGCAGCTTCCAACGGGACAGGATCTTCGGCGTGGTGCTCGCCCGGGGGGCCGGCAAGCCGGCGACCTATCCCCTGGCGGCGGAGCTGGCGGATGGTTCGGTCGTGGCCGGCACCATCCGCGCCGCCGCGGAGCGCTCGTTGCACCTGGAGACCTCCGTGGGGTACGAGGTAGACTTGCCCCTGACGTCGCTGCGATGTCTGCGCTACTTCAACCGCCGGGTGGTCTATCTCAGCGACCTGCCGGTGCTCGCGGAGCGCAGTGAGGGCCTGTTGCATCGCGGCTGGCCGGTGCGGCGCGACGGCAGCGTCGCGGCCGGGCCGCTGATGATGGACGGCGTGCACTATGAGAAGGGGCTGGGCGTGCACAGCCGCACCGAGCTGGACTACGACCTGGAGGGCCGCTTCGTGAGCCTCGTCGCCACCGTGGGGCTGGATGACGCCGTGCGCCCGCGGGGCAGCGTGGTCTTCCGCGTCATGGGCGACGGACGGGTGCTCTTCGACAGCGGGCCGCTCACCGGCGCCGACGCCCCCCGCCCCGTGGTTGCGGATGTGACAAGCGTCAAACGCATGACCCTGACCGTCGACTACGGCGACGGGCTGGACCTGGCCGACCACGCCGACTGGGGCGGCGCGCGGCTGCTGCGTCCGGCGTCGGCGGTTCCCACGGGCGATCCTTCCCAGTGAACCGGCGGTGGAGGCGAGAACAACGGCCCGGCGGTGCCGGCGCGCGGCGCGGCGGCTCGCCTGGCGGCCGCGCGGTCGCGCTGGCGGCCCTGATTCCGAGCTGGCTGGGCGCCGTGCCGGTTGCCGCCGACCCGGCGCGGGAGCTGGTGTTGGGCGCCGAGGCGCGTCGCGTCGCGGTGGTCGCGCGGGTCTCGCCGGCGGTGGTGGCGATCTATGACCCCCACCGTCGCGGCGGGGGCTCGGGCGTGATCATCGACCCGCGCGGGTACGGTCTGACCAATTACCACGTCATTGCCGGCCTGGCCGAGGCGCAGCGCGGATGGGGCGGATTGCCCGACGGACAGCTCTACGAACTGGAGGTCCTCGGCGCCGACCCCATCGGTGATCTGGCCATGTTTCGCCTGGGACCGGGGGAGGACTTTCCCTTTGCCACGCTTGGCGACTCCGACGCCGTGCGCGTGGGCGACACGGCGATCGCCCTGGGCAACCCCTTCAACTTAAGCGACGACAACACGCCCACGGTCACGCTCGGCATCGTCACCGGGGTTCACCGTTATCAGTGGGGCGTTGGCGGCAACCTCATCTACTCCGACTGCATCCAGATCGATACTCCGATCAACCCCGGCAACTCCGGCGGACCGCTGTTCAACGAACGCGGCGAGATCATCGGCATCAACGGCCGCATCTCCGTCAACACCCGTGGGCGGTTTAACGTCGGCTTCGGGTACGCCATCGCAGCCAATCAAATCAAGCGCTTCATGCCCGCGTTGCGCGCCGGCCTGCTGGCGCGGCACGGAACCTTGCAGGCGGTCGTGGAGCAGGCCGAGAACGACCACATCGTGGTCGCCAACCTCCTTCCCGGGGGGGCCGGCGATGACGCTGGGATTCGAGTGGGCGATCGGCTCCTGGCGTTGGACAACGTGCCCGTCGACTCTCCGAACCACTTCGCGAGCCTGCTGGGCACCTACCCCGGCAACTGGCACGTGTTGGTGGAACTGGAGCGCGGAGGCACGCGGGTGTCCACCCTGGCCAAACTCGATCCCATCACGCCCAAGCTGCGCCGACCCTTCGCGGTTCGCCGCGAGCTGAACCACCGCGAGGTGGCACGCGTGCTGCGGGAACTGGCTCGCGCCACGCGAACCGGCGTCACGCAGGGGCCGCCGCGCTGGCACTGGACCGTCCACCGGGAACACGCCGCCGACGCGGAGGGTCGGGTGAAGCCGCCGCAGTGTCTGGAGGCCTTCCACGCCGAGGACGGCTTCATTCGCGTGCGCGAGTACGATGCTGAGGGAGTCCTGGCGCGATGGCTCGAGTTCGACGGCCACGGCGCCGCGCAGCGCAGCTCCGAGGTGGCGGAGGCCTTCGCGCTTCCCGCCGAGCGCGCCATGGTGCTATCGGCGCAGTGGATGCTCGATGCTCTGCTGGGCGGGCGGATGGATGAGAACGAACGAGCGGCGGGCGTGCACGCCGGCGGGGACGTCGTGCTGCCGGCGACGGCGACCGTGACGCGGTCGCCGGAGGCGGCGGACATCAACTATGCCGACAGCGCCCGGCAGGTAGAGATCGTGGAATGGCCGCTGGGCGAAAGCGCTGTCGCCGCCTTCGGCTTCGACCTGACCACGCACGATGTGTTGCGCATCGCCGTGCGTGACATTCCCACGGGCATCGGGGCGACGATTCTGTTGAGCGACCATCGCCCCGCGGGAGGTGTGCGCCGGCCCTGCCGCGTCGAGGTCGTGGGCCCGAACTACCGCTACGTGGACACCCTCACCGACTGGGAGGCGCTGCCGTGATCGCCTCGTTCACGTATCTGCTGCCCGGCGTCCGAAGTCGCGTGCCCGCCGCGATCTTCGCGCTGGTGGGCACGGCGGTCGCGTCGGCGGGCGGATTCGACCGCGCCATCGGCGTGGCGACTCCGCGCGTGGTCAAACTTTATGGGCTGGGCGTGGGTCTCCAGGCGGGCTACGGAACCGGAGTGTTGGTTTCCGCCGACGGGTTGGTGCTGACGGTTTCGTCGCTCCTGATTGACGCTGAGGACGTGCGCGCGGTGGGGGCCGACGGCACACGCTACCACGCCGAGGTCCTGTACCGCGACGCGGCGCGACAGCTGGCGCTGCTCCAGCTCCGACCGGGGGACGGCGCGGCACCTCGTGCGGCGGACGCTGATGAGGTGGAGGGAGGGGGTGCGTCCGGCGGGCGGCGTGGGGCGTCCCGCGTCGGGCCGCTGCCCTATTTTGATCTGGGTGTCGGGCCGGACGGCCGGGCGACAGCGGGTGTCGCGGGCGGCTGCACGGCCAAGTTGGCGCCCGGCGACTGGGTGCTTGCCGCGGGGAACCCTTTCAAGGTCGCGGACGGCCCGGAGCCGATGTCCGTGGCGCACGGCGTCTTCTCCACGCGCACCCATCTCGACGCCCGCCGGCGGGTGAAGGACTTCCCCTACACCGGCGAAGTGCTGGTGCTTGATGCCATCACCAGTAATCCTGGAGGCGAGGGCAGCGCCGTCGTGAATCTCGAGGGCGAGTTCGTGGGCATGGTGGGCCGGGTGGTGATCTCGAACCGCACGCACACCCATTTCAACTACGCCATGCCCTGCGATGTGCTACGCGACTTTCTCACGGAAGCGCTGCGTTCGTCGGAGGGATCGCGCCCGCCCCCCACCCCCACGGTCGCGTCGCCGGCAAGTAATCTGGGGATCAAGATGGCGCGAACCGGCTACCAGAAGGTGCTCCCCTTCGTGGAGCGTGTTCGCCCCGGGTCGCCGGCCGACCGGGCCGGCGTACGCGCCGACGATCTCGTGCTTTCCGTCAACGGACGGACGGTGGCGGACCTGGACGCCTACGATGCGCGGCTCAAGGCGTTGCCGCCCGGCCGGCCCGTGGAGCTGGTGGTTCGCCGCGGGCGGTCCATCGTAAGCGTCGAGGTTCAACCGGAGTCCCCATGATGCGCGCCCTGAGTCAGTTGGCTGTTTCGTGCCTCGTGGTCGCTTGGGCCGTGGCGCCGCGAGCCCTGGCCGCGGGACCCGCAAGCGCGCCGGACCCGGCAGCCGCGGACTACCAGACCCTTCGTGCGGCGCAGGAGGTTTTTCGCGGCACCGCGCAGCGCATGAAACCTTATCTGGTTCGCATCGACACCGTGGGCGGATCACAGCCGCGCGGCGCCCTGCCGCAGCCGGACAGCGACGACGCCGCAGACAAACCCAAGCGATCGCAGAATCCCTGGCGCGAGTCGACCGGTTCGGATTTCGTCATCGCTGACGGCTCGACCACGGGGCTGATCTACGCCGCGGACGGGTATATCGTCACCAGCAGTTTCAACTTCGTGCGTGAACCGGTGCTGATTTCCGCGACGCTGGCCGACGGTCGTCGGCTGGCCGCCGACCTGGTCGCCCGCGACCAGGTACGCAAGATCGCCCTGCTGAAAGTTGACGCCCGGGGATTGGCCACGCCCCCCTGGGCGCCGCTCACGGAAGTGAAGATCGGGCAGTGGGCGGTGGCGCTGGGGCTGGGGTTCGGAGGCGATGAGCCGGCCATCACCACGGGAATCATCAGCGCGCTGAATCGGATGAACGGCAACGCCGTGCAGACGGATGCCAAGCTCAGTCCGGCCAACTACGGCGGGCCGCTGTGCGATCTGCAAGGGCGCGTGGTGGGCATTTGCGTGCCCATGGCTCAGCGACCGGGGGAGCTGGCGGGCGTGGAGATGTACGACGCCGGGGTGGGCTTCGCCGTGCCGCAGCACCGCGTCGATGAAATCGTACGGGTGTTGATGACCGGCAAGTCGCTGTATCGCGGGTGGTTGGGAATGGTGGTGGACAACAGCGTGCGCGACGCCGTGGTGGTCAAGAACGTCGCCGACCCTTCGCCCCTCCGCGCCGCGGGCGTAGTGCCCGGCGACACCATTCTCGCCGCCGCCGGCAAACCGGTGTACCACTTCGGGCACCTCACGCAGGCGTTGTACATGCTGCCCGCGGGCGAGGACGTGGCGCTGCACATCGATCGCAACGGCACGCGCTTTCTGGTCAACGTCACCCTGGCGCGGAACACCGAGCTGGGACCGCTCCCGGAGCTCAACGAGCCCTTCGACCCATCGGAGCCTCCGGCGCCGCCCCCAGAGGAAGAGGGGGACGAGTAAGCGCGGGCCGGAGGGCGGGTTCGGAAGACCGCCCGCCTCCTGCGTGCCGCGGCGCCGCGGCGGCGAACCTCGCGTTCCGATCGCAGGCGGGGCGCGCGGCGCGACAGGTAACAACCATGTCACATTCGCCCGATCCACGCGGGAGACACGGCGCGAGGGGCTTGTCAACGGATTGCCCGTTGACGCCAGGCGAGTTTGCGCCTAAATACTCCCGCTCGTTTGCGGGGCGCCGCGGCGGTGGGATGCTCTTGCGCGACCACTCGCGGCGTTGCTTGCACCCGGGGAGAGGCATCCCTATGATGCCGCCGCGTCGATGCGGCAAGAGGAGATGGTTGGATGAGGTTATGGCAGAGACGGGCGGCGGTATTGCTCGCCGCCGCAGCGGGAGGAGTTTTGTTCGCCCGTCCGCTACTGGGAGCGGAGGCCGCCGCTCCCACGACCCCCGGCGTTAAAATCGACGGCGCTTACGCCGACTGGCGCAACCTGTGGTTGCCGCCGGACATCTCCCAGCATGGTCACAACATCGACGGCCTGATCTACTTCCTCCACGGTTTCATGGGCGTTCTGTTCGTCGGCTGGGGGGTCTTCTTTGTGTACTGCCTGTTCCGGTTCCGCCAGCGCGCGGGACAGCGGGCGGATTACAACCTCGTCAAAGCCAAGCCCTCCAAATACGCTGAGATCGCGGTGGCGATCATCGAGGCGGTGTTGCTGCTGGGCTTCTCGGTGCCCATCTGGGCGAGCGTGAAAAACGATCTGCCGACCGAGGCGCAAAACCCGCTTCGCGTGCGGGTCCTGGCGGAGCAATTCGCCTGGAACTTCCACTATCCGGGTAAGGACGGCAAGTTCGGGCGCACGGCGCCGCAGTTCGTCAACACGGCGAGCAATCCCGTGGGCCTGGATCGTTCCGACGCCAATGCCAAGGACGACATCGTCTCCGGCGAGATGCACCTGCCGGTGGATCGACCGGTCATCTGCGACATCAGCTCCAAGGACGTAATCCACAGTTTCGCGGTCCCTGTGCTGCGGGTGAAGCAGGACGCCATACCGGGCATGAGAATCCCCGTGTGGTTCCAGGCGACGAAAACGGGCAGCTACGAAATCGCCTGCGCCCAGCTTTGCGGAAACAACCACTATTCCATGCGCGCGGTGATGGTCGTCGAACCCAAGGACCGCTTCGATCATTGGCTCGAAGAAAAGAGCAAGCCGCCCGAGGAGTTCGAGGAAGAGTAAGGTCGCGGGCGCCGCCCCAGGCGCGCCGGCGCGGACCGCCCGCCCCAGGCGCGCCGGCGCGGACCGCCCGCCGCGGCGCGGGCCGGTCGCGGGCAGGGTCCAGATAGTCCAATGAGCCAGGAAATGGCAGGCCCCGGCGGACGGCAGATCCGCACGGAAGGCGTCGTGCCCCGGCCGGACGGTCGGCGGCAAGGCGGCGAGAGTGGCGAGAGTGGCGAGAGTGGCTAGGAACAGGCAGGCATGAGTTCTCACGATCACCATACGCAGGGTCACGGGTCCGGCGCGCACCACGAGCTGAGCTTCTGGCGACACTACGTTTTCTCCACGGACCACAAGGTCATCGGCGTGCAGTACGGGATCACGGCGCTGTGTTTTCTGTTTCTGGGCTTCTGCCTGATGATGATGATGCGCTGGCAACTGGCCTACCCCGGCCAGCCCATGCCGGTGATCGGCAAGTTCTTCGGCGAGGCCGCCATGCCGGGCGGCATCATGCTGCCGGAGTTTTACAACTCGCTGGGCGCCATGCACGGCACCATCATGGTGTTTCTGGGCGTGGTGCCCCTCCTGGTCGGGGCCTTCGGCAACTACGTCATGCCGCTTCAGATCGGCGCTCCGGACATGGCGTTCCCCAAGCTCAACATGGCCAGCTACTGGGTGTTCGCTGTGGGCGGCATCGTGATGCTGGTGAGTTTCTTCGTACCCGGCGGCGCCGCGAATTCCGGCTGGACCTCGTACGCCCCGCTCTCCGTCATCGCCACCATGGGCCAGACGCTGTGGCTGATCGGCATGGTGTTCCTCATTACCTCCTCCCTGCTGGGCTCGGTGAATTTCATCGTGACCATCATCCAGCTTCGGGCCAAGGGGTTGAGCATGTTCCGGCTGCCATTCTTCGTTTGGGCGCAGCTTGTGACGGCGTTCCTGCTGCTGCTTGCCTTTCCGCCGCTGGAAGCGGCAGGTGTGATGCAGCTCATGGATCGCGTGGCGGGCACCAGCTTCTTCATGCCCGAGGGGCTGGTGGTCAGCGGCGTTCCCTCGACGGTCGCCGGCGGCGGCAGCCCGCTGCTCTGGCAGCATCTGTTCTGGTTCCTGGCCCATCCCGAGGTTTATGTACTGATTCTTCCCGCCCTGGGCATCGTGGCGGAGATCATCGCCAACAACACCCGCAAGCCGCTGTGGGGCTACCGGCCCATGGTGTACTCCGCCATCTTCCTGGGTTTCATGTCCTTCATCGTGTGGGCGCACCACATGTTCATGACCGGCATGGGGCCCACCATCAGCACCTTCTTTGCCACCACCACGATGATCATCTCCATTCCGTCAGTGATCATCCTTACGGCCCTGGTCATCAGCCTTTACCGCGCGTCGATCCGCTTCACGGTGCCCATGCTTTTCGCGCTGGCGTTCCTGCCCATGTTCGCCATCGGGGGGCTGACCGGTCTGCCGCTGGGGCTGCCGGCGTCAGACATTCCGCTGCATGACACGTATTACGTGATCGGACATTTCCATTATGTCGTAGCCCCGGGCACCATCTTCGGCATCTTCGCGGGCATCTACTACTGGTACCCCAAGGTAACGGGCCGCAAGATGAACGACGTCCTGGGCAAGATCCACTTCTGGCTCTCGTTCGTGTTCATCAACATGGTGTTCGGGCCCATGTTTGTGCAGGGGCTGGCGGGCGTTTCGCGGCGCCTCTACAGCCAGGTGGGCTACGCACACGGCGAGGCGGTGCAGTCCTGGACGATCACCTCCTCCTGGGGGGCGTGGCTGCTGGGTCTGGCGCAGATCTTCTTCATCGTGAACTTCTTCATGAGCATGCGGGCCGGGAAAAAGGTGTCGGACAATCCCTGGGAGGCAACGACGCTGGAGTGGGCGGCGCCGTCGCCGCCGCCGCACGGCAACTTCACGACGCCGCCGGTGGTGTACCGTCCGCCCTACGAATACAGCGTACCGGGGCTGGCCAAGGACTATTTCCCGCAGCACGCGGCCGCGGAGGCATAGGAGCAGAACGTGTCCACGCAAACGCTACCCTATACGGTTCACCCGCACCCGGTCACCGGCATCTACAGCGGCAAGTTCGGCACCTGGCTGTTTCTGGCGTCGGAGGTGATGCTGTTCGGGGCCCTCTTTTCCTCCTACGTGCTGCTGCGCGTGGGAGCTCCGGAAGCGCCGAGCCCGCTGCACTGGCCTTCCCACGAGGAAACCCACTTAAGCTGGCGCATCGGCGGCTTCAACACCCTGGTGCTCATCGTCTCCAGCGTCACCATGGTCATGGCCTGGGCGTCCCTGAAGATGGGCGACTTTTCCAAGGGGCGGCGCTACCTGTGGCTGACCTTCCTGCTCGCCCTGACGTTCATCGTCGTCAAGCTGTCGCTGGAGTACGTTCCCAAGCTGCGGGGCGGGTACGTGCCGGCAAAAAGCACGTTCTTCTCCCTGTACTACACCCTGACCGGGCTGCACGGGCTGCACGTAATCGGCGGCATGGTCGTCATCGGCTATTTTCTGGGTCCGGGAGCCGCCCTGTGGAAACGCGATCCGGAGTATTACACGAACCGCATCGAGTGCACCGGACTGTACTGGCACTTCGTGGACCTGGTGTGGATCTTCCTCTTCCCGGTTCTGTATCTGATGTAGGTAGCTTGCGTTTAGGAGTTCGCTATGTCCGGCAGCCACGCCGACGTCAGTAAGCATGTGCGAGCCTATGTGGCGGTGTTCATCGCGCTGGCGATCGGCACCATCGTCACCGTTGCCGCGGCGCAGGTGCACATTCCGCACCCCATGAACTACGTGGTGGCCATGCTGATCGCGCTGTTCAAGGCGTCGCTGGTGGCGGCGATCTTCATGCATCTGAAATGGGAGCGGGCGGCGAACATCTGGATTCTGCTCGCCCTATGCGCCGTGTTCTTCGCGGCGTTAATGTTGTTGCCTTCGCTGACGACGTTCGATCTGCCCAAGCAGGCGCAGCGAATCGGGGCGTGGGGCTAGAAGGTCGAGATCCACGAACGCCCGGGACGCGGCCCGGCGCCTGCCGGACCGCCACGCCCGCAGCTGGTGGATTCGGGGCGGTGTTGCGTGTCACTCAAAGCGTTTCACATCGTGTTCGTGGTGGTTTGCAGCCTGCTGGCGCTGGGAATGGGCGTCTGGGCGATCCGCGATTACCGCGGCGGCGGCGATAAGCTTTCGCTGGTTATCGGGGTCGGCTCGTTTCTCGGGTTCGTCGGCTTGCTGGTGTATGGCCGGTGGTTCCTGCGGAAGCTGCGGGGGGTAAGCTATCTATGAGCACGGGAGTGCGGCGTTGGGGTGTTTGGCTGATGGGCGGCGGGGTCCTGCTCGCCGCGCCGGCGCGCGAAGCGCTGGCCTGCGCGGTCTGTTTCGCCGACCCGAACTCACCGCTCGCCAAGGGCGCGACGATGGGCGTGTGGGTGCTGGTGGGCGTGGTAGGAACGGTGCTCGCCTGCATCGCCGGAACGAGCCTGTTCTGGATCCACCGCAGCCGTCAACTGGCAAGGCTTTCGGGCGTTGACGAGGGGGCGGCGGAGTAGCAATGTCGACCTTTGCTGCGGATGCTCCCCCCGGCGCCGCCGTCCCTGGCCGCGTGATGTACTGGCTGGCACTGGCCACGGCGGCGGCCATGTTTCCGTTGATCGTGGTCGGAGCCGGAGTCACCAGCAAAGACGCCGGCATGGCGTACCGCGACGGCTTCTACTCGGACGGCCATTTCTGGAACCCGCCCTTCTGGTTCGAGCACGAGGCCACGCGCTGGGAGCATGGACACCGTCTGCTGGGCCGCGCCGTCGGCATGCTGGCGATCGCCCTGGCGGTCGTTGCGTGGCGCCGGCGGGGGCTGGCACGACGCATGGCGATCGTCACGTTGTTGGCGATCGTCGCCCAGGGACTCCTGGGCTACTTCCGAGTGGCGCAGATTTCGCGACCGCTGGCGATGGTCCACGGCGTCGGCGCGCAGGCTTGCTTCTGTGTTGCTGCGGCGACGGCGCTGGTTGCCTCGCGGGCGTGGGCCGCGGACTGCCGAAGGCTCGTGTCTCGAGCGGGCGGGCTGCTCCAGCGGCTGTGCCTGGCGGGGGTGGCGGCGATCTTCCTGCAAGTGGCGTCCGGAGCCGCGCTGCGCCATTTCCCATCCAACGCCGCGTTGATTGCACACGTGCTGCTCGCGGTACTGGTGACGTTGCTGGTCGGATGGATCGTCCTTTCGGTCGTGGGACAACACTCGCTTCAGTGCCTGCCGGGCAAGCTGGGAATGCTCCTGGGTGTGCTCATGGTGGCGCAACTGCTGCTGGGGGGAGCGAGCTTCCTGATCGTGGTCATGGGCGTGCCTGCGGGGGACGCGCTGCTGTGGGCCGTGCCTTCGGCGCACGTGGCGGCCGGGGCGCTTATCCTGGCCTGTTCCGTCCTGCTTGCGGCGTGCGCGTATCACATGATCCGCCCGGCCGACGCCCGTCAGGACGCGCTCACCGCGGGCGCCGCGGTGCCGGCGTGATGCATCGGAGTTTATGCCCGGCATGAACGAACTGTTGGAGTCTACCGTGGCCGAACGGCTGGACGTTCCGCGCGACCTGCGATCCCTGGCGCTGGCGCGGGCGACAGCGTGCCTGGAGCTCTCCAAACCCACCATCCTCGGCCTGGTGCTGGTGGCCACCTGCCTGGGGTTCTACCTGGCCGCGCCCGGCGGGACGGCAGGCGCCACGGCGGCGCTGCTCCTGCCCTGCCTGCTCGGCACGTCACTGGTCGCCGCCGGGGCGAACGCGCTGAACCAGTACCTGGAGGCCGACTACGACCGCAGGATGGCGCGTACCGCGGATCGGCCCATCCCTTCCGGACGGCTGGCCCCCAGGGAAGCGATGGCGTTCGGACTCACCTCGGCGGTCGCCGGTTTCATCACCCTGGCCGCCGGTACCAACCTGCTCGCGGCGTTAGTGGCGGGCACCACGCTGGTGGTATACGTTTGCCTGTACACGCCCCTGAAGCGCGTGACCCCACTGTGCGTGTTCGTGGGAGCGGTGCCCGGAGCGCTGCCGCCGGTGATCGGCTGGTCCGCGGCGGCGGGCTCCCTTTCGGTCCACGCCTGGCTGCTCTTCGCCATCGTGTTCTTCTGGCAGCTTCCGCATGTGGCGGCGATCGCCTGGCTATATCGCGACGACTACCGCCGTGCGGGTTACCGCATGCTGTCGGTGGTGGACGGCTCCGGCACCCGCACCAACCTCCACATGATTACGCACACGGTGGGGTTGATCGCCGCGAGCCTGTTCCCCACGTTCTACGGGCTCGCGGGGGCGACCTATGCGGTCGGCGCCGTGCTCCTCGGCCTGGGCTTCCTGGGCTTCGGCGTGTGGTTCGTGCTGCGCCGGACGACGGAGGTTGCCCGTCTCCATCTGTTGGCTTCCGTCACCTACCTGCCCCTGCTTTGCGCCCTGATGATGATGGACAAGGTGCCCGCCGTCTGATCGCTCGTGGATACCGCGCGCCGGGCAAACCTTCGGCCGCGCGCGCCGAGGGAGGCGACCGGCGGGGAGTTTCCCGGTATGCTGCTGGCATGGCGGCCGCGAACATCGTCGAGCTGTCGTCGCTGACCCATCGCTACGCCGACCGCGTGGCGCTCCGCGATCTGACCATGGACGTGTCGGCGGGCACCATTCTCGCCATACTGGGTCCCAACGGCGGCGGCAAGACGACGCTCTTTCGCATCCTCGCCACGCTCCTTACGCCCACGGCGGGGACGGCGCGAATCGCGGGGCACGACGTGGTCACGGCGCAGGGGGCGGTCCGCGCCGCCATCGGCGTGGTCTTCCAGTACCCCAGCCTGGACGAGAAGCTCTCGGTTCTGGAGAACATGCACCACCAGGGGCACCTTTACGGGCTTTCGGGGGCGGCGTTGCGAACGCGCTCACGCGAGCTGCTGCAACGCTTCGGCGTCGATGCGCGGTCCGGGGACACGGTGGAAAAGCTCTCCGGCGGCTTGAAGCGACGGGTGGAGCTGGCGAAGGCGATGTTGCATCGCCCCAGCGTGCTGCTGCTCGATGAGCCGAGCACGGGGCTGGATCCCGCGGTTAAGCTCGCCCTGTTCCAGCAGCTTGTGGAGCTAAAGGAGCGCGAGGGGGTCACGACCCTGCTGACCACGCACCTGATGGACGAGGCGGACCGCTGCGACCGAATCGCCATCGTGGATCAGGGCAAGCTCGTGGCGCTGGACAGCGCCGCGGCGCTCAAGCAGGTGATCGGCGGGGACGTGCTGACCATTACGACGGCCGACCCGCACGCTCTCCGCCCACGGATCGAAGCCCGCTTCGGCGGCGCCATTACGCTGGTGGACGGAGGGTTGCGCGTGGAACGGGAGTGCGGAGCAGCGTTCGTGCCCACGCTGATTGAGGCGTTCCCGGGTGAAATCGAAAGCGTAACCGTGGGCAAGCCTACGTTGGATGATGTGTTTTTGCACCTGACGGGGCATCGCTTCGAGGAGCGGCGCGGGGGCGAGACCGACGCCCAACCCGCCGGCTAGGCGCGGCGGGCGGCGCGCCATGCTGCCGGCGGCGCGGACATGGTTCAGCAAACAAGCCGGGTCCGACTGTGGCGCGGCGCTGTCCAGGGCACGGGTGGAAACAAGATGTCACGGTTGTGGTTGCCCAGTGTCACCCTTTGGCAGCGGGAGGTGGTGCGTTTCCTGCGGCAGCGTAACCGCGTGGTCGGGGCGCTGGGAACGCCGCTGGTGTTCTGGGTGCTGATCGGGTCCGGCCTGCGCCGTTCCGTGGTTTCCGCCGGTTCGGGCGACCCCATCGACTACCTCCAGTACTCCTTCCCCGGCATCATCGTCCTCATCCTGTTGTTCACGGCGATCTTCGCCAACATCTCGATCATCGAGGACCGCCGGGAGGGCTTCCTCCAGGCGGTGCTGGCGTCACCGGCGTCGCGGAGCGCCGTGGTCCTGGGCAAAGTGCTGGGGAGCACGACGCTGGCACTGATGCAGGCGGTGGTGTTCCTGGCGCTAACACCGCTGGCGGGCATGGCGCTAAGCTGGCTGTCGGTCGCAGCCTCGGTGGGGGTGCTCACCATCGTGGCGTTGGAGTTGAGCGCCCTGGGGTTCGTCGTTGCCTGGCCCATGGACTCCACGCAAGGCTTCCACGCCGTGATGAACCTGGTTCTCATGCCGATGTGGTTGCTCTCCGGAGCGTTCTTCCCTGCCGGAGGGGCGTCGCCTTGGATCCGCTGGATCATGGCGGCCAATCCGCTGACGTACGGGATGGCGGCGCTGCGGCACGCGATGTATGCCGGCACGCGCGCCGTCGACCCGGCGCTTCCCTCTCCGGCCGTCTGCCTGACGGTGACGATTGCCTTCTCCGCCCTGGTGTTCGGGCTGGCGATCCGCGCCGTCGCAAGAAAGGCGTAGTATGCCTCAAGCAAGTATCGAGCCGACCGACGTAGTTACTCCCTCTGTTCCCGGCCGGGATAGGGTCCGGGAGTGTTGCGTGCCATCCGCGGAACCATCGACCCGCCCGGTGTCGGCGCGCGGTCTGCCGTGGACGCTGGTGGTTGTGGTCCTTGCCGCCGCCGTCTTCGCGTGGGCCTGGTGGTCGGTGGACCCGGACGCCGACGTAGGCGGCCCGCCGCTGCCGATCATCGTCGCGGTGCCGGAGTTTTCGCTCACCGAACGCAGCGGACGCGTCGTGACGCGCGACGATCTGAAGGGGTTGGTGTGGGTAGCTGATTTCATCTACTCCCAATGTCCCGGACCGTGTCCGACGCTCAGCGCGCGGTTCCGCGGCTTGCAGAACACCCTGTCGCGCGAGCGCCAGCGCGTGCGTCTGGTGTCCATCACGCTGGACCCCAAGCAGGACACACCGCCGGTGCTTGCCGAGTACGCCCGCCGTTTCAACGCCGATTCCGAAATGTGGCTCTTTCTGACCGGCGGCAGCGAGGCCGAGACCCGCGCCCTGGTGGAGAAGGGCTTTCTGCAATCGGTGTTCCCCGGCTCGGGGGACAACCCGCTCATCCACAGTAACTACGTGGCGGTCGTGGACGTCGAGGGCCGCATTCGTGCGTTCCACGATGGGCTGGACCCGGCCTCCGCCAAACGGACGGTCCGCGACGTCAAGAAGCTGCTGGCGGAAGCCGCCCACCCATGATCGAAGTCAACGAGCTGCCCGCGGTGAACGCCACGCTCAACGCCGTGGCCTTCGTCCTGCTGCTGCTGGGCTATCGCGCCATCAGGCAGCGCCGCGAGCATACCCACAAGCGTTTCATGCTTGCCGCCTTCGGCGTATCGGTGTTGTTCCTGGTCTCCTATGTGACCTACCACACGCTCGGCGAGGAGAGACGCTTCGGCGCGCAGGGGTGGATCCGAGGCGTCTACTTCTTCATTCTGATTACGCACATCCTGCTGGCGGCGACCGTGCCCGTGCTGGCGAGCGTCACGCTCTACCTCGGGCTGCGGGGGCGTATTTCCACGCACCGCCGCTGGGCGCGATGGACGTTCCCCATCTGGGTTTATGTCTCGGTTACGGGTGTCGTCGTGTACCTGATGCTGCATCAGTGGTACGGCGCGAGCGAGGCCTTGCCTGCGAGCCCATCGCATCTGAGTGCGCCATGAGGCCGAAGCTCGCGCCGCACGATTCGCGGCGCCCGGCGTCAGGCATGGCCACGCAAGCGTGGACCATGCCACCACTCGAACTGCGTCGAGCATGGCCACGCACGCGCGGACCAGGCCACACGCCACCCGCCGCATCTCGATGCTCACGACCCGTCGGGAGTGTGTCGCCCGCGAAACGCTGTCCGGGGGGTTCTGGACCCGGCGCGGGCACGCGAGTATCGTAGTTTGCAGCGCGCCCAGCGTCTTATGTGGTTGCGTTAACGAAGGGAAATGGTCATGCCTTTTGATCTTGTACCGGGTCTGGAGGAGGTTCCCATAGCCGAATCGTCCGTGAGCTTCGTGGACGGTACGGCCGGGAAGCTGGAGTATCGTGGCATCAATGTTGAGTTGCTGGCCGCCAACAGCACGTTTGAGGAGGTGTGCTTTCTCCTGCTCTTCGGCAAGCTCCCCACCCGGGCGGAGCTGGAGGAGTTCCAGGGGGAGCTGGTTCATTACCGGAAGGTGAAGTATCGGATCATCGACCTGCTCAAATGCCTGCCCGAAAAAGGGCATCCGATGGATGCGCTTCAGGCGGCGGTGGCCGCCATCGGCATGTTCTACCCCCGCCGCCGGGCCCTGGATGACAGCGCGCGGCGGGCGGCCTGTCTGCGTATCATTGCCAAGATCCCGACGGTGGTGGCCGCCTTCGAACGGCTCAGCAAGGGCGACGACAGCTTCACGCCGCGCACCGATCTCAACCTTGCCGGCGACTTCCTGTACATGATGACCGGCGAGGAGCCGGACGCGGAGAAGGTGCGGATTCTGGAGGTATGCCTGATCCTGCATGCCGACCACACCATGAACGCCTCGACCTTCGCCGGTCGCGTGGTGGGTTCGACGCTTGCCGATCCCTACTGCGTGGTGAGCTCAGCGCTGGGCGCCCTATCCGGCCCGCTGCACGGCGGGGCCAACGAGGAAGCCATCGAGATGTTCAAACGCGTGGGCAAGCCGGAGAACACCCGCGCCGTTTTGCAGGAGATGCTCGCCAAGAAGGAGAAGATTCCCGGCTTCGGACACCGCGTGTACAAGACGGTCGACCCGCGCTCCAAGATTCTCAAGGTGTACGCGGAAAAGCTTACTCAGCGGAGCGGAAGTCCGTACTACCAGATCGCCGTGGAGATCGAACGGCTCATGCAGGAGCAGGTGGGCCACAAGGGCGTCTGGCCCAACGTCGATTTCTACTCGGGAATCGTGTATCGCGAGCTGGGGATTCCCACGGATTGCTTCACGCCGGTGTTCGCCATGGCGCGCGCTCCGGGCTGGCTGGCGCATTGGCTGGAACAGTTGCGGAACAACCGCATCTTCCGGCCCACGCAGCGCTACGTGGGAACGCACGACCAACCGTACACTCCCATCGACACCCGAACCTGACGCCGAGTGCCGTCCGGTCGCTGCGAAGCAAGCGGGCTGCCGCGTCGTCGCGGGGAGCGACGGCGCGGAGGCCCGCGGCCCCGCTTCCCCGCCGGCCGCGGCGTCGTCGTCGTACGTAGTGCTCCAACGCAGCCTACGCTCAGCGTGCCATGGCCAAGCGCAGTGCCGCCATGCCCGGGAAAGACATGCCGGCGCACGGCCGTGCCGTGCCTGGGCCTGCCACCCAACCTGCAGGATCGAGTGCGTCGGAGCCTTAGCCCAGGTTGCGCAGTTCGCGAAGAATCGTAGCGATTTTTGGCTGGATTTGGGGGGCGGAACCGCCTTGGCGGTAGCGCCAGGCGTAGTCCGTGCGTCGCAGGTGCGTGTAGTGAAGACCTACCCCATTGCATTC
>JACQXM010000006.1 GCA_016208685.1 Planctomycetota bacterium | reverse complement strand
GGCGTGCTGATCGCCATGCTCGACTATCTCCGTGAACACGATCTGGAGGACCTCCGCCGCCTTGCCCACGCAGTTCTGCCGGATCTCATACATCCCAGACCGAGACTGGAGGACGGATAGTTGTGTAGATACCATTGGCGTGAGCCGTGGGGTGGCAACGCCGATCGCAGAAAGCCCCGTCAGGGGCGACACCCGCAGCGCGTATCAACCTCCCGACGCAACCCGCGACGCGCATCCCCTCCCGCGCCATCCGCAGCGTGCCATACATGTGTCGCCCCTGACAGGGCTTAGCCTCATTCTGCTCGTCGATTCCCACGGCTTACGCCGTGGGCTAGGGGGTATCGCCCCTGGCGGGGCTCGCGCACGGCTGGGAGGCACGCGGATCACTGAGCACAACGCCTTGGTCTCCGACGTCGTGCGCCGGGCATCCCTAATCGAGGTTGTGCCACGATCCGCGGGGTGCACCCCGGGCGCATCGGCAGGTGTCCGCCGCGATTGACGCCGCACTTGTGCGAGAACTACACTTGCGGACATGGGGGATGACGGCCCGGGTGGGGGACGAGACCTCAAGGAACGCGCCTAGCCGCGCGGTGAAGGGACATGCCGCTGATACCTCCTGGAGTAGAGCTGGGCGACGATCGGATGGTGCTGGTGGACGCGGTGCGCGAGTTCGCACGCGACGTGCTGCTCCCCATGGACCGGCGCTGGGACGTGGACGAATCGTCCGTGGCCGAGGTTCTGCCGCGGCTGGGTGAGATGGGGCTGCTGGCCCTGTCCATTCCCGAGTCGCTCGACGGACTGGCTTGTCCCTATCGTACCTACGCCGCGATTATTCATGAGCTTGCCTACTTCTCGCCGTCGACGGCGGTGACCGTGGCGGTTCACAACATGGTGGGGCGGATCCTGGCTAAGTTCACCGCGGATCCACTGCGCCGGGAGCTCCTCTCGCGCTGGGGCGATCCGGTCAACTTCTCGGCCTTCGCGCTTTCGGAGGCGAACGCCGGCAGCGACGCCGCGGCCGTCCGCACCACCGCCACCGCCGTGGAAGGCGGGTATCGCGTCAATGGGGAGAAGATGTGGATCAGCAACGGCATGAACGCCCGCTGGTTTCTGACCCTGGTGCGGCTGGCGGAGGCACCGGAGCGTGATGGGCTTTGCGCCATGTTGGTCGACGGTCGGGCCTCCGGCGTGGGACGCACCAAGATCTACGGGAAGATGGGCATTCGCGGCAGCGAGACCGCGGTGATCCATCTCGCCGACGTGTTCGTCCCGGAGCGCCATCTGGTCGGCCCCCGCGGCCACGGCCTGCACGTATGTCTTTCCAGCCTGAACGAGGGGCGCATCGGTATCGCGGCACAGGCGACGGGTATCGCCGAGGCGTGCCTGGCGGAGATGGTGTCATACGCCCGTCAGCGGGAGCAGTTCCATCGGCCCATCGGTACGTTCCAGGCGGTGGGGGAGATGCTGGCCAGCAGCGCCGTGGAGCTGGAGGCGGCCAAGCTGCTCGTGTGGCGGGCGGCGGCGGACGTGGAGCGCGGGCGGCTGAGTCCCATGGCGGGTTCCATGGCCAAGCTATACGCCACGGAGTGCGCCAACCGCATTGCCTATCGTGCCATCCAAGTCCACGGCGGGGCGGGGTATGTGCGCGAGTGCCGCGTGGAACAGCTCTACCGCGACGCGCGGGTTACCACCATCTACGAGGGGACGAGCGAGATTCAGCGCCTGGTCATCGCGCGTGAGCTGGATTCCGCCGGCGTGCCGACTTGTTGATGCCCGTTTCGACCCGGCCCGGTCCAGCGGCCGCGGTTTGGCGTGGGCGGCCGGGTTGCGACGCGCACGACGGCGGGCGGATGCGCACGCCCGGTGAAGTCCGTGCGCCAGGGCGCCAGGCGGCTCGCGGAACGACAATCTACATCCAGCGGGAAAACAGCAGGTTGATGAGTTCCGCACCGGCAAGCAGCGCCAGCACTTTCACCAGCAGCGGCAGGCGTGCGTCCGCCGGTTCCGCCAGGTTCAGCGCGTGGTACCGCTCCACCGGGTCCTCGCTCTGAAGTGCCGCCTGCCGACAGTCGTCGATCATCCGCCCCACGTCCACCGCCGACATATTGAGCTGGGCGCCGTAGCGAATGATGTTCCGCCGCCGCGCGGGGGTCAGTCGGCCGGTGCGGAGTTCGGCGGCGAGCATGGTGCGGAAGATCTCCCGCACATCCATCGAGGGACAATAGGGGACGGTCGGTTCACTCTGCGGCGATGCCTCCGCCGCACCCACCACCCGAAGATTCGGTCGGTTGTGCATCCTCGTGCTTCCTCCCTTCCAACCGATTCTAGGCGCCGGGAAGCGGCCGGTGGTGAGGGGGGAGCCGTCCGTTCGTGGGGAACTGCGGCGGCTTATCGGTACGACGCCGGGCGCACCCCGCCGCAGGCCGCCGCCGCCCGGCCCGCCGTCCAGAAGTTTGACGTAAAAAACTGTGTTTGACGTATCGAACAAATGGGGTACACTACGGCGAATCGGGGAACGTCGGCGACGATGGTCGGCGTACGCCCGCGGCGGCGCAGGTGCCGCGGTGCCGACCCCAATGCGGGCCGTAAACGCGAAGTGATGCGACGCGAGGAATGCGGGGCAGAGGAGTCCGACATGCACGAGCACGAGGGGCTGTCACCAACGCACGAGATGTACCTCAAAGTGGTCTATCGCCTGCGGCAGGCGAACGAGGTCGCGCGGGTGCGCGACATGGCCAAGGGGCTCGGGGTCACGCCGGGAACGGTCTCGGCCGTCCTCAAGAAGCTGGAGCGGGCGGGACTGCTGGTGCACGACCGGTACGGCGCCGTCCGGCTCACGCCCGCCGGGGAGCGCGTGGCGGAGTGCGTGGTGCGTAAGTTCGAGACCATTCGTGTGCTGCTCACCGACGTTCTGGGGTTGGATGCGGAGACCGCCGAGGTAGACGCCTGCGCCATGGAGCATGCCGTCAGCCCCGGGGCCGTCAGCCGCATGGAGTATCTGCTGCGCCTGGTTCATTCCGGGCAGATCAACGTTCAGCCCATGTTCCGGGCCGCCGCGGCGCGTGCCAAGACGACATGTACCGATTGCGTGTCGCTGGGCGCCTGCCAGGCGGTGGCGGGCATAACCGTGGGGCGCTCGAATCTCGAACGCAATTAACGGCGTATCGCCGGTGTATTTCCGTTTCTTCAGGAGATTCCCTATGAGTCGAATGTTGTTGGCCGACCGCATGACGCGGGAAACCGTGTGTTGCGTTTCTGTGTTCTGCGTGCTGTCGCTTTTGGGGTGTGCCGCGCCGCGGCGGGGCATTCTGATCATGGCCCACGGCGGCGACGAACAGTGGAACCGCGACGTGGAGTCGGTGGTCGCCCCCGTTCGCCGCGTCTACTCCACGGAGATCGCCTTCGGGATGGCACAAACCTCGTCGATCGGGGCGGCGGTGCGGAGGCTTGAGGCGCGCGGTGTGCGCGAGATCGCCGTGGTGCGCATGTTCATCTCCGGCGACAGCTTCGTTCCCGCCACGGAGTACATCCTCGGCCTGCGAACGACGCCGCCGGACGATCCGCTCGCGTCGCGCGGCGCCGAAGCGACCGCCGCAGCTCCCGCGGCCTCTCCTACCCTGGGCTTCGGGGCCTCAACGGGTTCCGATCCGTCGCCGGGAGAGCCCTCCGCAGGACACTACGGCCACCCGGGCTCCAGCGAACACGCCGGGCACTGCATGGAGGCTCCAGCGCCGATCCGATCCCGCGCCGACTTCATCGTCAGCCACGAGGGCATCGGAGAGTCTCCGCTCGTTGATGACATCCTGCTCGATCGGGTAAGGTCGTTGAGCACGGACCCGGCGCGGGAATCCGTGTTGATCCTGGCCCATGGGCCGGGCGACGACGGCGAGAACGAACGTTGGCTGGCGAATATGAATCGCCGCGTCGAGCGGCTCACGACGATCGGCCCGTTCCGGGAGGTCCGGTGCGAGACCTTGCGCGAGGACTGGCCCGAGCGGCGGGTGTTGGCGGAGCGGCGCATCCGTGAGTTCGTACAGCGTACGGCCGCGGAAGGGGGCCGGTGTCTCGTGGTGCCGTTCCGTGTCTCGGGATTCGGGCCCTACACGGACGTGCTGACGGGATTGGACTACGTGGCCGACGGCCGCGGACTGTGTCCGCACCCCAACATGACCAAGTGGATCCTGGGCGCCGCTGAGCGGTGCTGGCGATAGACGGGGAGGCCGCGGCGCGACCGATCGGTCGATCACGGGGCAGGAGGTGCCGGTGGGCCGCCGCGGAGGGCGGCGCGAGCGGCGCCTAGAAAGCCGATGGGAAGGGCAGTTGTGCCGTCGATCAGAAGGTCCGCAAGCGCCGCGCCCACTACCGGCGCGAACTTGAACCCGTGCCCACTGAAACCGGCGGCGAAGGCGACGTTCATCCAGCGCGGGTGCCGGTCGATGACGAAGTGTTCGTCGGGAGTCATGGTATACATGCAGACGCCGCGGCGTCGCACCACGGGGCTCAGCGCGGGCAGGCAGTCGGTCGCGAATCGGCGAATGCGAGTCTCGTCCGAGGGCGAGACCCGGCGGTCGAGGTCGTCGGCACGGCCCACGAGGTCGCCGGCGGTGTGGTCACCGATCTTGACCCCGTCGGCGTTAAGCGCGGGGAAGCCGTAGAAGAACCCCTCGGGTGTTTCCACGCCGAAGACCGGACAACCCGCCGAGAGAGCGTACGTGCCGTCGGCGGGCTCGAACCAGAGGACGATCTTGCGCCGCACCGTCAGCGGAAGGCCCAGGTCCGTCAGCAACCCGGCGGCCCAGGCCCCGGCACACAACGCGAGGCGCTCGCCTACGAAGCGTCCTTGCGACGTTTCCACCACCACGCCGCCGTCCTGGACCGCCCAGCGCCGTACCGGCTCGCCCTCAAGCAGCTCGGCACCGCGGTTCCGCGCCAACTCCGCGTGTGCCCGGACGGCCTGCTCCACGAAAAGGAAGCCGGCGTCCGGCTCCCAGAGTGACACGTGGTTGTCAGGAAACCGGAACCCCGGGAACCGCCGCGACCACTCGCTGTGCGCCGAGCGGGACACTCCCAACCCATGCGTGCGGGCGGCCCGCTCCACGCCCGGAATCACCACGCCCTCCTCGGGGCCGACGAGCAGCAACCCGGAGGGCACGAACAAGCGCTTGCCCGAAAGCGCCTCCAGCTCGCGCCACATGTCGAACGTGCGGTGCAGCAGCGGCACGTAGTCGGGGTGTTCGAAGTAGGCTTTGCGGATGATGCGCGTGTCGCCGTGCGAACTCCCGAGACCGTGTCCAACGGCGAACTGCTCGATGCCCAGCACCGAGAGCCCGCGGCGTGCCAAGTGGTAGAGCGCCGCCGAGCCCATTCCGCCCAGACCGATCACGATGGCGTCGAAGGTGCGCATGCGGGAAGTGTAGCAGGTCGTACGAGCGGCGGCGCGAAGGCGTTGGTGTGCCAGGCGCGAGCCCCTCACTCGCGGTGGTTCCGCGTCGGCACGCCGGTGGCGGGAAGTTGGTTGGTTCTCAGCCCGTCGGCGGTGACCAGCAGAATCGCCAGCACCCCCGGGCCGGCGAGGGTGAGCATGGAGAGCAAGTGCTTGCCGCCCCCCGAGGGAAGCAGACCCAGCCGGAACTCGTTCGGCACCTGTTCGAATCGGCCGGTCGTTTCTTCGAGACCGGTATCAGCGAAGAGGTCCGCGGCGCCGACCGCCGCACGCTCCCGCGCGGCGCGAGCGGGATCGTAATAGCGCGTGAAACCCGCCCGGCCCGTCACGGCCCAAAGGAGGATGGCCTGAAAGACAACGGCGACACCGCAGGCGACGGTGCCCACACGAACAAACGGGCGCATGACCGGCTCCAGGCAGGCATCCACTCGGGTCGGGCGGAGGCGGCGTTGCGTCATTCGTCCGGCGCTGCGGTGGAGAGCAGCAGGAAAACGTCCAGCGCCAGCTCGTCGGAGACCTTCCCGGAGGCGATGGCCGCGTCGCCCGTCGCCACGCCATAATCGCTCATCTTCACCGGGAATTCGCAACGGATCGCCAGCAGGTCTCCCGGGGCTCGCGCCTTGGTCTTCTCGCTCTGCGGCATCACCGTGATGCGTGCGGGAACAACCAGAGTCTTGGTCGAGCTCCGGATGGTGAGACTGCCCAGCAGTTCCAACGAGTACGTCTTGAACCCCTCGGCGGACTTTTCCAACTTGGGGTTCTGGGTGCCGGTGAGGCGGAAGACCACGAGGGGAAAGGACTCCGCATCGAGCCAGCGTTTCTCCTGGAGGTGTTTGTTCCGCGTGGGAATGCCGGTATCCAGCGATGCCACGGGAAGCTGGAACTCGGCGACCTTAAGTGCGAAATCGGAGTCCGAGGGCTTGCCGGCGACGGCGTAGCCCACGACCTGATTCGTGGTGCCCTTGATGTGCTCGAGCGGCGCATCCGACGTGAACGTCACCTGGGCGTCACGCCCCGCGTGAACGTGGTACACCGTTCCCAGTCTGGCGTGCTCCTCCGGAACGACGACCTTGGGCCGGGACGGCCTTCCCGGCGGTTGCGCGAGAACGTCGCATGCCGAGGCCGAAACCGCTAGGGCGGCGCCGACTGCAAGAATCCAGCGAGATGAAAGAACTCTGCTCGTCATGTCGACACTCCGTGACTCATCGAGGCTCTGCCTGCCGCGGGCCGACCTCGCCCCGGGGCCCGAGTGCTTACGCGGTAAGCTGCCGGAACAGATCCCAGGCATCGGCGTCGGATCGCCCCTCCTGGACGATGCTGCGGACGGCGCGGATCATGGGCACCGGCCATTGCGATTGAAAAATGTTCCGCCCCATGTCCACGCCCACGGCGCCGGAAGAGACAGCGCGATGCGCGATCCTGAGTGCCTCACGCTCCTCAATTTTCTTGCCTCCGGCGATCACGATGGGCGCCGGGCAGCCGCCGACGACGCGTTCGAAGTCGTCGCAGTAGTAGGTCTTGACCACGTGGGCGCCGAGCTCGGCGGCGATCCGGCACGCCAGGCCCAGGTAGCGGGCGTCGCGCGCCATTTCCTTGCCCACGGCGGTGACCGCCAGCACGGGGATGCCGAACCGCTGCCCCTCGTCACATAACCGTGAAAGCCCGGCGAGCGTCTGCCGCTCGTGGGCCGATCCGACGAAGATGGAGGTCGCCAGGCACGCGGCGTTCAGTCGCACCGCGTCCTCGAGCGAAACCGTGATCTCCTCGTCCGACAGATCATCCTTCAGAACGCTCGTCCCGCCCGAGACGCGCAGCACGATGGGCGTGCGGTTCGCGGGGTCGATCACGGAACGAAGCACGCCGCGCGAGAGCATCAGCGCGTCGGCGTGTGGCAGCAGGGGCGCCACGGCCTGGCCCGGTCGCTCCAGGCCCGATGTGGGGCCTTGAAAGTACCCATGGTCGATCGCGAGCATCAGGCACCGTCCGGTCCTCGGATTGATGATGCCTGCCAACCGGTTCTGCATTCCCCAGTCCATACCCCTGGCTCCGTCGCAATAGGTCGCCGCAACGATGGCGGCATTCTACGCCGGTTTCCCCCGCCGACAACCGCCGTGGAACGTGTTATCATCGAGCCGAATGTTTGAGTACCGCGTCCGGCATCCTGAATCGGCCACCAGCGTCGTTATCCGCCCCCGAGTGATCGACGACATCGGTGCCCTGCTTTCCGGCGGCTTCGACGCTTCGGGTCGGCAACGCACGGCAGCGCTGATCACGGATGACGTAGTTGGCCCGCTGTACGCGGAGCGCGTGCGCGCTTCGATGACCTCGGCCGGCTTCCGCGTGGAGGAGCACCGCGTTCCTTCAGGGGAGGACGCCAAGTCACTGGAGGTGGTGTCGGACCTGTATGCCACTTTTGCGGCCGCCCGCCTGGACCGGCATGGGGTCGTGCTGGCGCTGGGCGGCGGTGTGGTGAGCGACGTTGCCGGGCTGGTTGCCGCGAGCTGGATGCGAGGCGTGTCCTGGGTGGTGCTACCCACGACAATGGAAGCCGACCTGGATGCGTGTCTGGGGGGCAAGACAGCGATCAACCTGCCGGCCGGTAAGAACCTGGTCGGCGCCTTTCATCAGCCGCGTCTGATCGCCGTGGACCCGACGTGTCTCCAAACACTCTCGCCGCGCGACGTCCGCGCCGGGCTGGCGGAGGGCGTCAAACATGCGCTCCTCTCTTCGCCGGAGCTGCTTGCCTGGTGCGAAGACCACGCTGCGGAGGTACTGCGGCTTGACTCGACCGCGACCGCGGAACTCATCGAACGCAACCTGCGGATCAAGGCGGACATCGTGGCGCGAGATCCGTTTGAACGTCTGAGCGAGCGGATTGTCCTGAACCTCGGCCACACGTTCGGGCACGCGATCGAGGTTTGCAGCGGCTACGCGTTGCGACACGGCGAGTGCGTGGCCATGGGGCTCATCGCGGCGTGCCGACTCTCACGCACGCTGACAGGTTTGCCAAGCGAGGTTGTCGATCGCGTCGAATGCCTGCTTGCGGCCCTGGGGTTGCCGACGCGGCTAAGTGTCGCCGTGGAAAGCGACGCCGTGATCGAAGCCATGCGCGACGACAAGAAGATGTGCGGGGGCAGGCCGACACTCGTGCTGCTGGAGGATATCGGCCGGGTGACGCTCCGTGGCGACGTCGAGGAGTCAGCGATTCGCGCCGCGCTGGATTCACTTCGCGACGCCGGCGTGCACGCCCCAATCGGCCAGTAAGCGGGTTATCAGTTCCATGGGCAGCCCGACGACGTTGGTGAAACTGCCTTGGATCGAAGTGATCATGGGGTCGCGCCAGGAATGCCCGGGTTTCGCGTCGGGCGTCGAACTCATGCCTTCGTCCTGAATTCCGTACGCCCCGGCCTTGCCCGCCCAGTTCCCGCTTGCCAGATAGGCATCGAGGTCCGCCGAGCCCATCCTCCGCATGGTGACGATGGTGATCTCATGCACAATCTGGCGCCGGCCGTCGCGTGGGTCCAGGAGCGTCACGCCCGTGATGACCTCGTGTGCCGTACCGGAGAGGGCCAGCAGAATGCGCCTTGCGTCGGCGCAGTCCTTGGGTTTGCCGAAGAGTTCAGTCCCGGCCGCCACCACCGTGTCGGCGCCGAGGATGACGGCGTCGCCGGCGATCGTGGCGACACTCCGTGCTTTGAAATGGCTCAACGCCTCGGCGAGTTGAGCGGGAGGAAGATCGTCTCCCAACCGCTCCGGCTCCTCGACCGTGGGCTCGATCACGGAGAATTCGAAGCCGTACTCACGCAACAGTGCCGCTCGGCGCGGACTGGCGGAAGCGAGGACGAGTCGCGTTTCGCTCGTCTGATACTCGTCCGTCGGGCGTTTCATGGGCTGTATGTTACCGCGGCCCGTCCGGGAGGCGACCGGCATGGGCGGGCGTAACGCTCAGGGCTGCGGTTCGCGGCGCAGGACGATGATGGTGGGGCTGATCTTGCCGATGGGGGGCGTCCCCAGGCCGGCGATGCTGAGCCACGATTGTCCGTTCAGGTACGCTCCGTGGAAGTCCGCCACCGCCGTGTAGCCCAGGGCACCACTGAGCAGGGCGCCCATGCAGGCGGTCTGCTCGGCGTCGAAGTCCTCATAGGTCGCGCTGCTCAGGACGAGGTACTCCGGCTGCTGCCGGGCGAACCAATCGTGTGCCATCACTACGGGGTAGGTGGGGTATCCCAGCTCGTGCAGGCGCGGCAGGTAGTGGGGGCGGACCCGCGGCTCGTAATCGGCCGAGAACGCCCCAACACTTGCGGAGCGGGGTACGTTCTCGACGAACCACTGCTCCGCGGCGTAGCGACAATCGCGGATTATCTCCGCGTCGACCGCCGCCGCGTAGGCGATCGAGGGCAGCAGCACACCGAGCAGGACAAGCGTTGCAAGCAGTCGGGGCACGCGGTGCCGGCGCCACAGCTCGGATGCCGCGATGCCCACCAGGATGCACCCCAAGGCCAGCGGCGCGAACAGGAACCGCGAATAGACGAAATCGATCCGCTCAATCACGACCACGTAATACGTTGCGGCGGGAACGAGCGTCGCCAGGGCCATGCGTGTGTTCCGCCAGAGGGCATGGAGGCACGCCGCGCCCAGTGCCGCCAGCATGGGCCAGCCCACAGCGCTGGCGGCATACCGTACCGTCGCCCACAGCAGGTCGAGGTGTGCGGGATACCGGATCTGTCGCGCGTGAAGCGAGCCCGGCGGCGGATCGATCCAGTACTGGAGCCGAGCCCAATAGGCGGACGGGTTGTGCAGCGCGCCGTTGACGAACAGGCAAACGCCCGCGAACAGAGCGACCCCCGCGACCCAGTGAACCTGTGCCGCAGCGCGGAAGGCCGCTGCGGCGATTCGCGGGGCCGGCCGAACCTCTGGGACCTCCGCGTACCCAGGTGTTGGACGCGGGAGCTCGTACGACGCCCGGCCGCGTAGGTGCCCGAACCGCCACGCCAGCAGCACCAAGGCCATTCCGGGGTAAAGTCCCGCCAGGGCATCCTTCGTTGCCACGGCGAGAGCGGCGAACAGCGCGAGCAGCAGGGCGTTCGACAGGGAATGCTCTCGAAGCAACCGGACGTAGAAGTAGGCGCTCCACGCAAACCAACAGATCGAGGGCGCGTCGACGTTGTCCAAATGCGCGAAGTAGGTGAAGTCGGCGCCTATGAGGAAGGCCAACGCGGAGCCGGACGCGGCCAGCCGGTCGTCGGTAAGCTGAATGCACGTCGCGTAGACTCCAAGTACGGCCATTACCGCCATGACGACGGATACCACGCGGGCTATCAGTATCAGGACCGCGGTTTTCCGCGCCTGGGCGGGGATGGCTGCATCTCCCGATGTGCCAGGGTCGGGAAACGGCTCACCCTGTGCTTGCCAGTACTGCAAGGAGGGCTGGTAGGCGGCGTATAGCAACCAGTAATGCAGGGGCGGGTATCGCCCTTTCCAGTCCTGCGGCCAATCGGCGACGGCCCCCAGCGTTCGCACGTCGGCGATCGAATCCTGGCTCCAGGAGACCAGGGCCGGGAGTCCCCAGCCGAGTCCGGGTGCATAGAGCGCGAGCGAGGTGATCACGACCACCGCGGGGGCGAGTACGCGGCGGGCAGCAGGGGATATCATGGTCGGGCGCCTGCCGGTCGGTCAGGGTCTGCGGCGCCCACGGCCGGCGGCGCCGCGACGGCAGCACAATCGTCCAGGACGCGCAATACGTTGGCGCCCAGCAGCCTCGTGAGGTGAGCCTCGGGATGTCCCTGTTCCAACAAAGTCGCCGTGAGCAACGGCAGAGAGGAACAGTCCTCCATCCCCGCCGGGAGCGCCGGGACGCCGTCGAAATCCGAACCGATTCCCACATGATCCGGGCCGACCAGCCGCAAGGCGTGATCGAAGTGGTCGGCGAGCACCGCAAGGGGCGTGACGTGCCTCGTCAGTCCGCTGTGGCGCGGAAGCCCTGCGGCGAAGTGCGCCGCGACCGCCTGGGGCGATAGCGGGGGGAACGCGGGGTCGATGAATCCGGCATGGAAGTTGATCTGCACGCAACCGCCGCGCTCCGCCAGGGCGCGGATCATGTCGTCGGACAGATTCCTCCGGTGCGGCGACACGGCACGGCAGGAGGAGTGGGTGGCGAGCACCGGGGCGCGGGACGTCTCCAATACGTGCCAGAACGTGTCATCGCTGACGTGCGACACGTCCACGATCATCCCCAGTCGGTTCATCTCCCTTACTACCTCCCGGCCGAAGTCCGACAACCCGTGGTGGCGGGGCTCCAGGGGCTGGTGGATGCCCGCGGAGTCGGCCCAGGTCGTATGGAAACCGTGGGTAAGCGTCATGTATATGGCGCCGGCGTCATGGAATTCCCGTAAGGTCTCCAGGCTGTCTTCGATGAGATATCCGCCTTCGATGGCGAGTAGAACCGCGATCTTCCCGGTGCTCTTGGCGCGGCAGATTTCGCCCGACGTCCTCGCCGGCGCCAGGTCCGCGGCGTGCCGTTCGATCGCCTGCTGAATGACTTCAATCTGCCGGCGGGCCGCCGCCGCGCCCTGCCCGCGGGGGAGCGGACCGGAAGCGTAAACGGCAAAAAACACGGCGTCGATTCCGCCTTCGCGGAGCCGAGGGATGTCGACATGGCCGTCGACATGCCGTTCCGCGATGTCCCAATGCTGGCGCAGCAGGTGCTGGGTGGTGTCCACGTGCGTGTCGATGACGATTGCACGGCGGTGCAGCGCCCGCGCCTCAGCCAGCCAGGTTGATTCGGTTTCCATCACCATGCCGCATTCTAACGCGGCGCGGCCGCCCCGCACGGCTGGAGGGTCGCTGGCAGTATTGCGGATGCGTCTAACGTGTTCGCTGGCGGGCGCGCCCACGCCGTGGAACGGGCTCCCCGGCTGGGCCAAGGGCTGCGCCGGGGCCGCTCCCTCGGGATCAGGCACGGCGGCGCTGCGCCTGCCCATGCCACGTGCCGCATTACTCGATGCCCGGCCCCGCCACGGCGCGTGTCTGCCGCGACGCAGGTCGCCCGATAATTAGCGAAGGTCGCCCCGTACTCCGCCGATAGTTATGGGGAGATTCCGAACCACGGGTTCGCAGTGCGAAGTTAAGGAGCGATCTGCATGTTCCGTAAGCCGAGTTTGCTAATCGTAATGGGTGTAAGTGCCGCGGCCGTCGCCGGTTGCGAGAAGAAGGCCCAGACGTCCACGCAGGTGGCGCACCAGCGCATGGACGAAGCCAAGGCGGCCGGCTTTCCGGCGCTCACCGACATGGCGGACAACGCCGTGCTCCATGAAATGGCGGTGTCCGACGTGCACTTCGTGCCACATACCGCGGAGTTGAACGGAACCGGTGCGGCGCGGCTGGAGCGGATGGCGGCCATGCTCCAGGCCTACGGCGGAACGGTGCGCTATCAGACCTACACTCCGGATGACAAGCTGGTGGCACAGCGGATCGACCATGTGCGGGAGTACCTGGCGGTGGCCGGCTGCCCCATGGATCGGGTGGAGGTCAAGCCCATGATCTCCGGCGGGCGCACCATGCCGGCGGAGGACGCCATCAAGGTGATGAACCGCGGGACGGCGAAAGCCGCGGCAACCGCCGCCGCACAGCCGGGGTTCGGTCCGACGGCGACGCCGGTGGCACCGCAGTAACGGATGGTCGGAGAGAAGCACTCGGAAGGCTCTACGGACGGGACCCTTTGACCACCATCGGGAGAGGTGAGCAACACCATGCAACACAAAGCTAAGGCGTTAGGTCTGAGTCTGGCCGCGGTGTTTGTCGCCGGTTGTGCGAGCTCTGACAACCGCACGTCGCCCCGGCAGAAGCCGGCGTGGAAGCCGGTCGGCCGGGCTTCCGCGGATCGGGCGGTGGATGCCCCTCCTCCTAACATTCTTCCGGAGACTCATTTCGCCGCGGCGCAGTTTCTGGAGCAGCAGGGGCAGAATGAGCGGGCCATCGTGCAGTACCGCAAAGCGGTGGCGCTGAACCACAACTACGCGGAGGCGTACCACCGCCTGGGCGTGCTGCTCAGCGTGACCGGGGAGCACGACGAGGCGACGCACGCGCTGCGCCGGGCCGTAACCCTCAGGCCGGATAACGGCGTGTACCGCAACGACCTGGGCTTCGAGTTGATGTTCCAGGAAATGTGGACCGACGCCGAGGGCGAGTTCCGCAAGGCGATCGAATGTTCGCCGGCACTGGCCCGGGCGCACATCAACCTGGGTTTGGCGCTGGGACGCCTGGGACAGTTCGACGAGGCGCTGGAGGCGTTTCGCTCGGTGCTTCCCGGCCCCGACGCCTATTACAACCTCGGGCTGATCCTTCGCGCTCAGGGGCAGCACCAGCGAGCCGAAGCGGCTTTTGAGAAGTCGTTGAGCATGAATCCGAACTTCGCGGCCGCCGAGACGCAACTACAACAGCTCGTCCAGCGGCGCGCCACCCAGGCGACCGCGGCGCCGGAACCGGAACCGATCGTGGCCTCCATCGAGCCGGTGGCCGAATCCCTTGCTGACGACGTGCCTTCCGGGGAGATGTTCCCGCCGGAAGGTCCGCAGGCCACGCCGGTCGCCGAGGGGAGCGAAGCGGCCGCCGAGCCGTGCCTGCCGCCATCGGCGGTGGAAACGCCGATCGACGAGGATGTTGCTTCGCTCGGCGCTAGCCCCGCGTTGTCGGCCCCCGTGGCCGGCGCCGAACCGGCGACCTTTGATGCTTTCGACGAAAGCAGGCGCGAGGTCGTTCTGGAGGCGGATTTCACCCCGTATGACCTGTCGGTCTTCGCCATCTCCGAGGGCGACACCTTCTCACTCGCCGATGTGCTCCCGCCGCTGGGAGACGACGATCCTTGCGAGCCGCCGCTGCCGCACGACGTGCTGGTGCAGGACGACCGTGACGCGGAGCCGATTCCGGCAACGTCCGTTCCCGGCATCACGGCCGCGATGCATGATCCGGCGGACAGTGCTGTGGCGGAACGAGTGATCGACGGAATCCCGCTCGGCACGACGCTTCTGGAACTGGATCACATAGGAAATCACCAGGATTTGGAATCGTCGCCGCGGCCGACCGCCGGCCACGCGACGACGTTCGATACCTGGCGCGAAGTGTATGAGATGGTGCAGGCTGAGCGCCTCGTTCGACGCGGCGATAGAGCGTTGGACGTGACCGTGCCGCCCGTCGGCCGGGTGACGATCACGCGCGAAATCGCCGCGGAAGCTGACGGGGAGGAACAGGCCGCCGTCGGGCTGAGGTTCGAGGATTGGCAGGCGGTGCTCGCGATGATGCGTAACGGCGGAAACACCCTCGAGGACGGGTTCGCCGAAACACCTTACGAAAAGCAGGTGGTATTCACGGGCGCAGCCGTTGCAACCCCAGCAGCGGATGTCGAAATCGAGGAGCCCGCGGCCACTCCCACGTGGCGTCCTGCGGGGACCGATATCGCCGAGGACGACGCTTCCGTCGGGTTCGACCCCTGTGCGGTGCCCGCAACCCGCGAGACCCTGGCCGGCGGCATCGAGTTTGAACCGGCCACTCCCGACGACGTCGCCGCCGCCTGGAACGAGCCCGGCACGCTCGACTGGCCGGATTGGGAGTTGCGCGTCGGGCAGTGGGCGGCGGCGGTGGACATGGCCGCCGGTGACGAAGAGTTGGAGCCGACGCCTTCCGCGCGCGGCGATGGCTGGACGGCGAGCAGCCGGGCAATGCGGGACCTCCGCACCGAACGAACGCCCGCAGGCCAGGGGCAGGGGTACGTGGCGTCCGCAAGCGACGGACCATTCTCCTGGATCGAGGGCATCAGCGAGGCGCACGATGCACTCTCCATCGCGCGCAACGAGATGGCGTGTTGGGATGCGACGATGCGCGAACCGAATGAGGACGAGGCAGAGGCCTCGGCGTTCCTCGCCGCGAGCCCGTCCGACGCCGACAGCGCAGCCGATCGGGAGCTCACTTCAAGCGCGGAACGGATTCCGGCCGGCGATCTACCCGAGAGGCGCCCCCGGTAACGGGCGGCGGCTGAACCTCAACGCGGCTTGTTGAACCTGGAGATTGATCGGCGGGCACATCCGGCGTCGGAGGTGCCCGCTTTTGCTTTATGCCGGCAGCGCCGCGGGCACCGAAGGACGTTCCTACGCACTCGGGGCGCGAATTGGGCCTTAGCGCCCGGGCGAGTCGTATAGCCATAGGATAGGCGGCCCGATAGGCTGGAGCGGGAGTTGACGACGATGGGGCGTGCCCTCTGTAACGGAGCCGCGGTTCGATCCACCGTGCGCCTTCGGCGACCGGCGACGGCGGTCACTGGCCGGCGAGGTCGACGGCGTTCAGAATCCGCATACATCCTGCTGGCCCTTCCGGCGTTCGTTCTCATGGCGCCGGCAGCGTGCGCTCTAACCGGCGCGCCACCCATCGGCGAGCCTGCGGGTTCCGCGGCGGATCGTCCGGCCGCTGCGGTGCGCATCATTCCCTGGGTCGAGCTGAACACTTTGTCGCCCGCGGCGTTTACCGAAGTGGTCGACGGACTGCTGGCGTGGAGGTCCATCACTGACCGTGCCATCGTCTCCACGGTTCCCGGGCACGCCGGCATCTATGCCGAACTCCGGCGTCGAGCACCGGACATACGGATTATCCCGGGGCTGAAGACCGCTTCACTGCTGGCGACCTTTGACTCCGTGGAAGGCTGGGAGCGGGTAGCGCTCGACGTGGAGCGGATCGTGGCGGCCACGGAGGCGGAGGAGGTCCTGCTGGAGAACGAGACGGCCATCAAGGCCTACCAGCGGGGCGACGCACCGATCGACGTAGCCCGCCTGCGCGAGGGACTCGGTAAGCTCCCGCGCGAGGTGCGCTATATCTGGTACCCTGGCATCGTGGGGCACAAGGAAGAGACGCAGCGGCGTTACGAACTCGTTTGCGCGGCGGTCGCCGAGCTCCGCGACGTTCGTTTCACCGATCACCGCTTCGCCGGTCGGCGCGCGGTGGAGGATCAGTGGATGAAGTCGGCGCGGCAACGTCTCAAGCCGCTCAGCCGCCGGCCGACGCTGCCCATCCTGTACTGCTACGGCGATGACCGCTGGTGGCAGGACGCGGAGCTCCCCCGGGCGCTGGCGCTGGTGGAGGATCCCGAGGTCATCCTCTACCCGGGTGCCAAGCGCTGGGTCGAGGGCGCGCGGTCCGTTTCGCGTATCCTTTCGGAGGACCGGGCGGCGCGGAATCGCTGAGCGGGGTCGGAGCGGGGTTGTAAGCGAGGTGCGGCGCAACGCGCCCCTACGACGATAAACGATGGACGCCTGGTTCGCAGTCATCGGTCTGGGGTTGATGTTGCTGGCGGTCGTCCCGCTGGTGGCGTTGCTCCTGGGCTATCGCGCGCGGGATTTCCTGCTCCTGGGGGCCGTGCTACTGCCGCCGCTGTATCCCAGTCGGCTGGACCTTAACGATCTGACCATCGCGGGCACTACCTTCACGCTCATCCTGGGCGTGATGTTTGCCATCCCAGCGATCTTCTTCTGGATGGGTTTCTACAGCGACACGCGGCGCCTCGCCTCGCCGGCCATGCGCGGGATCCTGATATCTCTGACGGCGCTACTGGCGGTGTTCGCGCTGAGCATCACCGTCCACGTCGGCGGCGTGCCGGATATCATCCGCGGCTTCCATGCCCTTTGCCTGGTCGTGGCTCCGTTCGCGGCGGCGTGGACGGTCATCCGCGCCTTGCGCGTCGATCCGACTACCGTGGGGCGCATCGGTGTGGCGTTCTTCGTGGGCGGGGTCGTTATCAGCATCTTCAGTATCATCACGGCGCTGGCCCCCTGGATGTTGGCCGGGATCGTCGCCTCGGAGAAGACAGAGGCAGAGACGGGGCGGGCGTTCACACCCGTGGGAGGCCCCGCCGGCACGGCCATCTGCCTTCTGCTCGTTTACTGTCTGGCGACGGGGTTCTTCATGGCGCGGCGCTATCGCGCCTTGAGTTTCGCGGTGCTGGCGCTTTGCTTCGTGGGGATGTTGACCACACTGGCTCGCGCGGCGGCGCTGGTGTTCGTGGTAGCCAATGCTTACTTGTTCCTGCGGTACTGGCGGGGCATGGGGCGGCGCCTGGCCATCCTGGCGGCCATCGGAATGTGCGCCGTCGTGCCGCTCACCATCGTGCTCAGCCAGCGATACTCCCTGGAGCGACTCTCACCCATCGGCTCGCCGACGGCAACGGACTACTCCATTCGCCTTCGGGCGGAAAGCCTCAAGACGGCCATCTGGCTGGGGACCAACAACCTGGCACTGGGAGGCGGCTGGGGGCTGGTGTATCCCATGGCGCGAGCGCACATCGAGTTGCGGCATGCGCTTCGTCCGTACTACTTCGAAGGGCACATCACGGCGATCAAACCGCATAACCTCTATGCCCTGGTGTTTGCGGAGGGAGGTGCCGTGGCACTGCTTCTCCTGCTTGTGTTTTTCTGGCGACTCTGGCGGGCGCTGCGGCCGCCGGACGCCGCAGTCGATCCGCAGGGCCATTCGATCGTCCACGGTTTCCGCGCTGGGTTGCTCTCCTTCATCGTGATATCGGCCATGCAGGACCACCTGTTCCTCACGGTCAAGATGGCGTTCTTCTTCTACCTGTTTGTGTTCGCCGGTCTGGTGATCAACAGCTACTACCGAGCCCGGGCGGCAGGCGGGGCGGCGGTGCCGGGATACGCTCCGTCGCGGGGCTTCCTGACGACAGGGGGCATGCGCGCCGCCGCGGTTGGGTCCTAGACGATGCGCACTTACGCCCGCGACGCCCGCAGTGCCCTGCTCACCAACGTCGCCGGTGCGCTGGCAGCGCTCGGCACGCAAAGCCTCCTCGCGTGGGCGTTGCTTCCCGCCGGGCGGGGGGAGTTCGCCGCCTGTATGCTGTTCGCCTCGCTCCTGGCCCTGGGCTTTGCGCTGGGACAGGAGATGTCCAATGTGTACTTCGTGGGTTCCGGACGGCTCACGCCTTCGCAGGCGATGACCCAGAGCGTGGTTCTGGCCCTGGCATTCAGCGTGGTGGGCTGCGCCGCAGGGTACGCGGTGACCTGCACCGGGCTGGGGTTTCTCGACAAGGCGCCACTGCCGCTGTTCCGGCTGGCGCTGCTCTGGGTGCCGGTGAACCTGCTGCAACTCTATCTGACACGACTCCTGCTGGGGATGGGAGAGGTTCGCGCGTTCAACCTGCTGGCCACGGCGCCGGCGGTGCTCTCGATGGCGGGCATGGCGGCGGTTTCCGTTTGGGGAACCTTGAGTGTGCGGCGAGCTGTGGAACTTCAGATCGGTGGACTGATGCTGGCGGCGGTGCTCGCCGCCGCGGTGCTGACGGCGCGGCACGGTTGCCGCCTGGTGCCGCTGCACGCCGCGGAACTGACCGCCAGCCTGGGCTACGGAGTGCGGTTCTACGTGGGCAAACTGGCAAGCATGGCCAACGTGCAGATGGGGGCGATCATCCTGATGCTGTGCCCGGTTACCGCCGCGGAGCTGGGAATGTTCTCGGCGGCCGCGGCGCTGGCGGGAAAAGTGTGGATGGTGGCGGATTCGCTCCAGACGGCCATGCTCCCCCGCAGCGCCGCCGACCCCCAGGGCAGGTGCCATTCTCTGGCACAATGCGTACGGTTGTGCCTGTTGTGCACCGCCGCGGCCATCGGTTTCCTCTTCGTGGTCAGCCGGCCCATCATCGCCATCGTGCTGTCACCACGGTTTCTTCCGGTGTTGCTGCCCTTTCAGCTCCTGCTGCCCGGCATTCTGGTGCGCGTGATCTCCAAGCTGCTTTCGGCCTACTTCAACGGTATCGGACGCCCCGGCGTGACTTCGACGGCGGTGACCGCGTCGCTCCTGACCAACATCGCCCTCATGTACTTGTTGATCCCGGTATGGGGTCTCACCGGCGTTTCGGCGTCCATGGTGGCCGCGTACACGCTCGAGGCCGCGATCATGGCGGCGTGCTTCTGCCGCTCCAGCGGCTTGCCGCTCGGCGCGCTGCTGCGTCTCAGCGGCGCCGACGTGCGCTTGCTGCTTAACGTGCTGCGGCGGATGGCGATCTGGCGCCAGGGCGCGCCGACGGCGGTGGTGGGATAAATGAGCCTCGAGCCGCGCGGCAAACCTCATGTCTGTTTCCTGGTGGGGGGGCGGGAAGGCGGTGGAAGCGCGGAGTCCATGCTGCGGCTGGTGAGGGGCATCGACCGGGCACGGTTTGAGGTATCCGCGGCCGCCTGCGGCGACGGGCCGTTTGCGGAACGCTTGCGCGGCGCCGGGCTTTCGGTGACAAATCTGGGCACCGGTTGGCCGCCGGCGCTGCGGCGCAACACCGGGGAGAGCGCCGCCACGCGCTGGGTCGGTTACCTGCGCATGCCGTGGTGGTTCCTGGCAACGACGTTGCGCCTTCGCCGGCACGTACGTCGCGGGCACGTTCTCATCCTGCACACGAATTACAACCACTTCCATGCGCTGGCGGCACTGGCGTCGTTGCGCAGCAAGGTCCGTTGCGTGTGGCATTGGCGGGCACCGCTCACCGGCGTCCGCGCATCGCCGAGTACCGACGGGCCGGAGGGCACGCGACGCTCCCTGGTCCGCGCGCTCGGTGTGGTTCTACTGGGCCGCATACTCCGGGTAGCGGGCGTCCGGCGGTCGTGGTCTATCGCCAACAGTGAGGCAACGGCCGCCGGAACGCGGCCGGTCGTGCCCGGGCGCCTGAGCGTCATTTACAACGGCATCGACTGTGCCCCCGTTCCGGCGCCTGCACCGGGACTGCGAGCCATGCTGGGGCTCGTCGCTGCAGCGCGCATCGTGGGCATGGTGGGGTCGCTCAACCGCATCAAAGGGCACCGCTACTTTCTCGAGACGGCGGCGCTGGTGTGCCGGCGCCGTCCCGAGGTGCATTTCGTGCACATCGGGGGGGAGACGGCGGCCGGACAACGGGACTATTACGACGCGCTGCTCGCGCAGCGCCGCGAGCTTGCGCTCGAGGGCCAGGTTCATTTCCTGGGCCACCGTGACGATGCCGTCGCTCTGAGCGCCGAGTTTGATATTGCCGTAGTGTGCACGATCCCTCCCGGGGAGGGATTCGGCCTGGTGATCGTGGAGGCCATGGCTCAGGGCGTTCCGGTGGTGGCGACGGAGGTGGGCGCGGCGCGGGAGATCCTTACTGACGGCCAGACGGGTAGGCTCGTGCCGCCGTGCGACCCCGCGGCCATGGGAGCGGCAATCGAGGCGCTGTTGGACGACAACGCTGTGCGCCGGAACCTGGGCGCGACCGGTCAGCGCGTCTGCCGCGAACGATTCGACATCCGCCAGACGGTGCGAGCGGTCGAGCAGGTATACGATGCGCTCTTGGGCGACCCGTGACCTTCCTGGCGTAGCGGTTCTGAATCGTTACGAGTGCGCCGGGCACGCGGTCGCGGGCTGCGAGGGCCGCTACGGTCTTGTGTCCCAGTCCCGGGGACCGGCGAGCGGGGCGGGGCCGGGCGGCTGGGGAATTGTCGGACCTTCGGTCCCTGGAGCGGCGTCGGGGCCTTTCGCCCAGCTTGAATTGACCAACAGCTTCCGTTAGAATCGACACATCCGCGCCTTGGTGGGCAACGGCAACTCGGACCGGGCGCGTAGGTCCGGCGCGATGGACTCCCCATCGCCGCCAGGCAAGGAGGATGGCCGCGCCGGCAGGCTATGGTCCGCGCCAGCCCGTTTGCGGCCGGAAGCACGGAGCGGAAGCGAGGAACCGGAAGTCCGGAGGGACCATCCAGCCGTCAACCCGGCCCCATCCCGTGGTCAGCGAGAGCCCGTGCGCCCGCGTTTCGGGCGCGTGGCGGTGGCATGGCGCCGCGTTCGTGCGCTCGTGCCTGCCGGGGGGTAGTGTCGCGCCTGAATGGGAAGGTGCCTCGAATGGCCGCTCCAAGGGCCGTGAACACGGCCTAATGCGCCGCGTGTTCGGCGCGCTCGGCTGGCGGTGCATGGCTGTACTGTGACGAGATTGGGTCGGGCGGATGCAACGCGATTCGGTCGGTCGCGCGATCCGCTGGATGCCGTAGGGAGGGTGAGGATCATGGTAGGCGGATCCGAGACTGTCGAACTTCGTCGCAGTATGCGACACCCCCGGTTCCGTGGCGGGCTTCGGGCAGCAACCTGGGCGGGTGTTCTGCTTCTGGGTTTGTGCGGTTCAGTGCGTGCCCAATGTGTGGTCGACCCCGACTGTGACGACCTGAACGCGTGCACGGTGGACGTCTGCAATGCGGGTACGTGCGAGTACACGGCGGCGGCGTCCACGGTGTTATGCCGGCCGGCCGCCGGGGCCTGCGACGCGGCGGAGTTCTGCGATGGCGTGTCCACAAGTTGCCCCGCCGATGGTGTGGAGCCGAACACCACCGAGTGTCGTGCCTCGGCCGGTCTCTGCGACGCTGCAGAATTCTGTGATGGGACGTCCGTCAATTGCCCGGCCGATGGTTTCGCATCGTCCGGCACGGTCTGTCGCGCCGCGGCCGGCGCCTGCGATGTAGCCGAAACATGCAGTGGTACGGCCGCCTCCTGCCCTGCCGATGCCGTGGCGCCTGACACCACGGAATGTCGTGCTTCCGCGGGCGCCTGCGACCCTGCCGAGTTCTGTGACGGGGTATCGGTGGCGTGCCCGAGCGACGCGCTCGAGCCGAGCACGACGGAGTGTCGTCCGGCGGCCGGCGCCTGCGATATCGCGGAGTTTTGCGACGGAGCATCCGTTTCCTGCCCCAGTGACGTACTCGCGACTTCGGGAACGGCGTGTCGGGCTTCCGCGGGGGCATGCGATGTCGCCGAAACATGCACCGGCCTGTCGGCCGCGTGTCCCGCGGACGCCGTGCAACCCAACAGCACGGAGTGCCGCGCGTCCGCAGGTGCCTGTGATGTGGCGGAATTCTGCGACGGCGCCTCGGTAAGCTGCCCGGCGGATGCAGTCGAACCGAATACAGTCGAGTGCCGCGCGTCCATGGGTGCCTGCGACGTGGCAGAGTTCTGCGACGGACTCTCCGCCGCCTGCCCAAGCGACAGCCTTGCGACTTCCGGGACGGTATGCCGCGCGGCGGCGGGAGTGTGCGACGTCGCCGAAGCGTGCGACGGTTCGTCGGCTGCTTGCCCCACCGATGCCGTCGCGCCGAATTCGACGCAGTGCCGTGCTGCCGCCGGTACGTGCGACGTGGCGGAGTTTTGCGACGGAGTGACGACGGCTTGTCCGGCGGACGGTTTGGCTGCTTCGGGTACCGTCTGCCGCGCCGCCGCGGGCGTGTGCGACGTTGCTGAAACATGCGACGGGCTGGCGGCAGCGTGTCCCGCGGACGCGGTTGCGCCGAACACCACCGAATGCCGCCCGTCGGCCGGTGCCTGTGACGTGGCGGAGTTCTGCGACGGCGCTGCCACCGCCTGTCCTGCGGACGCGTTCCAGCCGAACACGACACAATGCCGTGCGGCCGCGGGCCCCTGTGACGCAGCGGAATTCTGCGACGGACTTTCCGCGGCATGCCCGGCCGACGGTGTCGCTGCCTCCGGGACGGTTTGCCGTGCCGGCGCCGGTGTTTGCGACTTGGCCGAGGCCTGTGATGGCGTTTCCGCTTCGTGTCCGGCGGATGCCGTCGCGCCCAACACGACCGAGTGCCGGCCCTCCGCCGGAGCCTGCGATGTTGCGGAGTTCTGCGACGGTGTCTCGACGGCGTGCCCGGTGGATGCATTGGCGTCAGCGGGTACCGTTTGCCGCGCGGCCGCGGGGGTGTGCGACGTTGCCGAAACGTGCACCGGCGCGTCCGCCGTCTGCCCGGCGGACGCCGTGGCACCCAACACCACGGAGTGCCGCGCCTCGGCCGGTGCTTGCGACGTGGCGGAGTTTTGCGACGGGGCGGCCACGGCCTGTCCTGCGGATACTTTGGCGTCCTCGGGCACGGTCTGCCGCGCTGCCGCGGGGCTGTGCGACATCGCTGAGGCCTGTGACGGCGTAACAGCGGCGTGTCCAGCGGACGCGGTGGCACCCAACACTACCGAATGTCGCGTCTCGGCCGGCGCCTGCGACATCGCCGAGTTCTGCGACGGCGTCTCCAACGCTTGCCCCTCCGACGCCGTGGAGCCTGGCACCACGGAATGCCGCGCCTCGGCCGGTGCTTGCGACGTAGCGGAGTTTTGCGACGGCGTGGCAACTGCCTGTCCCGCGGACGCGTTGGCGGCCTCGGGTACCGTCTGCCGCGCTGCCGCGAGCGTGTGCGACTTCGCGGAGGCGTGCGACGGCGTTTCCGCCGCTTGTCCCGTCGACACCGTCGCCCCCGACACAACGGAATGCCGCGCCGCGGCCGGCGCCTGCGACCTGGCGGAGTTCTGCGACGGAGCTACGACGATTTGCCCGGCCGACGTGTTGGCGACTTCGGGCACGGTCTGCCGCGCAGCCGCGGGGCTGTGCGACCTCGCTGAGGCGTGCGACGGCGTTTCGTCAGCGTGTCCGGCGGACGCGGTGGCACCCAGCACTACCGAGTGTCGCGTCTCCGCCGGCGCCTGCGATATCGCCGAGTTCTGCGACGGCGTCTCGTCGGCATGTCCCGCGGACGCGGTGCAGCCCAACACCACGGAATGCCGGGCCTCGGCAGGGGCCTGCGACCCCGCGGAATTCTGTGACGGCGCTCTGACGGGCTGCCCATCGGACAGCCTCGCCGCCGCGGGGACGGTCTGTCGCGCTGCGGCGAGCGTGTGCGACTTCGCGGAGACGTGCGACGGGGTGTCCGCCGGCTGTCCCGTCGATGCCGTGGCACCAGATACCACGGAATGCCGCGCTTCGGCCGGCGCCTGCGACGTAACGGAGTTCTGCGACGGAGCGACGACCATTTGTCCGGCCGACGTGTTGGCGACCTCGGGCACAGTGTGCCGTTCTTCCGCAGGGCTGTGCGACGTGGCCGAGGCGTGTGACGGCGCATCGTCGGCGTGTCCGGCGGACGCCGTTGCGCCCAGCTCGACCGAATGCCGTGCCTCAGCCGGTGCCTGCGACATTGCGGAGTTCTGCGACGGCGCCTCGACTGCCTGTCCTGCGGATGCCGTGCAGCCCAATACCCTGGAATGTCGAGCCTCGGCGGGTGTATGCGATGTGGCCGAGTTCTGTAACGGCGTATCGGCGGCGTGTCCGACGGATGGCTTTACGGCGGCGGGGACGGTTTGTCGCTCAGCCGCCGGCGTCTGCGACGTAGCAGAAACCTGCAACGGTTCGTCCGCCGCGTGCCCGGCCGATGCCGTGGCGGCGAGTTCGACGCTCTGCCGCGCTGCGGCCGGCGTGTGTGACACGGCCGAGTTCTGCAACGGGGTCGCGGTGAACTGCCCGGCGGACGGTTTCGTCGTGGCGGGCACTACGTGCCGCGCTTCGGCAGGCACCTGCGACATTCCCGAAAGCTGCACCGGCCTGTCGGCCTCCTGCCCGCCCGACGTCGTCTTACCGAACACAACTACCTGTCGCCCATCCGCCGGGTCCTGCGACGTGGCGGAGATGTGCAACGGAGTATCCGGGGCGTGCCCCGCGAACGCTTTCGTGGCCGGTGGCACGGTCTGTCGCGCCGCGGCGGGCGTTTGCGACGTTGCGGAAGCATGCAGCGGCTCATCGGCGACGTGTCCGGCCGACGCCATGGCGCCGAGCAGCACCCAATGCCGTGCGGCCGCGGGTCCGTGTGACCTCGCGGAGTTCTGTACGGGCAGCGGCGCCAATTGTCCCGCCAATTCGTTCGTGGGGGCAGGGGGACTTTGTCGCGCCACGGCCGGAGCCTGCGACGTAGCCGAAACATGCAGCGGTTCCTCCGCGGCCTGTCCCGCCGACCAGTTGGCCTCGGCCGGCACAGTATGCCGGGCGGCGTCCGGCGAATGCGACCAGAGCGAACTCTGCACCGGTGCAAGCGCCACGTGTCCATCGGATGTCTTCCAGCCCGACGGAACCGTGTGCTCCAGCGACGGCTCCTCCTGCACCAGCGATGCCTGCTCGGCCGGGGTGTGCACACACTCCAATAACGGGCTCTGCGGGGCATGCTGTTCCGCGGGCGGATGCTCCATCGGTCTGCTGGACGCTGAATGTACCGGCGCGGGCGGGGCCTGGTTGGGCGCCGGTTCGCAATGCGGCGGGCTTGGTGCCTGCTGCGTCGGCGGCGGGGCGTGCACGGCTGCGGATGGCGTCTGCTGTCCGCTGTTGGGCGGCACCTACCATGGCATCGGCAGCGGTTGCTTAGGCGACGACAACAACAACGGAATCGACGGTCGCTGTGAAGAACTGGTCTACAGTCCCTGCGATCAGCAGATGGTCGAAGGCGATGGTCTGCTCAACGGGCGTGTGGGCGTGGCGGTGGCCATCAGCGGCGACCTGACGGTGGCGGGCGCCGATGGTGACAACGGCGGCGCGTCGGCGAGCGGCGCTGCGTATGTGTTCCGCCGGGCGGCGACTCAATGGGGACGAGAGGCGAAAATCTGGGCGGCTGATAGTGCGACGGACGACGACTTCGGCAGCGCGGTGGCCGTAGATGGCGACACCGTGGTGATCGGAGCCCCGCAGGACGACGACGCCGGTGTGGCTTCCGGGAGCGCCTACGTATTCCGATGGACGGGCAGCGCGTGGGTGCAGGAAGCCAAGCTGACGGCGAGCGACGCCGCGGCGGGTGACCAGTTCGGCAGCACTTTGGCGGTAAGCGGCAACACGGCGCTCGTCGGTGCTCCGTATAACGACGACTTGGGAACGAGCTCCGGGGCCGTCTACGTGTTCCAGCGCGCCGGGACGGTTTGGACACAGCAGGCGAAACTGGTGGCGTCGGACGGGATCGCCAACGCCCAGTTCGGGTACTCGCTTGCCATGGAGGGCGTACAGGCGGTGGTCGGAGCGGAGACGGACCCGCAAGCAGCGTCGGCCGCAGGTGCCGCGTACGTGTTTGCATTCGACGGCCTGGCGTGGACCGAGGAGGCGAAGCTCCTGGCGGCGGATGCCGGGGCTGGGAATCGCCTCGGACATGCCGTATCCATCAGCGGTGATCTGGTCCTGGCCGGGGCGAACTCCGACAACGACCTGGGATCGAACTCGGGTTCCGCGTACGTGTTCCGGCGCGAAGTCGGCGGTTGGGTACAGGAGGCCAAGCTGCTGGCCAGCGACGGGGGAACGTTCGCGGAATACGGGTACTCCGTGTCAACGGATGGCACGGTCGCCGTGATCGGGGCACGCATGCCGCTGGGCGCCGGAGCGATCTATTCCTACACGCGGCTGGGGACGGCGTGGGTCGATGAACGCAAGCTCGTGCCGGGCGGCGTCGCCTCGGGCGACGAGTTCGGTGTGTCGCTTTCGCTTTCCGGGCCAACGGCGGTCATTGGCGCACGAGGCACTGACGGCGTTGCGGGCAACTCCGGTGCCTCGTACTTCGTCGAAATCGGCGGGTCGGACTGCAACGAGAACGGCTCTCCCGACGCCTGTGATATTGCCCGCGGGCTGGGAACCGACTGCGATGCGAACGGCGTGATGGATGCTTGCGAGCTTGCCGGCAACGATGCCGACGGCGACGGAGTGCTCAACGTTTGCGACATCTGTCCCGGTTTCGACGATGCAGTGGATTCGGACGGTGACGGCGTACCGAACGGTTGCGACCAGTGTCCAGGTGTTGACGACGGCCCGGACTGCGACGGCGACAACATCCCGGATTGCGTGGAGGTCGCGGGTTGCGGCGGCTTGTCGCCGGCCTGCGGCGACTGCAACGGCAACGCCGTTCCGGACGGGTGCGACATAACGCTGGGCACGTCACAGGACGTGGACGCCAACGGCATTCCCGACGATTGCCTGCGTGAACCCGTGGCGGCGCCTCCGCCGCATGACATCGCCAAGAACCGGTACGTTTCGTTTACTCCCGGTGACGACACCAGCCCGGTGGCACATCGCATCCGGCGTGTCGCGCCGTCGGCGGCCAGCCTCGGGTGGGTGGGCGTACCCGACGCCACAGGATTGGCTGGCGTAGCAACTACTCCCGTTACGCGGGTCTGGCCGGAGGCCGTTGTGCACGTGGGTGACTGTCAAATCATTCCCGATGCCGCTTACGAGATTGCGGCGGAGATCGTCAATGTCGTGGTCTCGCCTCCGCTGCTGGTGAGCACGACCCCGCGACCGGATCCCAAGTTCTGGGGCGATACGGTGGGTGAGCTTCTGGTGACCGGCTGGACGGCCCCGAACGGACTGGTGAACATCAACGACTTCGTCGCCGCGCTCAAAGCCTTCCAGGAGCCCGGCGGGCCCTTAAGTCCGCACGTGAGCGTCGTTGACGTAGGCGGCGTCGGACAGTTGGGGTTTGAGTCGTGCCTTAACCGTTCCGTGAACATCACCGACGTGTTCCTGCTGGTCAAGGCGTTCCAGGGAGAGGCCTACCCCTTCCTGGTCACGCCGGGAGCATGCCCGACGTGTCCATAAGCGATGGAGCGGCGGAGTGGTCGGCGATCCTCGTTCGAGCAACGACTCGGGTGGCGGCTCAGCGCCCCGTGCCGGAGAGCGCGTCCCACACCAGCGTTTTGAGGTTGAAGGCCGCATGCAACGCTAACGGCGGCAGCATGGACCCCGTGCGTTCATAGGCGAAGCCGATCAGTACCGCGAGGATGAACAGCGCCGGCAGCGCGAAGGGCTGCGAAAAGTGGACCAGGGTAAACGCCACCGCAGCCCCGGCGATGGCGCTCCACCGTCCCCGGAGGGCGACGCGCAGCACGTTCTGGAGGATCCCACGGAAGAACACTTCTTCGGCAAGCGGGGCCACCGCCGCCGCGCTGATCCAGAGCAGCCAGGTGACGGGCAGCGACCGCCCCGGCACGCGCAGACTTTCGATGGTCGGGTGCGGGCGGGCCTCGACGCCCGGCGTCAGCCACTGCATCGCCGCCACGCCCCATTCCACGGCGACCGGGCAGACTCCCAGCGCCAACACCGTGGTGGCCGCCGTGACCCTGAACTGCGTCCGACGGGTCACGCTGCCCCCGCCACGCCAGAAACGACCGATGCCGCCCTCGAAACGCCGAGCTGCCAGCCAAAGACATACGGCGGTCCCCACCACCTGCGCGACGCTGCCGCTCACGAGTCGGATTGACACGTCCGCGTCCGGCCCGGCCACCAGGCTCGACGCCCCGTAGAACAAGGTGTAGGCCAGCAGGTAGCTGAACACGGCAAGGGCGACGGCGTCCTCGGCGAGGCTGTGTTGGGGCCTCGGGGCGGCGGCAAGCAGACCGACGGGGGGTCGCAGCAGCATACGCGCTGCCACGGACACGCCGATGACCAGCGCCCCCAGCGAAAGCAACGAGTCCACGGTCAGAAGCAATAGTGGAGTGCGAGCTTCAGACACATCCATTCACGCGGGGCCCGAGGCGCGGCCGTGGGTCATGCGCCAAAAGGCGCGACAATGCCCACCGGCGGGACGTTGTCCCAGCCGCCGGGGCAGGACCCGTCTCTCTTACGCCGGTTCGATGGTAACCGTCAGACTGAGGGATGCGAACTGCTCGACGTAAAGTTCCGCCCGCTCCTTGTGGGTGACGAGTAGGAGCGCAACGCCCGTCTCATGCGCCTCAAGGGTCCTGAGCACCGCGGCCTTCGGTTCCAGCGTGGTGAGCTGAAGGATCGCGCGAATCACATGTTCAAAGCTGTTGACGTCGTCGTTGTGCAGAAGAACTTTGAAAGGGGGAAGTTGCTTCGGCTTGCGGCGCGGCGGAGCGGGGTCCTTGCGCGGTTGGGCCACGGCGGTGGCCGCGCCGCCCTGCTCGGGCCCGTCAGCGCCCGCATGTTTCTCAGACATAGGTTCCTACCTCTTCACGGCCGCCGCGACAACGGACTGACTAGAGTATAGTGCCTCGGCAAACCGGCGCCGAGCGAGCGCCGGCGGCCAAGGTCCGGCTAATGGGCGCCGATGCGTGGCCGCCGCCCCGGAATCGAACGCCTACGTTCGCGGCGGGGCGATCGTAACTTCCTTGATGGCCGACCATGTCGCTCCGGTCAGGTAATCGACGAATTCGGCACGCACTTCCAGCTTGTTGCCGGCGGGCAGCTCCACGCCCGGGGCGAAGGGACATTTGAGCGTATAGTGTTGCGTGCCGAAGCGTCCGTGCCAGGCCTTGCGGAGCTGCGCCATGTCGTCGAACACGTAGAGGCCGACGACCCGCGGCGAGCCCATTCGAGAATTGTCCAGCAGTTGTACTGCCACCCGGCCAGGCACTTTGACGGCATCCCCGTCGGCGTCGTAAAGCCGCAGATGCACCGCCACCCCGTCGTCGCCGGGCTTGCCGTCCAGGTCCACACCGCCCGACAGACTGGCGATTTCCAGCTTGACGGGGGCGAACACCGCGAGCGGTCGGTCCCCGAAGCCCTGTAGGTCGCTTACCTGTTTCTGCAACAAGGCGACGGTGCCGTCACGCTGGGCGACTTCGCGTTGCAGCGCCTCATTGCCGCGGCGGAGCGCTTCGTTGTCGCGGATCAAACGGGCGCGCTCACCGGGCGAGAGGCACCCCGCGAGGAGAATGGCGGACACAGCCAAGATCCATCGCGGCGCCGACCCTGCGCCTGCCACCTCGCGCTTGACGGCGTGACAGAACGAGTGCATGGGCGACCGTATATCCGCCGCTCGCCGCTCGTGCAAGCCGGGAGCAGGCACGCGGCGGCTGCGGCCTCGGCGCGTTAATGGGTCATGGCTTCCGCGAATACCTTCTGCGCGGCGGCGACGCCCGCCCCCACGGTCAGGTTGAAGCCCTGCCCCAACAGGCACATCTCCAACGCGCCGATGACGCCCAGCGTATCAAAGGCATCCACATAGCCCATGTGCGAGAAACGCACGATCTTGCCCTTCAGCTCCCCCTGGCCGCCGGCGATCTGGAACCCGTACTTGTCGCGCATGCTCTTGCGCAGCGTTGCCTCGTTGACCTTGTCGGGCACGACGACGGCGGTGACGGAATCGACCGGGTCGGCGGCGTAGAGCTTCAGGCCCAGCGCCTCGGCCGCGGCGCGCGTCCCGCGCGCCAGCATCGCCGTTTCCTTCCAGATGGCCTCCAGGCCGCGTTCCTTGATGCCCTTGAGCACCGGAAGCAGCCCGCGCACCAGCGAAATCGCAGGCGTGTAGGGCACGTCCCACTCCTGGAGCGACTTGCGATAGGCCTTCAAGTCGTTGTAGAGCATGGGCATTTTGCCCGATTCGATGCGCTCCCAGGCGCGATCGCTCACCGCCACGAACGCCAACCCCGGGGGGAGCATGAGCGCTTTCTGCGAGCCGGTAATGTAGGCGTCCACACCCCATTCGTCCGTCTTCACAGGGATGGCGCCCACGGCGGTGATGCCATCGACGATGAGCAGGGCTCCGCGCTCGCGGGTGAGGCGGCCGATGCCCTCCACGTCCGACAGCGCCGTGGTCGACGTCTCGCTGTGCACCAGGATCACGGTGTCGATCTTGCGGTCCGCGTCCAGCGCTTTCTTGATGTCCGCCGCCTTGGCTCCGTGGCCCCAGGTGATGGGCAGGGTGGTGTGTTCAATGCCGAACGTGGTGCAGACCTTCACCCAGCGTTCCGCGAACTTGCCGTTGTTGACCACCAGCGCCTTATGGCCGGGCGGGCAGCAGCCGACGATCGCCGCCTCCGCCGCCGATGTGCCGCTGCCGGTGATGGTCACCACCTGTGCCCGGGTCTGAAAGAGGTATTGCAGCAGCTCGTGGCATTGCTTGACGAGGTCCTTGTAGTAGGCCGTCCGGTGGTGCTCCATCGGCCGGGCCATCTCCAGGAGGATGTCTTCCGGAACCATGGTCGGTCCGGGGGTAAAGAGTCGTAGTTTCTTCATCAGGTTTCTCCCTATTTCGCGTTCGAGAGGCGCCGCATGGGCGGCGCATGCGGCCATTATAGGTGGCGGGCGTACGTGGACCAACGGCGCACGGCCGCCGCTAGCAGCCTCTGGCGAAACTCGTGGCATGGGCTTGCCGCCCCTGGTTTCACGGGCAGGATGCCCGTGCTACATCGCGCAGGCCGCTTTTCACCACGGGCTGCTAGCGCTAGCTGGTCCGCCGCCCCCTCGGCCGCCGGGGGAACCCCCTGCAAGCGGCGCGCCAGCGATCCGTGGCATCGCCCGAGCGGGCCCCTGGGGAGCCCGCCACCCACCGCGCGCCGAGGCCGATTGCTGCGGCGAATGCCACGTTGGCGCCCGCGCGGCCCCGACGAGCGCGGCCGGCGGGCTGGGTCGCGGCTGAGTTACTTCCCTGTCGATGTGACGCCGGCCCGCTATAATTCTTGCATGCTCTCTGACCAACTGCGTGAACTGCTGCGTCGCGAGCCCTTCAAGCCGTTTCGGCTGGTGCTTTCGAGCGGGCGGCGTGCCGACCTGCGGCCGGGGCTGCCGATGGTCGTTGAGTACTGAGAGCGGCGCGCGGGCCCCTGCTGAAACCACTTGAACGGCGTAGTGGGTGGCGTAGTATGTCGCTCCGATACCAAGGTTCACCGAGGCGTTGCGATGGCACGGACATCCACGTTGAAGGCGCCCCGAGACTGTGAAGAGCCGCTACTGTTTCGGGTGGAGCGAACCCGCGCACTCGGCGCGTACGAGCTCCACTGCGTCGACGCCTTTGAATGGTTGGCAGCGGCCAAGCCGAGGTCGATTCATGCCGTCGTGACGGACCCTCCGTACGGGCTGTTGGAGTACTCCCCTCGCGAACTCGAGAAGCTGCGGAGTGGACGCGGAGGCGTGTGGCGGATTCCACCCGCGTTTGACGGGTGCGAGCGCCGTCCGCTTCCACGGTTTACAGTTCTGAAGGAAGCGGACCACAAGCGACTGCACCGGTTTTTTACGAGCCTGGCCGAGCTGCTGCTTCCGGTGTTGGTCCCCGGCGCTCACGTCTTCATCGCAACCAACCCCTTGGTTTCGCACCTGGTCTACGCGCCATTCATCGCGGCGGGGTTCGAGAAGCGGGGCGAGATCATCCGCGTGGTTCACACGCTCCGCGGGGGCGATCGCCCGAAGAACGCGCACCGGGAGTTCGCCGACATCACGGTCATGCCGAAGTCGTGTTGGGAACCCTGGGGCCTGTTCAGGAAGCCGTGTGAGGGTCGCGTGCAGGACAATCTGCGGAAATGGAAGACCGGGGGACTGCGGCGGACTTCCAATGACGAACCGTTCCGGGACCTTATCTACTCGTCCCCGGCGCGCGGATACGAGCGTGAGCTCGCGCCACATCCCTCCTTGAAGCCGCAGCATTTCCTGCGGCAGTTGGTCCGCGCCGCGCTGCCGTTGGAGAAAGGGATTATCCTGGATCCGTTCATGGGATCCGGTTCGACGATTGCCGCGGCGGCGGCGATGGGCCTGCGAAGCGTCGGCCTGGAGCTGAACCGCGAGTATTTCGAGCTGGCGACCCGCGCGATCCCCCGTTTGGCGGACTACGAGCCGAGTCAGAGTAACGGCCGTGGTTCGTAAGGGCGACTTCGATGGCGGGGTCCCGCTGCCACCGGGGCTCGACATCTCGGCAATCCGCCGGGCGATTGAGTACATCGAACGAGAGCTCGCAGAACTCGTCGAGATTTACTACGAACAGGCGAACGTGTTCAGCGCCATTGTCGGAATCTACGGGGCCAAAGCGTTGGACGCGGTGAGCAACTACGAGAAGCATCGGAATACGGATACGGCGCAACAGCGGTTTCCCGACCTTCGTCGGCGCGGATCCGGTCAAGATCCGTCACCCCGTGAGTCTCTTGAGAGCAAGGGAAGCAAGCGACCGTGGGCCATCCAATCACACTATGACCACGCGGGTTGGTACATCGTGTGGCGATACCTGGTTGATTCAACGGAGTCCCTTGAACGAGGACGTCCCGTTGTCATCTGGCGTGTCGACGTTGTGTTCCTCGAGAAGGCGGACTGGAAGTACGAGAAGAGCGGCGCGGGGCAGGCGGGCGGCGGCCGGACCCATACCTTCGGGGTGAAGAACGCCGCCCGGTTGCTCAAGGGCAAGGCCGTGTATTGCCGCACAGACGTCGTCGTGCGTGACGGTAAACCGATTCCCCGAAACGGTGACGACGGCCCCGGCAACTGATGGCGGCTTACGCGATGTTTCGCGCCGACGGACCCTCGTAGGAGGTCGCCCGGACGTTGGGCCGGCGAGGGCTGGCGTTCGAGTGCGGTGCCGCGCCGCTGCCCGTACTGGCCTTCGATCGGCATCTGCGCGGGTCGCGTGCCGACCAGCGGCCGGAGCTGCCGATGGTCGTTGAGTGTTGAGAACAGGGCCTGGCAGCGGCGGCGGGGCCGGACCGTATCGACTCCGGTCGGTTGGTGGGGCTCGAAATCGCTGTACCCGGGCGGCGCAGGGGTGATCGAGGCCATGTTTCCTCCCTGTCGAAGCGACGCCGGCCCGCTATGATTCCTGCATGATCTCCGACCAACTGCGTGAATTGCTGCGTCGTGAGCCTTTCAAGCCGTTTCGGCTCGTGCTCTCGAGCGGGCGGCATTACGACGTGCGAAACCCGGAGCTGGTCGTGCCCATGCGCTCGGAGGTTTTCATCGCCTTCCCCGACGGCGATCGATGGACGCACTTGCCGTATCTCCATATCGCCGCCATCGAGGCAGTGCCGAACGGTGGGCAGCGAAAGCGACGATCGCGGGGTTAATCGGCGACAGATGCAGTGGCCAACGTTTGGACGGGGTGCCGCACTCCCCGGCCGTCACCGTTCCGCGGCCGGGGAACCGTCGCGGATCGAAGGTGAGCTTCGTGTCGATCGCTTGGCACGCGACGGGACATCTCGGCGCTACATCGACGATCTGGCGGTCGGCTGGCCCCGCGTATCGCGGATACTGGCTCCATCGCACCTACACAGGGGGCCTGCGACATACGCTAAATCGCCGTGCGCGAAACCGCGCCAACCGAACAGAGTTGCGACCGTCAGGCGGCGGACTTCTTTGCCGGCGATCGGATACGAATCGCGCATGGTGATTTGGCGATCCTGGTGACGGCGATGCCGGGGCAGTCGCGCAACCCAAGAAGGTTGCTGCTCCGCACCCTCAAGCTCCCGGGTACGATGGAGGGATGAGTGCTGCCTGACGGCACTTGACTTTCAGCGCACAGCAGGTCTATGGTCCTGTAGAAGCTCGTCCGCGACCAGGAGTCAAGTCATGCGTGCCACCCGTCAACACAGGAACAGGGCAGTGATTCTCGCAGTTCTTTCGGCGTGTGTGCTCGGCGGACTTTCCGCCTGGGGGGCGTTTGGTCGAGACTGTGACGAAACGTTCCCGGCTAATGGGTTGTTCATCGACAACGACGTCGGCGAGGGGTCGGGCTTTGCTGGCATCGAGTTTGGGATGAGCCAAGACCAGGCCGAAACGGTGCTCGGTGCGGCCGACGGTGGTACGGAGGGGTCACTGCGCTTCTCTCGCAATCGTCTCAGCGTGTGCTTCTGCGGCGGTAGGGCTACGGATATTCACTTCTATCCGGGCTTCAGGGGGAAGCTAGTGGGAAGCCGGATCGGGATAGGCGATACCTACGAGCAGGTGGAGGCTGCGTATGGCGTAATCGAGCGGCGGCGCGACGTCGAGAGCCTCTGTTCATGGCGGCTCAACCGCACGCTCTTGGTGAAAATCGGAGCTCCCGACTCCGATGAACCCGCGGTTGCCAAACTCTACTATTATGATGAAGGAGTGTTTTTCCTGTTTGATTCCAACTTTCGCGTCTGCGAGTTCGGCGTTATGCCGAAGCGGGAGGGTGTGGGTTCGCAAGTGAGCGGTTCGCAGGGTCGATGAAGTGGCTCTGCGGAAAAACGATATTCGGGCGTCGTCTCCACGACCCAGGAGGTTCGTGCTACAGGAATGAGGGCTCGCGCGGCAGGTTGGCCACTCGGCCACCCCCTATCGGGGTACAGCGTGATGCGCCTCGTAGCGAGCGATTTCTTCCTTCAGTTGGTTGATGAACCGCTTGCGCGATTCCATCTCCGCCTCACGGAGCTCCGCATCGGCGCCGGTCTCCCGGCGGACCTCCTCGTAGCTCTCCTCAAGAAGCCGGAGCTTCGCGCGAGTGTTGGCGACCTGACCCTCATCCAGCAGGATCATGCGGCGACCTCGACCATGCCCTTGGCCTCACCGTGGCGATCGGCGGCGAATAGGCGGGTGACATACTGCTCAAATCGTCTGGGACCCACGATTGCAATGTCCAGAAACGGCAAGCCGACCCGCAGCTCCTTGAACGCCTCGCGGTCCCTCCGGCTCGACGGGCGAAAGCGCGGCACGCAATCCACGTCGTTCGGTTCCATTATGGCGGTTACAGAACTTCCGTTCAACACGATTCGCCCAACCCCGGCCGGCGTCGCCAGATCAACCATCCAGCGTACGGAGTCCATCTGCACGCGGCGAAGCTCCGATTGGTGGCCGAATCGGCCTTCGACTTCGGCCAGCGTGGCCGTGTGGACGCCCGGCGGCGAGACCCCGGCGTTGTTGAAAGGCGGAATCATTCGCCTCCCGTTACCCCTCCGCATTCGCGGCGCGGTATGCGTGCCACACTACCGACCGGCTGGAAAGCCGGTCCCACAGCGCGGCTGGGAAGCCGGTCCCACAGCACGGCGGGAAAGCCGGTGCCGCGTCGCACGAGATCGACGGCTGCGCCCTACGGATCGACGGATTGCGCGGGTGCCTCCGCATTCCGCATTCGCTGTTCGACCATGTAAGCGCGATCAACCCAGGTTCCCCGGACGCGCCCTGGAAGGCCGCGCGGACTGAGGTCTACGGCTCGCGGGTCAATACCTGTACTGCTCCGGCTTGTACGGCCCGTTGGGGTCGATGCCGATGTAGGCCGCCTGGTCGGGGCGCAGCTTGGTCAGCTTGGCGCCGAGCTGGTCGAGGTGTAGGCGGGCGACCTTCTCGTCCAGGTGCTTGGGCAGCGTGTAGACCTTCTTCTCGTACTTGCGGCCGTTCTGGAACAGGTCCACCTGCGCCATGACCTGATTGGTGAAGCTGTTGCTCATGACGAAGCTGGGATGCCCGGTGGCGCAGCCGAGGTTCACGAGGCGACCTTCCGCGAGCACGAGCAAGTAGTGGCCGTCGGGGAAAACCCACTTGTCCACCTGCGGCTTGATGTTCTCCCTGCGGATGCCCGGCATGCGCTTCAGCCCCGCCATGTCGATCTCGTTGTCAAAGTGCCCGATGTTGCAGACGATGGCCTGGTCCTTCATTCGGGCCATGTGCGCCGCGAGGATGATGTCTTTGTTTCCGGTCGCGGTGACGAAGATGTCGGCGGTCTCAATGACGTCCTCGACGGTCATCACCTGGTAGCCTTCCATGCACGCCTGCAGGGCACAGATGGGGTCGATCTCGGTGACCACCACGCGGCACCCCTGAGCGCGCAGGCTCTGGGCACAGCCCTTGCCCACGTCGCCGTAGCCGCAGACCACGGCCAGCTTGCCCGCCAGCATGACGTCCGTGGCGCGCATGATGCCGTCCACAAGGGAATGCCGGCAGCCGTAGAGGTTGTCGAACTTGCTCTTGGTGACGCTGTCGTTGACGTTGATGGCGGGGAAGAGCAACGTGCCCGCCTGCTGCCGTTGATACAGCCGCTTGACGCCGGTGGTGGTCTCCTCGCTGACGCCGATGACGGCCTTCGTCACGCGGTGCCAGCGCTGCGGGTCGTTCTGCAACTCCTCGCGGATGAGGGTCAGGATGATGGCCATTTCTTCGCTGTCCGCGGCGTCCTGGTCGGGCAGCTTGCCGCTCCTGGCGAACTCGTTCTCCCATTCGTAGCCCATGTGGATGAGCAGCGTGGCGTCGCCGCCGTCGTCGACGATGAGGTTCGGCCCGTCGCCGTTGAAGCGCAGCGCCTGGTCCGTGCACCACCAGTACTCTTCCAGCGATTCGCCTTTCCAGGCGAAGACGGGGATGCCGGCCTGCGCGATGGCCGCGGCGGCGTGATCCTGCGTGGAGAAGATGTTGCAACTGCACCAGCGCACGTCGGCGCCCAGGTCGCGCAGCGTCTCGATGAGCACCGCCGTCTGAATGGTCATGTGCAGCGAGCCGGTGATCCGTGCGCCCTTGAGCGGCTTCTTCGGCCCGAATTCATGGCGCGTGGCCATCAGGCCGGGCATCTCGTGCTCGGCAAGCGTGATTTCCTTGCGGCCGAAGTCGGCGAGGGTCAGGTCGGCGACCTTGAAGTCCTGGACGGCGGTGGTCATCGGTCTCTCCAAATACAGGTTCGGTTTTCGCTGCACCCGCGGGCAGTCCCCAGGCATATCGGCTGATTCTCGTTGACCTGGGAAAGCCCCGGGGGCATCATAGCCTGCGGCTCGGACGGCGTCACCCGAGTCGGGCCGCGGATTCGCGTGCCAGTGGGGGAACCGTAACGCTCATGCAACGTCCAAGTCCCAGGGAGGAATACCCCCGGCACGCGGAGCGTCCGATACCTCTGGAGGATTTCGGCTTAGTTGAAAAAGTCAATAGTGGGCGAACGGAGGCCTACGGAGCGCTGGTTAAGAAGTACCAGGATCGGGTCTTCAACGCCTGCTGGCGGATTTGTGGGCACGCGGAGGATGCGCAGGACCTGACGCAAGAGGCGTTTCTCAAGGCCTTCCAGAATCTGCACAGCTTTCGCCGAGAGAGCGGCTTCTATACGTGGATCTTCCGCATCGCCGTGAACCTCGCGTTAAGCCACCGAAGATCGGGTGCGACGCGGCGCGCGCGGGGGTTTGGTGCGGGCGAGGACGCGGATCACACCCTTGAGACCCAGGCACGCGAGTTGCTGCGCCGGGGCGGCTCGGGTGCCGGTACGGACCCGACGAACGAGCCGGAATCGGTGGAGCTCCACGCCGTCGTGGCACGCGCGTTGCTGCAATTGGATGGCGAATACCGCGCCGTTGTCGTGCTGCGGGACATGGAAGGGTTCGACTACCACGAGATCAGCGAGATTCTCGAAGTGCCCGTGGGAACCGTGAAGTCGCGGCTGCACCGCGGGCGCATGGTACTGCGTGAGGTGCTGTTGGCGGCCGTGCGCGGGGAGCATGGAACCTAGTGCGGGCAGCTCAGGCGCGCCCGAGCTGTGGGACGGGCCTTCCCGCCGGTCGCAAGGGACGGCAAGCCGGCATCGGTGACTTGCGGCGGAGCCGCCGTACGGGATGGATATGGATCAAGACCGACTCAGTGAACTGATCTCGGCCTATTTGGACGAGGAACTCGACGCACGCGAGCGTGCATTCGTTGAGCATCTCATCCGAACGGACTCCGGCGCGCGGCAATTGCACGAGGAGTTGCGCCGGACGGCGGCATTGGTGGCATCTCTGCCGCGGCGGCAGGCTCCGCCCAGCCTCGCCTCGGAGGTGATGCGCCAGGTGGAGCGCGCCGAGCTGCTCGCCGAACCGGTGCGACGGACGGTGCGCGGTGGATCGCGCCGCGTGCTGGTGGGTGTCCTGTCCATGGCGGCGTTGCTTGCCATCGTGGTTACGGCCGGCCTTTGGTATGGACGGGCGGCGCTCGCCCCGCGGCCACTAGGCACGGATCAACTGGCCTCGGCGTCGCGCCACGAGAGGGACACCGGAGGACCGGCCGCGAACGGCGCGCGCCGCAGCTCTAACGCCGGCGTGGATGCCGGGGAAGCGCAGCCGCCGGAGGTTTCGGACGCGGAGTGCGAGGAGTTCCAGCAACAATGGGTGGCTGCCGCCGTCGGTCCGGAAGGGTACGGTTCAAGCGGGGCAGCGGCACCGAGTTGGGAGTCGCGCGGGCCACAGACACCATCGTTCGCGCCGGCGCGGCCGCCGGTGCGCGTGGAGGTCGCGGTGAGCGACGCCAAAGCGCAGCGCGCGGTGCTGGGGAAGCTTTCCGCGCAGTTCACCCAGGCGGTGACAGACACCCAGCACTTTGAGGAGGTGGCCGCGGGGGCGGAGACGCGCTCGCGCCGCACGCCGGCGCCACCCGAGCAGACAGCGCTATCCGGGGGCCCTGACGGCCCGGGCCGGCTGCTGGTTCGCGTTCCACAAAGCCAGTTCAACCAGCTCGTAGACGCCGTTGTTGAGGCGACCAACGGTGGGGCGCGGGTGTCCTTCGTGGCCGGGTCAACCGTCATTCGCGGCGTCGGGAACGCGCGCAAGGCGGCCGCGAGGATCGGGGCGGAGCCGCTCGTGCGAGGCGTCGCGCGGCCGGCGGAGACGCAGCAACCGGTTTCGCCAGCCGTTCCGAAGGTCGCGGAGGTTCGTAAGGACAGCGCGGCTGCGGACGATGCAGGGCTTGCGGCACCGCCCGGAGGCGACCTGTGGGCGGGGATGGTGCGCGCCCTTGGCATCGAGCCGGAGGAACCGATCGGTGCGACCGATTCCCGCGCTGCGCCGAAGAAAGAGGAATCAACGTCGGAGGGTGCATCCCAGCGCGAAGCGGCGCACACGGCCGAGGAGCCGTCGCTGGTGGCGCGCAAACTCAAGGAACTCGACGAATCGTCGGCGCGCCGCCGCCCCGAAAGAACTGCGACCGCGGAGCCGCCCAGCGTGCCGGGCGACGTGGGCAGGGCGACCGAGGTCTCCGCGGACGCGTCCGGCGAGTGGAGTGCGGGCACGACGCCGCTTCCCGAGCCCGTGGTCACCGTGGTTCTGGATGTCGTTGTCGCCAAGCCGCCGGGGGTGTCCGGTGGCTCGACGGCTGCACCACCCAAGCCGGTCACGCCCAGACGGAACGCGTGGCCTCCCAAGTGAGACACGGCGCAACTTGAACCCCGGGCCGGACGGTCGCGATCCGCCGGTCCGGGTGTTCCGACTTACCTCCCGCGGCGTTCTCGCGCGACGGTGACGCGATGGCCACCACGCCTCCGCACGGACGGCGACGCGTCGCCCCCGGCGACAGAGCGTCAATTTGCGATTGCCGCGCGAGGCGACCGCATTGCCGTCGGCCCGCTGCTCGGCCAAGATAGGCCCATGCTGCCGGCGCGTGGCGCGAATTCCGTTTCCTTGCGAGCGTCAACCGCGTTGCCGGGTCACAGGCACGCGCGCTGGTGGCTTGCGGTGTGCCTGGGGACGTTGGTGACCGTGCCCTTCGCGTGGCTGCTTTCGCACGTGGCACTTCTGCCGTTCCTCCTGGGGCTGTTCTTCTTTGCCTTGTTCGGGCTGTTGATCGGCGCCATCGTGCACCGAACCGCGGCGGCAGGACGGCCGTACGCCCGCGGGCTGTTGATGGCTGGAACGGGCGTCATGGTGCTGGTGGGTTGGGGCGGGTCGATCGCCATGGAGGCATGGGACTCGCCGCGGAAACTCGCCGCGGATGCGCTGCGGATGGCGCGGAGTATCGGCGAACTTACGCCCGTGGCGTATCAGGCGGAGGTGGCGGAGCACATCCGTGAGTATTTTCGAGGGCAATACCCACCCGGCGGTCCGGTGGGTTACGCGCGATGGGTGCTCGCCGGGGGAGAGCTGGCGGCGGGGACGATTTCGGGCGTGGACGCGGCACTGGGTGCCGGGCAGGTAGGCGCGACCTGGGCCGTACGCGCGGCACTCTCCCTGCTGCTCTTCGGCTTTGGTGTAGGTTCGCAGACGCTGCTGCTTCGCCTGGAGCGGGACCCGCCGGTGCGTCGGGCGTCGGCGGCATAGGGGCTGGTCCGGCCCGGTGCCCGCAGGCCGAACCCGTGTGCGTGGCCCAGTCGTTTGCCCCGCGCCGGCCTCGGGTCGCCGGTTGCCAACCCGGCAGGCCGCGGTGGCGTCGCGGGCACGATGACCGATCCAGGGGCGCGTCCCGCCGGCGTGCCGCGCGGGTGTGCCGTGGTGCGACTGTAACTGCCGGATTCGGAAGAATGTCCAAAAGGGCGCGACTTCGCATTTTCGCCGCCGGGATTATCGAACACACGGACCATCGCGTGCTCATCGCCCATTGCGGTGAGGGCGACGCGGCGACACGACTTTGGCACTTTCCCTGGGGCGCGGCCGCGCCGGGTGAATCGCCGGAGGCGGCCATGCGCCGCATCGGGACCGAAACGTTGGGCGTGACGCTCCACGTCGCGGTCGGGCAGCCGCCCGTGATTCAGGAAATCGACGGCGAGTCGGTTGAAGTCCGCTACTTCCTCTGCACCGTCGCCGCCGGCACACTGGACCCCGGCCCGGACGATCCCTTCCGGTGGGAGTCTGTCGGGCACCTGCGCGAGTACGAATTCGAACCCGCCTGCCGTCCCGTGGTGCAGTGGCTGCTGGAGGGGTAAGGTGCCACGAGCGTACAGGAGCTCTGCACGAAGTTGCGCACTCGGGCGGTCTCGGCACGCAAGTTAGCTCAATGCTCGTCGGCGATCAGTCAAATCGCTTGCGAAGGACTAGCGCGATTCCGGAGCCGAGGATGGTGCCCACAGTTAAGATGATCAACCCGACGAAGGCAGCGTCGCGCAACGGAACGGCCATAACCGCCTGAGACTGCCGCTGCTGAATGCACAGTGGTGGGTGATCGAATAAGCGCCCCTCGAGGGAGAAGCCTCCCTCTTTCGGTGCGGTGTGGAACGTGACAACGCTGAAACGTTCACCTGGCTGGAGGGAATCGAACTCAAGCGAAAACGACCGCGTCTTCTGGACCCTGGTTAGGATGATCTTGGGGGCCTCCGGCACTGCCTCAAGTTGTGCCCCCAGGAGTGTCCCTTCTTCGAATAAGGTAAACGTAATCGGTCGCTCGAGTAGGGTTCGTAGTTGCAACGGCTCTCCTCCGGCGTTCGAGAGCTCGAAGCGTGACATATATAGGTTGGGCAATCTTACAAAGGGGTCGTTCTCTCCAAGTCCCTTGTCCCACTCGACATTCAGAGGAAGCGTATAACCGATGCCGTGGATAGGGGCTAGGAGATTGACGCGGGATTGCTCGGTAATTTGGAGTCGCGGCGGGTGTCTGACTTGGTACAAATAGTAGACGACGGTGGCCGCCAGTACTCCTGCAAGGAATGAGACAAGTATCGGGGCCACGAAATAAACCATGATGCGTCGCGACCAGTTCATAGGTACTCTCCGGGAGTGTTCGTTGTATCTTCGGCATCCGACGGCCGGTTACGGGGTGAGTCAGGCCACTCGCACGAACGAGGTGCTGCCGAGGCCACGGCAGCCGCACTGGGGGCGTAGTCCCCGGTAGCATCCAGATCAACAACAATGTGCATGTCACGCGAGAACTCCCCGCCGACGATCCGCTGCGCCAGCGGGTTCTCGATCTCCTGCTGAATAAGACGCTTGAGCGGCCGGGCGCCGAAGGCGGGGTCATAGCCGTCGCGGGCGAGCTTCTCCCGCGCCGCGCCGCTGAGCGTCAGCGTGATGTTGCGCGCCGCGAGGCGCTTTTGCAGGTGTCGAGTCTGGATGTCGGCAATGCGGCCCAGGTCTTCGCGCGTAAGCTGGTGGAAGATTACGACCTCGTCGATGCGGTTGAGAAACTCCGGCCGGAAACGTGCCTTCAGCGCCTCGCGCACCCTGCGCTCGATTTCGCGCTCCAGCGCCGCGTCCATTCGCCTACTCCCGGTGCTTCGCGACCCGGCGTCGTCAGTCCTTCCGCGCTTGGTGGCGCCTCCGCCTCGTTGCTCATCGCTGCCCTCGATCAGCCGCTGGATGTGCTCACTCCCCACGTTGCTGGTCATGGCGACGATGGTGTTCTTGAAGTCGACCGTCCGGCCGTGACCGTCGGTGAGCCGGCCGTCGTCAAGAACCTGAAGCAGCACGTTGAAAACGTCGTGATGCGCCTTCTCGATTTCGTCAAGCAGGATCACCGCGTAGGGCTTGCGGTGCACGGCCTCCGTGAGTACCCCGCCTTCCTCGTATCCCACGTACCCCGGCGGGGCGCCGATCAGTCGCGCCACACTGTGCGGCTCCATGAACTCGCTCATGTCGATGCGCACGAAAGCGGCCTCGTCGTCGAAGAGGAACGCCGCCAGCGCCTTGCACAGCTCGGTTTTTCCCACACCCGTGGGGCCCAGGAAGAGGAACGAGCCGATGGGGCGGTTGGGGTCGCCCAATCCGGCGCGGGAGCGGCGCACGGCGTCGGAAACGGCGCGCACCGCCTCATCCTGTCCCACCACCCGTTCGTGCAGGCGGTCCTCCATGTTGATGAGCTTCTCGCGTTCGCCCTCGAGCATCCGTGAAACCGGCACGCCGGTCCATTTGCTTACCACTGCGGCGATCTCCTCCGCGGTCACCTCCTCGCGGAGCAGGCCTCCGCCCTCCCGATGCAGGTCGGCGAGGCGCTTTTCGCGGCCCGCCAGCGACTGCTCCAGCTCGCGGAGCTCGGCATAGCGGATGCGCGCCGCGCGTTCCAGGTCGCCGCGACGCTGGGCCTCGTCCAGCTCAACCTGCTTGGCATCGATCTGCTGCCTGAGCGACTTGATGGACTCCAGCTCCTTCTTCTCGTTCTCCCACCGTGCGGTGAGTTCGCGGTTTCTCTCCTGAAGGTCGGCGAGGGTTCGTTGCAACGCGACGAGCTGTTTCCTGCTGCCTTCGTCCTTCTCCAGCGTGAGCGCTTGGCGCTCAATCTCGAGCTGCATGATGCGACGGCGCAACTCGTCCAGCTCCGAAGGCAGGGAGTCGTTCTCGATGCGCAGCCGCGAGGCGGCCTCATCGATCAGGTCGATCGCCTTGTCGGGCAGCTTGCGATCGCTGATGTAGCGGTGCGAAAGGGTGGCGGCGGCGACCAACGCCGCATCCTGAATCCGCACGCCTTGAGCAGGTTCCCCGCATCGACGGCTCCCTCCGCCCTGCCCGCTCCCACGACGGTATGCAGTTCGTCGATGAAGAGGATCACCTTGCCCGCGGAGTCGGTCACTTCGCGCACCACGGCCTTGAGTCGTTCCTCGAACTCCCCGCGGTACTTGGCGCCGGCGATCAGCGCTCCCATGTCCAGAGCGATCACCCGTTTGTCGCGCAGGGCCCCGGGTACGTCGCCGGCGAGGATGCGCTGCGCCAATCCTTCGACGATCGCGGTCTTGCCCACGCCCGGTTCGCCGATGAGGACGGGGTTGTTCTTGGTGCGGCGGGCGAGAATCTGCATGCAGCGCCGGATCTCTTCGTCCCGGCCGATAACGGGGTCGAGCTTACCCTGGCGGGCGATGGCCACCAGGTCGCGGCCGTAGCGTTCCAGCGCCTGGTAGGTGTCCTCCGGGTTCTGGGAAGTGATGGGTGCGTTGCCGCGGATCTCCCTCAGCGCCGCAAGCAGAGTGTCGCGGCTTACGCCGCAAACGCTCAGCACCTCGCGAGCATCGCTTCTGACTTCCATCAGAGCCAGCAGAAGATGCTCGACGGACACATACGTGTCCTTCATGCGCTCGGCTTCGACCTGAGCCGCGTCCAGAACCTCCTGGAGCGCGCGGCTCATGGAAAGCGTGCCGCCCGCGGCCCGCGGCAGGCGGCGGAGCTCGCTGCCGGCGACCGAACGCAACCGGTCCGCCCGCGCGCCCGCCTTCTCCAAAAGGGCGGCGGCAATCCCGGGGGAAGCGCCACCCTGCGGCTCGCGCTCCAGCAGTGACGCAAGCAGGTGGAGCGGAAGCAGCTCGGTATGGCCTGCGCTCCGCGCGCGCTGCTCAGCCGCCTGAAACGCCTCCGCGGCACGGACGGTCAACCGATCCAGGTTCATGCCTGACTCCTCACGGGGGCCGAGCCCGCGACGATTCGTGCGCGGCGGGCGAACGGTCCTTAGTCTGCCGGCAGTTCCAGCACACAGCGTACCACGGTGACGTTGGCGCAACCTCTGGTCATACATATACTTACGGCGTGCGCCATGGGCTCGGTCGTACCCTCCGGGCTGCCGCTGCCGCTTTGGCAGCGAACAATCTGGCAGTCCGGTCTCGCAAGCGGTCGGCGCAACCGGCGTCACCGAGCGTGGCGGCGGCCCCCGCGTGCGCGAAGGGGGCAATTGACCAGCGTTCTGGTACCATGTCTCACGGCACAGCGAGTGCGAGGAACCCCCGTGAGGCAGCATGAGTATCCATCCGACCGCACTGGTTGACGGCAAGGCCGAGCTCGACGCCGATGTCGAGGTGGGACCGTATTGCGTGATCGACGGGCACGTTCGGATCGCCGCCGGTTGCCGGCTTCACCATGGCGTCTACGTCACCGGTTGGACGGAGCTGGGCCCGGCATGTGTCCTGCACCCCGGGGTGATCGTGGGGCACGAGCCGCAAGACGTTAAGTACCATGGCGAGCGAAGCTACTGCCGCATCGGCCGCAGGACGGTACTGCGCGAGCACGTGACCATTCATCGCGGAACCATCCCGGATTCGGAGACCGTCGTCGGCGAGGAGTGCTTCCTGCTCGCCGGCAGCCACGTGGCGCACAACTGCCGCCTGGGGCGGGGCGTCACGCTCATCAACAACGTGCTGCTCGCCGGGCATGTGTCCATCGAGGATCGCGCCACACTGGGCGGCGGAGCGGTGGTGCACCAGTTCGTCCGCATCGGCGAGCTGACGATGATCCCAGGAAACGGTCGAGTGTCCATGGACGTTCCGCCATTTGCGATGCTCGACTTCGTGGGCCGCGTGGTGGGACTGAATCGTGTGGGAATGCGACGCGCCGGGATGACCGGCGAGGAGCGGGACGAGATCCGCGCCCTGTACCGCACGCTCTACGGGTCGAGCCTGCCTTTCCGAGAGGCGGTCGACCGCGCCTCGGTGCAAGCGCAGACCCCGGCGGGCAGGCGGCTCATCGCCTTCCTCCGGGAGGAGTCCAGGCGGGGCATCGCCGGGGCATCCCACGGCGCGTCGCGCACACCCGCCGGCGCCCACGGTGCGGACTAACAGCCCGTGGCTGGAAGCCGTCGCCGAGAGGTGGTCCGGGCATCTTGCCTGTGAAATCATGGGCGGCAAGCCCGTGCCACGAGTTTCGCCACGAGCTGCCAAGGTGCGGCGTGGGGTTCCCGGTGCCCGCGTCTCGGTCTACTTGCCGCCGCGGCACATCGGCTTCAGCGCCTTCAGGAGCTTCTTGCAGGTCTTCTCCGTGGGGTTGCAAGGATCGCAGAAGAAAAGGTCGGCGTGGCGGTTCCCGGCGCCGCAAAGCCGCTCCAGCAGCCGCTCAATGCGGCGGACGCACTCGGCGGTCTCCTCAGTGGTTTGTCCGCACGACGTGTTGACGATGATCACTTCGCTTTCCACCAGGCCGTGGTAAGGTTGTTTAAGCTGGATTCGCGTGGCGAGTTCGTCGCCCAGGGGGGAGTGGAGGAACCCGCGCATCTGCGTCGGCGTCAGGTCGGGGCGCTCCTCGTGGGGCTCGCCGTCGTCGGCGGAGAACAGGCCGAAGATCTCCGAGGCGAAGGCGGCCGTGTCGTCCAGTACATGCCTCAGCTCAACCGCGGCACGCGTCGGTTCACGGAACACGTCATTGACCGACCCGGGAACGGGCATGACGAACACCCGATGATCGTAGGGATAAGCGTAACGCAGTGCCGCGTCGGCATCCGCTTCGATGACCACCGAGCCGTAGCGGTCCTGGTGGTGGATGGCGGTGAGCACTTCCGAGAGGATCTCGAAGACCCGATCCGGCTTGTATTCGATCCACCGCGCCGAGGCGATGCCGCATTTGGGAATCGGTTTGTCCGCGGCCGGCGGCGGGTGTTTGTCACTGCCCGCCTTCACCAGGCGGAGGTAGTGGGGTTGCGTTTTCCAAAGGTGGTCCACCATGCTGCGGATGACGGCGCTCTTGCCGGAGCGACGCACACCGCTGACGAACGTGACGCAGAGGCCCATGCCGACGTTTCTCCGGTGTCCCGGCGGCTCGAGCACGATACGCCGCACAGGCATCATAGGCAGCGCGGCCCGCGTTGGCCACGCGAGCGCCGGTTTTTTAACGCGGTCAGCCGCATGCCGCCGGTCGACAGGGGTTGGGCGGCGCTCACCGGAGGCACGTTGGCACACGATGGCGAGCCCGACGGGGCTCGATCAGCCTGGAATAGATGCGATCTGGCGGACGATCTTGCGGGCGATGGCGGCGGGCGAGAGGCCTTCGGTGGAGACGATCAGGTCCGCGGCGCGTTCGTAGGCCGCGGCCCGCTCGCCAAGAAGCACTTCGACCTCGCGCTCCGGCGTGAGCGGCGTGAGCGACGGCCGGTGCTCGCGCGATGCGGCGTCGGCATCGAGCCGTGCCCGCAGGACTGCCGCCGGAGCCGTAAGCCATACCAGCCGCGCGACGGTGCGGAGCCGCTTGAGGTTCTCCTCGTCGAGCACCGCGCCTCCGCCGACGCTGATGACCGCCGGGGGGTCGAGCACCACGGCCTCGATCGCCTCGCGCTCCATTTGCCGGAACACCGGTTCTCCGTCCTGTGCGAATATGGCGGCGATCGGGCGGCCGGCGCGCGTGGTGACAAGTTCGTCCGTATCGATGCTCCGTCCGCCCAGCAGAGATGCAAGCTCGCGCCCCACGATAGTCTTGCCGCAGCCGCGGGCCCCGATCAGCGCGATCGCGCGGCGCCCGCGCGCCGAAGGCGCGCCGTCCGCGGCCTCACCGGTGCGCCGGCGAACCTCGGCGGTAACGAGCTCCGAATCACCGCTGGTCTCGGGGCGGTCACCAGTCCACAGGGCGTACTGCATGGCGGCTTGACGCAGGAGCATGTCGAGCCCGTTGAGCGTGTGGGCGCCGGCGCCCGCGGCGTCACGCAGCAGCCTGGTTTGCAGCGGTGCATAGACGAGATCGAACACCAACCGACAACCGGCCAGCGCGTGGTCGGGGAGCGGCGACGCCTCCACCCGCGGCCACATGCCCACGCTCGTGGAGTTGATGAGTACCTGGCCCGCGCGGCGGGCGCGATGCTCCCACGGCTCGGCACGGCAGGCGAAGGTCTCCGCGAGCGCTGCGGCGGAGCCGGGGGAGCGCGCAAACACGGTGATGCGGGCCCCGAAATCCGTGAGCCCGGCGATCACGGCGCGCGCCGCGCCCCCCGCGCCGAGCACGTCGACGGGCAACCCCGCGAGGTCGCGGCGGTCGCCGCCCAGCGCGGCCACCAGCGAATCAACCGCGGCATGCCGATCGGTGTTGAAGCCCCGAACCTCACCCTTACGGAATACGAGGGTGTTGGCGGCCCCAGCGCCCGCCGCGGCTCGATCGGCACCGCTGCCGGCATACTCCAAGGCGGCGGCCTTGTGCGGCAAGGTGACGCTCAGTCCGCCAACGTCGAGCCAGGGGCGGTGGCGCAGGGCATCGAGGAACCGCGCGAGGCTGCCGGCACCGCCGGGCACACGGAACGGGAGGTATACCGCGTTGCGCCCGGCGCGCCCGAACCAGCGGTTGAACAGTAAGGGGCTTACCGAATGCGCCACGGGATCACCAACGAGGCCGTAGACCTGCGTTCCGGTGTCGATGGCCGGCCAGCGGTAGAGCCCGATCATGTCCCGCAGGCAGAGTTGTCCGGGGGCGGTGGGGGCGTCGGCCTCGAGCGCGGCGTAGCCGGCGAACGCCCCGAGTTTTCGCGCCAGTACGCGCGTGCATGCTCCGGCCTCGCCCATGGCTATAACGCAGACCCGGAAACCGTGGGCATGCACCAGATCGAGCGCCGGCAAGGCGTCGAAAGCGTCATCGGCGGCATAAGCGAGTTTGGCGGCGCGGACCGGTTCGCGCTGCATGCGTTCCGCAAGCCCCATGGCGTCCGCCGGCACGCCGGCGAGGACATGCGCCGACAGGATCAGACGCGGCGCCACGGTGCGCGCGCCGCTCGGACCCGCCGGGGCGTCCGTCTCGGCGGCTGATGCAACGGTCGCGTTGCCGCCGGCGGTGTCGGTCGGCGCCGCCGCAAGCAGCACTTTCTGGCGGATATTGCTCGAGCGCCGCCAATCGGCGTACTCGAAATCGATGAAGGCGTTGGTTCCACGCGCCGCCGCAAGCAATCGGGAGACGCGCTCGGCGGTGTCGCCGCGGAAGTGTCCGCCCTCCTCGGCGCTCCGGCAGGTGACGATCCACGTGCGTTGTGGGTGGCGGCGCAGGTAATCCGCGAGGTCTGCGGGTTCCCCGTCAAACGTGTCCAGGCGCAGTTCCACCGCCTCGGCGCCATCCGCCCAGGCCTGATCGGCCTGGCGCCCCAGTGACGAAGCGTCGTCTACCCAGATGGAACATACGAGAAGGGTCATCGGCGAACTCCCCGGCTCAGGGGCAAGCTTGACCTCAGGGGCGCGGAAGACTACGCTCCCCATGGTGTTTTATCGCAGATTCAGACGGTAATTGAAGAACCCCCAAAGGAGGCCCAGACCATGCCGTTTCAACTGCCCGCGTTGCCCTACGCGTTCGATGCCCTGGAACCTCACATCGACGCCAGAACCATGGAAATCCACCACGACAAGCATCACGCCACGTACGTGACCAAGCTCAACGAAGCGCTAGCCGGCCACGCGAGCCTGCAATCCAAAACGGTGGAAGAGCTCGTCGCCGGACTGGGTTCGCTGCCGGACGCCGTCCGTACCGCGGTCAACAACCACGGCGGCGGACATCTGAACCACTCCATCTTCTGGCACAACCTCAGCCCCAAGGGCGGCGGGAAGCCGGGCGGGGCGCTGGACAAGGCCATCAGCGCGGCGTTCGGCGGGTTTGATGCCTTCAAGGAGAAGTTCACCGCCGCGGCGAACGGCCGCTTCGGCAGCGGCTGGGCGTGGCTGTGCGTGGACTCCGGCGGCAAGCTGGTCATTAAGGACTACCCCAACCAGGACAACCCCTTGAAGGACGGGCTCAAGCCGATTCTGGGACTGGACGTGTGGGAGCACGCCTACTACCTCAAGTACCAGAACCGCCGTCCGGAATACGTCACCGCGTTCTGGAACCTCGTGAACTGGCCCGACGTCGCCGCCCGGTTTGCCAAGGCGACGTAGGGGAACCACAAAGAACGTCCATCCCGCTCGGCGCCGGCCTTCGAATTGCAGCGGCGGGCGAGTGCGCATGCGTCCCAGAGCCGCGAACGCCTGATCCACGCGAACAGGATCAGGTGACGCGCCGGCGCATCCCGCGCCGGATGCGTTACTCGGTGCGCGCGCTTTCAATGAAGGCGTAGATCGATTCCGACCATTTCGTGATCGACGCGTGCGGCCCGGTGGCCTTCACGAAGTGCGGCCCGGCAGGGTCGTTGATGATCGCCGCGATCATCTTCTGATTGGGCAGCTCGCCCCCGCCGCCCATCATCTGCGTGCTCAAGGTGCCGTTGATGTCGACGATGACCACGCGGATATTGTTGTTGACCGTCTTGACCGTTGTCCTCGCGTCCTCGCGTCCGCACGGCTGGCCGTTCGGGCGTTTCACCTGCGCGAGCCATCGGTCGATGTTCATCTCGTCCTTGCCCTTCATATCGGGGAAGAACGTTACGCGCACTGAGCCGTCAGCCGTGTCACCCTCTACTTTGGGAAGCCGATAGGCCGCCACACCGCCCAGCGAGCCGGCGGGCATGGGATCAGGCACCCAACCCTCCGGTACCGTGAGAACGAGTCCCTGGTGCGAGAGCTGGCCGGGCGCGGAGGTGGCGGGCGACGCCGAAGCCGACTCGCTTGCCGGGGCCGGTGGGACCGCGTGAGGGTTCGCCGTCGCCGCCGGAGCCGCCGGGTGCGGGGACGCGGGCGGCGGCTGCGGAGCGGGCTTCGCCGAGGGCGCCGGCGCCGGTGCCTTGGCGGGGGTGGGGGCGGGCGCGGGTGGAGGTGGGGGCGGCGGTGCTTCTTTGCACGCGGCAAAGAACATCGCCGCAGCAAGCGTGCCCGCGATCGAACCTTGCCGGATTCTCGCCATCGGCCCGCGCGCTGCACCGGGAGCGCGCCCGGCGGGCAGGCACGCGGGCATAAGGTCCGGGCTCGTGTTTGCGACGGTTCGTACGGTCATCATGATCTACCCTTTTTTCACCGGGGAATTCAGGTACTGTCCGGTGGGGAGTTGTCCACGAAACCGGCGGCGCTGTCAACGTCCCGTGCAGGCGAGTAGCGGTGTGGGTCGCTCGTAGCGGGGCCGGGTTTGTCACGCGGCGGTTCGTACGCGCGACGCCGCGGCGCCCACTCGGCGGAGGCGACCGGCTCGCGGGTTTCAGAACGCCGCACACGCCGACCCCGCCACGTAGCCCGTGGACCAGGCCCACTGGAAGTTGAAGCCGCCTATTCGCCCGTCGACGTTGAGGATCTCCCCCACCAGGAACAAACCGGGACAGACCCGCGATTCCATGGTGGCGGGGTTGATTTCGCGGAGCGGAACTCCGCCCGCCGTAACCTCTGCATGGGTGTATCCCCGCGACCGCCGCACCGGCAGCGGCCAGGCGAGCAGCGCGTGCACCAGTCGGCGCCGTGTCTGCCGGGCAAGCTGTGCCAACTGCGTGTCACTGGGAATGGCCAGATGGGCCGCCACCGCGGCCGCCACGCGCGAGGGGAGCAGTTCCGCCAGCGCTCCCGGAAGGCGTTCCCGGGGATGCTCCACGGCGCGCTGTAGCAGCTGGCGTTCCACGGCGGCGAAGTCCCGGCCCGGGACCAGGTTAGCGGCGACCGCGGCGCGCTTCCCCTCGGCTCGCGCCCGTTCCCATGCACCCGAGGCGTCCATGGCCGCCGGTCCACTGATCCCGAAATGTGTCCAGAGCATCGGCCCGGAGACCGCCACCGCACGTTCGCCCTCCACCTGCACCGCCAGCTCCACGTCGTGCGCCACGCCCGCCAGCGATGCGTGAAAATCCCCTTCTAATTCCAGGGGCGCGAGCGCCGGCACCGGCGGGATGATGGTGTGTCCCAGCCGGCGGGCGAATTCGTAGCCCGTTCCGTCGCTGCCGGTTTTGGGAAGCGACATTCCGCCGGTCGCCAGCACCACGCGTAGCGCATGCACGCGGCCGGCGGAGGTGAGCAGCTCGAAGGCGCCCGCGCGCGGGGCGATCCCCAAAACGCGATGCCCGGTGAGCAGGGCGACGTTCCGCGCCGTTGCCTCCTGCACCAGGGCGGCGAGCACGGTCCCCGCGCTGTTGCTGTCGGGAAAGAGCTTGCCGCGTTCTTCCTCGTGCAGGCCGACCCCGAGCTCGCGGAAGAACCCCGCCGCCTGCTGCGCCGTGAAGGAGCGCAGAACGCGACGCAGAGGGTTGGGGTTGTCGCAGCGGAAGTCGTCGGGTTCGACGGCGACGTTAGTAACGTTGCAGCGCCCGCCGCCGCTGACCAGGATTTTCGCTCCCAACTTGCGGGCGCCATCCAGGGCTACGATCAGCGGCGCGGGGTTATGCCGCGCGGCGAAGATGGCGGTTGCCAGTCCGGCGGCGCCCGCTCCGACGATGGCGATGTCGGCGTGCCGAATCGTCGCGGCTGGGTCAACCAACGGAGCGGCCTCTGAGGAGCGTTGCAAGGCAAAGCGCGGCTGGTCGCCGAATGAACCGGGTTGCCGGGCGCTCCGATCGCATAAGCCGTGGGTTCCTGGCCATGTCGCCCCCTGGAAGACCGCCTGGCCGAGTGGTGCGGCCGCTCGTGAGCCCGCTTTCCCCCGGCTCCATGGCGATCATCGCTCCGCGCGGGCGCGGCGGCGCGGCGCCGGCGTCTCCGGACCGCGCTCGGGGCGCAGCTCCATGTCCGGCATTTCCTTGAGTTCCCTGACCCGATCCCGCAGTTGGGCGGCGCGTTCGAATTCCAGAGCCTCGGCGGCCTCGAGCATCTCTTTTTCCAGCAGCGCGATGAGCTCGGTGCGATCCAGTTGCTCTTCGGAGGCCTCGATCACCTCCGCCGTCACCTTGCGTGCCTTGACCAACTGCTCCAGGCTGGAGCGGATGGCCTTGTGCACCGTCTCCGGCGTGATGCCATGCGCCGCGTTGAATTCCATCTGGAGTTTGCGGCGGCGGTTAGTCTCGTCGATGGCCCGCTGCATGCTGGGCGTGACACGGTCGGCGTAGAGCTTGACTTCGGCGTTTACGTTCCGCGCCGTGCGGCCGATCATCTGCACCAGCGACGTTTCGCTGCGCAGGAAGCCCTCCTTGTCGGCGTCCAGGATGGCCACCAGCGACACCTCCGGCAGATCCAACCCCTCGCGCAATAGATTGACGCCCACCAGCACGTCGAACTTGCCCTCGCGAAGCTCCTTGAGAATCGCCACGCGCTCCAGCGTGTCGATGTCGCTGTGCATGTAGCGGCCCTTGAGCCCCTCCTGCTGGATGTAGGCGGCCAGGTCCTCGGCGAGGCGCTTGGTTAAGGTGGTGACCAGGACGCGCTCGTCGGCGGCGGCGCGTTCCGCGATGCGCCGCAGGATGTCGGCCACCTGTCCCCGCGCCGGCAGCACCTCGATGGGTGGATCCACCAGCCCCGTGGGCCGGATGATCTGCTCCACGATCTCGCCGCCGCATTGCCGCAGCTCATAGGGCCCGGGGGTTGCGGAAACGAAGAGCACCTGGTTCCACATGCCCTCGAATTCCTCGAAGCGCATGGGGCGGTTGTCCAGGCAGCTCGGCAGGCGGAAACCGTGATCCACCAGCGTCTGTTTGCGGTTGCGGTCGCCGTGGAACATGGCGCCGATCTGCGGAATGGTGGCGTGGGATTCATCCACGATGAGCAGGAAATCCTTGGGGAAATAATCCACCAGCGTGTAGGGCTTGGACCCGGGCGGCGTGCCGTTCAGGTGCCGCGAGTAATTCTCGATGCCCGAGCAGTAGCCGACTTCGCGGATCATCTCCACGTCGTACTTGGTGCGCGCCAGTAACCGCTGCGCCTCAAGCAACTTACCGAGCCGGCGAAACTGCATGACCCGCAAGTCCAGTTCTTCGAGAATGCCGGCCGTGGCCGCCGCCACCCGGTCCTCGGGCATGACGTAATGCACGGCGGGGTAAATGAAGAGTTTGTCCATGTCCCCCAGCGTCTGCGCCGTGAGGGGGTGGATGGCCTCCAGCTTGTCGATCTCATCGCCGAACAGCTCGATGCGGTAGGCCGACTGCTCGTGGGCGGGATAGAGCTCGACCACGTCGCCGCGGACGCGGAACGTTCCGCGCTTGAAGTCCAGGTCGTTGCGCTGGTATTGCAGATCCACGAACCGCTTGAGCAGCTCGTCGCGGTCGAGGCAGGCGCCCCGCTCCAGCACGATCACACTGTTCTTGTAATCCTCCGGCGAACCCAGGCCGAAGATGCACGATACGCTGGCGACGATGATGGCGTCGCGCCGGGAAACCAGCGTGCTGGTGGCGCTGAGGCGCAGGCGGTCCAGGTCGTCGTTGCGCGAACAGTCCTTCTCGATGTAGATGTCGCGCTGCGGGATGTACGCCTCGGGCTGGTAATAGTCGTAGTAGCTGACGAAGTATTCGACGGCGTTGGTGGGAAAGAGCTCGCGGAACTCCTCATAGAGCTGCGCGGCAAGCGTCTTGTTGTGCGAAATCACCAACGTCGGACGGTTCAGCGCCGCGATGACGTGCGCCATGGTAAAGGTCTTGCCTGACCCGGTGACGCCCAGCAGGCACTGGAACTTCGCTCCGTTGCCAAAGCCCCCGGCCAGCCTTTCGATGGCGGCGGGCTGGTCGCCCGCGGGCGAAAACGGACTGACAAGTTCGAAGCGCTCCACGGTTCGGCGTCCCCGGCGGTTGCCCTGCGGCAGCCCCGGTGATGATAGCCCGCGGGCCGGTGCGACTCAACCACGGCGCTTGACATGCCGGGTGCGAGGTATCATGCTCTTCGTACCTGTTCCTTGGTGCGGCATTCGCCGCTCGTGCTCTTTGAGTCCTCGATTCGGAGACGGCCGTGAGCTACGCAACCGCACGCAACCAGGCGATCAAGGACGCCTACGACGCCGTCATCGAGGACTTCGCGGACGGTTACATCCGCGGGCAGGATACCGTCGTGCTTCTGCCCGGGGGGATGGGTTCGCAACTGGAACGTTCTCCGCGCCCGTATCGCGCCGACTGGTCCCCGCCGCCGCTGCATCAATACCAGAACGTGTGGATCGACGATGGGCTGCTCTTTGAAGGCGACGCGCGGAAGCTGGAGGTCGAGACCGCCACGGGGGAGCGGCGCGATCGCGGCGAGTACATCGTCATTCCCAACGGGGAGGTGGATTGGACGCTCATCCGTCCCTACGACGGCGCCCGGGCGTTCTTCGAGAGCACCAGGTACAACTTCGTAGTGTTCGGCTTCGATTGGCGGCATTCGGTGACTGAGGCGGCCCGCTGGCTTCACGATTTCCTCAAGCGCCTCAGGACGCGGATTCAAAAGCGCCGCGCCGAGGATCCGCTGCCGCGAACGACGCTGGTCTGCCACAGCATGGGCGGCCTGGTGGCCAAGGTCTTTCTTACGCGCTACTTCTCGAAGGCTGAGTCCGCGGCCACCGTGGGGCAGTGGCTGCATCGCGTCATCACCGTGGGGACACCGTTCTACGGGGTGTGGGACCAGTTGGACCGGATGTACATCGGGCAGGCGCCGCTCAACATTCTGTATGACGCGGCGGAGCTGGCCCGCGTGGCGAGCAGTCTGCCCGGGCCGTATATTCTGCTGCCCTTGCATGAACAGTTGTATCTCGACCATCAGGCGTATTTCCTGGCCCAGGGACTTGGTTCTTTTCCCGTCCAGGATGCCGACGATCCTAGAAGGACTGCGGACCCCTTCGATCCCGCCTGCTTCCCGCGGTTTCCCAAGTGGGTGCAGCAGAGTTACCTGGACGAGGCGCGGGGAATTCGCGACGTGATTCACGCCGACCTCCATGCCGACGTGATGCCGCGGATGTTTCATATCCGTGGTGTGAAGGACGCCGGTACGCCGGCGGTGCTCTCCTGGCCGGCCTACGACGGTAAGAAGTACAAGCCGGGCATTCCGCCCGCGCGGCCGACGGCGGTTTCCGCGCGCGGGCCGGGGGACGGTACGGTTCCGGCGTGGTCGTCGCGGCTGGTTCAGACGCCTGACGCACAGGTGTTCGATCTTACCGATGCACGGGTTCATGGTGAACTGTTGGATCACTGGGAGGTGCTGCGGCTCATCGACCATATCATCCGTGATTCAGCCCGCCCCGCGCCCAGTTACGCGCCCACGCGCGACAACGGCGTGGCGCCCGCCCTTCCCTATCCTCAGTTCGAGCAGACGCTCAACCAGATTGCGCAGGGCGGGTGCAGATCCGACGACGCCCGAGTCCTGGATCCGCTGTTCCGCCGCAGTGTAGTACGCGAGCTTCGATTATGTTGATGAAACCATCACGTTGGGCACGGGTCGTGTGGGTGGGCGTGCTGGCGGGCGCTGCGGGTTGCACCCCATGTCTGACGCGGCGCGACCTTACCACCATCAAAGTGCAGTTCAACGAACCGCTGCGTCATGAGCTGCGGCTGACCAACGCCACCGGCAGGGACTTTACCGTCATGCCGCCGGACGCTTCCGCGCCGCGCCTCGTCGTCCCGCCCGGGGGCAGCGAAGTCGTGGAATTCGACGTCATTCCTCTGATTCGACTCCAGGAAACCGGCCACGGTTGGATGGAGGCTGTCCGGGAAACCGAGTACGAACTGCGCCCGTCGCGGGGTGAGGGCGGCGAGGTGACGTACGTACGTCGCGATGGCAACGATCTTACGGTGCAGATTCTCTTCCCCGGCGAGGCCCGTCCCGCGCTGTTCGCTTTCGGCCTCGATGATTGCCTGATGGCTCCGCCGCTTTCGCACGAACACTCCATCACCGCACGGCCCGCAGGCATCGAGTTCGTCGAGCTGTGCCCGCCGGGCCCGTGAGCCGACGGGGCGGCAGACTCCCGCGGCGGCGTCGGCGTCGAGGGGTTGCATGGCAGCGGCCGGGGACGCCCCGGCGATGGTCCGCTTCGTCCCGACCGTAGCACGGAACGCAAGGTGGGGTCGCGGCGCCGGGCTCTCCAACACGGGCGACGATTCACTTCCCGCGAGCATGTTCCAAACGGTGCCGCCGCTTCGGCTCGCCGCCCTTCGAGCGGCGGCATGAACTTGCGGATTGGCCATCCCTATCTACCATTCTCCCCCGTGCGGTCATGGTGGAACGCAGGTTCATCATCGTCGGCGGCGGGCTGGGTGGGGCGCTCATGGCCGTCTACCTCGGCCGGGCGGGTTACGAGGTCGAGGTTCATGAGATGCGCGACGACCCGCGCGTCGCGGGAACCTCCGCCGGCCGGTCGATCAACCTCGCCATTTCCCATCGCGGCCTGTGCGCCTTGGATCGCGTGGGGTTGGCGGATGAAGTGCTGCGACACGCCGTCCCCATGCGTGGGCGGATGATCCACGCCCTGGACGGCACGCTCGCCTTCCAACGCTACGGCAAGGACGATTCGCAGACCATCAACTCCGTCTCCCGCGGCGGGCTCAACGTGCTGCTGCTGGAGGCGGCGGCCGCGCTGCCCAATGTGCGGCTCATCTTCAACCGCAAGTGCACGAACGTGCAGCTCGAGAGCGGTGCCGTGGAGTTTACGGACACGGTCAGCGGGGAGCGCTCCACGGTCGAGGGGGGCGTGGTGGTCAGCGCCGATGGAGCGTTCTCCGCCGTGCGTCGCGCCATGCAGCGTCTGGACCGTTTCAACTACAGCCAGTATTTCATCGAACATGGCTACAAGGAGCTGACCATTCCCGCGGGGGCCGGCGGGGCGTTCGCCATGGAGAGAAACGCCCTGCACATCTGGCCGCGGCGGTCTTTCATGATGATCGCGCTTCCCAACGCCGGCGGGTCGTTTACGTGCACGCTCTTCTGGCCGTTCGAGGGACCGGTGGGTTTCTCCGCGCTTCGAACGCCGGACGACGTGCGGCGGTTTTTCAGCGAGCAGTTCCACGATGCGGTTCCGCTGATGCCCACGCTGGCGGAGGATTATCTCGAGCATCCCACGGCGTCACTGCCGACCGTGCGCTGCGGGCCCTGGTACGTGGAGGATCGCGTGGTCTTGCTGGGCGATGCGGCGCATGCCGTGGTGCCGTTTTACGGGCAGGGGGCCAACGCCGCCTTCGAGGACGTGCTGGTGCTCAGCGAATGCCTGGAGCGCTACCCCGCAAACCGAAAGCGGGCCTTCGAGACCTTCTACGAACTGCGCAAACGCAACGCCGATGCCATCGCCGACCTGGCCCTGGCGAACTTCGTGGAGATGCGGGACCACACCGGCTCACGGCTGTTCCTGCTGAAGAAGCACGCCGAGCACGCGCTGCACCGGCTGTTCCCGCGCTGGTACCTGCCCCTGTATACCATGGTGTCCTTCACGCGGATCCCCTACGCCGATGCGGCGCGTCGGGCGCGGAGTCAGAACCGGGTGGTGGCGGTGGTATGCGCGGCCTTGTTCTTGGCGTTGATCATTCTAGGCCTGTTCGCGTGAGCGCCACGTGCAGTTGCGCGGCTCTATGAAGGTGTGGGCGCCACGGGCGGCCCGTTCGCCTGGCCCGGAGGGCGCCGTACTCGCTCGGCTTCGGTAGTGCCACGCGCCCGGGTTTACGAGCGTCACGCGCGCCCGGCCGGGAGGGCCAACGACCATTGCCAGGGGCTTCGAGCCCCTGGGAGAGGACGCGCGCGGGTCTTGGCTCCTTCGCCGCGGGCCGGACTGCTTCAAGCCCGCGTCACGGACACGGCGTCGGCGGGTCATAGGGATACCCGGCACCCAGGAACGCCTGGATGGCCCGCTGGATGTCGGCGAAGTTGACCACGGCGTTGGGCATCTGGCCGTCCACGTCGACACGCACCAGCGCGGGGGCCGTGGGCCGGCCTTGGTACCGCTGGAGTACCGCCTGCACGTCCACGAAGTTGACGACGGCGTTGGGTGGCGTCCACACGGCTCCGTCGAACATGCCCACCGTGTCGCCCCAGACAAGCGTGGTGCTTACCGTCGCCGCCGCCGAGAAACTTGCCGGGTTGGCGTCGCTGCACCCGTTGCCGAGAGCCTTCACGTTGTAGGTGGCCCCCGGCGTAACCTCGGCGTCTCCAATGTGCACCAGCGTAGGCGCCGCGCCCCAGTTGCGGTACTCGGGCGTGCATTGCAGCCGTGCGATGCCGGTGGCGGCGTCGGGCGGGCCGACCCATTTGGTCAGGCCGATCGACGCCGGGAAACGCAGGTTCGACGTGATGGATAGTTGCAACGCGCAGGAGGTTCCGGGGTTACCGGGGACGATGGAGAGGTACCGGTTCTTTTCCATGCCGCCGGCTTCCAACCCGGGAGCCACGGTCGGCGGACAACATTCATCCGGCACGCCGTCGCCGTTGGCATCGCTCGACCCGCCGCCGGCGATATCGCACTCATCGGGCGCGAGGTTGCCATTGCAATCCGCGGAGGTGCCGGCCGTCAGGTCGCACCCATCGGGGACGGTGTTGGCGTTGCAGTCCGCGCAGGAGGGGTCGAGGGGCGGGCAACTCGCCAATTCGCAGGCGTCCGGCACCAGGTCCCCGTCGCAATCGTTCTCGCACTCGTCGGGAATACCGTTGCTGTTGCAGTCTTGACTGGTTCCGTTGGTGATGTCGTCGGAGTCGGGGACGCCGTTGTCGTTGCAGTCCTTGGTGAACGCTCCCGTGACCACCAGGCCGTAGCCTTGCGTGCCGAGGTTCACGGCCGCGCCGCGCACCGTGATGAGGTATGCCCCCGTGGGGGGATTGCTCAGCACCACGCGCTCGACGTTGTTCTTGGCGTCGAACGAGCCGCCGGTCGCCGACTGGCCGCCGGTGAAGACGTTGCCCTTGTAGGACACGGCCCCCGGGGCGGTGACCTCGAGGTCGAGGTTGTTGATGACCGGGTTGGAAGCGTTCACCGAGCCCGGCGGCTCCGTGAACGCAAGCGTGATGCGCAGCGGAACGGCGCTGTCGGTGACGCTGAGTTGATAGACCGCCGTGCCGCCGGTGGTCAGGCCGTCGACATTGCGCACGTCTTCGACGGAGAGCTTGGCGGTGTCGCCGGGAAAGTAAAGCGAGTTATCCAGCAACAGCCGCCCCCAACCTTCGAGGTTGCTGGGGTAACCGGAGATCCCCGTCATGTCCACGCCGCTGTTGATCAGCAGCGCCTTGATCAGCGCCCCGGAGGGCACGACCGGCGGGTTGGTGGGGGTCCCAGTGGGATAGTATCCATCGGTGAAATACTGGCGGGCGAGCAGGCCGGCCCCGGAGACCGCGGGGCAGGCCATCGACGTCCCGGTAAAGCCGACGACGTTGCAGGAGCTGGAGGAGCTGGCCGAAAGCGTGCCGCACCCAGGGGCGTAGATCTCCGGCTTGCGGCGCCCGTCGGACGTCGGACCCACGCCGCCGCTGCAATGCGAGCCCTGGCTGGGATTGTCCTGAGAGGCGCCGACTGCTAGGACATCCTTGGCGTTCTCCGGCGTCTTCAGCGACGAAAGATTAGTCACCGCGAAGGCCACCAGGCTTTCCTCGTAGTCGTAGCTGAACAGATCGATCTGCCGGCACCACGTGGTGTAGGCGGTGGTGCCGTCATCGCCCCAACTGTTGCTGTGCACGCGGGCGCCGTCGTTGTGCGCGTCCTGGAGCCGGGCGTAGAGCGTCGACGGACTGCTGAAGATGGGGTCCACGTTGGAGAAACTGATCTTGGCGGCGAAGGCCAGTCCGTCGTATTGGTCGCGCACGCCGTAGGTGCCCTTGTCGCCGGCGAAGGTGCCCGCCGTGTGCGTGCCGTGCGAGTCGGAAAACGACGCGTTTCGCATGGCGATGATCTTGCGATGCGTGGGACCGACGGGAACGGAGTCGTCGAAGGCGCAGTGGGACTCGTTGATGGTCCCGTCAATGAGCCCGCCGATCTGCCCCTCACCGTGGATCCCTGCGTTCCAAACCGGCGTCTGTCCGCTGAGGTTGCTCTGGACGATCCACTCGTTGGTGTCGTTACGCAGCACACCGTCCGGAGCCTCTTCAATGAACTGAACGGAGTCCACGGCGGCCAATCGCGGCGCGGCGTCCAGCGGCATGATCGCGTCGATCAGCCATTGCCTCCCGGCCTGCGACGCCGAAATCACTATTCCGCCCGCCGCCGCGATCTCATTTATCGCTGCCTCGGCCGCCTCATGTTCGAACAGCGTAACTGTCACCAGCGCTTGACCACGGGCGCGAAGTTCGAGCCGGCTGCGAGTGACCGTTGCGGTTTGGCCCAGGTTGGGGTCCAGCTTCCACTCGTCAGCGAACGCGCCGAGGGAACGAACGAAGGGGAGTGCGGCGATCGCGGCCGCCTGGGGTTGGCGAAGCTGCACGATGTACCCGCCGTCGGGGAGGTAATCGCCGAGCACTACGCCCGCCTGGCTCAGTTGGCCCCGCTGCCCTTCATCCAAGGGCGCAACCACCTGAAGTACGAGCCGTCGAGACGGCCGGGCCATCGCCGCGGCGACGGCATCACCGTCAACGCCCCGCGGGAGCGCCACGGCTCCGGAGCGCAGCATCAAGGGGCCGGTGAACGCCTGCACCACGGCAGACGGAGCGGGTGTCGCGTTCCTTCCCGGCGCCGCGCCGTCGGACGTCGTGGTTGCAAGTGCCAGGAGTGCGACGACCGTGGCGGCCGACATGCCGACCCTGAACCGCGAAGCTGATGTCATGGAAGAACCTCTCGCCCGGCGGCCGCGAGTTGACGCGGCAGCCGATCCCGGTGGGCACGCTTCCCTCAAGTCGCCCGCGCTGGACGACCCGGACCCACGCCGGCGGAACGGTAGTCACGTTTGTGCTTGACGCGCAATCGCCCTCCAGCGCTGCAAGAGTATATCAGTTCGAGGGGTGCGCGTCGATGGAGATTATGCGGAACCCGCGTCTTTTCGGACGTTGGAACGGGCACCGACGCCATTCAGGCGTGTGGGAAGAGGGGCTGACTTAACCACTCGCCGCCCCCACACCGCGGGCCCCCGATTCGCGGCCGTGGGCCCTACGCCCTGCGGTCAGGCCGGCCGCACCTCAATTCGTGGAGGGAGGTGTCGGCGGCGGAGTCGTCGTGCCCAGGAGGTATCGGTCGAACCAGGCGACGTCCCACTCCATTTTCGCCTTGCGGCTTTTGTAGGTCGTTAGCCCGTGGCCCTCGCCGGGGTAGACGACCAGCTCTACCGGCGTTTTTACGTAGTGCCGAAGGGCGCGATACAGCGCCCGGCTGTGGGCCGGTGGTACGCGCTCGTCGTTACCCCCGACGTGAATCAGCGTCGGGGTTTTGACCTTGTCCAGGCGGTACATGGGTGAACCGGCGTGGTAGGCATCGGGCTTGCTCCAGGGCAGGCCCTGCATGTAGTTGATGACGTGGCCGGGCGTGTCTTCCGTGCCCCACTGGATGACCATGTCCAGTACGCCCGCCCCGGTGCTGGCGGCCTTGAAGCGATCACTCTTGGTGATAACGCAGTTGGTCAGGAACCCGCCGTTGCTCCAGCCCATCACACCCAGCCGGTCGGGGTCGGCGATTCCGCGTTCGACCATGGCGTCAACGCCGGCGAGGATGTCCTGAACCTCGATGTCGTTCTCACGACCTACCAGGTCGGTCATGAAACGGTCGCCGTACCCCGTCGACCCGCGGTAGTTGGGGCTGAGAACGGCATACCCTTTGGCGGGGAGCGTGAGCCGCCCGTAGATGTTGAAACGCAGGTCGCAGGGCGTGGCGGCCGTCGGCCCGCCGTGCAGCTCGACCACCATGGGGAGCCGTTGCCCCTCCTTGTAGTCCGGCGGCAGTTCCAGTATCCCCTCCACGTCATCGCCGTTGGCGCCCTTCCAACTGACGCGGCGAATCTGCGGCAGCCTCCAGGTCGCCGTCTGCGGGTTGACGTCGGTTAACCGCTCCGGCTCGCCCGAGGTCCCGCCTACGAATACGTCGGGCAGGTGCGTGGTCGCGCTGAGCACGACGGCGAAGCGGTCTCCCTTGGACGAGAAGCTCATGGCCGCGGCCACCGCTTCCTCCGGCGTGAGGGCGCGGGCGGCACCCTGTTTCGCATCACGCACATCCGCCAGGCACCAGACGCGCGCAAACGCGCGCTGCTCCGCAACGAAACACAAGTCACGCGAATCGCCGCGCCATTTCACCGTGCCGCCGGCAACGGTGACCTCCTGGGGGCGGTCGAGCTCCCGCACTGCCGGCGCCTCGCCGTTCCATTCGGCGACATAAAGGCGCGTGGGGTAGCCGTCAAACGAGACGGTGAACGCCAGGGCCCGGCCATCGCCGGACCAGGCGCAGGAGTCAAGCCAGCCGTAGGGCGACGGGTGGACCTTCCGCCAGTCCGGCGGTGTGACCTCGGTCGTCTTCTTGCTCTTTGCGTCGTAGACATCGAGGCGCGACCAGCCCTCGTTGCTCAGCAGGTTCTCGTCGGGCGTGGTGAGCATGGCGATCCGGCTCTCGTCCGGCGCGACCGCCAGGGCGCGGATGACGCGGTTCTCGTCGATCAGCTTCTCAGCCCGCCAGGTCCCCAGGTCGAGCCGCCAGACCTGCGAGAACTTGGTGACGCCGTGGCCGTATTCCAGGTCCTCGTACTCCTCGCGGAGCTTCTTCCACTCCTCCTCGACGACCTTCTTTTCCGTCGTGTAGTACAGGCTGTTGCCGCCCCGCGCCAGCTCGAATTGCCCAACCCCGTCTTTGACCCGAGTGACCGGTTGCATCTCGCCGCCGCCGACGGCTATGCGCCAGACCTGCTTCTTGCCGTCGTAAGGCGGTTCCTCGGTCTCGCCGCGCTTGGGGTTGCTGGTGAAGTAGATTTGCTGGCCGTCGGGGCTCCACTGCGCGCCACCATCGCCGGCCTTGTCGAACGTAAGGCGGCGGATGTTCTTCGTGGCACATTCCACCACCCACAGGTCGGGGTTTCGTTTCTCGGCCGGGGGTTCCCACCGATGTTCGACGTAGGCGACGTACCGGCCGTCGGGGGAAATCACGGCGTCGGAAACGTGGGACACGCTGAAGTAGTCGTCGATGGTGACGTCGTGGTCGCGTTCCGCCGCGAGCGCACGGGGTAGAAAACACGCCGAAGCGATCGTCGCCAGAACGAGCGTCGAGGTATCAAACGTAGTCCGCACGTGGCTATCTCCGTATCGATTGTAGTGGTCCGCCCGCCTCGCTCTCGCCCGGGGGCCGAACGGGCGCCGCCGCCGACGGTGCCGTGGCGGCAGGCTCTTGCCCCAGCGTCACCAGCGGGACCTTGCGCAGGGCGCGACCCTCGGTCCGCCCCCTCGGGTTCGAGGCGCAGGACGAGCCCGCGGAACAGCCGCACCCTCCGTCGTGCTTCATGGAGCGCCGAAGGTAACGCACCACGAAGCCGAGTGCGCCGGCGGCGAGCAGCAGGGCGATGAGGTCCTGACCGGCCAAGGGCACGCCTCACATGACGCGGCCGGCGATCTGATAGGTCGCCAGCGCGCCGACATACGCCAGTGCCGTCATGTAGGTGAACGTCAGCAGCGGCCAACCCCAGGACCGGGTCTCGCGCTTGATAACCGCCAACGTTCCACCGCACTGGCAGCAGAGGGCAAAGAAGACCATCAGGGACAGCGCCACCGCCAGGTTGAACACCGGGCGGCCGTCCGGCCAGGTGGCGGATCGGAGCTTCTCCCGCAGACTGACGGACGCCGCATCCTGGTCGCCGCCGAGATTGTAAATCGTGCCCATGGTGGCAATCACCACCTCGCGTGCCGGAAAGGATGCGATGGCCGCGGTGCCAATCCGCCAATCCCAGCCCAGAGGCGTTACCAGAGGTTCGATCCAGCGGCCCATGCGCCCCAGAAAGCTCTGCCGCAGATACGCGCCCGCCTCGCTGCGGTCGATCTCATCTAACTGCTGTGAAAGACCCGGTTCCGGCGCACCGGCCGCCACGATCGCCTGACGTCGGGCGTCGTGTTCCTCGGCAATCGACGCCGGGTGCGGATAGTATCCCAAGGCCCAGACAACGACCGCCACCGCCACAATGATCGTCCCCGCAGAGGTGCAGAACGCTCTTCCCTGTTCGTACATGCGGTGCAGTACGGTGGACGGCGATGGCCATTTGTACGTCGGCAGCTCGATGAGGAACGGCTGGGGAGTACCTCTAAGCACGGTGCGCTTCAGCAGCCAGGCGACGGGAATCGCCACGCCGGCGCCGATGGCGTACATAGCCAGCAGCGTGGCGGCGCGGAGGTCCAGAAGCCCGCCCAGCAGCGGCACCGAGGGAACGAAGGCCCCGATCAACAGCACGTATACCGGGAGGCGCGCGCTGCAACTCATCAGCGGCGCCACGAGCATGGTGACCAGGCGGTCGCGACGATCCTCGATGGTGCGCGTGGCCATGATCCCGGGCACGGCACAGGCGAAGGATGAAAGCAGCGGAATGAACGACTTGCCGTTGAGCCCCAGAAGCCCCATCCACCGGTCCAGCAACAACGCCGCCCGGGCCATGTAGCCGCAGTCCTCGAGGATCGCCAGGAACAGAAACAGCACCAGGATCTGCGGCAGGAACGTGAGCACCGCGCCGACGCCCGCGACCACGCCGTCGACGGCCAGGCTGCGCAACGCCCCCGCGGGCATGACCGCCGTCAGCGCGCCGCCCAGCATGGCGAAGGCCCCGTCGATGAAGTTCATGACCGGCGCGGCCCACGCATAGATGGACTGGAAGCAAATGCCCATGGCGAGGAGGAAGATCAGCAGCCCGAAGAGGCGGTGCGTGAGCCAGCGATCGGCGATCTCCGTCCGGTTGCGTCGCGCGGGCGCGGTGCGGGTGACGGCCTGGTCCAGCACGCGGTCGATCCAGGCGTAGCGGATGCGCGCTTCCACCTCGATGATCGACTCTCCGGCCTCCTGAATGCGGTGCCGCCGCCGGGCCAGCTCGTCCGCCAGGCCACGTCCGCAGCGCCGGATCATCGCCTGCTCATGGTAGCCTCCCGGCGTCAGGAGCGTCTGGAGGAGCTGCACCCGCGGCGGGTGGGTGGCCGGCGCGCCGTTGGAGCGCACCGACTGGTTGAGTCCGTCCAGTTCGGCGCACACGCATTCCGGGAACGACGGGCAGCGGTTCGAGGCCGGCGTGTCGAGGCAGTCGCGGATCGCCTGCTTGAGTTGCGTGACGCCCACCTGCCGGGTGGCCACCACGGGCACCACCTTGCAGCCGATGCCCTGGGAGAGCACCGCGGCATCGATGGAGATGCCGGCCGCCTCCGCCAGATCGACCATGTTCAGCGCCGCCACCACGGGGCGGCCGATCTCCAGAAGCTGGCTGGCGAAGAACAGGTTGCGTGACAGGTTGCTGGCATCCAGAACCACCACGATCAGATCGGGCGGCGCGATCCCCTCCTTATGCCCGAGCAGTACGTCGAGGACGATCGCTTCGTCCGCCGAGGTCGCGGAGAGGCTGTACGCACCCGGAAGATCGATGATTTCGATGCGCGGTCCGTCTCCTTCGTGCTCCAGCAGCCCGGTTTTCTTCTCCACCGTCACCCCGGGGTAGTTGCCCACCCGCTGGCGGAAGCCCGTAAGGGCGTTGAACAGCGTGGACTTGCCGGTGTTAGGGTTGCCCGCCAGCGCAACGACGGCGTTCTTTCGGGCGACGGGTAGGGAACAAAGTGAGGTCATCGGCATCAGGACGTCAATTCGGGACCACGCGGATGATCTGCTGGCACGAGGCGCCGAGACCGACGAAACGCCCGTCGATGCGGACAATGCAGGGCTTTCCCGGGCGCACCATGGTGATCCGAATGCCGCTGACGAACCCCAGGTCCGCCAGCCGCTTGGCTGTCGGTTGCGCGGCGTCAATGCCCGCGATGATGCCGGCCTGACCCCGTTTCAGATTGGGCAACGGTTGGTTCATGCGCTGGAGTCCGTCCGCTCTGATCATCCTCGGAGGCATCGTATCCCGGAGTGGCCGACGTTTCAACGCGGCCCGGGACGGATGGGGATCAAGGGATCAAGCGCATGGCGGCGACTTTGCGGTGCGAGTGCAGAACCGCACTACGGCGTGTTGTCGCCCGAGTTGCCGAACAGCAGGCCCGACGCCGACTGCGGGTTGAAGAGGTTCAGGAAGTAGTCGCGCGTGCCGCCCACAAAGGCGTCCTTGACGCGGGTTTCGCAGGCGCTGAAGAGCGTGCCGCCACAGGACACAGCCAGCAGGACGGCCGCCAGTTTGGATCGAACGACGGATCGTCTATTCGTCGCCACGGCTTTGCGACTCCAGAAAGGCATCCAGGTTGGCGAAGGTGTTGGGACCGCTGTAGTCCGAGGGTTGCTCGAATCCCGGCAGCAGGAACGACTGGATCAGCACGCCGCCCGTGACTCCCGTGCTGCGGATGGCGCGGAAGATAACGGTGTCGCCGCAGGCGAATTTGCCGTCGGCGCGCTTGAGGGGGAAGACGCTGGCGGCCGGCACGCCGAAGCAGGGGTCGGCTACGCCCCCGTCGCCGCGGAGGCACATGGCCGAATCCGTGGGCAGAAGATTCTCGCCCAGGCCCACGATGTTGATCGGCTCCTCCTTGCAAGAGAAGAGCACGCCCATTTCGTTGGCCGGTGCTTCCGCGAAGGTCTGCAAACGCACGGTCTTGCGCTGTGGACGGGTGATGACGGTTCCCGTGGCGGTATCGATCAGAGGGTTGCCTTCCTCGTCGCGCTCGATGGCCGCCTTCTCGATCGTAACCACGAATTCGGCATTCTCCGCGGTTTGATTCAACACCCGAACGAACACAAACGCCGCTTCCGGACCGGGAGTGAGGGGGAATTGCCCGCCGACGAAGGTGTTCAGAAAGGCCGGGTTGAAGATGCCGGCACCGGCGCCGCAGCCGAAGGTGCAGGGGATGAGCACCGCCGCGCACCACGACGCCGACTTGCGTAGCCCTTTGTACCGCCCGACCAACATCATTGTTTTCGAATTGCGGACCAAGGTTGCGTTGCCCCAAGGGTCGCTACTGACCGGCGACCACGGCGACTTCAAACTCGAACCGGCCGCCGATTCCGGCCACCACGGCCGCGGCGTCTCGATCGTAACTGGGGTTATTATCCACGCCGCGCAGGAACGGAACCCGCAGCGTGCCGTTCATGACGATCGCCACCACCGAACCGCACAGCAGGGGACCGGGAACCGGTGCCGGAAAATCGCGGATTCCGACGTTCGCCTGCAACACCACGTTCCCGCGCTCGTCCACCTGGTCCTGCGCCAGGGCGCGGAACGCCGGGGGTAGCGTATCGCGCAACTGGAACTCCGTGGTGATGTTCCCGCCCACCCCGGTGGTCTGGACCAGTTCATATACCCGCAACGACACCGGAACGAAGACTTCGATCGACGAGGTGGGGTCCACCTCGACCCGCGCCACGTCGCACAGGACGACGGAGTTGTCCAGGTCGTTCTGGTTGAGGTCGGGGACCGCCTGCGTATCAAAGCGTGGGTCAACGAGCCGCGTGCTGCCGTCGACGAACTCGAAGATTGTCTGGATGCCGTTCACGAAGGTAACGCGGATGCGCATGCGGACGCGCGGTCGCAGGGCCCGTTTCTCGGCATTCGTGAGCACCAACCCGCCGCCGTCGGCGCTTTCGAGATACGCCACGAGGCTCTCGTCCACCTCGGCGTTGTTGACGAACTGAACCACGACGTGACCCGGAGCGTTGTCCAGCGTGGCAAAGCGACCCTCCCCGGACTGGTCGATCAGGTCCACGAAGGCGGGGTTGAACGCCCCGCATCCGCTCAGGACCGCCCCCGTAAGCGCCAGCAATCCGCCGAGCGCCCAACGCCGCATCCGCGTGTGAGCCGGCATCCAGCAGCGTCCGTTCATCACCGATGTTTCCCCGAGCGAGGCACCGATTCCGGTTCGGTCGTCGCGGCCCACGCCGCGCCGGCGAGGAACCGCGTTCCGCCACGACCGTATTTAGTATCCACACCGCCACTGTCGGGTCAAGGAGGAAAACCCGGACCGCGGCGCGCAGCGCAGCGGCGGGTTTCCGCGCCCGGCGCATTGATTTTCTAAGCGCCCCTTTCTACAAACTGCCGAAGAACATCGCACGTGCGGCCCGCCGCGGGGAGATACCCCGGGAAACGGGAGCTGCGAACCGCGCGCATGGCTCGGCGCGGCGGCGGGAGGGCGGGCTGCGAACGGTCCGCACGTTGCCGGCGTCCTGGCCGAGGGACGCCCGCCGGCGCAGCGTCAGCCACCGTCGCGCCAGGTTCTACAACTGCCGGCAGCGAAGCCGGTCCGGACGGCAAGGCGTTGTTCACCCGGCGGTGGGTCGCGAACTGGAGCCTCGATTAGGGAGCACGAGCGTGGCGATACCGTACAACAGAAGAACGCACCGTTGCGGCGAATTGCGGGCCGCGGACATCGGCCGCGAAGTGGTTCTCGCGGGCTGGGTCAACCGTGCGCGGGACCACGGCGGCATTACGTTTGTCGACCTGCGCGATCACACCGGCATCACCCAACTGCGCTTCGACCCCGCCAGCGCCGCCGGGCCGCACGACACGGCGCGCACCTTGCACAACGAAGACGTGATTGCCGCCACGGGGAAGGTCGTGGGACGCGGCGAATGGGTCAACCCCAAGCTGCCCACGGGGGAGATCGAGGTCCAGGTCTCCGCCGTGGATGTTCTAAGCCGCAGCGATCCGCTTCCCTTCCAGGTCAACGACGACTTCGAGGCCGGCGAGGACCTGTGTCTGCGCTATCGCTTCCTGCACCTGCGCCGCCCGGAGATGCAGGCGCGGCTCCGGCTGCGGCACGCCATCGCGGCGGCCATCCGCGCCTACTTTCACGAGCACGGGTTCATCGACGTCGAGACCCCCTTCCTCACTAAGTCCACTCCCGAGGGGGCGCGCGACTACCTGGTTCCCTCGCGGGTGCGACCGGGCACTTTCTATGCCCTCCCGCAGTCGCCGCAGATTTTCAAGCAGCTTCTGATGATCGCCGGTTATGATCGCTATGCCCAGATCGTCCGCTGCTTCCGCGACGAGGACCTGCGCGCCGACCGCCAGCCGGAATTCACTCAGCTCGACATGGAGATGGCCTTCGTGCAGCGCGAAGACGTGATGAACGTCGTCGAGGGCTGCGTGCAACGCATCTTCAAGGAGGCACTGGGGATCGACATCCCCTTGCCGCTGCCGCGCATGACCGAGCACGAGGCGATGAATCGGTTCGGCATCGACCGCCCCGACACGCGCTTCGGCCTGGAGCTCCAGGACGTTACCGAACTGGTGCGTGGAACGGAGTTCTCCGTGTTCCGCGAGGCCATCGACAAAGGCGGCGTGGTCAAGTGCATCGTCGCCTCCGGCGGTGACCTGTTGACGCGCAAGGTCACGGACGGGCTGGGCGATGAGATTCTCGGTATCGGCGGCGCGGGCCTGCCCCTGACCAAAGTGGCGCAGGGTGCCGGCGGCCTGGAGTTCGCCACCGGCATCGCCAAGCACATTCAGCCGCTGGCGGCACAACTCTGCGCCCAGGTCGGCGCCAAGGCGGGCGACACCATCTTCTTCATGCCCGGCGCCCTGGCCGACGTGTGCAAGTACCTGGCGCACCTTCGCGGCCGGCTGGGGTCGATCATGAAACTGGTCCCGGAAGACAAGTGGAACCTGCTGTGGGTGATCGACTTTCCGCTGCTCGTCTGGGACGAGACGGAGAAGCGCTGGTTCAGCACCCATCACCCCTTCACCGCGCCTCTGGACGAGGACATCCCGCTGCTGGACACCGATCCCGGCAAGGTGCGGGACAAGGCGTACGACCTGGTGCTCAACGGCACGGAGATGGCGGGTGGGAGCATCCGAATCCACCAGCAGGCAGTGCAGAAGAAGATCTTCGGCCTGCTGGGCATCGGGGAGCAGGAGGCGAAAGAGAAGTTCGAGTTCCTGCTTGATGCTTTGCGGTTCGGCGCGCCGCCGCATGGCGGCATCGCCTTCGGGTTGGATCGCTGGGCGATGATGCTCAGCAAGTCGGAGAGCCTGCGCGAAGTCATCGCTTTTCCGAAGACGCAGCGCGCCGTGTGCCCGCTGACCAACGCCCCGAGCCCGGTTTCCCAGGCGCAGCTCGATGAGCTGTTCCTTTCGGTCAAACCGCTGCCGAAGAAATAGCCGGCGGGCAGCGACGTACGGGGCGCCCACGCGGCATGCCGCCCGATGGTTCGGATGAACATCTGCCTGGTCACTCCCGCGCCCCCCGGCTCGCGCAGCGGCAACCGTGTGACCGCGCTGCGCTGGGCTCGGATCCTGCGGGACCTCGGCCACCGCGTACGGCTCGCCGTTGAGTTCGACCGCCGCCGGTACGATCTGTTGATCGCGCTTCACGCGCGGAAGAGCTTTCCCTCCATCCGCGGGTTTCGGGAGTGCTGGCCTGCGCGGCCCCTGATCCTGGCACTCACCGGCACCGACGTCTACGGCTTCATTCACACCGACCGCCGGGCAAAACGCGCCCTGGAACTGGCCGACCGGCTCGTCGTCCTTCAGCCACTGGCAATCCGGGAACTCCCGCGACGACTCCGGGCAAAGGCCCGAACCGTTTTCCAGTCCGTTCCGACCCCGTCATGGGCCGCGACGCCCCAAGGGCGCACGTTCGACGTGTGCGTCATGGGTCATCTCCGGCCTGTGAAAGACCCCTTTCGCACCGCCTACGCGGCACGGTTGTTACCCGAACGGTCGCGAATTCGAGTGGTGCATCTCGGCGCCGCGTTAAGTCAGATAATGAAGCGGCGGGCGATGGCGGAGATGCGGGAAAACCCGCGCTACCTCTGGCTCGGCGAGGTATCTCGCTGGCGCGCCCAGCGGATCCTGGCGCGATGCCGTTTGCTGGTGGTCAGTTCACGATCTGAAGGGGGTGCGAACGTGATCTCCGAGGCGCTCGCCCTAAAAGTTCCGATAATATCAACGGACATCCCCGGATCGACCGGCATTCTCGGAAGCGGATACACGGCACTGTTCCATTTTCGTGACACTGCAGCTCTTGCATTGTTGCTAGAACGTGCGGAGAATGATGTCGTCTTCTACCGGTCGTTGAAAGCGCAGTGTTCCCGCCTCCGCCCGCTCGTCGAACCCGCACGGGAGCGCCGCTGTTGGAAGCGGTTACTGGCAGAACTCGCTTGCCGGCCGGACGAAGTTTGACAACGGTTTCTTCGCACGGGCCAGTGGGCGTATGTTCCCTCGGTCGAATCATCGCTGTCGTTCGACGGTGGTCGATCTGATGGGCGGTAGGCGGCGAGAGAATCTGGCGCGCGAAGTGCGTGCGGGCCTTGCCTCCACTCCCAAGTATTTGCCGGCGCGGCTGGGTTCGGACTTCCGAGCCGTCGAGCCGCCGGGCGCCGGGGACGGGCTTCCCGAATATCACCTCGCCCGCGCCGAGGCGGAGATTCTCACGATCCACGCCAAGGCAATCACCGCCAGGCTCCCTCGCCCCTTGGCGGTGGCAGAATTCGGGCCCGGGAATCAAAGCAATGCAGAGTTGCTTGTTGGTATGCTGGCGTCGGCCTGCGGCGTGCGGATGTACATGCCCATCGACGATTCGGACGCACGCCGCGGTGGTACGTTGACCAGGTTGGCGGCGGCCCATCGTGATGCGGAGGTGCGCGCGATCATCGCGGAGTACGACGAGGGCCTGCGCTTCGCGCGGGCGGTGGCGCGATGTCCCGTGGTGGCGGCGTGGATGGCTTCCGGCATCGGGCGCTATCAGCGTGAGGAGGCGGCGAACCGCCTGCGGGCTCTTCGGGGCCGCCTGTGCCCGGACGACCGGCTGTTGCTGGGGATCGACTTGCGGAAACCCTCCACGGAAATGCTGCAATCCTACGACGACGCAGGCGGCCTCCTGGCGGAGTCCCAGCGCAACACGCTGAGGCGCATCAACCAGGAACTGGGCGGGCAGTTCGACCCGGCGTCGTTTGCCTACCGCGTGGAGTGCGACGAAAGCGACGGTCTGGTGCGGACGTTCCTGGTGAGCAACCGGGCGCAGCGCGTTTGGATCGAACGCGCAGACATCGTCGCCGACTTCGCCAAGGGCGAGGCGCTCCGGACAGGGCAGTCGTACCAGTACGCCCCGGCGGAGATTCGCCAGTTGGCGCAATCGGCCGGCCTGCGCGTGGAAGCGCAGTGGTTCGACGGCAATCGCCGCTTCAGCGTCAGCCTGCTCGCCGGGCGCTGAGCGCGGAGCCCTGGGCGAAGTCCGCGCGGCGCGCGACGCACCCCATTCCTGTGGCCGCATCGCCGGTTCCGGCCGCATCGCTTCAGCGATTCAGGTCACCGATCACGGGCAGTCCGGGCATTGCGTCGGGTCGGTCGCGAAGGGATACGCTTCGCCCTGGAACGCCTTGATGATCCGGAAAACATCGCTCATGCCCCCGCTCTTATTCACGCACGACTCCTTGCCAGGTATTCCCGAGCCGACGACGTCGGTCACGGAAACGTGGGGACGCTGCGGCAACACCTGGAAGGACTGCAAGATGGCGAGGAAGTCGTTGGTGCCACAAACACCGTTCGGCGGCGTCCAGGCGCCATTCTCGAACGCTCCCACGAGATCTCCCCATTTCTTGGGGCACGGGCGGGGCACGGTGGTCAGCACGAGCGGATCGGAGTACACGACGTTGTCCTTAGTAGCCCGCAGTTCGTAGGTAGTGGGGGGTGGGATGCAATCGCCACCAAAACTACCTGTGGTGCATTGCCCAACTCCGCAGGCGACCGAGCAGGGTGCTCCGCTGATCGAGCAGGTAAGCGGCGCGTTCGCGGTGTCGGGCACGGGGTAGATCTCGCAGTCTCCGACGTGGATGACCGTTTCGGTCCACAGGCGCATGGCCGGCATCTGGCTGTCCGGAAGCACGAGGCAGAGCCCGCCCGCGTCCGGCGGCCCAACCCAGCCGAGATCGAGCGCCGGCAGCGGGTACGTCCGCGTGATCCTGTAGCGCAGCGGGTCGGCGGCGTCCGCGGGATTCGGCTTGAACGAGATATAACGGTTCTTAACGCGATTGTGGGGCGGATCGGCGGGCAACGGCGGCTCCACGGGCGGGCTGCAGGCGTCGGGCGGGCAATCGGCGGCGTCGTCCAGATCAGCCATGCCGTCGCAGTCGTTGTCCAATCCGTCGCAGCAGGAGTTCCCAATTCCAGGGATCTCATTGGGAGGGAAGGTGTCGCTGCATGTGGTGAGCGGCCCGGCCCACCCGGCGTTGGGAACGACGTCGCAACCGGATTGTGTGAGTTCGGCGCAGCCGCCGCCGATGGTGCAGCAGGCCCCGCTGGGCGGGGGACACGGATTGGGTGTGCACGTAGTGCCGTTGCCCTGGTACGTCCCGCCCGCGGAGGCGCAGGCAGCCGCGTCGCCGCCGCCCGTGCATACGCCATCGGATGCACAACACGCACCGACACAGGCCGCCGCCCCCGCGCAGCCGGGATCGGCGCAGTCCGCGGAGCCGTCGCAGTCGTTGTCCAAGCCGTCGCTGCAACTGGCGCCGGGCCCTTCGTCGGCAAGGCAGGTCGTGCCGTCGCCCTGGAACGTTCCGCCGCCGGATTCGCACATAAACTGCGACAGTCCATCGGAACAGGCGCCGCCTTGGCAGCACGCACCCGAGGAGGAACAGTTCGACGCCGCGCAGTTCGTCGAAGGAACCGGGGTCACACCGCCCAGCCCTGCGCACGTAGCCGGTTCAAGGTCCAGACAGCCGGTGGGGGCAAAGCAGCACGCCTCCGGTACTGCCGCATCCTTGACACTCCGGTCACCCGCCAGCGCTACACCCAAGTTGGCGAACATTCCCAATAGCGCCGTCCCCAGCAGTTCGGCCGCCGGTCGAAAAGATGGCCGATTCGCAAGCATGTCAGCTCCTCCAAAATAACGTCCGTTTTGTGCTCCGACGACTGACTAGGTGAGCGAAGCGCCGTGCTCCGAGCGAGCGTTGTCACCACCGACACCCCTATGCGCGGCGTTGGGTTCTGATTTCGTGGGGTCGCCGAGCCGGCCCTCCAGCGGTGACGACATGCCTGCACGCGTGGCGCTTGCATGCGTAACTCTCCGGCGTGCACGTTCCCCGACGGGATGGGAAGCGCCGCTACATTGGGCCTTCATTCTAACGCAAACCCGGAGGCGTGGCAACACCATGGAATGTGTGATACTTCCACGGCCGCGGCAGAGGGCCGGGTGGACGCCTTCTTGGCACGTTCTGGGGGGATCCTCCGTCCATCCGGGCGGGGCGCTCCAACGCACTGGCCGCCGGTCGACACGTTCGCGGAACGTAAGGGCGGACGCCACCCGATCCTAACCTGCCGCGGCGAGGTCGCTGAGCCGTTGGACCGGCGGCGGGGGAAGCGGACTCAGCCAGGCGCGAAGCAGCAGGACGGTTTCGGCTTGTGTGATCATGGCGCTGGCGGAATCCCCGGCGTCCGCCACCGCGGCCAGCCAGCGTGTCCCGGCCAGGTAGTACAGGACGAGTGCGCTCGTTGCGCGTTCAAACAAATGCAGCCGCGGCCGCCGGTTAAATGGCTTCGCCGAGCGTCTGACCATGCCGCCCGGGACAAGGAACCACTGGTCGCGCCCCGTGACCGACATGGGGCCGCCGAAACTGGTAAGCACCAAGGTCAGGACGATCGTCGCGACGACCAGGCCTGGGGTTATGCGGTCATGGGAATAAGAATCCCATGCCTCCATGACGAAGATGGAACCGAAGAGGGCCACGAGAAGCCAACCGCCGTGGAGCTGCACATTGCGCCTGACTCGGCGCAGACCGACTCCGCGCCTGGCCGCGTGCCGGCCGGGCGTTGCGTGTTCGGATGCGGCGTCCTCCGGGGGCGGAGGCAGCGTCTCGGCCGCCTCGGCTTCGTTCAACAACTCGGGTTCGAAGGGTACGGTGAACGGGGCGATGGGGCCGATGAACTCGGCCGGGCACGCGCGCAGGGAGACTCCCACGCGCCCGTACCGCACCAGCGACCGGGCCAACTCCAGGCCCTGCGTGAAAGATCGGAAGGGCAGAAGCGTCGCGGTGGTCCCGAGCAGCAAGTCGCGGTTCGTAACCTCCGCCCGTTCGGCCAGAAGGGCCTCCCATCGCGCCGCCTGGCGGCGGCGCACCGCACGTTCGACGACCAACACGCAGAACGCGACGAGCACCCCATACAGCGGGTAGGCGAACTCCGGAATACGCAGCCCTCGCAGGGAGAGCAGTGTACTGGTCGCGGGCGCGACGGCTAAGGCGACGATGACCACCCGCATGGCCGGGTAGTTCCACACGCGCTCCCGCCCGCAGGGTACGTCAATGAGCTCCGCGCCGTTCCCGCACACTGCGTCGGACGCGGGATCGTCGAGCATGCGCCTACCTCGTAGCGCGTCGCCGGCGGCGGCAAGCGGCAGTCGCGACAAGCGCCATTGCGCCCAGCAGCACGCTCGCCGGTTCGGGCACGATGGACCCGACCTGTCCGGCATAATTGGTGGGCGAGTTTGTGCCCGTGGTCTGGTTGCGGCTTAGAGACAGGATGCCGTCCGCGGGAAGTGAGGTATAGGAGAGGCTCTCGGCGCCGATGAAGTTCACGATGCCCGAGGGTTGGAAAAGGAAGCCGTTGGGGAGGATGAAGTCCGGTGCGACGGCTCCGGGCAGCGCGGCGAACGGGGCTGTTGCCAGAAGCAGACGGTGGTTGCCGGTAGGTGCCGGCGTATTTCCGGGGAAAACGAAGTCCCGCAGCGTCGGCCCGCTGCTGGCGCGGATTCGCTGCCCGGCAGTGAACTGTTGCGCGTCGAAGCTGGTGGTAAGCTCGATGAACTGCACCGAGCCATCGGCATTGGTGTACAGTTCGCTGAACTGCCACAGATGGAACGACGCGGAGGCCGGCGACGCAGCCGCCAGAATGAGAAACGCCACCTTCCAGCACCGAGCGCCCACGACTCGCGAGATCATTGCACTCTTCTCCCTTCCTGAGGCGGCCCTGGGCCGCACCCAAACCCACCGCTTACGGGTCGAGCCTGTCCGAACGAAACTCACGTACCCGGATGAACCCAGAGTGACCATGCGCGAGCGTTCGCCGCCTCGCGCCACCCTGGCCGCTACCGTGATAAGTCTGTCCTTGCGGCGCCGAATCGCGCACGTTGGTATAGTCTACCAACGCCGGTCGCAAATGCAACAGCGCGGTCCGAACGGCGTTGCGCGAGCGCGGGTCGCTTCCACTGCCGGCGCGGTCGGTTACCCGCGTGCATACCGAAGATATGAGGTATCCGCCCCCGCGCTTTCACCAAAGCTGCTGGGCACCCGTGCGTGGGGACTTACGGCCGGGCGGTATCCTTGCGCGCCTCGACCTCGGCGGCGGCAACACTGGGATACGATGCGCCGAGCAGCTTGGCACGCAGCACCAGCAGCGCCGTGTCCAGTTGCGGATCCTCCTTGGGGCGGTTGTTCTCGTCTGACTGCTCCAGCGGCGGCAGCTCGGGTTCCTTGGGGGTCTCGGCGTCGGCGGTTCGAGGCTCGCCGGCGGGCTTGTCCGCGGCGTCGGCATGGACGCCGTCGCCTTGCGGCTTGTCCGCCTTGGCATCGGCGGCGTCCTCCTCTTTCTTGCTATCGGCCGCAGGCTCTTCCTCGAGCGCTTCCTCGTCGTCTTCCTTGGCGCCAGGCTTGGGCGGGCCGAGGAGGTCGGCGTCACGGCGCATCTGGTACAGGTTATACCGTTCCCAGCGCACCAGGCGCACCGGGATGTCCGGGTCCACGCCCCACTTGTCGGAGCCGGGGAGGCGATGAAGCGAACGGCCGCTGGGAAGGTAATACCGTGCCGTGGTGATCTTCAGTTTCGCGGAGGAGCGACTGAGCTGAATGAGGTTCTGCACGCTGAACTTACCGAAGGTTCGCGCGCCCACCACGATGCCGTGGTGCGTATCTTGCACGGCGCCGGCGACGATCTCGGAGGCGCTGGCGCTGCTTTCGTCCACCAGGATGGCCACGGGCAGCTCCGACCAGGGGCCGTCGCCGCTGGCGGGAAGCTGCTGGTTTTCCGTGGGATCGCGCCCCTTGGTGCTGACCACCAGCTCGCCGCGCTTGAGGAACAGCGACGCCATGCGCCAGGCGGAATCCAGGAGGCCGCCGGGGTTGCCGCGCAGGTCGAGCACCAGCGCCTTGAGGCCCTTAGGCTCGAGCTCGCTGAGCACGTTGGCCACGTCCTCTACGGTGTTCTTCTGGAAGTTGGTGACCCGGATGTAGCCCACGCCCATGTCTTCGTCTAGCCAGTGGTTCCAGCGTTCCTCGTTGTTGGGGTCGCGGCGCAGGCCCTTGACGGACTGGATTTTGACCACGGCGCGCTTGAGATCGAACTGGAGCTCCTTGCCGTCGCGGCGGACGCTGAGCGTCACTGCCGTGTCCTTGGGACCGGTGATGGTGTCCACCACCTTGTTGAGGGAGAAGCCCTTGAGGCTCTCCCCGTTGACGTGCGTGATGATGTCACCCGCCTGGATGCCGGCACGGTAGGCAGGCGTATCCTCCAGGGGCGTAACCACCTCGATCTCGTCGCTCTTGCGGTTCTTGACAATGGAAATGCCCACGCCGATGAAGTCGCCGCGGGTGTGCTTGTCGAACTCATCCGTCTCTTCGGGCCAGATGATGGTGGTGAAATCGTCCAGCGGCTCCAGGGCTCCGCGCATCAACTCGCTGACCACCAGTTCCTCGGGCAGACGAACCGTCTGACGGTTGATGTCCTTGACGGCACGCTCGAAGTGCGCCACCACTTCCTTGCGGGTGAGGGCAGGCGCGGCGCGAATTTGGTTGAGTTTGGCCTTGACTCGCGCTTCGAAATCACGGCGGTCGTCCTCGTTCTTGAGGCCCTCGAACTGCTCGCGGGCGCTCTTGGACTCCGCCAGCAGCAGGAGCTGCTCCAGGCCGGCCTCGGCCACCGCCTTGAAGTCCACCGGTTCCACGTAATAGAGCTGAAGGCACTCCAGCGCCGACTCGGCGTCCTCCCAGCGCACCTTCTCGAGCCGCTCGCGCCAGTGACTGTCCTCGGTGAACATGTTGTCCAGCCGCAGCAGGGTGAGCACTTCGCGTTCCAGCTTTTCGTAACGCGGCTCGCGCTCGAAGAGCGCCGCGAGATCGGCGTAGAGGTGCCAGGCGCCGCGCCAATCGTGATCCCTGCGCAGCTCCTCGGCTTTCGCCAGGGCGTCGTTGGTGAGCTGTTGCAGCCAGTCGGCCTTGAGGAAGGCCTCGCGATCCTCGGCCACGTCGGCGGCCAGCAGCGCCTTATCCAGCGCCAAGGCGTACTCCTTGCGCTCGACGCGGGCCTTGGCGTATTGCACGTATTTCTCGAAGTCGGCCTGGTCCAGACGCTTGCGTTCCGCCTGCTTTTCCAGGTACGCGTCCAGCCAGGAGCGGACATCGGTGGTCAGCCGACCGCCGCCGGCAATCTCGCGGATCGCTTCCGCTGCTTTCTGGAAGTCGCCCCGAATGACGAACTCCAGGCTGCGGCGCCAGAGTTCGTCGGTGGACGTTCCCGTGGTCGACCGCGAGTCGCTGGCGAAAGCGGGGCCATGAAGCGCGGGAACCAGGAGGCCGGCCAGCAGCAACCAGCGCCACATACCGTTCGTGCGCTGCGCGATCCGATGCATAGGTGCTCCTTTGCGTTGGTGCGGATGGGCACTACCCGCCTTCGAGGCGGCGTCGCCATCCGCTTCCCCGTAGAGTCCAAGCCACACCGCTCTGCCGGTAGCGTCCAGACACGCCCCGCTTGAGTATAGGACCTGGCGCGTTTCCGGTCTACCGTTTTACCGGTCGCGCGGGCGCAGCCGACAAGGCCTTACAAAGATACGTTGTAGGCGGCGCCGGCCGCCGATGGCATCGGCCCCATTGGCCCGCATGGGCAGCATCGGTAGCGTTTCGGCAAGCCGGGCGATCGCGGTTAGCGGCAATTCTGCTTAGCGGCACGGCGGTCGGGGCGCGGACATTCTCGGACAGCGGCGTCGCGGCGTTGCGACGCGGGCGTGTAATGATGAGGTAGCCGTCATGGGCGAACGCAACTGCATCCGCGTCAGCGGTGCCCGCCAGCATAACCTCAAGAACATCTCGGTGGAGATTCCCCGCGGCACGCTCACGGTGATCACGGGACCTTCTGGGTCCGGGAAGAGCTCGCTGGCGTTCGACACGCTCTACGCCGAGGGGCAGCGCCGGTATGTCGAGTCACTCTCCACATACGCCCGCCAGTTTCTGGAACAGATGCCCAAGCCGGACGTGGACCGCATCGAGGGGCTGAGCCCCACGATTGCCATCGAGCAGCGGGTGGCCGGCGCCGGGCCCCGTTCCACGGTCGCCACCACCACGGAGTTGTACGACTATCTCCGCGTCCTGTTCGCCCGGGCGGGCGAGCCGCGCTGCTGGATTTGCGACCGGCCCATCGTGCGGCAGAGTACATCGCAGGTGGTCGACGCCATCCTCGCCGGGCCGGAGGGGCAGCGCGTTCTGATTCTCGCGCCGTTGGTTGAGGAGCAGCGCGGGGGGCACAAGTCAGTCCTGGATCGGCTGGTTCGCGACGGCTTCGTGCGCGCCCGCGTCGACGGAGACGTCGTGCAGCTCGAAGGCATGCCGCCGCTCAGCGCCAACCGCAAACACACCATCGAGGCGGTGGTCGACCGGCTGACCATCAAGCCCGCCATGGCGCAGCGCGCCGCGGAGAGCGTGGAGCTTGCCGCGACGCTCTCCGGCGGGCGGGTGGTGGTGTCCGCGGAGGTGTCGCCGGGCACCTGGTCCGACGGTTTCTACAGCGCGGCGCTGTGCTGTCCGGTGCACGCCGAAGCGCGGGTCGCGGAGCTGGCGCCGCCGCTTTTCAGTTTCAACGCGCCGCAGGGAGCGTGCCCGCTGTGTCATGGACTGGGGATCACGCTGGAGTTCGACGCCGATCTGGTGGTGCCCGACCAGAACCGCTCGCTTGCCGACGGAGCCATCGCTGCGTGGCGGCATCAGGGGCGGCGCCTGACGGCCGCGTATGGGCGCATGCTCAAGGAATTCTGCCAGCGGTTTCAGGTTCCCGACGAGGTCCCGTTCCGCAACATCGCCAAGGCCGCGGCACAGGTCCTCATGCACGGCACCTCGGCCGAGGACGCGCAGCGCTGCGGCGCCAGCTTCGAGGGCGTGCTGCCCAACCTCAAGCGCCTCTGGCAGACGACGGAGTCGGAGGCGCTCAAGCAGCGGTTGCACGCCTTTCTGAGCGAATCTCCCTGCGAGCGCTGCCGCGGCGCACGGCTGAGGGAGGAGGCGCTGTCCGTGAAGGTGGCGGGGCGGAGCATCGCCGAGGTCACGGCGCTGACCGTGGCCGAGGCGGCGGCGTTCTTCGATTCGCTGTCCTTCACGGGAGACTCCGCGACGATCGCCGCGCCGCTGCTGCGCGACCTACGGCATCGGCTGCGGTTTCTGTGCGACGTCGGTGTCGACTACGTGGCACTCAACCGCGCCGCCGCTTCGCTTTCCGGCGGGGAGTGGCAGCGCATCCGCCTGGCGACGCAGATCGGCAGCGGCCTGGCGGGCGTGTGCTACGTTCTGGACGAGCCCACCATCGGGCTGCATCCCCGCGACAGTCGCCGCCTGGCCGGGCTGCTGCAACGCCTGGCGGAGCTGGACAACACGGTCATCGTGGTGGAGCACGATGAGGAGGTGATCTCCTCGGCAACGCACTTAGTCGACATCGGTCCGGGAGCGGGCGCCGCCGGCGGACACGTCGTCGCCGCGGGCACGTTCAACGAGGTACTGGCGTGCCCGACTTCGGTCACGGCGCAGTTCCTTGCCGGCAAACAGCGGATCGATCTGCCGGAGCGGCGACGGACACCGGACGTCAGCCGCTGCGTCGAGCTGCGCGGCGTGACCGCCAACAACCTCAAGAACGTCACGGTGCGGTTTCCGCTGGCTTGTTTCGTCTGTGTCACAGGGGTGTCGGGCAGCGGCAAGAGCACATTGGTGTCGCACGTGTTGCAACGGGCCCTCTACCGTCGCATTCACCAGAGCGGGCCGCGCCCGGGGGCCTTCGAGCGCATCGTGGGCAGCGCACAGGTGGACAAAGTCATCGAGATCGACCAGTCGCCCGTGGGACGAACCCCGCGCGGCAATCCCGCCACCTACGTGGGCGTGTTCCCGCTGATTCGAGAGCTGTACGCGCGCACGCGGGAGGCGAAGATTCGCGGCTACGGCCCCAACCGCTTCAGCTTCAACGTCAAGGGCGGCCGGTGTGATCACTGCGACGGACAGGGCACGCGGCGCATCACCATGCACTTCCTTCCCGACGTCTTCGTTCCCTGCGGCGCCTGCGGCGGCAAGCGCTACAACCGCGAAACGCTCGACGTGCGCTACCGCGGCAAGAACATCGCCGACGTATTGGCGATGCGCGTGGACGAGGCCTCGCGCTTCTTCGAGAACTTCGCCAACATCTGCCGGCGGCTCCAGGCGCTCAAGGACGTAGGGCTGGGGTACGTGACGCTGGGGCAGGCGTCGAACACGCTTTCGGGCGGCGAGGCGCAGCGCATGAAGCTTGCCGCGGAGCTGCATCGCGGCGGCGACGGGCATACCCTGTACATCCTCGACGAACCCACGACCGGGCTGCATTTCGCCGACGTGCGGCAGCTCCTGGTGGTGCTCAACCGCCTTGTGGAACGCGGGCAGACGGTGCTGTGCATCGAACACAATCTGGACGTCATTAAGTGCGCCGATTGGGTCATCGACCTGGGTCCCGAAGGCGGCGACCGCGGGGGGTACCTGGTGGCCGAGGGCACGCCGGAACAAGTGGCCGCCTGCCGGGAGAGCTACACGGGGCAGTTCCTGGCACCGCGGCTGGGAATCGGCAGCCGTAACGGCGACCCGGCGCGCGAATCCGCCGGCTGATGCCGGTGGCTCGCAGGCGGCCTGGAGTTGCATGCGAAACCGGGCAGGCGTTGTAGCCGCCGCGGTCAGGCCTCGAGCCGGTCGGCGAGCAGTTCAACCAGATGTCGTGGCCGGACGCCGGTGTGGTGTTCGATCTGCTGGCGGCAACTGAAGCCCGAGACCGCGATGTCCGCGCCGCCGCGACCGCGCACCGCCGGGAAGAGCCGCTGTTCGCCGATCGCCCGCGCCACGTCGTAGTGCTGCACCTCGTGCCCGAACGAGCCCGCCATGCCGCAGCAGCCGCTGTTGATCTCCGAGCCCTGTGCCCCCCAGACGTGCCGGATCAACGCCGCAGCGTCCTCCGAGCCTACGAGTGCCTTCTGGTGGCAGTGGGCATGGTAAAGCAGGGCACCGGGTCCGCCGGACGAAAGCGGCAGCGCCGAACGCTCCTCATCGATCAAACGCCGGAGGAGCGTCTCAATCATCATCACTTGCGAGGCGATGCGCCGGGCGACCGGCGTGCGAACAAGCTGCGGGTACTCGTCGAGCAGCGTGAGAATGCAGCTTGGCTCGGTGCCCACGATGGCTGTCCCCGGCGGGGCGATTCGCGCCAGGCGCAGGAGGTTCGCCTGTGCCAGCTCCCGGGCATCCGCCAGCAGGCCCTTGCTGATGGCGGGCCTGCCGCAGCAGAACAGCCGCGGGGCGTACACGTGGAACCCCGCGGCCTCCAGCAGCCGGACGGCCGCGATACCCACCTGCGGTGCGAAGTAGTTGGTCCAGGTGTCCACGAAGTAGACGACCGTGCCGCGCGGTCCGGGTTGTTGAGGCCGACTCCGGGTGTGTGCGTCGTACCAGCGGTGGAAGGTGCGGTTGGCAAAACGCGGCGGAGGCACGCGGCGATCCAGTCCGTAAAGCCGCTTAACCAGCGCACGTGCCGGGCGGGACTGGGCGATGAGGTTGCTCAGCCGGGGAAACCGCGCGCCGCGCGCCGCCAGCTCGGGGAAGTCGGCGATGAATCGCGCCTGCCGCGTGGCTCCTTCGCGAAGGTTTCTCTGCGCCAGGTACTCGGTCTTGAGCCGCGCCATGTCCACGCCGGTGGGGCATTCGGTTTTGCACGCCTTGCACGACAGGCACAGGTCCATCACGTCGGCGAGGTGCGGATCGTCCAGACCGGAGAGTAAGCCGGCATCGGAGAGTGCCACGCGCAACGCATTCGCTCGCGCGCGGGTGGTGTGCGTCTCATCGCCCGTGGCCATATACGATGGGCACATGGTGCCCACCAGCCTCTGGCGGCACTGGCCCACGCCGCTGCACATGCCGGCCAGCCCGCCCAAGCCGCCGTGGGCGCTGAAGTCGAGGTGGGTCTTGATCTGGCGGGAGGCCGGTGAGGCCGTGCGGCGCAGGTGCTCGGTCATGGGCCAGGGGTCGACGATCTTGTGCGGATTCAGCAGCCCGTGGGGATCGAACAGTCGCTTAACCTCCTGGAATGCCGCGACGATCCGCGTTCCGTACATGCGCTCGATCCAGCAGGAGCGGACGATGCCGTCGCCGTGTTCGCCGGTGACCGCGCCGCCGAACTCCAGCACCAGGTCGCAGACGGCCTCGGCGATGCGCCGCATGCGTGCCACGTCGCCGGCGTCGGTGAGGTTCACGGCGGGGCGGACGTGCAGGCATCCGACGCTGGCATGGGCATAGTAGCTGGCGGTCACGCCCTCGCGTTCCAGCACGGCGCCGAAGCGGGCGATGTATTCGCGCAGCCGCGCGGGATCCACGGCGGTGTCTTCCACGAAGGCGTTGGGTTGCAGGTCTCCCGGGCGCGACATGAGCAGGCCGAGCCCGCTCTTCCGCAAGTTCCACACATCCGCCTGCCGCCCGGGCTCGAGGACCTGCGACGCCGCCTGACATCGGTGCATCACCGCGGCGTCGGCCAGCAGCGCCTCCACACGCGAACGCAGCGAATCGGGATCGTCGCCGAAGAACTCCACCACCAGCAGGGCCGAGGGGTCCCCGACGAGAAAGTCGCAGCGTTTGGCCAGGGCGAGGTTGGCGCGGCCGCCGTCAAGGATGAGGCGGTCGATGAGTTCCACCGCCGCCGGCTGGTGACACAGAATGGCCGGCGTGACGTCCAGTGCGTCGAGCACCTGCCCGAAGTGCAGCACCACGAGGGTTTTGTATCGCGGCAGAGGGGTCAACTTGAGCCTGGCGGCAACGACGATCCCCAGCGTGCCCTCGCTGCCGCAAAGAACCTTCAGCGCCCGGGCGGGCGTGCCGGGCGTGCCGAGCCGGTCGAGGCCGTAGCCGCCGTTGCTGCGCAGGATTCTGGGGAAACGCCGCTCGATCTCCTCGAAATACGCGTCGCGAATGCGTGCGAGCTCCGCTTCGATGGACCGCGAACCGCCGGCGGCGGGCGCCGCATCTCGGCCGAAGGTGGCGACGCTGCCGTCGGCAAGCACGACGGTCAGTTCCAGCACGTGATCCACGGTTCGGCCGTAGATGACGGAATGCGCGCCGCAGGAATTATTGGCGATCATGCCTCCGATGGTGGCGCGGCTGCTCGTGGCGACGTCAGGGGCGAATTGCAGCCCATGCGGCGCGACGTGGGCGTTGAGTTCATCAAGCACCACGCCCGGTTCAACTTCGATGCTGCGCGCGGCGGGGTCGAGGGTGCCGATGCGAGTCATGTAGCGCGAAAGGTCGAGCTGCACGCCGGGCCCCACGGCCCCGCCGGTAAGCCCGGTGCCGCCGCCGCGGGGGACGATCGACGCGCCGTGGTTGCGGCAGGCTTCGACGACGGTGATCACATCTCGCGTGGTTCTGGGAAACACGACGCCCAGCGGGGCGATCTCATAGATGCTGGCGTCGGTGGAGTACAAGCTGCGGGACAACGCGTCGCAGCGCGCCTCGCCCTCCAATCGCCCGCGAAGCGCCTCGAAAACCGGATGCAGCGCGCGGACCTCCGCCGGAAGAGGCGGGGCTTTCCCCGAAGGGGCGAGCTGCGTCAGCGGAATCGGCATTCAGTGGGCCTCGAGTGGGAAGGTGGCATGGGCCAGCGCCAAACGTCGATAGAGCGCCGCGGTGTGCTCGGCCATGGCGCTGACGGAGTGGTTGTTGCGCACGTGCTCACGCGCAGCGTCGGCAAGTCGTTGTGTCTGCTCACGGTCCGTGAGCAGTGCGGCGATCGCCTCGGCGAAGACTTGCGGCGTCGGTTGATCGCAGACCATCGCCGTCTTCCCGGCGATTACGTGATCACACACGGCGTCGGCACAGGCGACAACGGCAACCCCGGCGGCCATCGCCTGCAGCGGCGCGGCGGAGAACGAGCCTGCGGCGGTCGGGTTCAGGAACAGGTCGACTTCCGGCATCGCCTGCGCCGGATCGCCCAGGGGATCGGCGAACATCACGAGAGACGTCAGTTTCTGCTCGCGGACCTGTCTGCGGAACGCACGTTCATCGGGTCCGTGGCCCCAAAGAAAGAGCAGAAACTCGAGGTTCTTTTCCCGCAGCAGTCGCGCCGCGTCGAGCACCGCGGCCACGCCGGCGCGGCGCGATAGCGGAGCGGTACAGAGGATCGCCGGCGTCCGCTCCGGCGTGGCGAAACACGCCCGCTCCCCGCGCGCGGGGGCCCCCCAACGGATCAGGGCGACCTGGTCTTCGGGGATTCTGAGACGCTCTTCAAGCAGGGCCGCCAGGGGAGCGGTGCAGGCGACGAACGCATCGACGTCTTCGGCGGAGTGTCGCACCAGCTCGTGGCAATCAGCCAGTGACGTGACGCTCAAAACCAAGTCGGCGTCGAAGGCACCGGCGATCGAGCTTGCGAGCTTCAGCCCCCCGGCGGAGACGGCATGCACGACGGTCGGCGCCCGCTGCGCGAGCCCGTCCAGCACCTTTTCGACGCGCCGCGCGGCGAACGGCCAGCCCAGCGGACGATGCACGAGCGATTGTACCGGCCCCAGGGCCAGACCATCGATTCGGGGATCGGGGCTGAGGATGCGTACATCGACGGCCTGGTCGACCAGCCCCACCGCCAGGTAGCGCAGCAGCGGCCCGAGGCGGTCCATCGCCTCCGTGTCCAGGCAGAGCACGGCGCTGATGGCGGGCGATTCTCCGGCTGGAGCCTCTCCGGTCATGCTGCCATGACAACCGTGGCCTTGCAGGCTGTCAAATGAACACGTGCTGCCGGCGCCTGCCGTCAAGACGGGGCGCTCCGGCCGGTGCCGCACTTGATTGTCAGCGGGGCAGCAGCGGTCTATCCTTGCTCGACCTGCGAGGGAGCCGTCGTTGAGGACTTTCCACGGCATCGAGTCCCTGCCGCCGCTGGCCAGCTCCGTGCTTACCATCGGCAACTTCGATGGCGTGCACCGCGCGCACCGGCAGATCATCGATACGGCGCGGCGATTGGCCGCCCAGGCGCAGGCTCCGGTTGCGGTGCTTACTTTCGAACCGCACCCGCTGACGGTTGTGGCCCCGGAACGGGCGCCGCAGCGCCTGGGCACGCCGGATGACAAACTCCGGCACCTGGCGGAAGCGGGTGCGGACATCACGGTGGTGGTGCGAAGCGAACCATCGTTCTTCAACCTCGACGCCGAGGCATTCGTGGAGACGATCGTGCGACCGCGCTTTCATCCGCGCTGCATTGTGGAGGGCGAGTCGTTCGGGTTCGGCCGCGGCCGGCAGGGGGGGGCCGGCACCCTGCGCGAACTCGCCGCCCGCTTCGGCTGCGAGGTTCGGATCGTCGAACCCGTGCGCGTGTCGCTGGGCGATGGCGAGGTAGTAGTGTCCAGTTCCCTGATCCGCAGCCGGCTTGCCTCCGGCGACGTGGCCGCGGCGGCTGCCTGCCTGGGCCGGCCCTACGCGATGACCGGCCGGGTCGTCGCCGGGCACAGCCGCGGCAAAGCGCTGGGGTTCCCCACGGCCAATCTGTCGGCTCCCGATCAGATGGTTCCCGGCGACGGCGTCTATGCCGGCACCGGATGGCTGGCCGGCGAGGCACATCCCGCGGCGATCAGCATCGGACACACGCCGACTTTCGGGGGGACGGCGCGGCAGATCGAGGCCCACCTGGTGGGCTTCACGGGCGAGACGTACGGTCAGACGCTACGGATCGAGTTCCGTCGTTTGCTTCGCGCGCAGCGGAAGTTCGAGACGCCCGGGGCACTGGCGCGGCAGCTCGCACGCGACGTGGACGAGGTACGCCGTTGCGCGGACGAGAACACTGGGGGAGCCGGACATGGCGATGCGCGAGGTTGATTATGCGGGCGCCACGGCGTTCCTGGCCGGGCGACGCCGTCCGCTGTTGCTCACACACGTGAAGCCGGACGGGGACGCATTGGGGTCGCTCACTGCGATGCGCCTGCTGCTGACGGCACGCGGCACGGCGCCGGTGGCACTGCTATTCGAGGAGTTGCCGAGCCGCTACTCGATCTTCAGGAAGTTCGGCCCGCTGCCCGTTCTCGGAACGGACCTCGGAGAGTCGGACCTCTCCGCCGCGGACGCCGTGGTCGTCCTCGACACCTGTTCCTACAGTCAATTGACGCCGGTTGCCGACTGGCTGCGACGCGTGCCGCTTTCCAAGCTGGCCGTGGACCATCACGCCACACGCGACGAGCTGGCCGAATGCGCTCTGATTGACATCCATGCGGCGGCGAACTGCCTGATCCTCCACGAATGGGCGCAGGCATCGGGATGGTCTGTCGGCGTGCCTACCGCTGAAGCGCTCTTCATCGGATTGGCCATGGACACGGGGTGGTTTCGGCATTCCAACACCGACGCCCGCGCCCTTGCCGCCGCAGCAGAACTCGTCACCGGCGGGGTCTGTCCCAGCACGCTGTATGAGCACCTGTACCTCCGCGATCCGGCCTCGCGTGTGAAACTCCTGGGGGTGGCGCTGGCCTCGCTCGAGATACTTGCCGCCGGGCGGCTCGCGGTGATGACCCTTCCCGCGCGAGTGTTCGACGAAGTCGGCGCGTCGATGGGCGACACCGAAGACCTGATCAACGAGCCGCTGCGAATCGCCGGTGTGGATGTATCGGTGTTGTTCGTCGAGCAGAAGGACGGCGTGGTGCGCGTCAGCTTCCGCAGCAAGCCGCCGACAGCGGGCCGGCCGGATGTTGACGTGTCCGGTGTTGCGCAGGCGTTCGGCGGGGGCGGTCACGCCCGCGCCGCCGGGGCACGGCCGGCGGGTTCGCTTGCGGAGGTACGCCGCGAGGTTCTCCAACGAATCGGCGACGCACTGCGCGCCGTGTGAGATGGGCTCCTACCGACGGACCGATCGGCTCCGGCGGGCGAAGGGCAGAGCCGCCAGTCCGATCAACATCACCGTGCCCGGTTCCCCCACTGTGTACTGGACGCTGAGCAGCGGTCGGAAACGCGGATCGGGGTCGTTGCGCGAGTCGAAGCGCTCCGCCGTTTCCGGGATGGACTCATCGGTCAGCAGCATCCATCCAAAGTTCGCCTGTGGTGCGTCCAACCATGTTTGAACGTCGCTGACCATGCCCGGCGATGACCAGGTGTTGAATTCATCGAGACCGACCGTCAACGTGGCGCTGGCAATGGGCACGAAATCGCCGCCCGGCGTCGCCCACAACGCGGAGGGATGGAAGGTGTGAATCCAGGTGGCATCGCCGGGCGCCGCCTGCGTGCCGGAACCCTCGGCACCCGCCGCGTCGGAGGCGCCCTCGCCCCAGTCGGCGGTGATGCGGTGCAATCCGACGGGTGCTTCACCTTGGGCGGAACGCGAAACATGGAGCGTCAGCGCCACGGAGTCGATGGTCGATCCCGGAGGGACCACGCTTGCCACGTCGAACGCGATCAGGCCGCGGCGCACCCACTGCGCCGAGTTCGTACCCGTGAAGATGTACTGGCCGGAACCGTTGCCGAGCATGCCGGCCGGGTCGGCGTAAATCGTGGTATCCTTCATGCTGCCGATGCTCACCAGGTCCGCGCGCGCCGCGGGCAAGGCGCACAGCGCGATCGCCACGAAATCGCGTAGTCGAGCCACTTTCCCTCCTCCGCTTGCTGCGGTCGTCTTCTACATCACCGTGCGCGACCTGTCGCCGCCCCGCACTCGGTGTCGTGTCTCACGAACCGTATCGAGCCGCGGGCTTCGAGCCCGCGCGGCCCCGCGTGCCGGGCGCATTCAGCATGCACGTTCCCGGTTGGTCCGATCCAGTGCGCGGAGCTTGCCGGCCGAGAGCAGCGCGAGTGCCAGGATCAGCAACCCCCACTGCGACACCGCGGGAATGGCATGTTGGCATTGCGGCGCCGGGAAGATGGCATCGCTTACGCCGGGGCACTGGTCGAGGCAGTCGGGTACGCCGTCGTCGTCGGTATCAGCGGAATCGTCGGCTCCGCACCCGCAGACACCGGGCTGCGTTTTCCGACAATCGTCCGGGCAGGCGTCGAGGCAATCGGGCACGCCGTCGCATCCCGGCCCCGCGTCGCTATCGACGTCGGAGGTCCCGCAGCCGCACTGCCCCGGGCTGACTTTGCCGGGGTCGGTCGGACATTGATCCAGGCAGTCGGGCGTGCCGTCGGAGTCGGTGTCGACTTCCGAGGTGCCACATCCGCACAGCCCGGGCTGGAGTTTGCCGGGATCGGCGGGGCATTGGTCACCGCAGGCAAGGTCCACGCCGTCGCCATCGGCGTCGCCCCCGCATACCGTGGATTCCGGCAGTGGCGTGCCCCCGGCGGCGTCGCACATGGACTGGCTGGCGGCGGCACACGATCCGTCCGGGAAGCAGCAGCGTTCCGAGGGGGTGAACGTGACGACAAGAGTCGGCCGGAACGAGGGGCTGTTTTCACGGCTGTCGAATCGCTTCGCGGTGCGTAAGGTGGCCTCGTCGCCGAGCAGGATCCAACCGAAGTTCCCGGCCGGATTGTCAACCCACCCCTGCACGTCGGCGACCATCCTGGGCGTCGACGGAACGGTGTAGAAGCCCAGACCTCCCACCGCGACCGTCGAGCTGGGCACGGGGTCGAAGTCACCCCCGGGGGCCGACCAGAAGTTGCGATTATAGAAGGTGTGCAGCCAGGTGGCATCGCCCTGCACGGCCGGGCCGCCGGCTCCTTCCTGCCCTCCGGCATTGGAGGTGGACGAACCCCAATTCGCGGTGACCAGGTGTAGCCCGTGCGTGCGGAAGCCCACCACGGTGCGCGAACAATGGAGGATCAGATGAGCGTCCGTGACTACGGAACCGGGGGGAATGGCCGACGCGACGTCGAAGGCAAGGAGCGCGCGCCGGCGGGCGAACCCGGCGGACTGGTCCGTAGTTCCCGCGAACACGTAAAGGCCGGCGCCGTTGCTCAGCGTGCCGCTGGGGTGCTCGTACAACGTGTTGTCGCGCACCGGCGTGATGCTCACGAGGTCGGCGACGGCGGGCACACCCGCCGCGCAGAAAGTGAGCAGAACCGCCCATCCCCGTGCATTCATTCCCTGCTCCTCGGACGAATCCGTCCTGATCCACCAACCCTCGGGAGAAGCTTCCTAGTATACCAGCCAGAGCGGGCGATGGGAATACACCTGATCCGCCGCCGCAGAAGTGGATGCGTCCCCAGGAGAGTGGCAAGTTCGCCGGGGGACCCCAATCGACGGATGGCCGATGCAAGAAGGGGCGGCGACCCATCGTCGGTGCACGCATCGCCGGGCGTAGGCCCTTCCGCATTCACCATTCACCCTTCCACATTCGCCCATCGTCTCTTCCACGGCCGAAGCGGGGAGGCGCCCCACGGCGCCCCGGGTGGCCTGGCATGGGGCGCGGGCGATGTCCCGGCGCTGCCCGCTTGACGGACGGCTCTAACTGATTAAGAAAGAGACTTGACGAGTGGTCCGGGCCGGACGGATCGGCGCGGCACGGCCCAGCGAAGCGCCGCGCCCTGCCCTGACCGTGATCTACGGAGAACAGTGATGTCAAAATACTTGCGGAATCCAGGACTGGCGGCGGTGCTGTTTACTCTCGTGGCGTGGATGGGATGCACGCCGGGCGGAGGCGGCACCGGCGGCGGAGGCGGTGGCCAGACGGGCGGAACCACGGATCAACCCTCGGCCGGCGAGGCGCTCTTCCGGGCGCAGGACTGCTCCGCCTGCCACAACTCGCAGACCAACAACTTCGGGGCCAGCACCGCGGACGACATCGTCGACACACTCCTTGGCGACCTGCCGCACGCCGGGGGCGCGCTGGGGCCGTTCACCGAGGACGAGATCGACGATCTCACGGAGTTCCTGGTAGCGGTTATGACGGGCGACGACGACCTGGACGAGGACGACGACGGCGGCGCGGGTGACGATGATGGAGACGACGATGGCGGTGACGGGGACGACGACGATGATGACGGGAGCGGGAACGACACTCCGGCGCACGCCTGGTTCGAGCAGGTCTGGAGCGACTTCGACCGGCACTATTCGCACTTTGGCGGAAAGGGCGTAGACTGGTCGGATTGGCGGGACACCTACGAGCCGCAATTCCGCGAGGATCTCAGCGACGCGGAGTTTCTTGCCCGTTTGGCGCCGGCCCTGGAAGACCTGCGTGACATTCACGTGTGGTTGTTCGATGCCGCGGGGGCCGCGGTCGAGGTTTATTCACGGCCCGCGGCACAGAATTATCCTGACTCCTACCAGAGCCGCTACTTCTCGCAGGGCGTGACGCAGTTGGGCTCCTATCCTTTGTACCATGCGCTGCTCGACGGCGACATCGCGTACATCAGCATCGAGTCCTTCGAAGGCACGCAGTGGGACGGACTGCGCACCGGGGAGCTGGATACGTTATTCGCCGGCTACCGCGACGCCGTCGGCCTGGTCATCGACGTACGCAGCAACAACGGAGGGAATGAGACCGTGGCCGCCGCCATCGCCGGACACCTCACGGAGGCGGCCTTCGTGTACGGCTACCACCGCGACCGCAACCCCGGTACGGACCATGACGATTTTGCCGATTTCCAGTCGCATGAGTTGCAGCCGGCGGACAACGAGCGCTTCCTGGGGCCGACGGCGTGCCTGATCGGGGAGCGGAACCTCAGTTCCGCCGAATGGTTCGTGCTCATGATGCGGGAGAACCCGCGGGGCATCACGCTCATCGGGGACACCACGCGCGGCAGTTCCGGCAACCCCTCGGAGTTCGCGCTGGACAGCGGCATCAAGTACTACATCCCCCGGTGGATCGCGTTCCGTGCCGACCAGGTCACGGAGGTCGAGGACGTCGGCATCCCGCCGACGCAGGGGTTCGCCATCGCGCCGGAGGACAGCTACACCGCGGACCAGGACCTGGTTCTCGAGCGTGCCCTGGAGTTGCTCGGGTCGTAAAGGGAGACGGTCGAACTTCGCGACTCCGATCCACCGGCGGGGACGTCCGGAGCCTGGCGCGCGGAGGAGGAGGCGGGCAACGCGACGGAGTCCGGCGCGGATTGCGGTTGCGCGCGGAGCCAACTTCCGCTGGCGTTACCGCGTGGGGAGAAACTCTGCGAGCGGGCGTTACGCGCCCAGGCGCACGCCGGCCGGCGAGGGTTGCTCGCCCCAGCGGGCGGGGAAGGTGTGAACCTGACCGCTGCGGCGGAAAAGCACGGACAACTCGCTGTAGGCGTTGACGGTCATGTACAGACCCATGAAGCGGTCAAGGATTCCGGCAAAGAGGTAGGCGTCGCCTTCCCCGGCGAAGTGTTCCTCGTTGAGCTCCACGTCGATCCGCACTCCGCACACCGGGGCCCCGCGGATCATCCGTTCCTGGAATCGCGACCGGATGGAGATGATCCCGTCCAGGAGCCGCTGGTGTGCCAGTGCCCGCTGCGCGTCATGCTCCGACTGGAAGTCGTACACGCGCAAGAGTTCTTTGAAGTGATCGGTGTCGGCGAGCGAGACATAGTTAAGCGACAGGTGCGAGATCAGCCGCCAATGCAGTGCCTTGCCCAGCGGCGGGGCGATGGTGGACGTGGGCTTGAGCAGGTTGCGGAATTTCGTGCCCGCCGGCGAGGTGTCCGTCGGCTCGGAGATGTCTCCGGCGCGGAGGGCGGCGGGCAGATGCCGGTTGGTACAGGTGAGGTCCACCGAGATCGTAGCGTCGGCGGGCATGCCGCCCGCCAGCGCGCCGCCCACGAACGACAGGTAGGTGTCCGTCCCCATACGGGGATCGCCGCCTACGATGTTGGGTGTGACCCGCGCCTGGTAGTACGTGGCGGCGCGGGGATCGGCGGTCGCCAGGTGCCGAAAGGCGAAGAAGGGCTCGAAGACCCTGGACTCTCCGCCGCCCGCCTGTGCCAGACTGGCGACACGGTCCACGGAATACACTTCGTAGTGCCGGCGATCCGTAGCGCCGGTTTTCGAAGGCTGGAGCAGGTATTCCGTTTGTTCGTGTTGCAGCCGGACCGGGTCGGCATAGTGCTCGAACAGGTTCAGAATGGGGACGCAGTGAAGCCGAACGTTCTGTGCCGAAACCAGGGGGTAGGTTTCCAGGCGGCGGTTAAACACCACGGCTAGTTCCAGGGTGCTGCCCGCCCCCAGCTCGGTGACGGCGCGATCCAGCCCGCGCAGGTCGACGAAGAGGAAACGCTCCTTGAAGGCGAAATACTCCTGCAACAGTCGGTAGCCGGGGAATGATCGCGCCGGGTAGGGGAGCACCGCCTCGCTCCGATCCAGCCCGGCCGCGGAAACGCAGTCCGCGGGGATCAGGGTTTCACGGCGATTGCCGGCCGCGGCGCCGTTGCTGACCCGAACGTGATCCACGTGCGCCGAAAGCAGCAGGTAGAGCGTGAACGCGGTGAGCGGATCGCCGGAGAGGAACAGGCGAACCACGTCCAGCTCGATCTTGTCCAGGGTGGCCTTGGTGGCGCTGCGGAACCGAATCGTGAGCTGCACGGGCTTGGCGGGGGCGGTCTCCAGTCGCGCCTCTTCCAGCAGCCACGGCCGCAGCTTGACCGGCCAGGCGCTGCGGAACCGGCAGCGGGTTCCGTCGACGAGGATGCTTCCGAACTCCGCCCCGGCGGGCACGGGAAGCGGCGCCTGCATGGCCTCGATATCGGGCGAAAGCTCGAGCACGCTCATGGAGGGAAGCGGCCGCAGGTAGTGCGGCCAGAGCAGCCCCATGAGGCTGGCGGTGATCTCCGGCAGCTCGTCGTCGAGCTTCTGGCGGATCCGCCCGCAAAGGAAGGCCACGCCCTCGAGCACGCGCTCCACGTCAGGGTCGGAGCCGCGATCGGCAAGGAAGCGGGCGATCTCGGGGTTGACCTTGGAAAACTCCGGGCCCACCTCGCGAAGGTAACGCAGCTCGTCCTGATAGTAGACGTTGCTCACACGGGCTCGCTAATCGTAAACGAAGAACTGGCCGGCGCCGGTGATCTCCGTCTGGTACCAGACACGATGTTCGCCGCTGCGGCTGGGAAGGACGGCGTCGATGCGGAAGGCCAGGGTATGGGCGTGCTCCTCGTCGGACAGCCGCGACACGCGCACCCGGCGCAGCCGCGGCTCGTATTTTTCAACGGCCAAGCGAACCGCGTCTTGCACTTGGCGCACGTAATCCTCGTGGCCGGCGACCATGTCGCTCATGGCGGGCAGGCCGTAGTCCGGAACACACTCGCTCATCCCCTGCCGTGAGTTGAGCACGTGGGTGATGTTGTTGCGTACGGAGTCCATGAGGGCGTTAAGGTCCTCCGCTGTGGACCCGTCGCGCCGCGTCTCGCCTCCTTCGCGACGGGCAATGCGTTCCAGCAGGGTTCGTTCGCGCGGCATGGTTCACAGTGCCCCGATGACCGGCGGGAAAGCCGGTCCCACAGCGCCGGAGTGCTACAGCGGCGGCCGGGTCGACGGCGCGGCACAACCGGATCAGGGATTCCCGATTCAGAATCTCTGATTCGGCACTCTCCGTCAGCCGCACTGGCGCCGTCGACCGTGAGTCGCGCTCGCACCCCCCGCCATCAAGCCGGCGGCGGGTCGAACTGCCCCACCATCGACAGCTCGATTTCCACGCCCTTGAGCTTGAAGTGCGGGATCATCTGAATCTCGGACTTAAACAGGCCGGGCTTGCCGGGTACCGGCTGGGCGGTCACCTGAATCTCCTTCAGCGGATACTTGGCCGTCAGCTTATCGTCCATGGTGCCGGTGCGGCAGAACTGCTTGAGCCAGGTGTTGATCTCGTTCACCATCTTCTCCGCGTCCATCACCCGGCCCATGTTCTCGCGCCAGATCACCTTGAGGTAATGGGCGATGCGGCAGGAGATCATCAGGTAAGGCAGGGACATGCCCAGGCGGGCCCGGGTTTCGTCCTCCTTGCCCTGCGCCGTGTCCGGGAATTTGCCCACGCGCTTGGCGGACGGAGCGTCGAAGAAGGCCGCGTTGTCGCTGCCCTTGCGCATCACCAGCGGAATGAACCCGAAGTTGCACAGGTCCACGTCCATGTCTTCGGAGATCAGCGTTTCCGTGGGGATCTTGGTGTGGTACTGCCCGGTGGCCTGGTACTGGTGCAGGGGCAGGTTGGGCACCGTGCCGCCGCTGTTGGGTCCGACGATGGCGTTGTACCAGCCGAAGTTGGCGAAGCTCTCGGTCATGCGCCCGGCCATGGCGAAGGAGGCGTTGCCCCACATGTACCGGTCGTGCGTTTCCGTACGCACATCCTCCTGGAAGGTGAAGTCCTTGACGTCCTGGTCCTCAATGGTGTAGGGCTTGCGGAGCAGGAAGCGCGGCATGCACAGCCCCACGTAGCGGGCGTCATCGGACTCGCGGAAGGCGTTCCACTTGATGTACTGCGGCTGCTCGAAGATCTCGTACATCTCCGCCATCTTGGGCAGGCCGGTGAAAGACTCCTCCTTCTTGCCGAACATGGTGGAGCTGGCGCCGCCCAGGAAGGGGCACTTGGCGACCGCGGCGACTCGCGCGATTTCCGAAAGCAGCTCCACGTCGGGATTGCGGTTGTCGAAGGAGTAGTTCGAAACCATCAGGCCGTAGGGGTTGCCGCCGAAGGTGTTGTACTGGTCGCGGTAGACGCTCTTGAACAGGCCGGATTTCTGCCAATCCTTGCAATCCTGGAAGTCCTCCAGCAGGTCCTCCTTGGAGGCGTTGAGCACCTCGATGCGGATGTTCTGCCGGAACTCGGTGTTGTCCACCAGGTACCAGAGGCTGCGCCACGCGGATTCGAGTTTCTGCAACTCCTTGTCGTGCAGAATCTCGTTGACCTGGGCGCTGATCTGCTGGTCGATCTCGGCGATGAAATCGTCCACGACCTGCTTGTTGATCGTGAGCCGGTTGAGGTCCAGGCCGGAGGCCTTCTGCACGATGCCGGCGATGCCCTTGCGGTACAGGTCGCGGTATTCGTTGTCCAGGTCCCAACTGTCGATGAGCGAGTCAACGGCGCTGGTTTCGGACGCCTGCGCCCCGGGGGCCGCCTGAGGTTGTTCTGCCATGATCGTCGTTCTCCAATAGGGGTGGCGGCGCGAAGGTCCGCCGACTCATTCGTTCATCACCGTTTACTTAGGAGGCCGGGGGGGCGTCGCCGCCGCTGCCGCCGGAGATCATCGAGAGAATCTGGTTGCGAACGTTGGGGTCCTTGATGGCCCCCAGAAGCTCCTGCTGCGCCGCCTTGTCGCCCAGCTTGGGCCGCAGCGCCTTCATCGCCTCGCGGAGCTCCAGCAGGTTCTTAAGCTGCGGGACCTGCCGCGCGATGGACTCGGGACGGAAATCCTTGAGCGTGCCGAAACGCAGGTTGACCGGCATCTCGCCCTGTCCCGAGATGCGATCGGGCACGGAGAGTTCCAGGGAGAGGTTGAAGCTCTGCATCACGGCGTCGAAGTTGGACTTGTTGATGTCCAACGGCCGGCGCTCCTCGATGGGCCGCTTGTCGGCCTTGAGCGTGTAGTCGCCCATCACCAGCAGCCGGAAGGGCAGCTCCGGCTCCGCGCCGCCGCGCAGGCGATCGGAGATGACGATGTTCACCCGCGACTCGCGGGCCTTGGACGGTCCTTTAGCCATAAATCGGACTCCTTCGAGTCACTTACCCACGGCGTCCGTGGGACAAGCTCCGCTGTGGGACAGGCTTTCGAGCCTGTCGTCCTTCCGGCAGCAAAAGCGTTCTTCCTCTTCTGACGGTTGCGCCGCCTGGCCGCAGAAGCAGGGGCAAGGCGCGGCGGCCACGCGCGGCGCCCCTAGGCGCCGGACGGCTCCGCGGCCAGCGCCGCCAGGGGATCGAGCTGGCACAGCCAGGCGTACGACTCGCGCACCCGCTGCATCGCCTCCGGCGAAGGCGCCTTCTCGCCCGCGGTCAGCGATTTGCGGCAGCGGTACAGCGTCTGCGCCACCTCCACGGCCAGCGCGGGCTCCCACTCGTCTATATGGTAACGCCGAATCTCATCATAACATTCTTCCAGCAAAGGGGAAGCCAGTTGCAGCCGCTGGGCGTCGCAACAAAGCTGGGCGATCCGTAGCCGCCAGAGCAGCCGGTCGCGCCGCTGCGGGCAGCCGAGCAGGCCGTCCTGAAGCTCCTTGAGCGCCTCTTTGAGCTTCCCGGTGCCGGCCAACTGCCGTGCCTTGTCCGCGGCCTCCTGTAGCCGCCCGTTGCTCATGCCCGCGCCGCCAGCCCCGCCGCCCCTGGCGGGCGCGACCTCGGCTTCGATCCACATCCTGGTTTCACCGCTGCAAAGCGGCACGCCGGTCTTGAACTTCAGCTCGTACAAACCGCTGCCCAGTCGTTGGACCAGGGCTCCGGTGACCCCCACCACCGCGGCGCGGGCTTTCTCGTACGGAGCGCCCAGCCCCGCCATCGCCGCGCATACGTACCGCTGCACGTCGAGCCAGAGCGGATCGCTGGAACGAAACGCCGCTTCCGCGTTCTTCAGCAGGTTCTCCCATAGCCCGTTCGCCTGCTGGTGGGCCAAGGCCTCGACCACCGAGTTTTCCGGCGGAGGAATCTGGAACTTCCCGGCATCCGAGGCGGGTAGGACGATCTTGGCCCATTTGACGATACGCACCACAGCGTAAGGGATGGGATCCGTGGGGTCGGCCTTGCGCACGAAGGTCGCCGCGGAGAGCATGGCGTTGACGGCGGAGCCGACGTCGGCCGGGGCGCCGGCGACGAACGCCGCTCCGCCGGCTGCCGGGGCGGCGCCCGGGTCGGCGGGGGCTGCGGCCTCGCCGCCCGCCGGCGCCGCCGCCTTCGGGCGCTTGCCGGCGTGCTCTTTGAGTCCGCGGACGAACTTATCGAACTCGAGCGGTTCGTCAGGCAGTTTGGCGGCGAAGGAGGCCTTCAGGGTATCAGCACGTTTGATGCACTCGTCGAGGAGGTCGAAATCGTCGCCCTTGGGTTGGTTCTCGCGGAACCACCCCTGGTCCGTGAAACGGTCGGCTAACGACTCGACGCGCGACTTCCGCCGCCGCGGGCGCTCCGGGAACAACCCGTCCCAGAAGTTGTTCACCAGCTCATTCATCAGCCCCAGCGCCGCGGACAGGCCGGCGTAGGAGTAGCGCTTGAAAAGCGCAAGGCCCAGCGCCGCCGCGACTTCGACGTCCTTGGACTTCGACGTCAGCAGGGCCGTGGCGTCTTGCTCCACGACGTACCAGTCGGGCGGTTCGCTCTCGATGCGGTCCATCTTGGAGAGCTCGGCCTGGACGTTGATGTATTGCGGGTCGTCGCCGGCGTCGACGCCGCAGGGGGCCGAGCCGCTGATGGGGCGCTTGCCCAGCTCGATGACCGGGGCTTCGTCGAATGCAGGCATATCGTCGGCCCAAAGTTGCCGTGGGGAACGTACTACACCAGCTCGAACCAAGGTAGTGTGACGCCATGGCGGGCAGGCGTCAATCGCTCCGAGGGCGGAGGAGGACGCCGAGTTTCAGGGTTCGTTGGGGACGCGCCATGTCCGGCAGGTGTCAGTCCTCCCGGCCGGCGCCCGAACGAAGGCGTTTGCGTTCGCTTACGGTTCGTTTCTCCGCCAGCCGGCGACGGACGGACGACTTCGTCGGGCGCGTGGGGCGGCGGGTCCTGGGCTGCTCCAGAGCGGCTTCCAGAAGTTCGAAGAACCGCTCGACGGCGGCCGCGCGGTTGGCGGCCTGGGTGCGGTGCCGGCTGCTGACGATCTGAACGCAGCCCTCCGCGGTCAGGCGCGTGCGAAGCCGCGCCGCCACCCGGTCCTTCTCGGCCGGCGTGAGCCAACGGCAACGCAGGAGGTCGAACAGAAGTGTGACGCGCGTACTGACCTTGTTGACGTTCTGTCCGCCGGGCCCGCCGCTGCGCGAGAAAACAAAAGTGAATGGCTTGGCGCCGGCGCGCTCGCGGAGCTCGGTTCGAGTTGGCATCGGGTTCTCGTGTTTCACGATTCGGCTACCTTCCCCGGGTTCCGGGCTCCGTGGGCTGGATGCCCATGCCACGAGTTCTGCCGCGGGTTGCCCGTGTAGTGCCGCATTGACATCGAACCGTACCGAGCCGCGGGCTTCAGCCCGCGCGGCCCCACAACAGCCGAAAGCCCGCCGAGAGAGTGATTCACATACGGTGAGTATCTTCCGACGCAACCTGCGCGCAGCCTGCGCGCGTCTCGTTGCGCTGAAGCCGAAACGGAACGCGGCAGGTGGACTTCGCTACGCTGCATTCGCCATTCGACATTCGCGGCCTTGGGTTGCGGCCGAAGGCCGCGTTAGGTGTTTGCGAGACCCTGCACTAAGGACGCCTGCGACCGTCCGTGGGCTGTAGCGACGGCGAAGCACTGCCCGTTCCCGCGGGCTCCGGCGACCGCGGCCAGACATGGCGCGAGAACCACTCCTGCACTCGCTCGCCGGTGAGCGTATTGGTGGGCGGGGGGCCGCCGTCCGTCGGCGCGGGTGGTCCGAACGCGGCATCCGCTTGACCGGCGGTGGCCCCGACGCCGTGTTCCTGGGCCGACCGCGCCAACATCCGAAGAATCTCCAGCGACGGCGTGGGGCCGAGCAGCGCGATGGCCCGACCAAAATCCTCGTCCGCCGCGGCGAAGTTGGCGGTGGCGGCGTGGTACAGCGCGCGCACGATATGCGCCCTACCGTTGCCCGGCTGCAGAGCAATGGCCCGGCCCACATCTTCCAGGGCGCGGTCGATGTGGTTCGACGCGGCGTTCGCGGCGGCACGGGCGATCCACGCCACGCCCAAATCGGGCGCCGCGGCGAGGGCTCTATCGAAATACAGCAGTGCCTCGCCCGGCTGCCCCATCTGCATGAGCGCCAGCCCGCGCAGCACGTAGCACCACTGGGGCAACGTCCCGAAGCGCGCGGCCTCGTCGAGATCCAGAAGCGCCAAACCCACCTGGTCACTGAGCAGGCGACCCAGGGCGCGCCAGACATACGATACGGGCTCCGTGGGGCGCAGAGCGACAAGCGTCTCGGCGTCTGTCAGCATTTCGGAATAGCGGTTCAGCTTGCCGTGCAGCGCCGTGCGCAACGTCAGAGCGCCGAAGTCCTTATCACGCGTGGGCAGCGAGAGGTAGGAGTCGATCCGGGACAGCGCCGTTTGCGGATCGGTGGCGCGCAGCTCGCGCGCCTGGAGGAAGAGACTCGCCAGCTCATCCGCGCCGTTGCCGCTGGGAGCCGAACCCACGGCTTCGTACAGATCGCGTATGGCACCATGTGCGATCTGCTTGGGCGTACCCGCGGAGATCTCCTCGCTTTCCGCCAGAAACGACTCCAGCATGGCGAGTACCGGCTCGATGGCGCCTTTGGTCTTGGCAGCGACTCCCAGCGCCGCGATCACGCCTCCAGCGCTGGCCAGCGCGCCCACGGGCGAAACGGATTCATCGGTCGCGGCGCGCAGCGATTCCACGACCTGCCGGGCGAACTCCCCGGTTGCCTCCTTGGCGGCCTTCTCTTCCGCCAGGGCGACGGTCTTGGTTTTGATCTCCTTCTGCTTGCTGAACACGGTCCAGGTCAAACCCAGGGCCAGCAGGGCCGCGAACATCGCCAGTGTGGCGAGCTGGTGCCGTCCGAACAGCCGGAGGGCACGTTGTGCGGCGCCGGCACGGCGGGCGCGGATGGGGCGGTGCTCCAGGAAACGCAGCAGGTCGTCGCGAAGTTCGGAGGCGGACTGGTAACGCTTGCGGCGATCGCGTTCGATGGCCTTCAGACAGATGGTTTCCAGGGCCAGGGGGATGGAGGGCCGGCGCTCGCGCAGCGGCGCGGGCTCGGAGTGCAGGATGAGGCTCATCACCCGTTCACGTGAGTCGCCGGGGTAGGGCGGGGAGAGGGTGAGCCATTCGTACATCGTCGCGCCGAGTGAGTAAATGTCCGTGCGATGGTCCGTGGAACCGCGGTCTTCGAGGAACTGTTCCGGCGACATGTACAGCGGAGAGCCGACACATTCGCCGGTCAGGGTCACCCCGGGCTGTTCCGCAATACGGGCCAGGCCGAAGTCCGTGATCCGCATGCGCCCGTCGCGGCCGAGGAGCAGGTTGTGCGGCTTGATATCGCGGTGGATCACGCCGTGCTGGTGCGCGTAGTCGAGGGCGTCGGCAACGGCCGCCATGTGCCGCGCCACCATCAAGTAGTGCTCCTGTTCCGCCGCCTCGTCGTTGCCGACCGACAGCAACACCGTGGAGCCCAGCGGGTCGTGGTCGTCATACGCTGGGGCATCGAAGCTGGAGCCCGTGCGGCGCGCGGACGAACCGTGCCGGGACCTGCTTAGCGCCACCGTCTCGGCGGGATCGACCGCGGTGTCAGCGGTCGAGGTCCGCACGCGGGCGCGCGCCGCGCAGATGATGGCATGAAGGCTGGGTCCGTCGACGAGCTCCATGGCGTAGTAGTACACGCCGTTTTCCGCCCCCTGGGCGAAGATGGGGGTGATGTGTGTGTGGTTGAGTTTGGCGGCGGCCTGCGCCTCGCGCTGGAAGCGCTGCACCGCGGCCGGCGCGGCGGCGATGTGGTGGGCGAGCACCTTGAGGGCCACGGGCCGGTGCAACGATTGTTGCCAGGCTTCGTAGACCGTTCCCATACCGCCACGGCCGATTTCGCGCCGGAGCTCGAAATCGACGAAGCGATGGGGGGGCAGCGGAGCGGGCGGCGGGCTCTCTCCCGATGCGGTTGCCGGCGACGGCGGGTCGCTTCCCGGATTGGCGATCGGCTGCACGAGTGCTAGCACCTGTAGCGTCGTTGCCCCGGGACACTCCGTTGCCCGGACACGCGGACGCGGTCGTTTATTGTACCAGAGGTTCGGGAATCGTAAGAGTTTACTCGCCGCCGGGGGTCAGGATCAGTGCAAGCTTGTAACGAGTTGTCGGATGCGCCGCCGGTGGCGGTGGCGGGGCCGGTCAGGCCTTCACCGACTTGAGCGCCATGCGGATTTCGTCAAGAAGCTGGTCGACTTTGAAGGGTTTGAAAAGCACGGCGGACAGCCCCTCGCGGCGGGCGCGGACGATGGAGTGGTTGGGGTCGTACCCGAAGCCGGTGGTGAGGATGACGGGGGTGGCGGGGTTGGCCTCTTTCGCCGCCGCGAACACTTCGTACCCGGATTTATTCGGCATGCGGATGTCGCTGAGCACCAGGTCGAACTGCTTGTGGGCGAGCAGTTCGATCGCCGCGGCTCCGTCCACCGCAGTGCTGACCTCGCACCCGTAGCCCGTGAGCACGTCGCGAACCGTGTCGCGGATGACGTCCTCATCGTCGGCGATGAGCACCTTCTTGCCCTCCAGCACCGGGTCGCGGCGGCGGGCGGAACCCGCCCGCGCGCCGATCAGCGTGGGTTTGGCCGAGGTCAGCTCCTTGATGGTGTCGCGAATGGTCACCGCATTCTCCGAGATCTTTCGCAGCCGATGCCGCAGGTCGTCGTGCCCGATGTAATCCTCGACCAGACCTTCCACGTCCGTCAGGATGTCGTTGAGGGGCCCGGTAATCTCGGCCATGACGTTGCTGCCCAGTTGGCCGGTCGTCGTTTGCCGTTCGGTTACCAGGAGTTCCAGGAGGTGGAGGGCGAGGGCGATGTAGCGGGCGAAGATCTCCGCGAACTGGCGGTCATGCTCATTGAAGGCCGCCAGCCGCGTGCTCTCGAAGTTGGCGACCCCGACCACGTTCTCATGCAGAAGGAGCGGCACGGTGAGCGACGACCGGGCGCTGTCGATGCCGGGCATGTAGCGCGGGTCGTTGGCCACGTCGGGGCAGATGTAGCTCCGCCCGCGTGCCGCGACGTATCCGCGGATGCCGCTGCCCTCGGCCGTGGCATACACGTCGTCGCCCAGTACGCTGGCCGGCATGCCGTGTGCCAGCACCAGCTCCAATTGGTTCGTATGCTTGTTCAGCACTCGGATTTCGAAGTTGTCGAAGTGGAGGAGCTCCTTCGTGCAGCGGAGGATTTTCTGCTCCAGCAACGATAACCGCTGATCCGTATCCAGGCGGGAAAGCTGATCGGCGTCCAGGCTCAGCAGCTCGCGCCCGGCACGGTCGATGGCGTCGATCTTGTCCTGAAGCCGGCGCGCCGTAGTTACATCCCAGACGACGGCCGCTACCTGGGTGATGCGGTGGTTCAGGTCGATGACCGGGGTGGCCGTCAGTTCGTAGTGCTCGTTATTGCCCGTCGTGAAGCTGTGGCGTCGCCCCCGGATGTGCCCCCCGCCCTGCCGGCCCTCCGCCTGCGCCCAGGCGAAGGTCTCCAGGCAACATTGGCAGACGCGGTCACGCACGTCCGGCGGCAGGCTGAGCAGTTTGGGGTTGGCCCACTCCAGCGCGCCGTTCTGGCCCACGATGCCGACCGCCTGGTTGACGCTGTCAAGAATGGCGGCGGCCTCGCCCATCACGTGGGCGGTCTGGAAGGGGATGAAATCCGCGGCCCAGCACACGACCACGTCGAAGGGATCGTTACGCAGCGCCCTCAGCGCCTCGTCAAAGGTCTCCGTCTGGACGACATGAGCCCCGGCTTGCAGCCAGCGGCTGAACTCTTCGCCCGCCTCGGGGCGACCGAGCATCAGGACGTGCGTTGTCTTAACGGCGCTTTCCGTGGCGGATCTACCCAACCGTGTACGTCTCCAGCGGGCTCGTACCCACTGCCGCGCGGCCCCCATCTACGTCGGCACGAATGCGGCCTATCCTACACATCGCCCGACGGTCGCGGTCAACGCGAAAACCCCTAACATACTACAGCGGAGCCTACCAAGGCAAGGGGTCGCCGCCGCCCGCGCGTTACCCGCTTCTACCACATCATAGCTCCGCGTAAGTGGCCCGGGCGGCTTTGGTGTCGATTCTCGGCGACCGCGCCCGCCGCAGGCCCCGCAACCGGGCCCGGCATCGGCCGCTTCCACGGGCTATTCCGTCGGCCGGTTGTGGCCGCGACAGCGATAACGGAGCCGTTCGCGCAGTCTTTGCCGCTCCGAACGGGGCAGGACCGGGAATGCACCATGCCGGGGCCGTTTTCAGCCGCTTACGAAGGCGCACCAACGCCCATCATCGTTTCCTCGTAAACCGCGATCATCTCCGACGTGTGGCGCTCCATGCTGACCCGCGCTGCGACCGCCTGGGCGGCGGTTCCCACCCTCTCCCGCAGGCCGCGATCGCGGAGCCGATCGACGCGATCGGCCAGGGCGTCCGTGTCGTCCGGCTCCGACAACACGAACCCGTTCACGCCTTCCTGAACCACCTCGGCCGAACCGTCCCATCGGGTGGTAACCACCGGCAGCCCCGAAACCAGCGCTTCCAGCACCACCCGACTACAGGGGTCGTAGTAGGTCGGGTGTACCAGCACGTCGGCCGCGTGGTAATGCTGAGCGATGCGGTCAGTCGGACCGGTGAAACACAGGTAGGGTTCCAAACCCAGCCGGGCCGCGAGCCGATGCCAGCGCGCCGAGTCGCCCTTGCCCACGACCGCCGTCCGCACATCCGTTACCCCGCGCTGTACCAGCCGTGCGAGCGCCGACATCCACGGTCCCACTCCCTTCAGGCGGAAGTTATGCGCCACCAGGAGGACCAGGCAGTCACCCTCGCGAACGCCCAGTTCCTTCCGCAGAGTCAGCCGGTCCATGGCGCGCTGTGAGGGGCTTGCCGCGTCCGGGTTCACGCCGTTGTAGACCACACGCACCCGCTGCTCCGGCACGGCGTAGTGCTGCCGGAGCTGCCGGGCCACGTAATCGGAGATGGCGACGATCAGAGGGCCCTGGGAGTCCGTCATCAGACGGCGCTCAAGTGCCAGAGCGTGGCGTTGCTTTACATTAAAACAGTTCGCGTAGCGTTTGAGGGAGCGGACGGTGCCGGGACGGCGCAGGGCCAGGTTCCGCTCAATGGACTCGGCGACCGTGCCGCCTCGCGGCTGGTAGATGGTGGCGCCCAGGCAGGGCGAGATGGCATGCACGATGTCGAAGTGCTCGCCGCGCAACATCCGGTCCACCCGATGGGCGAAAGTCACGCTGCGGCGCGTGCGGGTCATGGCGGCGCCGCTGATGGGATGCACGTGCAACTGCGGCGTGGGGGAGGGGCGGCTCCGTGTATACAGATGCAACTCCACCCCGCGGTCCAGGAGGTGCTGGATGAACTGCTGCGTCGAGGTTTCCGCCCCTCCACGCCAGCCGTCCAGCCATTCCGAGACCAACGCGACCTTCATAACCGTTGAACCGACCGTCAGCAGATCCGACGACTCCACGCGCCGTGCCCGCGCTAATGTCACCTGCGCCGCCCGTCGTGCCGCGCCATCCGCGCCGTCTTGCCGATGACGCGGAAAGCCAGCCGCCGCGCGACCGTATCCAGCTTAGAGACCCCCAGGTAGCGCTTCAACCACCGCAGCCGGCCGGCGCGGGTGGCCAGGTGGGGTGGAGTCGAATAGTTGAGCGCCGCCAAGTCCTTGACGATCCAACGCCTGGGGACCTCGGCAAAGTGCCGTACGCGCTGAAGGTCGATCAGGTGAACGACCGGCGCCTCGGGTTCGGTGTCCTCGACGAACAGGTGCGACAGGTAGAGATCGCGATGCGCGTAGCCGGCACGGTGCAGTTTCGACACCAACGCGGCGGTGCCCGCGAGGAGGTGTAGGACGGTTCGACGATCCGGGGCCGGCTCGGCGTTTGCCCAGACTTCGAGCGACCGGCCGGGCACCGCGCTCATGAGCACGGCACTTCGCCGCTCCCGGCTGCCGGCCAGCTCCTCGCCGAACGCCACCGGCTGCGCGCAGGGGATGTCCGCCGCCGCGAGCCGGTGCAGCCAGGTCCACTCCACGCCGGCGACACTGCGCGCCGCGCTGGCCGATCGCCGAACCTCGCGCCGGATTCGCGCCGGCGGGGCGGTGAACCGTTTGAGGAACAACACCTGTTCTCCGTGCGGGCTCGACAGCGTAAGCCGGATGCGCTCCCTCCAGGGGTCAAGGCCGGGCTTGGTTAACGAGACGCCTCTGTCGACGGTGAAGAGTGCCCCCAGCGAGTCAAGTCCCGCGCCCTGCAGAAGCGTCACGAAGTCCGTGACCACGGTGAGGTCGCCCAACGGCGCGCAGCAGGGAAACACGTGCGTCTCGCGCCGGCGCCGGGTGGCGTGCCGGGGCGAGTCCGCGACAACGGGAGAATGGGCCGTCACCGCGTTGACAACTCCGCAGCGCGAAGCAGTTGTGCGGCTTCGCGGATTACGTCGTCGACCGTCACTCCCGTCATGCACTGATGGTGGCCTAGGGGACAGCGGCGCTGCTGGCAGGGGCCGCATTCAACGTCGATGCGGACGATACGCTCCGCCGGGTAGCTGGTTGCCGTCCACTCCGGGTGCGTGGGGCCGAAAACCGTGACCACGGGTACGTTGAAGGCCTTGGCGAAGTGCCGTGGTCCGGCGTCGTTGCACAAAAGCAGATCGCACCGTCGCACGAGCGACTTCAGCTCTCCCAGGGTGAGCCGTGGATTATCGAAGACGAACGGAGCCTGTCGCATGGCGGCGCCGATGGTCCGGGCGATGGCTTCCTCGCCGGGGCCACAGGTAATAACGACGGCCGCCCCGCAGGTCTCCATCAGCCGGTCCGCGACCCCGGCGAAGCGCTCCGGAAGCCAGCACTTGGCGGCGCCGTAGCTGGCGCCGGGACTGATGACCACCAGTGGGTGCTGCCCCTCCAAACCCAGCGAAAGTAATCGCTCCCGGACGGATTCATCGCAGTCGGGCGTGGTGAACAACTCCAGTTGATCACCGGGCCGGAGGCAGCCGGCGAACTCCGCGAGGTCCGCGTAGTAGTTGACGATCGGCTGAGGCACGAAGCGGCCGTGCCGGCGATTCCGCGGGGGCAGGCGGTCCGTGAGGAGCAGCGCCCGGCCATCGCGGTTGTAACCGATCCGCCGCCGCGCACCGCTTAGCCAGGCGACGATCGCCGCCCGCGCCGAGTTGGGCAGGAGCAGCGCCCAGTCGAATCTCCGCCGCCGCAGTGACGCAACCATCGCCCGGAACTCCGCATGCCAGGGGAGGCGGCGGTGCCTGGCCGGCCACTCCACCGTTTCGTCCATCCAGTCGCCGCCGCGAACCAAGTCACGGAGGTTCGACTCCAGGAGGAAGGTGATCGTCGCATCGGCGTACCGGTTTCGCAGGGCCCGCAAGGTGGGCGTGGCCATCACAAAGTCGCCCACCCAGGTGGGAAGCACAACCAGGATGGAGCGTGGATCGCGTTGTCGGGCAGCGTCGGCGGCTTGCACGGGGTCGATTGTAGAACGGGAAGGCGAGCTTCTCAAACTTCGCTGCGGTGCTGCGGAGGGGGCGCCTCCACGGACGACGCCCAACCCGGCCCTCCAGCAAGAAGGTAACGTGAACGCGGGTGGGACAGCGAATGTCGAATCGCACGTAGATAGGGATGACAGCCCGTTTTGGGTTGGCAGCCTACGAGCGCCGCAACGCGCTATGATCCCCGTCTACCATTCATCCCATGTTGGCGATCAGCCGTCGGGCGCCTTTCCTGGCCCGCGGTTGTCCTCGCTCGGAGTTCAAGTGGAATCGCCTGACGGTTTCTTGCGCGAAACCTCCGGCCATGAGGAACACGCGGCCAGCATCTCGCCCAGCCGGGCGCTGGCGGCCTGGGCCGAGTTTTGCTACCTGGGGATCGTCACTTCCACACCACCCAGTTATACATCGTGCGGAGTCACCGGATCGCCGCGGGCGTCGGGAAGGAACGGCGCGGAAATGACTGTGCCAAATACGTGCCAAAAAAACGTCTTTCACAGGGTACCAGTGTCATCGAATGTCACCACCGGTGACGCTGAGTTGTCACACCGGAAAACCAAGGAAAACAAGGGGGAAACCGCGATTTCCGCGGCTCAAAAGGCACTGGGCAGGGGCGGAGTTGAACCGCCGACACACGGATTTTCAGTCCGTTGCTCTACCAACTGAGCTACCTGCCCGCCCGGGGGGCACGGGGGCCGACGCCTCGTGCGCGCACGGCGGCCTCCCGCAGACCGTCCCGTGAGCATAGGAGCCGGTCCGGAGCGCGTCAAGCGAACCGCGAGACGCGCAACGGTTGCAGCTTCGGGCGAGGAGCCCGGTCTGACAATGGTCTACGCTCGAGCCGCGAGTGTAGCACGTTTGCGGAGGCCTGCGGGCGTCGGCGGGCGCGGGGAGCCCCGCTCACGCCGTGAGGAGGCGCTCCGGAGGTCGCAGTGGCCGAAACCTCGGCGCGGCACGGGAGCGCCGGATGGCCGCGGTGTTTGTGCCGGAGGCCGCGGCCGTTGGACGGACTCGGTGCCGGCGCCGCACTGAAGGATGGCTGTCGGCCGGAGCGCTCGAGGCAGTACGGCCGACAGGGGGTTCGCGCTGACTCCGGCGTGGGCCCCGGTTACCTCACCGGCTGCCGGGGCGTTTCGCGGTGGGGTGCGGGCGGCGGGCCGGAGGGGGCGCACGGGACAATGCGTTCTGCGGCGCCGCTACGGAGTCGTACCGAACACACGCTGGAACACGGCCATGTCCCGCAGATCGACGTCGCCGTCCTCGTCGCCGTCGGCCAGTCCGCAGCAGACGTTGGTGTACAGCGGGTCGTCGCAAACCGCCTGACCGCATATACCGGTCAGACACTCGTGAAACTCGCGAAAGTCAGGCGAACCGATGGGACCGCCACCCGAATAGAAATCTCCGGTTTCGCAGGCGTCGAGTTCGCCACTGCGGTTGCAGTCCACGATGGGCAGCGCGACGAGCTCGATATCGTCGATGTACCACCGGGCGCGGTTCGTCGGATCGTACACAGAGAAAGACACGTCCAGTCGCCTGGGCGCTGTCCGCAGCTCCGCCGGAAGCTCCAGCACTTCGGCGGTCCATCCGTCTATTCCCTCGCCGTACTCGTGCCGGCGTAGGGATCCTGCGAACGCTGAGGGCATGTTCACCCAAACATCGAGGTAACAGCTCTGGCAAACGCCGGTCGCCTTCCAGTAGTAACGCAGCCAAATCCGTGCCAAGTTCCCTGGATCCCCTACTGCGGCCCCTGCGTCGCGCAGACGATGAACGACCACGCTGTAGGGCGGAGAATGGAACTCGGCAGACGTAACATCCGGGGCGTAGTACCAGACGGTCAGGTCCGCGGTGCGATCGGGTATGCTGTCGGAAAGCAGCCATCGCGGCGCACCGACCATATCGCACGCATCGGGCACGCCGTTGGCATTGCAGTCCGGCGTTGCCTGCGTCGCCACGTCGCACGAATCGGCGGCGCCATTGGCGTTGCAGTCGTCTTCCGCCCCCGACGCCATGTCACATTCGTCGGGGATACCGTTGGCGTTGCAGTCGGGGGCAGCGCCGCCGGCGACGTCGCAACCGTCAGGTATGGCGTTCCCGTTGCAGTCGGCCGCGGCGCCGGAGGCGACGTCGCAACTGTCGGGCGTGCCGGAGTTGTCGCAGTCCGGATCGCACACATCGGGAATGAGGTCGCCGGAGCAGTCGGCGGCGAAGCCCTCCAGGCACTCGCAGGCGTCGGGCAGGTGGTTCTCGTCGCAGTCGGAGAAGAACGCCGCTTCGTCGGCGCCGATGTCCGTGCGGCAAAAGCGCAGGCGCGCCTCGCCGTCCATGTCTCGCGCGGTGGGATCGTCCGGCGCCGACGGATCGCCGCGGTCCACGCAGGGAGAGCCGATCGCGAGATGAAGGTCGCCGCCGGCGGCGTCCAGGAAGAGCGGGTCCGCGTCGATGTTTCCCGGTCCCCAGACGACCGAACCCGGCGGCGCGGAAATCGCCGCGGGCCCTCCGGCCACGTCACAGTAGGCGATGGTCAACACGGGGAGTGGATAGAAGAGGTAGGCTGTTACTTCGGCATGCGTCGGCAAGAGGCCGTTGCCCCAGAGAATGCAATTGCGCACTTCCGCGTTCGATGCGTGGAGTTCGATCGCGGGGGCGCGAGAGGTGGTCGCCCTTCGGGTGAAGGTGCAATGATCGACGAACGCTCGGCCTGAGGAGACGATGAGGCCACTGGAAGTGTTATCGAAGAATACGCAATTGTGAAGTGATAGATTGGAAACGACGCCGAACAACCCCGCGGCTCGGTTCTCCAGGAACCGGCAATTACGAAATTCGGCTTCCGCGTACGAGGCGAAGACTCCGGCGGAGTCGCCGTAAACGGTGTTTTTCCCGTTGCGAAAGGTGATCCCGTCGAAGGTGAGCGGGTCGAGCGGATCGTTAACGAACACCACCCGTGAGGCAAGCTCGGCATCGATGACGCAGCTTCCCGGCAGCCCGTCGCAGCGGACCAACAGGCCGGGGCCGTCGAAGACCACCCCACGATTTCCCGGCCCCCGGTACACACCGGGCAGCAGGAGGATCTCGTCGCCGCTGATGGCGTTCGCGATGGCCTCAGCGATCGCATCGAAGGGGTGGTCAGGGCTGCCGTCTTCCAGCGGATCGCTGACCGCCGGGTCGCCGGGGCCGGGGTCGTTCGGCGCGTCGTCGTCGACGCGCCAGGTGAGGTTGGCGTCGCAGGCGTCGAGCACGCCGTTGCCGTTGAAGTCCGCGCCGTCGCCTGCCGCAATGTCGCAAACGTCGAGCACGCCGTTTCCATCGCAGTCGTCGGTGCGGCCGCATTCGTCGGGGACGGCGTCGCCGTTGCAGTCGGTGCTGGTCTCGGTGGCGATGTCGCACTCGTCGGCGATGCCGTTGTTATTGCAGTCGTTCTCGCACTCGTCCGGGATGTCGTTGTCGTTGCAGTCGACGCTCGCACCCGACCAGACGTCGCATTCGTCGGCGACGAAATTCTGATTGCAATCCGGCTCGCACTCGTCGGGAACGAAGTTCCTGTTGCAATCTTCGCTGACGCCGGCGACCACGTCCGCCGGATCGACCCGGCCGTTGGCGTTGCAGTCCGCGGCGGATGCCCCGCAGCCGGGCACGGCCCCGAGCCCGGCGCAAAGGGCGTCCCACTCGACGGCGCAGCAGTAGGGATCACAGGAGCAGACGGCGCGGCATACGTCCGTGTCGTTGCAGCCCGCCTCCCCGATGGCGGACTCCACGTCGCAGTCACCCAAGGCCAGATCGCAGATCGTGCTGCCGCAGGCGGGGCACCCGGATTCCGCCTGTCGGGCACACCAACCGTCCCATGCCACCGCGCAGCAGAACGGATCGACATGGCAGATCGCTTCGCAGCAGGCGCGATCCAGACAGCCGGGCCCCGGCTGCTCGGAGCAGCAGTCGCCGCCGGTGCCGCACGGACTCACGCACGACCCGGATGAGATCGAAATGCGGTATTCGCCGCCGTCGCCTTGATCGCGAAGGGCGTAGAAGTAATTCCCGGGGCGAAGACACTCCCAGGTGAGAACCGGATTGCCGTCGGGTCCGCCGGTGAGCAACGCCTCGGAGGTAAAGTCCGCGCAGGGGCACTCGCCCGCAAGTCGCGACACCGGCCATGCGACCGTCGGCGTGGAGCCGGCAAAGTCGATGGTCACGGTGCTGAAGTCCGAGAGTACGAAGGCCGCCCACGCCTCGCGGCCGGGGATGGACTCGCAGTCCTCGGTAGAGAAGGATGCCGAGCCAGTGAGCACGGCGGGCAAGGTAGTGACCGGAACCTGTGCGCAATCGTCCTCGGCCGGGCGAGCTCCGCACTCGATTTCCAACGTGCCGCGCCCGGCATCCCCGAGGCAGCGCTGTCCGGCGAGGGTTACGCAGCTCGAATCCCACCGATAGGTGCAACAGGTTGGATGGGTCGCGCAGACGGCCGCCTGGCACGCGCTGTCGTCGCAGCCCTTTCGCGTCGAGCCGCTCACGTATACGAAACAGTCGCTCGACCGCTGCCGGCCGTATCCGCCGACACGAATCTTGTAGGCGGTCCCCGCGGTGACCGGCAGGACGGCCTGTGGACCGAAGCCTGCTCCCGCGGCGCACGCGTCGTCGTCGAACGCGCCCAGACCCGGGTGCGGAGGACAACCCGCCGTTTCGTAGATGACGACCTTGGGGTCGAAGTCGCTCTCGCACACGCCGACCCGAACGTCGCCCGTACAGGTGGCGACATAGTCGAACCAGACATCGCTGTAGACCTGGCAGTCCCCCAGCGGCATGAGGCAGCAGTCTTGTGAGTAGTTCGCACACCCATACGCCGTCGCCGGCCCGTCGGTGGTAGCCCCGCGCGTGTCGAAAGGCGTAAGGCCGTCGGAGACCGGCAGTGCGGCCGCGCAGGCATCGTTAGGCGGACCGGTGATGCATGAGGGACGGGCCGTGAGCGGGGCGTTCACGCACAACGCAAGATCAGCGGCTACAAGGTCCTCCCGGCCATAGCCGTCCGGGCCGGTGCTGCCATCGCCGTCGGTGGCCGCAAGTCCGTCAACCGGTTTCGCGGCTTCCCAGTACCAGGTGCAGGCGTCGGAGACATCGTTGGTGATTTCGACCCAGTAACAGGCGTCGGCGGCGGCGGGGATCGGTGGGTGCGTCGCGGAGTAGGCGTACTCGAAGACGTCGTACATGAGCATGCCGTAGGTGCGGGTGGGGCCGTAGACCACAAGGGTGCCGGCGTCCTCGGAAAACGGACCCGCGATGAGGTTGCCGGGCGCTCCACCGGCATCGTCGTAGTAACGGACGTCGAAGTGATCGCCGGCACCGACGCTACAATCGCGGTCCGTGGCGACGTTGAAGTACGCGCCCCACCAGCAGATCTGCGTCACGTCCGTGGCAGTCGTCACACGGAAGTTCTCCGCGGCACGATAGCGCAGGCCGTCGCTGGGATACGCATTGCGGTTGTCACGGGCTTGGCAGTTAGCGGCGGGAAGGGAACACGGAGCGGCAAGCCGGCGGTCGGCGCAGGTGATGCGAAAGGTCCCGGGGCCGCCGCGGATGCCCGAGGCGCCGGTGGTTCCGAGCTCGATCAGATACTGTTCTCCTGCGATTGCCGGGAATGTGACGGCGGTTTGAAACCCACAAAGCTGGGGGTCGAGGGTTGGCTGACCCGGATAGTCACAAGCCGTTCGGAACCACCGGTCGTACCGTGCGGGACAATCGCACCAGGCATAAACGTTGATGGCCGTGTCAATCACGGTCTGCCCGCAGGTGTCCACAGTCACGTCGCCGGAACACGGGGCCGTCCAGCAATACCAGGTGTCGCTTGGAACACTACACACCGTAAGGTCGAATAAACGGAAGGTTGCGTTTGTCGCGTCGAAGGGGAAGATGCCCTCGCCCTCGATGGGGATTGCGCCGCTACACTCGTCATTCGGCGGAGGCAACGGTGACGAAGCCGGCGCGGGCGCCGGATTGCCTTGTGCAACCGGTTTGGGGGCTGACACGGTCTGCTCCGCCACGACGGGGTCGCGGCCGGCCGTCCACATGGCCGCCAGCACGATGACTGTCGCGTTTCCGTTCCGACGAAACCGTCCGCGCACCGTCCTACTCCGCCTCGCCCGGAAAAAGATTAGTTGACCTTCAGGCTTCAAATCGAGTAGAGTGTACCGCAGGTGATCGGGAAAGTCACGCATTAGTTTTGTTTTTCTTGCGTGGGACGCGGCGGTCAATCCGTGCACGTGGAGCCAGCTGGCACAGAAGTGCGAGCGTCAAACAGGGGTCTCGAGATGTCGACGGGGTGTACGGCGACAAGGAATGCGTACGCGACGCGACGCGGGTTTTCGATTACGGAGCTCGCCGTTGTTGCGGTCATCGTAGTCCTTGGTGTCCTGCTGGTGGCGCCGTCGCTGGAGGAAGCGCGCGGGCGTTCGAAGCATGCTCTGTGCCTCGCGAACCTGCGCGCCATTGCCGAGGCGACGCGGGTGTACACGGCAGAGGATCCAACGGCGATGGCGCTGCCGGTTCACCCGCTTGAGTACGTCCAGGACCCGGAAGAGCCGACCTGGATCGGGGCGTATGAGTGGGGCGGCAAGGCGGGCATCGGGGCGCCGGGCTTCGTTCCGGGTGCCGGCGGGCAGTTTTACTTCCTCACCAGCAAGTACGGAACCAAGGCAGGCTTCGGGCCTGCAGCTCGCCCACTGAACAAAGTGCTGTACCCTCACGGTTTTCGCGACGCGCACCCGGGAGTGCTTGAGGGTGAGCCTAACGTCAACTATGACCGGTACGGCGCGATTCTGGATGTACAGCTTGAGCTTCCCCCGTATCGCTGTCCCGCCGACGACGGCCCGCCGGCGTCGGCACATTGCAAAGACTGGGTCAATAATCCTGGCCGAACGTCTTATGATCATTTCGGTGTAAGCTACGCCGCGAATACCTTCATGGTCCGGGACATCGACTACTGCGTTCACTCGAACTCCCCCTACCGGAGACCGGTGTCTCGCGTTCCGTCGCCGTCGCGGACGCTCAACTACGAGGAAAACATCGGACGATTCGCTTGGACCTGCCGACGGGAGCGCTGTGACCTGCAGGGTACCGCTCCCGGAAGCAACCCAGGGGCAACGAAGTCGATGCGCGGTTGGCACGGCAAGAGCTGGACTTACACGCGCGCGTTCGTGGACGGGCACGCGGACACCCAAGCGATTTGGATCGAGGGCACCGAGGACCGGGACGGCTACGCTTACCACTATTATGTGGAGGAGCTTGAGTGGTATCCACCAGCCCGGCAGGGCTGCAGTTCCGGCTACCTCAACCTCTCGCAGGAGCAGCTGCGCAGCTACTATCGCTGTGTCATAGTCCGCGGCGACGGCTGGCAAAAGGATACTTTGCCCGCGCCATCCATACCTGTTGGGACCTACTGGGTGAGCGGCGGTCGTGCCTCGTTCGAGGGGTGTGCAGGTCCCACCGTTTGGCCGTAGCCGACCGGTGGCGCGCTGTCCCGTCTGTCCACGCCGCGTTTTGATCCATCCATCCGGTAGGTGTGCCATCGAAGCATGTCGACCAGGATCCCGTACCCCGTCGACCATCCAGGTGCCGGACGCTGAGGAGATTCCGCCGCAGCGTGCCGGAACGACCTCAGAGGGTTGGCCCGCAGGCGATCTGCCATGGGCGATCCGACGGCCGCCTGCAACCCGCCCTCAGGGTATCAGACCATCGCCCACGGGGGCGCACCGCGCTCAGTCCATCCGCTGAGTGCGCCACGCTGGCATGCGGCTCGTGCTGGGATTAGCATGCGTGACTTGCGCCGCCCGGCCGGTACGGCGGTGTTCTAGCGGCACCCGCGAAGTACGCTGCCGCGCCTCGCCGGCGCGGCGGTTGGGAGGGCGTCCGGGCCTGCGCGGCAGGGGCCGGAGCCGGAATCGCCGCACCCGAGGCCCAGGGAGTTGCGAAGGGGCGAAACATGCACGATCCCTACACGCTGCACACGTTAGAGAACGGGTTGCGCATCGTCATCGAGCGCATGCCTGGGGTGCGCAGCGCCGCGGCCGGCTTTCTGGTGCGCACCGGCGCCCGCGACGAACCGGCGGAGCTTGCCGGCGTCTCCCATTTCCTCGAGCACATGATGTTCAAGGGCACGCGGCGGCGGCGCTGGCAGGACATCACCATCGATTTCGACCGCATGGGCAGCATCTACAACGCCTTCACCAGCGAAGACCGCACCATCTACTACGGCTGGGTGCGCCGCGGGGACATCGAAAAACAGATCGAGCTGCTGGCCGACATGATGCGCCCGGCGCTGCCGCCCGAGGAATTCGACATGGAGAGGAACGTGATCCTCGAGGAGATCGCCATGTCGAAGGACCAGATCGAACACCTCGCTTTGGACTTCCTTCAGGAGAAGATCTTCGCCGGCAACCCGCTGGCCTGGCCCATCCTGGGCTATGAGAGCACGGTACGCGCCCTGACGCGCGATCAGATGGCGGCGTACTGGCAGCAGCGCTACGCTCCGGACAACATGGTGCTCATCGTGGCCGGCGACGTGGACCCGCAAGCGGTGATCGGCCACGCGGGGCGGTACTGCGGCGATTGGCAACCGTCGGGCACGGCCACCTGCCGCACGCCACCGGCGATCCACGACGGCGTGGATGTGCTCCGGGTGGATCGGTTCAAACAACAGTTCCTCGTGCTCTCCTATCCGTTCGTGAGCGCCCGCGACCCGCTTGCGGAGACGGCGGCGGCGGTTGCGGTCATTCTGGGGGGCGAGAATTCACGGGTTTTCTGGAGCATCGTGCAGACCGGCCTGAGCCCGCGGGCCGGGTCGTACTTCATGGACCTGACCGATTGCGGCGTGCTGCTGCTGTACGGCGCGTGCCCGCCGGAGGCGGCGGAGAAGTTATTGGACGCCATGCGCACGGAGGCGAAACGCATGGTTCGCGAAGGGGTAAAAGAGGCCGAGGTGGAACGGGTTAAGAACCGGCGGCGGACGTCGCTGGCGGTGGAGAGCGAGGCGCCGTACCACCGGCTGACGCAGTTGATCGACGATATGGAGTACCACGGCGCGCCGCGCACCGTGACCCAGATGCTTGCGGAAGTAGACGCCGTGTCGCGCGGGTCGATCGCCGCGTGCTTCGAGCGCTTTACCCTGGACCGACCGGGGCACCTCGCAAGCGTCGGGCCGCGCGCCTGGCCGACCGGGGCGTAAGATCGCCGGCACGCCAGGGCGTCGCCTGCGCGCGGAGCGGGGGGCTTGCAAAACCACACCTGCTGTGCTTTCCGCCCGCTGGACGCTTGCGGCGGCCGGCCCGCGGGCCGACGGGGTACTAACAGGAGTTTGTTGCCGGAATGACCTCCGCGCCGCCGCTGAATGTCAAAGTCATTTACAGCGCCGCGACGGCGCGCCGCCGCAGCCCGCGGACCGTCATGCCGTCTCCGCGGCGCGGGCGTCGCTCCACCCGACTACCGCTCCTGGGACTGCTGAACCTGCTGGCGGCCGGCGCGTTCTGCTACGCGACATGGTGGCCCGCTGACCGATATCTCTACCTCAAACTGACGTTCAAGACGCCCGCCATCGACGTCAACGCCGTCGCCCAGATGTTCAACATTCCCATGGACGCCAACGGCGGGGGAGGAGGTGAGAATCGACTGGACGCCGATCCCTTCGCGCTCGATGAGTTCGGCGGGTCTGAATCGCACGGGGCGGCGGCCGCCACGGGCTCCGCAGCCGGGACCGTGCCGCGGTTTACCGGCAAGACGGCCGCGACCCTCATCGGCGCCAGCGCCTATGGTTGGTTGACACTCTCGAGCATTTCCGTTTGCGCTTTGGCCTTGGCGGCCGGCGCGGCGTGGGGACGTTCGGGATGGGTGCCGCGACGAATCGCCGTCGTCCTCGCGGCGGGCGGTGCGCTTGCCCTGGCATGGGGGGTCTATGACGTGCTTTCGCGCTACGGCCATCGGTTCCCCACGAACTACGCGCGTTTCGGAACCGCCGGGCTCGGCGTGTGGTTCGTGCTCCTGGGGCTGGCGATCGCGCGGGCGCCACGTGGGCTTTCGCGCGCCGCGGGCGTTCTCTTGATCGCCGCCGCCGCTGGAAGCGCCACGGGACTCTACCTGGGAGCGCAATGCGGCGCGGTGGCGGCGGAGCAGTCCAACGCCCTCTTTCTTGCCCTCGTTTTTATGGTTCATTCCCTGTACGGCTGGTTGTTGTGGCCTTTGGCGCGGCGTTGGGCCGTGGACGCGGGTCGGTAGCGCGCGGCTTCCATGTGGTGAGCTCCGGCAGGTACGGCGACTCTCTGCCGTCCCACGCCGTCGAACCGATCACGGCGCAACGGCCACGCAGGCGGCATGGCTCGCCGCCGCCGTGCCGCTGTCACCGCTGGATCGTTCCGGTTTCCCGCCCTGCGTCCGCAGGTTCAGCTCCCGCCACGCACAGGCAGCTTGAGGCGATGTTCACGTCCGCACGCGCCCAGGCTTTCCGGAACCGCTGCTCCAACTGTCCGGCCTCGGCCGAATCGCCGCGAGCTTTGACGCACTGCCAGAGCCCGAACAGCGACCACCCGTTTTCCGGCCAGCGCTTGAGGTCCTCCCGATAGACTTCCTCTGCCTCGGACATGCGTCCGGTACTGACGAGGAACGCCCCCAACGTATGCCGCACCGGTTGGATCCAGTCCGGCGGTTCCATGTACTGCAAGCCATCCTCGATCTCAATCGCGTGCCGCAGCTCGCTGACCGCATGGTCGATGTCGCCGCGCCGGAAGGCGATCTCCCCTTCCAGCAGGTGGTCGGCGATGCGCAACACCTTGTGCGCGGGGTTGATCGCCATCAGCGCGCCTTCGGGCACGCGCTGCACCGCCTTGCGGAAGTCCGCCTGCTCCCGCTCCGCCTGCGTGACCTGGCCCTTGGCCGCCCGAGCCACGCCCCGGATGAAATGCCAAAACGCCCGTGAAATCGGCAGGCCGGCGCGGGGTCGCGATTCGCGGAGAATCTCGTCCCACCGGCCGAAACGCATAAGCACTTCCATCGCGATGGGCATCACGCCGTCCACCATTGCCGCATCTCGTCGAAGGAACTCGGCCGGCACGCCCGCGATCGTTTCGCGCGCCGCATCCAGCGCGAGCGCACCGCGACCTTCCATCATGGCGGCATACGCCAGAAAGTGGTGGTTGTGCGCCATGTAAACGTGGTAGAAGCCGTGGCGGGGGACGATCCTGCGGTAGCGCCGATCGGCGTCGACGGCCTTCACGTTGGCATCCGCAGCCTGGGCCCATCTTCCGGTCCGCACGTCGATGTGCGAAGGCATGTGAACCAGGTGGCCGGCGGCCGGGACCAAGTCCCGCAAGCGGTCGGCCTCGTCCATGGCACGGTCAGGTCGGGGCGAGGCCTCCACCGCGTGGATGTACAGGTGCAAGGCGCCGGGGTGGTTGGGGCTTTGTCGCAATGCCTCCTCGAGTGTCGCGACGATCTCCTCCGTTCCCGGCTGAGGCCGGCCCTCGTGAGTCCACAGGTCCCACGGGCGAAGGTCCATCATGGCTTCGGCAAAAAGGGCGGCCACGTCCGCGTCGTTGCGGTTGGTCTGCCATACTTCGCGCATGGCGGCGGCGTACGCCTCGTCGAGCGGCTTGCGGTCGGCTGGCGGCGGATCGGCATAGCGCCGCGCCAGGGCGCGGATGAGGCCCTGTTCCACAGGCGATTCATGGCCCAAAAGGGACTGCGCTTTGGCGAGTGCCCCCCACGCTGCTTTGGAGCGCTCGGGCGGCATGGCGGGATTGTTGATGTGCGGGCCGTTGCACAGGGCGATGCCCCACCAGGCCATGGCGCAGTTGGGGTCCAGCCGCGCGGCCTCGCCGAAGGAACGGATCGCCTCATCGTGGTTGAAGGCGTAGGTGAACGTGAGGCCCTGGTTGAAGTACCGTTGTGCCTCAGGCGAGGACGTCGTGATCCTTCGCGTGTGCGACCCCATCCCCTCGAAGAGCGGCGGAGGCCCGGCGGAGGGTCTGGCGCCACCCGGCGCATGACAGCCTGCCAGCACGATTCCGACCAAGGCCGAAGCCAACCGTGTACGAAGCGTCATCGCACAACTCCCGTTACAGTACCCAGCCCGCGCAGGAACGAGGACGGGCCGTCCCAGCGCCTCCGCGAAACGCGCGTGGCCGGCGGCGCACCGCGGCAAGCCACAGTATCCGCGCGGTTGCGACCGCGCCCGCCTCCCCGCAAGGTCCGGGGCCGGCATTTCAAGTCGCGGAACTATAGCGGAGGGTCCGGGGGGGTTTGAAGGGGGCGGAGCGGGAACCGGACGCGCCGTGCCCCAGAATACGTGTGCATCCCACGGATCGTGGCACGATCCATTCCCCGACACCCCGTGCGCGGCGCCCCGATGGCTCAGCCCGCGCCAGCGGGCGGCGTGTTCCACCACGCCGACGGATCGGGACCCTGGGGCCTGCCGACCACACAGCCCGCGCTGGCGGGCGGCGTTGCTGCGCAACGCTGACCATATGCCAGTGCGCGGCGCGCCGATAGCTCAGCCCGCGCCAGCGGGCGGTACTTCTTAGCCCACGGCGTGAGCCGTGTGGTGGCGACGCCATCGCGGTAGAGCCCCCTCAGGGGCGACACCCGCAGCGCGCATCAACCTTCCGACGCACCCGCGACGCGCATCCCCTCCGGCGCCATCCGCAGCGCCGTGCCATACATGTGTCGCCCCTGACGGGGCTTAGCCTCATCCTGCTCGTCGATTCCCACGGCTTACGCCGTGGGCTAGGGGGTATCGCCCCTGACGGGGCTTACGCACCGCTGGGAGGCACGCGGATCGCTGAGCACAACGCCCGAGTCTCCGACGTCGTGCGCCGGGCATCCGTAAAAGTCCGTGGCGAAAAGCGTGGCATGGGCTTCCAGCCCGTGGTTTCACGGGCAGGATGCCCGTGCTACGCCCGATCCTCGACTTCTGCCAGGGGCTGCTGATCGAGGTCGTGCCACGATCCGCGGGATGCACTCGGAGCACGCCGGGGGACGCGCTTGCCACGCGCATGGAAGGGCGGAACAATCACGCCGTGAGCCTGGTCGACGACGAGAGTCTCTTAACCCTGATCCACCTGGCGAAGGCCGAGGACCTGGGCCACGGCGACGTCACGAGCGCCCTGTTTTCGCGACCGGACGAGCCGGCCGTGTTCCGGCTGCGAGCCAAGCAGCGGGGAGTGTTCGCAGGGGTTGAAATAGCGCATGCGGTTCTGTACGCCTACGACCCATCGACTCGCTTGACCTGGCTCCCGGGCGTCGCGGACGGCATGGCGCTGGACGCCGTGCCGCGGGACGTCGCGGAGCTGGGCGGTCCTGTGGCATCGATCCTGGCCGCGGAGCGGGTGCTGCTCAACTTTCTGCAACGGCTCAGCGGCATCGCGACGCTGACGCGACGATTCGTCGAGGCGGTGTCGGGTACGCAGGCGCGGATCTACGACACGCGCAAAACGACGCCCGGGTGGCGGCTGCTGGAGAAGTACGCCGTCCGTTGCGGCGGAGGATGTAATCACCGCATGGGGTTGTTTGATGCCGTGCTGGTCAAAGACAACCACGTCGCGGGCGGCGAGCGACGGAGGTTGGCGCCGGCCGTCTTTGAGATGCTCAACCGGCTGGGCGGCACTGCGGCTCGGCCGGCCTTCGTGGAGGTGGAAGCACAGAGCGTTGATGAGCTGCGGGAGTTGCTGAAGGTCGTTGGTGTGGACCTGGTGCTGCTGGACAACTTCTCGCCGGACGAGCTGCGCGCCGCCGTCGAGCTTCGCGATGGAGCAGGCCTGCGCGGCAAGGTGGAACTCGAAGCCTCCGGCGGCATCACCCAGGAGAACGTACGGGCCGTGGCGGCGACCGGCGTGGAGCGCATTTCCGTGGGCGCCATCACGCACTCGGCCACGGCGCTGGATCTGTCGCTGGAGCGTGTGGCATGCTGACCACCGGGGCGTTCGGGTATCTGGCCGACTACCTGCTCGCCTGGCTGCTGGTTGCCTCGCTCGGCCTTCATACCTGGTGTTTCTTTCGCTTCTTCCCCCAGCGGCGTTCGCCGCGCACCGCCCTGGTCGTGGGCAATGTACTCGTCCTGGGTTGCCTGCTGGGCGGCGCGTTTCTGATCGGCGAGACTTACTTCCGGTTCCTCTGCGTGGAGACGGATTCGTTCGGGGTCTCGCTCCCGGCGCGGCGCTGGTTTGCCATCCACACGCAGTTGAATTCCCTGGGCTGCCGCGACGTGGAGTGGACGCCGGAGAAGCCTCCCGGCGTGCGACGCATCGCGTTCATCGGCGACTCCTTTACTTATGGCTGGGGCGTGGAGCGCGTCGAGGACCGCTTCACCGAACGCTTGCAGTCCCTGTTCGACCGACGGGCTCCGGGCACCGTTCAGGTGATGAACGTTGCCAAACCCGGCTGGGGGACCGAAGCCCAGATCAAGCCGATCCGCGACATGATCGACCTGTTCCACGTGGACGAGGTGGTGCTGTGTCACGTCGCCAACGACATCGAGAAACTGCTGCCCACCACGGTGGATTTCAATCCCATCAAGCCGCCGGAGCCGCGGTTCTTCAACCCCGACAGCTCCTGTCTGCTCGACGCCCTCTACCGGCGCATCTGGCTCCCGCGCCTGCCGACGGTTCGCGGGTACCACGACTGGCTCGCCGAGGGATACGCCAACGACGAGATCTGGCAGCGGCATCAGCACAACCTCTATGAGGTCTTTCGCGAATGCCGCGAGCGGGAAGTGGCCATCCGCGTGGTGCTCCTGCCCCTGCTGCGTGTCGGCGGTGAGAAACTACAGCTTGAACGACTGCATGCCACGTTGCGGCGGTTCCTCGAAGTCAACGGCGTCGAGGTGTTGGACGTGCTGCCCGCTATGCCGCGCGTCCCCGCAGAGGACCTTGTAGTCAGCCCCCAGGATGCACATCCAAACGCTTTGTCGCATTCGATTTTCGCCCGAATCATCTGGGACGCGTTCTACGCGACGGCGAACGCCGGTACACCGTAGGGGGCGGAGGGCCGGCCTACCCGCGTCAGCGGCAGCGCGGCGCGACTTCGCTCCATACGCGTTCGGCGATCAACCGGTGCCCCGTCTCGCCGGGGTGCGTGGCGTCCGCGTAAGCCTTGTGCCCCGCGGCGACGAACTCCGCGGTCATATCGATCAGCGTCGCGCCGCTCGTGGCGCACCAGGGCGCAAGGGCCTCGATGACCCGCTCCGACGCCGACGTTTGGAGCAGATCCTCCGTGGGCCAGTACACGACGATCAGCGCCGCGCCGCGTTCGCGCGCCGTAATAGCCATCGTGTTCAGCTCGTCGCGGAACTGCCCGGCGAAGCGTCCGCCATCCGTGTAGAGCGCAACGTATTGGGCGTGCAGGGGGCGGACGGATCTCAGGCCGGCAGGGCTCCGTCCCTCGGGCTCGGAATCGGTGTCCGGCGGCGCCGGCGCGAGCCACCGCCAAAGGCGGTGCCCGGCCTGCGTGTGCGCCAAACGGGTGACCAACGCGCTGCGTTTGGCCCACTGAGCTACCACCGGAGCCGGGCGCTCGTAGCTCCAGAACAGCGACGACGGTATGTGCGGTGCCACGCCCGTCCAGGGTGCGTTCACGATGTCGTTGAGGTGACGGAAATAGACGATCGCCTTCGCACCGCGGAACTCTTCGCCACGTTGAGTCAGAACTTCGCGCGCCTGGCGCACGTTGTAGCCCACGACACCGAGGTTGATCGACTCGACGACCACGCCGTTAGCGCGGGCCACGGCGGGGAGCACCATGGCGGCCGTTTCCTCGTCCGCAACGCCGTGTCCGAAGCACGCCGAATCGCCAATCCACAGCACACGGTGCGCGCCTTCCGGCGGGAGCGCTGAGAAGGTGAGCGGGCCGCGAAGGCGTTGCGCTGTCTGCGTCCGCACGTTTCCGCCGTCCACGCCGGAAACTCCGGCCGCCAGGCGGTAGAACAGGACCGGGTCGCGCGTCAGTTCGTACCAGCCTCGCGGATCCAGCGGCAGGCTCCGACAGTACCATTCGCCGAACGTAAGCGCGCAGGTGAGGGCGGCGAGGAGGACCGCCCCAGCGAAGACCAGCCTCCGACGCCACGGTAACCGGCAAGGCGCCGGGCTCGGAGCGCCGGGGGACGGGATGTTCACCGTGCCACTCACCTTGCAGGCCTTCGATGCCGCGGAGGTTACATACGTGGAATCGTGACCGTTCGCGGCTGATGCGGTCACGACCGCGGCGGGCGGAACCGCGACGAGACGCCGAAATGCCGCGGGGCCAGACACCCCTCGCAGCGTTTCGCCGGCACCTCGTGTCGTTGCGCGGGGTATGCGGCGCGGCACCATCGACAGCGTTTCGCCAGTTTCGCAGTCGTGCGTAACCTATTTCCCGGCTGTGGGTTACGCAACCCCGGCATGGTGACGGACGTTACGCACTCCGGATTGCCAGATAGTGGACGTGGTGGCCGCCGGCGGCGTGCGCCGTGCCACGCGGACGTGCCCGGGTAGGGGTGAGAGAAGCGTATGGGACCTATTTCTGCCATTCATGCGTGGTCGACCGACTCGACCGCCGCCATTCAGGGAATGATGGATTCGCTGCGCGGCGCCGGGCGGGTCGACGGGACGGCGGGAGGGCTGGACCAGGCCACTGCCGCGGCAGGTGCGAGCAACGCCTCGGCGATCATGAACATCTTCACTGCGGTCTCGGAGATGATGCAGTCGATCGGCGGGAGCGTTGAAAACGACCAGATGCTCCGCCTCCTGGTGGCGACCATGATTCTGATGGCCCTGCTGGACCCGGCGCAGAAGAGCGCTGAGTCGGCGGGCAAGGCGTTGGAGGGGCTTGGCCAGCGCAGTGCTGACCAGTCGCAGTTCGTGGGAATCTACTATTCGTCGACAACGATCACGATCCAACAGACGGCCACAAGCACCTACGCCACGGACGGCGCGGCCGCTTTCGCGCCGCCCGACCCTGCCGTGCTCACCGGTGGTGGGCAGATAGACCTCTCCATCTGACACGGCTGGCCGCTGCTGCCGGTGCCGTCGAGGGGCGGAGGCCACCAGTGCCGAGCCCCACTTCGGGCTGAACCTTCACGCCCGGCATTTGCGTTGCACGTCCTCCGCTGGTGGGCCCACGTCCTGACGAGAGCGGACATTGGTGACCGTCGCGGATCTGTGGGGGGGTTGCCCCGGCTCGCGGCCCCGCGGCCGGCGAGTGCTGCGAATATTCTGGGCTCGGCAACGAATCCGGCCGGAAGGAGGTGTCGACATGGTCTCGACGTATCTTCGTTGGCTCCTGGTCTCCCGGTTGGCGCTGGCGCTGCTCCTGCTGGCACGTGGCGAGGCCGCGGCTCAGCAGCAACAGCCCGATCCCGACTTCGACGCGAGCGTCGCGCAGCCCGCCTATCCTGCTGACGGACCCAAGGTGCTCTTCGATCGAGCACATTTCAACTTCCATACCGCGGGCGGGCGCTACAAGCCCTTCGCCGACCTTATCAGTAACGACGGCTACCGCATCACACAAGGTAGGGCCAAGTTCACGACCGAATCGCTGGCCGAGTTCCGCATTCTGGTGATCGCCAACGCGCTCGGGGCGGAGCGCATTGGTTCGGAGAACGCGGCGCGCCCGGCGTTCACCGACGAGGAGTGTGACGCAGTGCGCGATTGGGTGCAGCAAGGGGGCTCGCTGCTGCTGATCACGGACCACTATCCCACGGGGCACGCCGCCGAGAACCTGGGTAAGCGGTTCGGAGTGGAGATGAGCAAGGGGGCGACGGACGAATATGAGTTCGATCGTGAGAACGGCCTGCTCGGCGATCATGCGGTGACGCGCGGGCGGGGTGCAGGGGAACGAGTGGAACGCGTCCGCACTTTCACCGGTCAGAGCCTCAAGGGGCCGGAGGGGAGCGTTCCGTTTCTGGTTCTGCCCACCACAGCCATGGAGAAGATTCCGGACGCCGAGGATCCCCATCACGTTCCGCCCCGCGAGGCGTCCGCTGCCGGGCGGGCGCAGGGGATCGCGCTGACGTTCGGCAAGGGGCGGGTCGTGGTGTTGGGCGAGGCGGCCATGTTCAGCGCCCAGCTCTTCGGCGAGGAACGCTTCGGAATGAACGCTCCGGGGATCGACAACCGGCAGCTCGCGCTCAACGTGATGCACTGGCTGTCCGGTTTGGTTGAGTAGGCGGCCGGCGGGAGCATCCGGGCTCGGCGGGCTCCGTGTCGCCGTTGTTCCGGCCGCGCCCGAGGTTGGAGTCCGGCTCGAACGCTTCCGTGGGCGGTGGCCTGTCGTCACGATCGCGCGTCCGTTCGAGTGTCGGGGTCCACGAGCCGGCCGGTTTTATCGCCCCATGCACCTCGGCGATTCGTTCCTCGCGGTTGTTTCCGTCCCCCGTCCTCGGTTACACTGTGTCGATATCTCCCTCGGGCGCCCCAGAATGGAGGAGGACAGGACATGCGGATTTCGACCGTTCGTATTCATGGTTCGGTACTGGCGCTGGTTGCGCTGGTCGGCTTCCCGGCGAGCGTGCTCGCCTCGCGAAGCGGGCCGATCCCGGGCGTTACAGGAAGCCCCGCGAGCGGCGGCCCTGCGAACACATGCGCGGTATGCCACGCCGGCAGCGGGGGCGGGTCCGGTTCGGTGCAGATTCTCAGTGCGCCAGCGGCGTACGCACCGGGGACGGACTATCTGCTGACGGTGAAAATCACCGATCCGACGCAAGCGGCTGCAGGTTTCCAGCTCAGCGTCGAGGATCCCGCGGGCGTGCACGTGGGGACGCTCGCGGTCGTGGACGCGGTCAACACCCAGCTCAACGGGTTGGACCCGAACTTCATCAACCACACGCTCACCGGGGTCAACAACTCCGCGACCAACTGGGTGGCAAACGGCAGCTCCGCGAGCTACCAGATCAAGTGGACGGCACCGGCGACCGATATCGGGCCGGTAACCTTCTGGGCGGCGGGCAACGCGGTGAACAACACGGGAGCGAGCAACGGGGACCACGTGTACACCACCAACGTCACGGCTTCCGCCGCGGAACCGATCCCCACGGTCTCCGAGTGGGGCGCCTTGGCGCTGGCTATGTCGCTGCTGACCGCAGGTACGATCCTCGTCGGCCGGCGCACGCCGCGTGCGTGCTAGGCTCTCATGCTTTGCCCCGCGTTGGTTGCGTGGGCCGTCTGATCGGGCGGGCGGGTACGCGTCCGCCGAAGTGGGGCGTCGAGTCGCGGCGACCGGCAAGCGCCGATGCCCTTTCGAGGTCGGAGGGGTTGGCTTACAATAGCGCAACGCGGTCGCCCGTGGCGGTCGCGCATCAGCCTGGCGGCGCCGGTGGTGGGCGAGCCGGATCGCCGTGGGGTGCGAATCCCCCGGCGCGTTTGGGGGCTCACCTGATCGGGCGGACCAAGGCTGACCGGGCGGCGTACCCAAGTGGACCAAGGGGACGGATTGCAAATCCGTTATTCGTGGGTTCGAATCCCACCGCCGCCTTCGCCGTTTTCACCGCCGAGAATGCGTTTTTCCCCTTTTTTTGCAGGGTTTTCCGGTGTGACAACTCAGCGTCACCAGTGATGACATTCGATGACACTGGGACCCTGTGAAAGACGTTTTTTTGGCACACATTTGGCCGGCGGTGGCATGGTCCACGCTTGCGTGGCCATGCCCTCATCGTTACCGGATCATCCCGCACAGGTGGTCGGCAAGCGGGTTCAGCTTGATGGTCGGTGCATCATGCGGTTCGCCCGCATCGGCACGGGCGCTGGACGACGGCCAACCCTTCGGTGCCTCGCACAAGCCTGTCGTTTCGCGCCAGGCATGGCCACGCAGGCGTGGACCATGCCACGTGTCCGCCGCCGCCGAGCATGGCCACGCGAGCGTGGGCCATGCCACACGTCCAGTCGTTCTGCGCCAAGCATGGCCACGCAGGCGTGGACCATGCCACGTGTCCGCCGCCGCCGAGCATGGCCACGCAAGCGTGGAGGATGTCACCCGTCGAGGCTGCGTCGCTGCATCGCGACCAAGGCCCGCTCCCTTACGGTCGCGTCACTGTTCGCCGGTCGCGGTGGCTGACCGCCCAGGCCGCCTACGCCCCCGGCCAGAGCCAGCCGAACGTGGCGCCCGTGGTCAGGCCATAGAGCACGCCGTCGATGACGAACTTGCCGACCACGGACCACTTTGTTCCCTTCCAGATGCCGTCGGGGAACGACCCCAGGGCGTAGCCCATGATGGCTACGGTTCCGGTCAGCCGAAACACCGGCAGGAAGCCGGCGCCGCGGGCCGTGGCGATGGTGCCTACATAGGCGACGAACACTCCGACCAGGATGCAGAACAGGAACCACTGCACAAGGTTCTTGCCCATGCCCGGCGCGCCGCTGGGCGTGATGGTCAGGAACCCCACAGGCCCGCGTTTACACTTCTCGAGCATTTCCGGTGAGCCGCACTCTTTCATCGAGTCGGCAAACGGGAACATGTAACAACCCGGCTCGATGCCCTGGTTCCGCAGCTCGGCGAGGACCTTCTCCTCCCCGGGGACCTTACGGAAGTCGCCCTTATGCATGGGCGTGGCCATGTGCACGATGCTACTGACGATGAAGACGAACACCGCCGAAAGCAGGACCGGAAGCCACAATTGCGTCAGAGTCACCATAGCGCTCCATCCTTTCAAACAACCATCCGGGGCGACGCGCCCCGGACAAAAGCGAGCCGCGCCCACCGGGAAGCAACGGGCTTCACGACGGACGCGGCTCGGGACGTATGGCATCGAGTCATGTCAAAGGCCTATCGGTGCGATCGGCGCGGCGCGTACGCACCCAGGTCCACCCGATGGAGCGGAACGGCGCCGCCGGAGGCCTTAGCCTCCGACGACCCGTCGGTGAGCGCCGCGGTCCAAGTGCCGGCCTCCTCCGTTTCCGTGACGAACTCACCGTCCTCCACGGCGCCGGCAACGATGGTGCCCTGCAACTCGAAGAAGTAATCCGACGAAATGATCTCCACGGCACCGTCGGAGTTCACCGCCCCGATCAGCTCCAGGTCCTCCTCGAAGCCGAAGACCGTCAGCGCAATCGTACCGCTGACGCCGCCGTCGCCGGCAACCGTGAACAGCAGCGTAGCACCGAAGCTGTCCTGCCCGGCATAGTCACCGACCAACAGTGCCACGTCGCCCGTGGATGCGAAGTCGGGTCGCAGGGCATTGCCGTCGCCATCCAGCTCCACGCCGTCCGACACGCCGTCTCCGTCGCTGTCGGCATCCTCGGGATCGAGTCCGCCGAAGGCCTCAATGCCGTCGCCCAGTCCGTCGTCATCGCTGTCGTCGTCGTCGGGGTTGGTTCCGAGAACGAAGCGCTCGGTAGCGTCGTCGAGGCCGTCGCCATCGGCGTCGGGCAGGGTCGTGGCGGGCGCGGTTCGCGCCACCGAGGCGTCGCTGTCGGGCGGTGTCTCGGCCGACTGCGGGCGGACGCTGCCGTCGCGCGATCCGTACAAGCGCTGCACGGCGTCGATGTCGGGCTGCGCCAAGTCGCCGGTTTGCCCGGCGTCGTCGGCGAACATGACAGCGGTCATCTCCGGCAGGTGCTCGAGGCCGAGGTTGTGACCGATCTCGTGCACCAGCGTGCTGAAGAGCAGACGCTCATTGCTGTAGTCGACCGCGTCGTTCATGTGACACTGGCCGGAGTTCTCATCGTTGGGGAAGTAGGCGTGCGCCAGCGTCGTGGGCTCGAAGGGCTCCGCGGGGCAGGTCCGGTTCCTGACCTCATAGAGCTCGCAATGCCGCTCGGTTCCAAACCCCACCACGAAGTCGGCCTGGTCCTGGCTGGCGGCCGCCGTGAAGTTCAGGGGTGTCACCGCCGACCAGCGGGCGAAGGCGTCGGTAATGAGCTGGGTCTGCCGCTCCTGCGATAGTTTTGTGGTGAAGCTCTGAACGAAGTAGGTCAGGTCGGTCCGCTGCCAGCGTGGGCCCTGGTTACGCAGACCCGTTGGGAGCTGGGCGGGGATCGGATCGCGCGCGGTCATGGTCGGCTCGGGCTCGGAGCCGGCGTCCGTTCCGGGATCGGTCCCTGGGTCGGTTCCCGGGTCCGTTCCTGGGTCGTCGCCTCCGTCGTCGCCGAAATCACCCGTGTCGCCGACGAGTCCGCCGCCCGGTACGCAACCGACAGGCGCGGTTCCTGCCAGCAGGACCATGAATGCCAACAATTCCCAGCCGTGTAGCCGCCTCTGCATTCTGTGCTTCCCTTCTGTGGTGAGCCGGAGATCCGTCGCGCCGACTCAGGCCTTTCCATGCCCGCCGGCGCCGTGCCAGTTGACAGGTCGCGTACTTGTAGCGAACGCTCCGGGGAGCGGCAAGCCCACCTTTCATCGGAGGGCGGTTTGCACGACAATCGGCTCGGTCGCTGCATGCTCCGGACGTGGATGAACGGATGGCCCTTTGCGTGGGTATGGTGCTCGGTCCCTACGAAGTCCTTTCGCCCCTTGGCGCGGGCGGGATGGGCGAGGTCTACCGCGCGCGGGACACGCGGCTGGAGCGGGAGGTGGCGATCAAGGTCCTGCCGGCGCATTTCTCTCAGGACCTGGAGTTGAGGCAGCGATTCGAGCGTGAGGCCAGGTCGATCTCGCAATTGTCGCATGCCAACATCTGCGCCCTTTTCGACGTGGGGCACCAGGATGGCACCGACTACCTGGTGATGGAGCTGGTGGAGGGGGAGACGCTGGCGCAGCGGCTGACGCGTGGGCCGCTGCCGCTGGAGCAGATGCTCAAGTGCGGGGCGGAGGTCGCTGCGGCGCTGGAAGCGGCGCATCGCAGGGGCGTGGTGCACCGCGATCTCAAGCCCGGCAACGTGATGCTCACCCGGAGCGGGGTCAAGCTGCTGGATTTCGGGCTCGCCAAGACGTCGGCCATCGGGGGCGCCGACCCCGGCGCCCCCACCGTGACCCAACCGCTGACCAGCAAAGGCACCATCCTGGGGACCTTCCAGTACATGGCTCCGGAGCAACTGGAAGGTGCGGAGGCGGATGCGCGAACGGATATCTTTGCCCTCGGAGCGCTGCTCTACGAGATGGCGACCGGCAAGCGGGCCTTCGAGGGGCATAGTCGGGCGAGCCTGATTGCATCCATCATGTCGGCGCAGCCGCGACCGATCAGCGAGCTCCAGCCGATGACTCCTCCGGCGCTGGACCGTCTGATCCGGAAGTGCCTGGCCAAGGACGCTGACGGGCGCTGGCAAAGCGCGGCCGACGTTGCGGACGAGTTGCGTTGGATCAGTGAAGGGGGGTCCCAGGCGGGCATGCCGGCACCGTTGCGCGCGAAGCGCAGGCATCGGGAACGGGGTTGGATGGTGTGCTCCGCCGTGCTCTTTCTGGCCTGCGCCTGCTGCGTGTTCCTTCTCCTCGGACAAAGAACCAGGAAAGCGTCGCGCGTGTGGACGATGGTGCCCGGGCCGGAGCCGGCATGGCTGGTGGCCACCGGCGATCTCGCCGGGCCGGTGGTCATCTCGCCCGATGGTACGACATTGGCATTCGTCGCCGGGGGGCCGGAAGGGCAGAGGCTCTGGGTTCGACCGCTTCACACTCGGACGGCGCGCGTGGTTCCGGGGACGGAAGGGGCGACGTTCCCCTTCTGGTCGGCGGACAGCCGATCCATCGGCTACTTTGCCAAGGAGAAGCTGTACGCGGTCAGCGCCGCGGGGGGATCACCGATGGCACTCTGTGATGCCGTCGGCGGTCGCGGTGGTGCTTGGAATCGCGAAGGGGTCATCCTGTTTTCGCCCGCCTTCCGGTCCGGGCTCTTTCGCGTGCCCGGCACCGGCGGCAAGCCCCAGCCGGTCACGAGGTTGGATGAATCCAGGCACACCTCGCATCGCTGGCCCGCGTTCTGTCCGGATGGGGAACACTTTTTGTACCTGGCGGTGGCGCACGGCGCGGCCGAAACGGAGAGCAACGCCGTCTACCTTGGTTCGCTGGATGGAGGCGAACCGAAGCTGGTGCTGCATGGGAGTGCCAACGCGATCGTGGTTTCCGGATCGCTGCTGTATCCCCGCGAGAATGCGCTGCTCGCCGCGCCCTTCGACGTGCCGACGGCGCGGTTGTTAGGCGATCCGGTCGTCGTCGCCACCGAAGTCATGTATGACGTCACCACGTGGCGGGCCGGGTTCTCGGCGTCGGAGGGGGGTATCCTGGCCTTTCACAGCGGCACCGCCGGCGGCGAAATACAGATGGTGCGTCGTGATCGCGCCGGGAAAGAACTGGGGAAAATCGGCGACCCCGAGAACTTCGGCTCGCTGAGCATATCCCCCGACGGTAAGAAGGTAGCTACGGACATCGTTGGATCAAGCACGGATGTCTGGGTATACGACGTCGCGCGCGGCGGGCGATCGCGGGTGACGTTTGGGAACGGCTCCAACGTCGACCCCGTCTGGTCCCCCGACGGACAATACCTGGCGTATGGCAATATCTTCACGGCCAGGCCTGATGCCCTGCATCGCGTGCTGCGCCGGCCGGCGTCGGGAGGCGAGGAGGAGGTGTTGCACACCTCGAGCGAGGAGACTTGGGTCACCGATTGGTCGGCCGACGGCAGGTATCTGCTGGTTTGCAAGGGGAAGTACATCGGCGGGGATCCCAGCGACATCTGGGTCCTACCGCTCGACGGGGAGCGGACCCCGTACCCTTTGGTGAAGTCGCCTTTCATCGAAACCAATGGGCGATTCTCACCGGACGGGAAGTGGGTGGCGTACGACTGCAACGAGACCGGCAGGTCAGAAGTCTACGTGATTCCGTTCATTCCCATGCCCGCTGATCCGCCGGCTGCCGCGCCCGCACGTGGCGGAAAGTGGCAGGTTTCAACGCGCGGTGGTTTTAAGCCCAAATGGCGAGGCGATGGGAAGGAGCTGTTCTTCAGTTCCAACGACGCCGGGCTTGTGGCCGTCGAAGTCACCGTTACGACCCAGGGGTTTGAGTTTGGAAAGGCGGTGTCCCTGTTCCCCGTCAGCCAGGCAGCAGGTATTGATCCGTTTGACTCGGCCCCGGACGGCGAGTGGTTCGTAGAAAACGCCGGCACGGCACAAGCGACATCACCGATCCACCTGATCATGAACTGGGATGCGGAGATCGAGAGGCGATGAACCTGTCGCTCGTTGCAGGGGTTCCGGCACGCGAGAGGTTGTTCTTCGCCACAGAGGCGCCGGCGCGTCCAGGCGCGGCACGCCGGCGGAGGTAAGCGCGCAAGGGTCGATCCCACAAGCAGGGCGACGGTGGTCGCGCTCACCGCCGCACCGTCTACGGACAGGGCAACGCGCACATATCCTCAGGCGGAAGCGAGAGAAGCTTCGTGCGGTAGCTGACGCGCTGAAACGCCTTAATGTGGTCGAAGATGTCGGTGAAGTTCACCGTGGGCAGGCCCGCGGTGTTACATGCCGGAAGTCCGGAGAGGTTTACCGACAGACGCGTCGTCCCGCCGTTCGGCGCTCCGAGCGGCAGGTGGTACGAACCCTGGAACGCCAGCACCGAGAGTTGGACATCGGTGATGTTCACCAGGCCGCTGGCGTCGGCGTCGGCCCACAGGCGCATGAGCAACGAGAGGTCGGGACTGAAAAGCCCGCCGCCGCAGTCGGCGGCCACGCGATACGTGGTTTCCAGAAGCGGTGGCGTGCCGGTGTTGACGTCCGTGGGCACGATGTCCTCGCCCGTGACAAACACCGTCAGGCCCCATTGGGCCGGGGTCAGCACGGCGGCGTCCGCGGGGTCGTCCACGAGGGTCGCAACCGATCCATCGATGCTTCCATTTCCGTCGATGTCTACCGGCGTGGGTGTGCCCACGTATTTGCTCAGGCACGTCCAGAGGTCCGACTCGACGAGAAGTGCCACGGGGGTCGTGGAATCGGGTGGTTGCGGTTTGATGGAGAGATATCGCGGACCGGGAGAGTCGATCAGCGGCGGCTGGCAACTGGTGGCAATGCAGCCCAGCTGGGCAACACAGATTTCACCCTTCGGGCAGCGGCTACTGTCGGGTACGCCGTCGCAGATGTTGAATGCCTCGTTGCAGAAGTCGTTGATGGTGCAGGCTATGCCGTCACTGGAGCAGTTAGGAGGCGTGCCGGGCACGCATCCCTGCGAAACGCTGCATACTTCGACTCCGTTGCAGTATTGGAAGTCGTCGCAGTACCGATCGTCCGGCACGTGACTGCACTGGTTCGCGGTTTCGTCGCAGGAGTCGGCGGTGCAGGGGAAGGCGTCGCCACAGCTTCGGGGCACGCCGCCGCCACATACGCCGGAGGTACAAGTCTCGTTGACCGTGCAGAACAACCCATCGTCGCAGGTCGTGCCGTTGGGCTTGGCGGGATGCGAACAGGTGCCCGTCGCGGCGTTGCACACGTCGTCGGTGCACAGGTTGCCGTCGTCGGGGCAGGTCGTGGGGTTGGAGTAGCATACGCCCGCCTGGCACACGTCCGGCAGGTCGCACTCGCCGATCGGCGTCTGGTTGCCGCAGGCCGTCCCATCGGCGACGTTCGCGTATTCGCAGAACTGCGTGGTGGCGTTGCAGGTATCGGTGGTGCACACGTTGTTGTCGTTGCACTGCGCCGCGCCCGTGCAGCGGATCTTCACGTTGGCGGAGAACAGGGTGCCGGTGACATCTGTGCCGGCGCCGGCGGTGACGTTGGAGAACGTGCCGTTGGGGCCGATACAGCGCACCAGACTCACGTTGGTCCCCGCGGCGGTGGTTCCCCTCGCGGCGACGAATTTGACGGTCGTAACCCACAGAGGCAAGGAGGAAGACACGGGCGCATCCGGCATTCCGGGGCCGATGGTGGCCGTGTAGTGGGCGTCGCCGTCCAGCAGACTGGCGTTCAGATCGTCAGGGTCGTAGCTGGCAAGCAACCCGGATGCGAACCAGTCATACTGCTTGGGATTGCCACCCGGATTGCAATTGAGCGGATCGCTGAAGTGGTTGGTGCAGGGGTCAACGGTGAACGGCGACTGCGGGCCGAGCTTGAGCTCATCCCAGACCAGAGTGGCGGCGGCGGTGTTGATCGACTGGCTGCCGGAGACCATGTTGAGCGTAAGGCGGACGTCGATCGCCTGTCCCACCGAATAGGGCGAGCCGGAGGTGGCGGCAAGCTGCATACGCACGGTGCCGTTGGTTCCGGCGGCCTGGCCGATGCATACGCCGTTGATGCAGGTGTCGCTTAGAGTGCAGCCGTCGCCGTCGGAGCAGCTTTGCGCGGGCGAACAGAAGTTCGTGGGGCTACAAATGAACCCGCTGGGACAGGGGCTCTGCTGCGAGCAGGGAACAGTCTCCGCGGGGCGCGGTTCGCACTGGCCCGACCCGGGGTTGCAAACGTCGATGGTGCAGACATTCGGTTGGGAGCAGGTGATGGGTGTCCCGTCGTTACACGTGCCCGCCTGCTGGTTGCAGGTTTCGATGCCGTTGCAGGGATTCCCGTCGTTGCAGTGCGCGTTGGACAGGCATTCGACACACTCGTAGGTAGTGGTATTGCAGTACATCCCTCCGGGGCAGTTGGTGTCGCTTACACACTCGACACAGGTGTCGTCAAACTCGTTGCACACCAGGCCCGAGGGACAATTAGCTTGCGGAGGGTTCGCGGGCTGGCAGAAGCCGAACTGATTGCACACTTCATCGCCGTTGCAGAAGACATCGTCCTGGCACTGTTCATGATGCACGGCGGCCACGCACTGGTGCGTGAAGGGCGAGCAGGAAACCGTCACGCAACCGCTGTTGGCAGCGCAATTGCGGCAGAAGCCGTTCTCGCAGGGCCGCCCCACGGGGCAATCCGCCTGGGTCTGGCAGGACTTAGGCGCCGGCAGGCAGCCCCAGCACACGTAGCCGGCCGCACAGCGACCCGCCGTGCACGGACCTTGTACGCCGCATTCGGCGTCCACGGTACAGACCGGATCCTCGATGCAATAGGGCGTCGTTCCACCACAGACGGCCGTGGATTCCACGCACTTGCCGCCGGTACACGTACCCGAGCCGCTCGTGCAATCCAGCCCGTCCGCACACGCGGTGCCGTTGGGCAGGGGGTTGGCACCGGTGCATACACCGTTCTGGCAGGAGCTGCTCTGTGAGCAGGTATCATTGTCGTCGCACGCCGCGCCGTTGGATACGTGGTTCGGTAGGCAGACCGCGTTGGCGTCGCAGGTGTCAGGATTCGTGCAGGCGTTCTGCGTCTGGCTGCCGCAGGGGGAGCCGAACACCTTGTTGGTATGAGTCACGGTTCCGTTCGAGGAGTTGCACATATCGGTCGTGCAGTCGTTGCCGTCGCTGATGGACGTCAGGCCGCCGCTGCCCGGGTCGCAACAGTAGGCGTTGGCGTCGTACGCCGGGTTGTGGGTGCAGACCCCGCCGGCACAGGCGTCCGCCGTACAGGCGGTTCCATCGTTGCAGTGCAGCGCCGAGAGACACGCCTGGCTGGTGACGCTGACCGGAGTGCCGACGTTGACCGCCAGTTCCTGTCCGCCGCAGCCGAGGATGGGTAGATTCGTCAACGCGCGCGTCTGCGAGTTGCCCAGGAACGGAACCACCTGCGCCTGCCCCGTCCCCAGGGTGGACGTGGCCATGAACTTCAGCGTGGCAACGAGAAGCCCGCTGGGAGTGGCGGTGGCGGCCACGCAGGGAGTGACGTTAACCGAGAATACCGCGTCGCCGTCCGTAAACGAGGAATTAAGCGGCACGCCGGGAAAGCCGGTGGTCGCCCAGGGGTACGCACCAACGGCGTGCGACCCGGTCAATGTAAGACGCGAAGCGTCCCATTGCAGAACGGCGTCAATCACCCCCACGGGAACGGTCGGGTCAGCAACGATGTAGAGCTCGATTTCCACCGGCTGGCCGGCGTACACCGTTTGCGTCGCCGGACGCAGTTCCAGGGTGGTGAGCGCCGTCGCGCGCTGGTCCGCTGCCAGAGCCGACGCCACCAGCGCCGCTACGAATCCGACGCATCGCTTGTCCATGATTTCCCCTCCAGGCACCGCCGGCCGTGGAGCCTCGCGGGACCGCCGCGCGGGTCACGGCGCAGCCATGTGCGCCAGCACCCGGTTGGCACCGGGCGAAAGCAAGACACCCCCTAGCGCCGTGGCCGGGTGCTCCACCGGCAGGCTGTCCCCCGAGCGAAGTATTGCGGTTCGCTTCCACGCTCCAGTTCCATAGTCTACGCAAGCCCGGGGCTGTTTGGCAAGGAAAAGTCCGAAAAGAACCGCGGCAGGCGCCCCGGTAAACATCGCGCCGGCAATACTTTAGCGGCCGCGGCCGTAAGCCCGCAGCCCTGCGGCGTGCGGCGATCGGCGGTTGCCTCCGGCGGCGGGTAGCCCGAACGAGCGGCCGTGAATTGCCTACGGGGCGTGGCGCACGAGCAGTTCTTTCATTTCTCGAACCGCCTGTCGCATCCCGACGAGCACAGCACGAGACACGATCGAATGCCCGATATTGAACTCCACAAAGCCGGGAATCGCGGCGATTTCGGCGACGTTGCGATACGTGAGTCCGTGGCCGGCGTGGACTTCAAGCTTCGAGCGATGGCCCATCTCCATGGCGGTCGAAAGCGCCGCGAGCGCGGTCGTGCGTTGTTCGCTGGTTCGGGCGTGCGCATACGCGCCTGTCCAAAGCTCGATGGCGTTGAAGCCCGTCTCCGCGGACGCCCGCACCTGGTCCGACACGGGTTCGATAAACGCGCTAACGACGACTCCATGGTCGCGCAATCGAGCGACAGCCTGCGCGACTCGGGCGCTGTGGCGAACCACGTCGAGGCCACCCTCGGTCGTCAACTCCTCACGCCGTTCCGGAACCAGCGTGCACTGCGCGGGTTTGAGGTCACACGCGAACGCCACGATTTCCTCCGCGATGGCCATCTCCATGTTCAGTTTGACGCCCACGGTCTGGCGCAGCAGGCGCGCGTCGCGATCCTGAATGTGGCGGCGATCCTCGCGGAGGTGGAAGGTGATGCCGTCCGCGCCCCCAAGCTCCGCCTCGACTGCCGCCCAGACCGGGTCCGGCTCGTCCGTTCCCCGCGCCTGGCGTACGGTGGCGACGTGATCGATATTGACTCCGAGAAGTGCCATGGTCCTGCGTTCCGTTTCTTTCGGGTTTCCGCGGCCGTCCGTCGGCAACGGTCCGCGGCGCGGCGATCAACCGACGCGGCGGCGGTGAAGATACCATTGTCCGGCGCATAACGTGAGCAACACGATGGGCACGGTACCGGCAAGCCGCCGCGCGCGGGCCGGGAGGTCAACGGGCCAATCCGAAACCGTGGTGCCGACGACCCGCACGCCGGTGTCGCCATAGGTGGCGCGACGCTCGGCGGCGAGGACGCTGATGTGCCCCTCGAGGCGTTCCACGTCACGCCGCGTCTGCGACACGTCGCGGTCGGCGTGCTCGGCGCGCAGGGCCGTCTGCAGGAGCTCGGCGGCGAGACGGGAATTCAGGTTCAGTTCCTCCTGGAGCGACACCAGGTCGTCGATGATGCGATCCGCCTGAGACCGCGCGCTTTGCACGTCGCCCCGAAGCCGCGTCAGCTCCGTCTCGTAGCGCCGCCGCGCGCGTTCCAGGGCCGAGCGGCTGAGCCGTTCGTCAATGGCGGAGATCCGCTCCTGGGTTCGACGCCTTAGTCCGGCGGCACCGCGCAAGGCAACATCCAGGGGCCGGTTCGTCCGGGCATCGAGCTCCCCGGCGGCGAACTCGAAGCGGTGGTGCGCCCCCTGAAGCGCTTCGAAGGCGCGCACCAGGCCGGATTGGCGCACCAGCGCCGCGGGGTCGGCGTTTCCCTCCATGGCACGGACACGCGCGCGCATCGCAGCCAGGCGCTTGCCGGCGTTGAACAGGAAGTCGTTCAACACAAGCCGTGCGCGTTCGTGGGACTCGATCCACTCCGCCGCCAGCGGGTCGATGTCCACGGAGCGCAGGGGCATGAACTCCTGATTCCATCGCTCCGCAAACGCGATCGCGGCAGAGCCGAATCCTGCGGCCAGCGTCGCAAAGGGCGTGGCGTCGCCGGGGCGATCGTGGCGGTCGGGCCCGGCGCTGGGCGTGGGGGCCGACGCTGCGTCCGCCGCCGAGGCAGCCTCTCCACCCAGAAGCTCGCGCAGGGCTTCCGCCGCTGCCACAAGCCGCTCCAGCGGGGCCGCGGATTCCTGCCAGACGTTCAGGAGCTGAAGCTTCAGCTCGGTGAGGTGGACCGCGAGCTCCCGGAGGTCCTGTTGCAAAGCCAAGTCGCCTGCCAGCGCCTCCCGGCGTTCGGAGGCCAGTACCACGCCGTGCGTGGGGACATCCTGCTGCTCCAGGCGTTCGAGCTCGGCGGCGCTGTCCGTCAAGACCGTCCGCGCGTTCACGTAGCCGCTGCGCAGAAGCTGCCAGCGTTCCAGGAGGAGCTGTTGTTGGTCCGGCTCGGGGGCGTTTGCCGAGAGCGCCAAAGTCGATTCAAACCTATCGCGGGCATCCTGTAGCCGCGCGCGAAGCTCCGCCGCGAGTGTTTCGAGGAACCTCTCGGCCGGCGAGGGGCTGGTGAGGGTGGCGTTTCGCAGCAGCGTCGCCCTCTCGACGAACGCGCCGCCGAACGACGTGAGGCGGCGGACCCCGTCGCCGCGCTGTGCCGCACGTAGCCGGAGGCGAAGGAACTGGTCGCCTTCCACCTCGGCACTCCAGGCGGCCCCGACGGTGCCGTGCGCCCGATCGGGCGAAAACGCCGCGGCGGCAAGCTCGAGTAACGCCGCCTGGTAGCGCGGGGTGACTCGAACCGCGTCCGCACCCTCGATGCGAAGCAGAAGCGACAGGTCGTACTCGAATGGACCCAGCAGGCTCACCGCCATGCCGATGAACACCGCCGGGACGAGGGACAGCAGGTACCGCGGTCGCACCGCCGTTCGCTGTCCCGGCCGCTCCGCCCTCGCCGTCGAGGCGACAACGGCGCGCGCCAGCGCCTCCGAGACGCGCTCCGGTTCCGCAACCGCCGCCCGTCCCCGGCGCGCACCTCCCGCCGCTCCGGGTGCGTCGACCAACGCCAGTGTCACGGGTTCCCCGCGGTCAGCCGCCATGGCCCGATCCGATCAGTAGCCGCCCGATTTCCGCGCGATCCTCGTCGCTGAGTTGCCAACCGGCGCCGCCGACGTTCTCCAGAATCTGGGAGGGGCGCTTGGCGCCCACAATGGGGGCCGTCACGCCGGGATGGTACGCCACCCAGTTGAGCGCCAATTGCGCCACGGTTCGCCCGAGTCTCGACGCCACGGCGCGCAGGGACTCTACCAGCGACAGGTTCCGCTGGTAACGTCCGCCCATGTACTCGGGATCACGGGCGCGAATGCCCGAGAGCGTCGACGTGGCGGAGAATTTGCCGGTCAGCAGGCCCTTGGCCAGCGGGCTGTAGGCCAGAGCCGCGATCCGGTGCTCCTGGCAGTAAGGCAGCAGGTCATCCGCGGCTCGGCGCTGGAGGAGGGAGAACGGCGGTTGCACACTGTGCACCGGCCCGAACTCGCGGGCGGCGGCGATCTCCTCGCAGTTGAAGTTTGAGACTCCGATGGCGCGGATCTTGCCCTGTTCGAGCAGGTGCGTCAGGGCAGAGATGGTCTCACGCAAGGGGACGGCCGGGTCGGGCCAATGGCACTGGTACAGGTCGATGAAATCGGTTTGCAGACGCCGCAGGCTTGCTTCGCATTCCCGCAGGATGCTGGCGCGGGACAGGCAACGGGGCGGCAGCTCATTCTTGGAACGGGGAAACAACAGCCCGCACTTCGTGGCGATTACGACCTCGTGCCGGCGGCCGCGGATGGCTTTGCCAAGGACCTCCTCGCTGTGCCCCAGGCCGTAGACCGGTGCCGTGTCGATCAGGTTGATCCCGCAGTCGATCGCCTGATGAATCGTCGCGATCGACTCACGGTCATCCACGTGGCCCCAGCTTTCGACGGCGCCGCTCATCGCCCAGGTTCCGAGCGCGAGAACCGACACCTCCAGGCCGCTTTCACCTAGCGGTCGTCGTTCCATACGCGCGTGGCCCCCTTTCGACGTCTCGTCGCTGGACCCCGGAACCTGACACGACCAACGGGGCGAAGATGGTACCGGCGCGGGGCCCGGCCGACAAGGGCTAAACTGTTGATGATGTTTTGGCGGGCACGGTGAAATAACGGTTGCCCGGAGTGGTAGGGTCGGGTGTTCCGCGGTGTACCGTAGTCGCGGAGTCACGGAGGGGTCCCGGCGGCTCCCGAGCCGCCAATTCTGGCGCCGTCGGCTATCCGCCGCGGGCTCGCTTCCCAGGATTGGGAAAGAGCGCGTCGTCGTGGAGGCGTTAGCGCCGGGGCGCGTTTCTGTCCGCGAGCCCGAATCGGGGAGATCGGCGGTATGAGGCGGCGGCGATTGCCACAGGGGCTGAAGGTGGCTTTGCGGGGTGGGGAGAACACCAGTAGAATTGTGTTTGACAAGGGATTGGGGCTACGTATACTTGCCCGGCTCTGGCTACCGATGCTGTGACCGGCGGGTCAAAGGTGACGGTGCGCCCTTCGATTCGGCGGTCCAGCATCGCGCCATCGGTTCGTGGGCGCTGCCGGACAGGGAGCGCCTGCGAGCATTGCCGTCGAAGCCGGTTGCGCGTGGCATCCGGTCGACGATCGTGGATGCGCGTTGCTGCTGTAGCTCAGCCGGTAGAGTGCGTCCTTGGTAAGGACGAGGTCACGGGTTCGATTCCCGTCAGCAGCTGATGTATCCGTGGAAGGAGTCGAAACCAAGGGCGACCGAGCGAAACCGCAGGTAAGCGAGTGGAGGTAAGTTCTTAAATGGCTAAGGGAGTATTTGAGCGTACCAAACCGCACGTCAACGTGGGTACCATCGGCCACGTTGACCACGGCAAGACGACGTTGACGGCGGCGATGTGCACGGTGCAGTCGCATCGCGGACTGTGCAAGGCCGTTTCCTACGATGAGGTCGCCAAGGCGTCGGAATCCCAGGGGCGGCGCGATGCCACGAAGATTCTGACCATCGCCACCTCGCACGTGGAGTACGAAACCGATGCCCGGCACTATGCGCACATCGACTGCCCCGGTCACGCCGACTACGTGAAGAACATGATCACCGGCGCGGCGCAGATGGACGGCGCGATCCTGGTCGTTTCCGCGGCGGACGGCCCGATGCCGCAGACGCGCGAGCACATTCTGCTCGCCCGCCAGGTAAACGTGCCCAGCCTGGTCGTGTTCCTCAACAAGATCGACCTGGTCGACGATCCGGAACTGCTCGACCTGGTGGAGATGGAAGTGCGGGAGCTGCTTACCAAGTATGATTTCCCCGGCGAGACCACGCCCGTCATTCGCGGATCGTCGCTCCCCGCCTTACAGAACCCGACCGACCCGGAGAAGAGCAAGTGCATCAATGAGCTGATGGCCGCGCTGGATTCTTTCGTCCCGCTGCCTAAGCGCGAGGTCGACCAGCCGTTCCTGATGTCCGTCGAGGACGTCTTCAGCATCAAAGGGCGCGGGACGGTGGCCACCGGTCGAATCGAGCGCGGGCAGGTCAAAGTGGGCGAGGAAGTGGAGATCGTCGGCCTGAACCCGACACAGAAGACCGTGGTGACGGGCGTCGAGATGTTCAACAAGACGCTCGATTCGGGCATTGCCGGCGACAACGTCGGCTGTCTGCTCCGCGGCACCAAGAAGGAGGAGATCGAGCGCGGGCAAGTGCTCGCCAAGCCCGCGTCGATCACGCCCCACACCAAGTTTGATGCCCAGGTGTACGTGCTGACGCAGGAGGAAGGCGGGCGGCACACGCCGTTCTTCAACGGCTATCGCCCGCAGTTCTACTTCCGCACTACCGACGTCACCGGTGGGTTGACACTCCAGGGGGCGGAAATGTGCATGCCCGGCGACAACGTGACCATGACGGTCACGCTGGGCAAGGCCATCGCCATGGAGCAGGGGCTGCGCTTCGCCGTGCGCGAGGGCGGTCGAACCGTGGGGTCGGGCGTGGTGGTGAAGGTTCTGGAATAGTTGCCGGGCGGCGAGGGTCCGCGGCCGCAACGGGGCGTCAGGTGACGCCCCCATCGGCTGATCGTGGGGCCTCGGCCGTTCGAGGTGGGTTTTCATGGCCAAGGCGCCGAAACGGGAATACGTGTGGCTGCAGTGCAAGGAGTGCAGCGATCTTAACTACCGCACCAGCGTCAACGTGCTGGGCGGTACGCCGAAGATCGAGTTGTCGAAATACTGCAAGCGCGAGCGCAAACACACGGTCCACAAGATCAAACGAAAGTAAGGCGGTCGTCGGTTGCGGAATCTGCTTAGGGGCGTAGCTCAACTGGCAGAGCACCGGTTTCCAAAACCGGCGGTTGGGGGTTCGACTCCCTTCGCCCCTGTAATGGTACACGCGGGCCTGCGCCGGTGGGCAGCGTGTGTTCCCAACCGCCCCAGCCCCGGGATTCGAGCCTACGTATGAACCGCAGCGAATCGAGCGCTGTCGTGACCGAGGAAGCACAACGCAGCAGTCCCCGTGAGACGCCGCGCGCGTCGGGCGGCTCTCCCCCGCGTCCACCGGAGACCGGCGGCGGCGGGGGTGGCGGAGGAGGCGGTGGGCGGCGCTTTTTCGAATCGTACAAGCGGGAGCAGGGCAAGTCGGTGCGCGTGGGCTCGTTCTGCGGGGCGTTGGCGCTCATCGGCTGGGGGGCGATGTTCCTCTACGATCGCCTGGCGATTTACGAAGGCGACGAGGCGTGGCGTTTGCTCATCACGCCGGGCATTCCGCTTCTGGTATTCACCTTGTTCGCCGCGGCGGCCTGGTGGGTGATCTTCGCCCACCGCAGCACCGGAGACTTCATGATCGCCACCGAGGGCGAGATGAAGAAGGTGAGCTGGTCGAGTAAGAAAGAGATCATCGGTTCCACCAAGGTGGTCATCGTTTTCACGTTCCTGCTGGCGCTGATCATCTTCGTGGTTGATGTGGCGTTCCAGGCCCTGTTTACGTGGATCGGCGTGTTACGGACATGACGGAATCCGGGCCTTCAACAGCGGTAACTCCTGCCGAGGGCGCCACCACGGCGCCGGGCATGAAGTGGTATGTGCTCCGCGTGGCCTCTAACAAGGAGGAACAGGTGCGCGACGCCCTGGTGCGCAAGGTGAAGATCGAGGGGCTGGAGGCGCGCATCGGGCGGATCCTGGTGCCCACGCTCAAAGAGAAGCGCATGAAGGCCGGGGTGCTCAAGATCGTCGAGCGCAAGCTCTACCCCGGCTACGTGTTCGTGGAAATGGCCTGCGAGGAGGACGGCTCGGTCAACGAGGGCGTGTGGTTCCTCATCAAGGAAACCTCCGGCGTGGGCGACTTCATCGGCTCCGACGGCAAGCCCACAAGCATGCCGGAGCACGAGGTGGTGCAGATGCTCGCCGCCTCGCAGAAGGCGGAAGAGCAACCCGGGCTCTCGGGTCTGAACATCAAGACCGGCGACCAGGTGAAGATCACCGACGGTGCCTTCGAAAGCTACGAAGGCCAGGTGGAGTCGGTCGACGAGCGACGGGGCATGGTGTCGGTGGTGATCGCCATTTTCGGGCGGCAAACGCCCGTGGAGGTCGGCTACTGGCAATTGGAGAAGGTGGAATAAGGGCGGGCGCCGCCGGGGCGGCCGCCGTGGCACGCTGAGGAAGGGTTTTGTTCCGTGGCCAAGAAGGAACTGACTGCCGTCATCAAGCTGCAAGCGCCCGGGGGGCAGGCGACTCCCGCTCCGCCCATCGGTCCGGCGCTGGGGCAGCACGGCGTGAACATCGGGCAGTTTGTGCAGCAATTCAACGCCGCCACGACGGCGCTGAACGGTATGACGACCTCGGTGGTCATCAACGTCTACTCGGACCGGTCGTTCACCTTCGTGGTCAAGAGCCCGCCGGCCGCCGTGCTGCTCAAGGACGCCGCCAAGCTGGAGAAGGGCAGCGGCGTGCCCAACAAGGAGAAAGTGGGAACCGTGACCAGGGCTCAGGTGCGGGCCATCGCGCAGCGCAAGCTCCCGGACCTGAACTCCAATTCGATTGAGGCCGCCGAGCGCGTGGTGGCGGGAACGGCACGTTCGATGGGAATCGACATCGTCGACTGACGCGGCCTGATGGTCGCGAGCCGGCAGGAGAATGAGCGTCGTATGGCCAAGCGAAGTGTTCTCTACCGAAAGCAACTGGAAATCGCGGGTGACCCCGCCAAGCCGGTGAGCCTCGATGAGGCGGTTGCCAAGGTCAAGAAGATGGCCGCGGAGCGCGCCGATCGCACCTACAAGAACGGCCGCAAGCGGAAATCGAGCGATCAGACGGTTGAGCTGGTGGTGCACCTGGGGATCGACCCCAAGCACGCGGACCAGATGATCCGCGGCGCGCTGTCGCTGCCCAAGGGGCTAGGCAAGTCGCGGAGCGTGATCGCGTTCTGCGACGGGGCAATTGCGGAGGCCGCCAAGGCCGCCGGCGCCCTAGAGGCGGGCGGCGAGGAACTGATCGCCAAGGTCGAAGGCGGGTGGCTGGACTTTGACGTCGCCATCGCGCACCCGTCGATGATGGGCAAGGTCGGCAAACTGGGCCGGGTGCTCGGCCCACAGGGGAAGATGCCCACGCCTAAGGCGGGGACCGTGACCCCCGACGTGGCGACGGCGGTGAAGGAATTCGGCGCCGGGCGGCTGGAGTTCCGGAACGACGACGGCGGGAACGTGCATTTGCCCGTGGGCAAGTCGAGTTTCTCGGCGGCGGATCTGAAGGAGAACATCGACGCGGTGCTCAAGCATCTGCTGCGGGTCAGGCCTGCGGCGGCCAAAGGGCACTACATCAAACGGGTGTGCCTGTCCGGCACACGGACGCCGGCGGTGAGCATCGAGGTCGCCGCGTAGCGTTGCCATGCTCTGACGGGTCCGCGGGCGCCGGCCGGGCGAGGCGAATGGATCGAAAGCGCAAAAACGCAGGTACGAAGATGCGGGGTGAGCCATGAGTAAGCCGGTCAAGGCGATGATCACCAGGGAGCTGAAGTCCCGCTACACCGGGATCGAAAGCGCTTGCGTGGTGGACATGACGGGGATGAACGTGCATACGCAGGAACGCCTGCGGCGATCGCTGCGGGAGCGTTCTGCCAGCCTGCACGTGGTCAAAAACAGTTTGGCGCGGCACGCCTTAAAGGACACGCCGCTCGCTCCGCTGGGCAACGCCCTGGAAGGGCCGTGCGCCCTGATCACCAGTTCGCAGTCGCTGATCGACGTTGCGAAGATGCTGGTGGAGGCCAGCCGTGAGTTCACGGCGCTGAAGCTTAAATACGCCGTTTTTGACGGCGATCCGACGCTGCTCTCCGTGGAGCAGCTTGCCAGGCTGCGCGGCAAGCGCGAGTTGCTCGGCGAATCGGCGATGCTGATCGCGTCGCCCGGGCGCCGAATCGCCGGGGCGCTGTGTTCACCGCAGGCGAAGATCGCGGGTTGCCTCAAAGCGCTGGTGGAGCGCGGGGAAGCCTCCGCGGCGGCGTAGGTTCCGCCGCAGCGCCGCAAGGCGAGCGGCCGGTGCCCGGAGCGTAGGTTACGAGATTCGTACACGCTGCATGCCGACTGGTCCCGAAGCCTCGGGATGAAATGGCCCGCATTGGCGCGGGCCGCCTATCGGTGTGGCGTTGGGTTCTAATCGCAAAGGAGTAGGACGGGATGGCGGAAGCCGCAACAGCGACATTCAGTTCGGAGATCACCACGCTGGCGGACAAGCTGGTGAGTTTGTCGGTCAAGGACGCGCAGTCGTTGGTGGATTGCCTCAAGACGGTGCACGGCATCGAGCCGGCGGGGGGCGGCGTGGTGATGGCAGCCGGGCCCGCGGCGGGCGGCGCGGCGGCGAAGGCCGAGGAGAAGACTTCGTTCGACGTTATCCTGGCCGGCTTCGGCGACAAGAAGATCCAGGTCATCAAGGTCGTCCGCCAGATCACGGGCCTGGGCCTGAAGGAAGCCAAGGACCTGGTGGAGGCGGTCCCCAAGCCGCTCAAGAACGACGTGAGCAAGGAAGAGGCCGACAAGATCAAGAAGGAGATCGAGGAGGCCGGTGGCGCGGTTACCATCCAGTAACCGCGGCTCGCGGCGGACGGCCGGGGCGCGGCAGGAAGGTCGTGCCGGGGTGCGTGGCAGTGTCCGCCGGCGATGGAGTTGAAAGGCCGGCGTTGCGCAGGCCTGCGAATAGTTCATATCCGCCGCGGTGCGGGATCGACCGGACGAGATGGGACCGCCGGTCTACCGGATGCACTGCCGGCCGAGGTCTGGTCCCCTGTGCCGAGTGGATGCGAGGCGCGCCGCGCGGCGGTCGCGCTGCCGGTGGGCGGTGGCGCGCGCCGGCCGAGCCCCGTAGGACCCGGGTATTGAGGATCGAAAGCCATGAGTAGTGCGTTGACGGTGCGCAGCTTCGCCAAGTTGGGCGACGCCATGCCGGTGCCGGAGCTGGTGGGAATTCAGACCAAGTCCTACGCCCGCTTCCTGCAACAGGACGTGCCGCCCACGGAGCGCGAGCCCATCGGGCTCGAGGCGCTGATGCGGGAGATGTTCCCCATCGACAGTTATGACGGGAATCTGTCACTCCACTACATCAACTACGAGCTGGGCAAGGCGCGCTACACGCCGGACGAGTGCCGCGAGCTGCGGCTCACCTACGGTATGCCGTTCCGCGTCCGCATGCGGCTCATCCGCAAAGACAGCGACGAGATTCAGGAAGACCTGATCTACCTCGGCGACATCCCCATCATGATCGGCGGCGGGGAGTTCATCGTGAACGGCGCCGAGCGCGTCATCGTCTCGCAATTGCACCGTTCGCCGGGCGTGGACTTCATCAAGGACCAGGCGGAAGGCGACCGGGCCCTGCACTCCTGCCGCGTGATTCCGGAGCGCGGAAGCTGGATCGAGATCGAGGTCACCAAGAAGGACGTGCTGGTGGTGCGCATCGACCAGTCCAGCAAGCTGCCCGCCACCACCTTCCTACGGGCCATGGACCAGCGCTACTCCACCGACGAGTCGGTCATCGAGGAGTTCCACAAGACCAAGTCGGTGAAGCTCTCGCAGTTGCGCGCGGACATGTACACGGTGGGGACCATCCTCGACGAGGAGACCGGCGACGTGCTGGTGCGCGCCGGCTGCCAGATCGGTGATGCCCTCGAGCGCATCCAGAACTCGTCGCTCAAAAGCCTGGACGTGATCGCGCAGGTGAGCGACACCCTCATCCTGAACACTCTGGCCGAGGACACGGCACGCTCCCACGAGGAGGCGCTGCTGAAGATCTACGCCCGCCTGCGCCCCGGCAACCCGCCGCAACTGGAGAAGGCCAAGAAGCTCTTTCACGAAAAGTTCTACGACGAGAACCGCTACCGTCTGGGGAAGGTGGGGCGCTTCCGCCTGAACCGCAAGTTCGACATCGAGAGCGACAGCGGGTCGATGACGCTCACCGTCGAGGACATCATCCAGTGCCTTCGCTACCTGCTCAAGCTGCGCACGGGGGAATCGGCGTTCGCCGTGGACGACATCGACCACCTGGGAAACCGCCGGCTGCGTACCCTGGACGAGCTGTGCGCCGACGAACTGCGCAAGGGGTTCCTCAAGCTGCGGCGCACCATCCAGGAGCGCATGAGCATGAAGGACCCGGAGCAGATCGGGCGGGTGGCGGAGCTGATCAACAGCAAGTCCATCAGCGCCGCCATCGAGCTGTTCTTCGGGCGCGGCGAGCTTTCGCAGGTGGTGGACCAGACCAACCCGCTCTCGCAGCTAACGCACGAGCGGCGGCTTTCCGCCCTGGGGCCCGGCGGCTTGAACCGCAAACGCGCCGGCTTCGAAGTGCGCGACGTGCATATCAGCCACTACGGCCGCATCTGCCCCATCGAGACGCCGGAAGGCACGAACATCGGACTGATCGCCTCGCTGAGCCTCTACAGCATGGTCGACGACTACGGCTTCCTCATCACCCCCTACCGCAAGGTGGGTAAGGAGGGGCGCATCGGGGAGAACCTGTACCTTCGCGCCGACGAGGAAATGCGGGAGATCATCGGCCCTCCGGAGGTTGTGGACCCGGCGACCGTCCGCCTGCGCGAAGGCTCGCTCATCGTTCGCGCGCACGGAGATCTGGGTCAGGTGCCGCGCGATCAGGTGACGTACGTGGACATTTCGCCCAAGCAGACCATCGGCGTTTCCGCGGCGCTGATCCCGTTCCTGGAACATGACGACGCCAACCGGGCGCTGATGGGCTCCAACATGCAGCGCCAGGCGGTGCCGCTGCTGAAGGTGGAGCCGCCACTGGTGGCCACGGGCATGGAAAAGCCGGTCGCCGCCAACAGCGGCATGGTGGTCCGGGCGCGCACCACGGGCAAGGTGACTTTCGTAGACGCCATGCGCATCGTCATTGACGACACCGACGAATACGTGCTGCGGAAGTTCCAGGGGCTTAACGAGCGTACCTGCCTGAACCAGCGGCCGCTGGTGCGCCTGGGGCAGAAGATCAAGAAGGGTGACATCATCGCCGACGGTCCCGCCACCGCCGACGGCGAACTGGCGCTGGGCAAGAACCTGCTGGTCGGCTTCATGACCTTCGACGGCCACAACTTCGAGGACGCCATCATCATCAGCGAGAGGCTGGTGAAAAACGACGCCCTCACCAGCATTCACATCGATGAATACGACGTGGAGGTGCGCGACACCAAGCTGGGGCGCGAGGAGTTCACCCGCGACATTCCCAACGTGTCGGACCGCGCCCTGGCGAACCTGGACGAGAACGGCGTGGTGCGCATCGGCACGCGGGTGCAGCAGGGCGACATCCTGGTGGGCAAGGTCAGCCCCAAGTCCAAGACGGAGCTGAGCCCGGAGGAGAAGCTCCTGCACGCCATCTTCGGGCGGGCGGGCGAGGACGTGAAGAACGACTCCCTGGAGCTGCCGGCCGGCGAACAGGGAATCGTCATCGGCGCCAAGCGCTTCAGCCGCCGCATCCACATGACGGACGAGCAGAAGGCGGAACTCAACCGCGAGGTGGAGGCCTACACCGCGGCGCAGAACGCCAAGGTGATCGCCCTCTTCAAGCAGCTTTGCGGCGAGATCGAGAAGATCATGGATTCCCCCATGATCGACCCCAACACCCGCCAGAAGGTGGGCCACAGCAACCTCGACGAGGTAATCCTCGAGCAGATCGAGGTGTTCGCGGAGCACGTCCGGGCGCGGGATCTCAAGTGGGTCAAGCCGGCCAACAAGCGCGAGGACTGCCTGAAGCTCACGGACCGCTACTGGCCGCGCGTCCAGGAACTCGCCGAGGAGCGTGAGCGCAAGGTGGCGCAGCTCAAGCGCGGCGACGAATTGCCCTCCGGCGTGCTGGAAATGGTCAAGGTGTACGTGGCCACCAAGCGGCAGATTTCTGTGGGCGACAAGATGGCAGGCCGGCACGGCAACAAGGGCGTCATCGCCCGCATCCTCCCGGAGGAGGACATGCCGTTCCTCGAGGACGGAACGCCGCTGGACATACTGCTCAATCCGCTGGGCGTCCCTTCGCGTATGAACGTGGGTCAGATTCTGGAAACCCACCTGGGCTGGGCGGCGCACATCCTGGGGTTTCAGGCGATCACGCCGGTGTTCGACGGAGCCACGGAAGGGGAAATCCACGCGGCACAGTCGGAAGCAAACGGCAGGGCGCGGGAATATGCCGCCGACCCTCGGGCGGTGGCGGACGCGGCGGTGAAGGACCTGCGCTTCGCGGTGCTGCCGTCGGGGGGGAAGGTCCGCCTGCGCGACGGGCGAACGGGCGAGTTCTTCGACCAGCCGGTCACGGTGGGGTACATCTACATGCTCAAGCTGCACCACCTGGTGGATGACAAGATCCACGCCCGGGCGACGGGCCCCTACAGCCTGATCACGCAGCAGCCGCTGGGCGGCAAGGCGCGCACCGGCGGGCAGCGCTTCGGTGAAATGGAAGTGTGGGGGCTGGAGGCCTACGGCTCGGCGTACGTGCTTCAGGAGCTGCTCACCGTCAAGAGCGACGACGTGGAAGGGCGGACGAAGATTTACGAGGCCATGGTCAAGGGCAAGAACACGTTGGAAGCGGGCACGCCGGTGTCGTTTGACGTGCTCTGTAATGAGATTCGCGGGTTGTGCCTGAACATCCATCTGGAGAAGCGCAGGGTCGGCTGACGGGAGCTAGCGATGTACGACGACATCCAGTTTGAAAGCATGGTCAAACCACACCCCGATGAGCTGCTGGCGTTCTACGCCCGCCAGGAGCACGCCACCACGGCGGAGCGTGAGAAGCTCAGGCGGATGATGGACAACACTTTCTGTTTCGTGGTGGCGCGGCGGCGGGGGGAGATCATCGGCATCGCCCGCGGCCTGACCGACGGACTATGGGGCCGCCTGGCGGAATGCAAGCTCGACCCGGCCTACCAGGGGCCGGCCTGCGTGACGCGTAAGGACGGGCGCATCGAGCATGACGAGGCGGGCATCGCGCGGCAGATGGCGGTGCTGGTCATCGAGGCGCTGCGTCGCTACGGCGTGGAGAAGATCGACGCCTTGGCCTACGGCACGGAGGAGGATTTCTGCGAGGAGCTGGGGTTCAAGAAACTGCGGGGCGTGGTGCCTATGGAGCTGGCGGCGCATACGCCGGTGTTGCCCAAGCCGGCCGTTTCCACGGCGGCAGTGTAAGCGCGGCGCCCACGGCCGGCGCCTACGGTGGTTCGATGGAGGATTGCTCCCAACAATGCTAGACACCATTTACGACCGGGTGAACGACTACAGCCGCGTGCACATTTCGCTCGCGTCTCCCAACGACATCCGCAGTTGGTCCTTCGGCGAAGTGAAGAAGCCGGAGACCATCAACTACCGCACCTACCGCCCGGAGAAGGACGGACTGTTCTGCGAGCGGATTTTCGGTCCGGAGCGCGACTGGGAGTGCGCCTGCGGCAAGTTCAAGGGTACCAAGCACAAGGGCATCATCTGCGACCGTTGCGGCGTGAAGGTGACGCATTCGCGGGTGCGGCGCAAGCGCATGGGCCACATCAACCTGGCGGCGCCGGTGGTGCATATCTGGTTCTTCAAATCCATGCCCTCGCGTTTGGGCGCCCTGCTGGACATCAAGACCGCGAGCCTGGAAAAGGTCGTCTATTTCCAGGATTACATCGTCATCGACCCCGGCGATACGCCCCTGAAGGAAAAGCAACTGCTGACCGAGGAGGAGTATCGCGCCGCGGTGTCGGAGTATGGGAGTTCCTTCACTGCCATGATGGGCGCCGAGGCGGTCAAGGAGCTGCTGTCGCGGCTGGACCTCGCCAAGCTCTCGCTGTCGTTGCGCGAAGAGCTGGCCAAGACGGGCAGCAAGCAGCGGGAGAAGGACCTCGCCAAGCGACTCAAGATCGTCGAGGCCCTGCGCAAGTCCCCCAACGAAGCGGCGTGGATGGTGCTGGAAGTGATCCCGGTGATCCCGCCGGACCTGCGGCCCCTGGTGCTACTCGACAGCGGCAACTTCGCCACCAGCGACCTGAACGACCTCTACCGCCGCATCATCAACCGCAACAGCCGCCTCAAGAAGCTGGTGGACCTCAACGCGCCGGAAGTGATCATCCAGAACGAAAAGCGCATGTTGCAGCAGGCGGTGGACGCCCTGTTCGACAACGGCCGCTGCCGCCGCCCGGTGCTGGGTTCCAGCAACCGCCCTCTCAAGTCCATGACCGACATGATCAAGGGCAAGCAGGGCCGCTTCCGCGAGAACCTGCTGGGCAAACGGGTGGACTACTCCGCGCGCTCCGTGGTGGTGGTCGGGCCGGAGCTCAAGCTGCATCAGTGCGGCCTTCCCAAGAAAATCGCCCTGGAGCTCTTCCAGCCGTTCATCATCCGCAAGCTCAAGGAACGCGGCCTGGCCGACACCATCAAGTCGGCCAAGAAAATGCTGGAGCGCCGCGACCAGGCGATCTGGGACATTCTGGAAGAGGTGATCTACCAGCACCCGGTGCTGCTCAACCGCGCCCCGACCCTGCACCGCATGGGCATCCAGGCGTTCGAGCCGGTGCTGGTGGAGGGCAACGCCATCAAGATTCACCCCCTGGTTTGCCGCGGATTCAACGCCGACTTCGACGGCGACCAGATGGCGGTCCACCTGCCTCTGTCCATTGAGGCGCAGGTCGAGACGCACGTGCTGATGATGTCCACCAACAACATCTTCAGCCCCGCCAACGGCAGTCCGATCATGTCGCCCACGCAGGACATCGTCATGGGGGTGTTCTATCTGACGACGGACCACGTGACGCCGAAGATCGAGGAGGCCGCGGCGCCGAAGTTCGCCAGTCCCTTCGAGGCGATGATGGCGCTGGAGCAGAAGCGCCTCGGGATACACGACCGCATCGCCGTGCGCATCAACCGCGATCGCATGGTGAGCGCGGCGACCGGACCGGTCGAGCCCATGCCCGCGAACCGCCGCGTGCTGACCACGGTAGGCCGCCTGCTCTTCGACGACGTTCTCCCGCCGGGGCTGCCCTTCTACAACTGTGCCCTGTCGCAGAAGGGGCTGGTGCGCGTGGTGGCGGACTGCTACGAGCTCAAGGGCCGTGCCGCGACCATTGAGCTCCTCGACGACATCAAGGACGTGGGTTTCCGCTACAGCACGCTGGCCGGACTTTCCTTCGGCGTCACCGACCTGCGCGTTCCGCAAGCCAAGCAGAAGATCATCGAGCAGGCGCAGAAGGCCGTGGACCAGGTGGAACGCGCCTTCCGCGAGGGCAGCCTGACGCGCCTGGAGCGCTACAATCAGGTGGTCGACGTGTGGATTCACGCCCGCGAGCAGGTCACGGCAGCCATGATGGGCGAACTGAAAGCGGACTATCGCGACGCGCAGAACAACTACAAGAACGCCGGCGACAAGAACGCCAAGCCCTACCTGAATCCCATCTTCCTGATGACCGAGTCCGGCGCCCGGGGAAGCGTGGACCAGATCCGGCAGTTGGCGGGCATGCGGGCGCTGATGGCCAAGCCCTCGGGCGAGATCATTGAGACGCCCATCAAGGCGAACTTCCGCGAGGGGCTGTCGGTGTTGGAGTACTTCAGCTCCACGCACGGGGCGCGAAAGGGGCTGGCCGACACGGCGCTGAAGACCGCGGACTCCGGCTACCTGACGCGCAAGCTCGCCGACGTGGCGCAGAACCTGATCGTCAACACGCGCGATTGCGGGACGATCCACGGCATCACCAAAGAAGCCCTCTACAAGGGGGAAGAGGTGGATATCCCGCTGCGAGAGAGCATCGTGGGGCGTGTGGCGCGCGACCCGGTGCGCAATCCCATCACCGACGAGCTCATCGTGGCGGAGAACCAGATCATCACCAAGGCCATCGCCCGGCGCATTGAGGACCTGGGCCTGGACAAGATGCGGGTGCGCAGTCCGCTCACCTGCGAGAGTCCGCGCGGCGTCTGCGCCCTGTGCTATGGCATGGACATGGCCACCGGCCGGCTCGTCGAGGAGGGCATGGCGGTGGGCATCATCGCCGCACAGTCCATCGGCGAACCGGGCACGCAGCTCACCATGCGCACCTTCCACACCGGCGGCGTGGCCCAGAAGGCTGCTACGGAGAACAAGTTGAAGGCCACGCAGAAGGGCATCATCCGCTACCACGACCTGAACGCCGTGCCTGTGCCCCAGCCGGATGGCACGACCCGCATGGTGGCCCTGAAGCGCAACGGCGAGATCATGCTGGTGGACGAGAAGGGCCGCGAACTGTCCCGCGACAAGATCCCGTACGGCGGCATTCTACGGGTCAAGGACGGGCAGACGGTAGCCCGCGGCGAGGTCATGTGCGAATGGGACCCGCACCTGATTCCGATTCTGGCCGAGGTCGCGGGGTTCGTGCGTTTCCAGGACGTGGCCGAAGGCGAGACCGTTCGCCTGGAACAAGAGGGCGGCAGCGCCAAGTACGCGGTTATCGAGCACAAGGGCGAGAAGCACCCGCAGATCATCATCGAGGACAAGGCGGGCAACGTGCTCGACTATCACTACCTGCCCGCCAAAGCGCGTATCGAGGTGCAGGAGGGTCAGGAGATTCTGCCCGGCCAGGAGCTGGCGCGCCAGCCGCGGGCCATGGGCGGCACGCAGGACATCACCGGCGGCCTGCCGCGTGTGACCGAGGTGTTCGAGGCGCGGCGGCCCAAGGAGCCGGCGGTCATGGCCGAGATCTCCGGGAAGGTCGAAATCCGCGCCGACAAGCGTCGCGGCAAGATGACCATCGTGGTGCGCAGCGACAGCGGCATGGAGCGCGAGCACCACGTGCCGCAGGATAAGCACCTTCTGGTGCACGCCGGCGACCCTGTGGAAGCGGGCGACCCGCTGATCGAGGGGCCGCTCATCCCGCACGACATTTTGCGCATCAAGGGCGAGGAGGCCCTCCAGCAGTATCTGCTGGCCGAGGTACAGGCGGTGTACCGCAGTCAGAACGTGAGCATTAACGACAAGCACCTGGAGAACATCATCAGCCAGATGCTCTCCAAGGTGAAAGTCGAGCAGCCGGGGGACACCACGTTCCTGCCCGGCGAAGTGGTGGACAAGTTCCGGTTCCGCAGGGAGAACGATCGCATCGCCAAGTGCGTGGTGATCTCCAACCCCGGCGACACCAGCCTGGTGGTGGGGCAGGTCATCGCCAAGTCGGAACTGGCGACCATCAACGAGCAGGCGGATGCCTCCGGCGGGGAGCCGGCCAAGGGCAAGAAACCCAAGCCGGCGTCGGCGACCACGATGCTGCTGGGGATTACCAAGGCAAGTCTCTCCAGCGAGTCGTTCATCTCCTCGGCGTCGTTCCAGGAGACGACCAAGGTGCTCACGGAGGCGGCGCTGGGCGGCGTGGTGGACGAGTTGCGGGGACTGAAGGAAAACGTCATACTGGGGCATCTGATTCCCGCCGGGTCGGCGTTCCCGCGCTATCAGCGGATGCGCGTCAAGCACCTGGGCGAACCGATCCCGGTGCAGGCGGACGTCATGGCCGTCGGTGTCGCCGGCAGTACGCCCTCGCTGATGGGTGCGGGCTCAGGCGGACTGGGCAGCGGCCCGGTGTTCGGTGAGTTGTCCGCCGGTATCGGTGTGGCGGCGGAGGCGGGCGCCTCGAGCCGTGGCGGCGCGGGATCGTAGTGTTGTCATGCGGGGCCCCGGGATGTCCCCCGGCGACCGCATGGTGTGGGATAAGGTAGGCAAATGCCGACGATAAACCAGTTGGTGCGTAACGGGCGCCGGGCGCAGAAGCGCAAGTCCAAGGTTCGCGATCTGGACCAGTGCCCGCAACGGCGAGCGGTGTGTCTGATCGTCAAGACGCAAACGCCCAAGAAGCCGAACTCGGCGCTGCGAAAGGTGGCCCGCGTTCGACTCACGAACGGCAAAGAGGTGACGGCGTACATCCCTGGCGTGGACCACAACCTCCAGGAGCACTCCATCGTGCTGGTACGCGGAGGTCGCGTGCGCGATTTGCCAGGCGTGCGCTACCACATCATCCGCGGAGCGTTGGATTCGTCGGGTGTCGAGGGCGACAAAGACGGCCGCCCGCGCAACCGCAGCCGCAGTAAGTACGGGGTCAAGAGGCGCAAGTAGCATGACCACGGCGGCCACCATGGTGGGAACGCACCCCGCGGCGGCGAAGGCGGGCGCATCCGGCGTTCGATCGCCGGCGGTCGTGGTGCGGGTGGCTGTGGCGTTGCTCGCGCTCATGGCATCGGCGCAAGTTCGCGTTCCCCTGCCTGGCACGGATGTGCCGGCGACGTTGCAATTGCTCGCCGTTCTGCTGACCGGTCTTCTGCTGCCGCCGGGCGCGGCGCTGGCCGCGGCGGGGTTGTATTTGCTCTGCGGTGCGGCGGGGCTTCCGGTGTTCGCGGGGAGTGCGTCGAGCGTGCTCGGGCCTACCGGCGGGTACCTGGTGGGCTTCGTGGTGGCGGCCCCGCTGGTAAGCATCACACGGGGCGAGTTCGCGGCCGGCTGGTGGCGCTGCCTGGCGGCGGCGTCCCTGGGTGCGGCGGTGATTTTTGCCTGTGGCGTTCTTTGGCGGGCGGCGGGCGCGGCGCTGCTGCCGGGCGGCGTGGCGGCCGCGGTGTATTCGGGGTTGTTCCCCTTCCTGCCCAAGGCGGCGGTGGAGGTAGCATTGGCGGCGGCGGCGGCGCGACAGTGGCGCCGCGGGCGAGAGCCGCGGGTGTTGGTGCGATTGTTGAGGAAACAGCAGTAGCTATGGCCTACAAGAAGTGGACGAAATCCGGTGATCAGCTTCGCCCCGACACGCGCTACAACAGCGTGCTGATTGCGAAGTTCATTAACACGCTCATGTGGGACGGCAAGAAAAGTACCACCATGCGCGTCATGTACGGCGCCCTGGACATCGTGGCCAAGCGGCTCAAGGACGTATCTCCGGTGGAGGCCTTCGAGCAGGCGGTCAACAACTGCAAACCCAACGTCGAGGTGCGATCCAAGCGCGTGGGAGGAAGCAACTACCAGGTGCCTATGCCCGTCAACCGCCGCCGGCAGCAGTCCCTGGCGCTGCGCTGGCTGCGCGACGCAGCCCGCTCCAAGAAGGGCAAGCCCATCGCCGAGGGGCTGGCGCAGGAAATCCTCGACGCCTACAAGGGTGAAGGCACCGCGGTGACCACCAAGGAAAACGTGCACCGCATGGCCGAGGCGAACAAGGCCTTTTCGCACTTCGCCTGGTAGTCGGCTCCCGCGCGGCCCCGGTCCGGCCGGCGCGTGACGGGCTGCAGCGCCCGGTGCGCTTCGCCGGCACCCCGCGAACCCGCACGCGCACCATAGCCGCGAATCGCTTAGAATCCCGCCAGCCATGACGCTCGATCTACGAACCGTCCGCAACGTCGGCATCGCCGCGCACATCGACGCCGGCAAGACCACCACCACGGAGCGGATTCTTTATTACACCGGCCGCACGCACCGCATGGGCGAGGTGGACGACGGGACCACCACCACCGACTTTGACGAGCAGGAGCAGAAGCGCGGGATCACCATTTTCTCTGCGGCGGTGAGCTGCCCCTGGCGCGGCCACACCATCAACCTGATCGACACGCCCGGGCACGTGGATTTCACGGCCGAAGTGGAGCGTTCGCTGCGCGTACTGGACGGCGTGGTGGCGGTGTTCGACGCCCGCGAGGGCGTGGAAGCACAGTCGGAAACCGTGTGGCGCCAGGCGGACCGCTACGGCGTGCCGCGGCTCTGCTTCATCAACAAGATGGACCGCATCGGCGCCGACTTCGAACACAGCGTGCAGTCCATCCGCGATCGGCTCCACGCCCATCCGCTGGTGGTGCAGCTTCCCATCGGCAGTGCCGGCGATTTTCAGGGCCTCATCGATCTGATCGACATGGTTGCCGTTTACTACCGCACCGAGGAGCACGGGGCTTCCTTCGACGAAGTGACCATTCCCCCGGAACTGGTGGATGCGGCGCAGCAGGCTCGACGGCAGATGATCGAGGCGCTTTCCGAAACCTCGGAAGGGGTGATGGAGAAGTACCTTCACGATCAGGAGATCGACGCGTCGACGCTCCGCGCCGCCATTCGCCAGGCCACGATCCGCCGCGCGCTAACGCCCGTGCTGTGTGGGAGTGCGCTGCGCTACATCGGCGTGCAGCGGATGCTGGATGCGGCGTGCGATTATCTCCCCTGCCCGTTGGATCTGCCGCCGCTGGCGGCGGCAGACGCGGCGCGGCCGGAAGTGAAACGAACGCTTAAGTGCGATCCCGGTGAACCGGTTGCGGCGCTGGTGTTCAAGGTTGTGGCCGAGCGCCCGGTCGATCTGTACTACCTGCGTGTCTACTCCGGAACGCTGAAGAGCAATTCGCGGCTCCTCAACACCGCCACTGGTGAGAAGGAGAACATCAGCCGTATCTATCGCATGTTCGCCAAGCGCCGCGATCAACTCGATGCGGCCGTCGCCGGCGAGATCGTGGCGGTGATCGGGCCCAAGAGCGCACTGACCGGACACACGTTGTGCGACGCGCGCCGTGGCGTGGTGCTCGAGCCAATCAAGTTTCCGGAAACGGTGATCAGCGTTTCCATCGAGGCGCGCTCGTCCCGCGACCGCGACAAGCTGCTGGAGTGCCTCAAGGCGCTCACGCGCCAGGATCCGACCCTCGCCGTCGCCACCAATCCGGACACCGGGCAGACGTTGCTGTCAGGGATGGGCGAGCTCCATCTTGAAGTAAATGTGCATCGTCTAAAGACAGAAATGAATGTCGACGTCGCGGTGGGGAAGCCGCGGGTTTCGTATCGGGAGACGGTGACGCAGGTTGGAGAGGCGGAGGGGCGGTTCGACCGGCAGATCGGCGGCCGCGGGCACTTTGCGGTTGTACGGGTACGGCTGGAGCCGCGGGCGCGGGTGCAATCAGGCCCCAACTTCGAGATCGTGAACCCGCTTTCGCCGGAAGAACTCCCGGTGGAGTTCCAGCAGGCGATCCGGACGGGCATCACGGACGCCGCGCATAGTGGGATTCTGGGCGGGTACTCGGTCATCGATTGGAAGGCAACGGTGGCTGGCGTAGAAAAGCCGTCCACGGAAAGCAGCGAGGTGGCGTTCGAGAACGCGGCGCGGGTGGCGTTCTACCAGGCGATGCGTGCGGCGGGGGCAGTGTTGTTGCAACCTATTATGGAAGTTGAAGTTGTAGCGTCTGAAGAGCACCTGGGCGTGATTATCGGAGATCTGAACGCTAGGGACGCGGTGGTCCGCGACACCATGATCCGGGGAAACCACCATGTGATCCGCGCGGACGTGCCGTTGGCCCAGATGTTCGGGTACGTCACCAAACTACGCAGCCTGTCCCAGGGCCGGGCGACCGCCACCATGGCGCCGTCGCATTACGCCCCGGTGCCGGCGGACCAGATGAAAGTGCTGGTCGGGTAGGCACCGGCGGGCGGGCTCGTGTGGGCGGTACGGTGCGTTAAACCGTGCGGCCTGCGGTAACCCGCCGGACGCAGCGCGGCGTGCGTGGCAAGGGGCGGGCGAACGGGTTTACAGAAGGCGTTAAGATTCCCGTACGGTAGTGTTGACACACGACGCGGCCGGAGTATGCTTCCCGGTCTGCCCCCGTTTTGGGGGGCGTTGCGATGGTTCGTGTTTTTTGCAGAAGGGTGTGGCCGCGTGAGCGCCAAAAACCGGATTCGGATTCGCATGGAGGCGTACGACGCCCGGTCGCTGGATGCCTCGGCGAAGGAAATCGTCGAGCAGGCGAAGCGCACCAGCGCGCGGGTGTTCGGACCGATTCCGTTGCCGACGCGCGTGGAGCGTTACACCGTGCTGCGCAGCCCGCACATTGACAAGAAGTCGCGGGAGCAGTTTGAGATTCGTACCCACAAGCGGATCATCGACATCAGCGAGCCGACGGCGCGGACGGTCGAGGCTATCAATCGCATACAGGTGCCCGCGGGAGTGTTCGTGAAGATACGGACGTAAACCGCCGGGGTGTGTTTGGCGGGGTGCGCCGCGTCGCGGTGCCATTCCCGTCTAAGCAAAACTGGTAAGACATTTACTGCCGTGTGAGCGTTCATCGCACGGGATGACGGTCGGGCGAGCGACTCGCTCCCTGGGACGCGGGCGAGGGCGGATTGACTCTATGACACTGGGCTTGTTGGGCATGAAGGTCGGCATGACGCGCGTGATTGACGAGCGCGGCGGCGTGTCTCCGGTCACCGTGGTCAAAGCGGGCCCGTGCGTGGTTCTCGGGGTTCGGAGCAAGGCGCGCGAGGGCTATGACGCGGTGCAGCTTGGATTCGGCGATGTCAAGCCGCATCGTTCCACTATGCCCATGATCGGCCACGCGGCGCGGGCCAACACCGGTCCCAAGCGTTTCATTCGCGAGATTCGATTGGATGCACCCGCCGAGGTCCAGGGTGGAGACGTGCTTACCGTGGACGTGTTCTCCAAGGCCGCGGTCGGCTGGGTCGATGTCATCGGCACCACCAAGGGCAAAGGGTTCCAGGGTGTCATGAAGCGGCACGGCTTTGGCGGTATGTGCGCCTCGCACGGCACGGAGCGAAAGCACCGCTCCCCGGGCGGAATCGGGGCCAACGCCCCGCGCGGCACGGGGCAGTCGGTCAAGAAGGGCAAGCGCATGGCGGGCCATATGGGCGACGTGCGGCGGACCGCCAGTTCGCTCCGTCTGGTGAAGGTGGACGCCGAGCACGACCTTCTGCTGATCGAGGGCAGTGTGCCCGGGCCGGTGGGCGGAATGGTCGTGGTTCGCAAGGCGGTCAAGAAGGGTTAACGTCGATGCTGGCCGTTCCGGTGTTCAACATTAAGGGCGAGCGCCTCGGGCAGATGGAGGTAGATCCGATGCTGCTCGGCGGACGCGTGCGCCCGCAGCTTTTGAAGCAGGCGATCGTGACCTTCCAGGACCACCAGCGGCTCGAAGCCGCCCGGCGCAAGGGGCGCGGTGAGGTGGAGGGCTCGACGCGAAAGCTGTACCGGCAGAAGGGTACGGGCAACGCCCGCATGGGCACGATCCGCACGCCGATTCGCCGCGGTGGCGGGCGGGCGTTTTCCAAACTAGGGCCCCGGTCGTTCAAGACGCTGCCCAAGAAGATGCGGCGCCTGGCACGGGACAACGCGGTGTTGGCGAAGATCCAGGCGGAAGACGTGCTGATCGTGGACGGACTTTCCTGCCCGCAACCCAAGACCAAAGCGCTGGCGACGATGTTCGCGGCACTGGGGGCGCAGCGGGGCTGTGTGCTGGCGGTGGCCGCGTACGACGCGGCGGTACACCGCTCCGGGCGTAACATTCCGAACGCCGATGTGCGGGTGGTCACGGAGCTGAACGCGTATGAGATTCTGGCGCGGCCCAAGTTGATTTTCACCCGGCCGGCGTTCGAGTTGTTCACCACGGGATCGGAGCCGGCGGCGACCGGTTGAGCTGACGAGGGCCGCGCTGGTCGCGCGGCGCAGGGCTATGGACATTTACCACATCATCAAGCGACCGCTGGTGACCGAGAAGGGCACGCACCAGTCGCAGGGCTCGCAGGCGGCCACCCGTACCAAACCGGCGCGGGGCGGAGCGTACACTTTCGAGGTGCACGCGGGCGCCTCCAAGCCGGAGATCAAGCAGGCGATTGAGAAGATCTACAACGTCAAGGTTCGCGCGGTGCGAACCGCGAATCATGAAGGCAAGCGCCGGCGCTACCGGTTCAAGATCGGAAAGACGTCGGATTGGAAGAAGGCGGTGGTGGTGCTGCACGGCGACTACCACATCGATCTATTCTAATGGGCATCAGGCAATACAAACCGACCTCGCCGGGGCGACGCGTGTCGACGGTGAACGACTTCGCGGAGCTTACGCATCCCGGCAAGCAGCCGGAAAAAGCGCTCTGCGAGCGTATGCCCCGCCACGGCGGGCGCAACCATCACGGGCGAATTACCTGTCGTCATCGCGGCGGCGGTGCCAAGCGCCTGTACCGCCGCATCGACTTCAAGCGCAACAAGGACGGCGTTGCCGCCACCGTGGAAGCCGTTGAATACGATCCTAACCGTTCCTGCCACATCGCCCTTCTGAGCTATCCCGACGGAGAGAAGCGATACATCCTCGCCCCCGTGGGCCTTACCGCCGGGCACCGCGTGGAAAGCGGACCGGAGGTAGAACCCAAGGTGGGCAACGCGCTGCCTCTACGGCGCATTCCGCCGGGCATGGACGTGCACAACATCGAGATGAACGTCGGTCAGGGCGGCAAACTGGTACGCAGCGCCGGTACCTCGGCGCGGCTGCTGTCCCGCACCGACGACTGGGCGATCATCATTCTCCCTTCGGGGGAGATGCGCGAGGTGCGGGCCGAGTGCCGCGCCACCATCGGGCAGGTGGGCAACGCGGATCATCAGAACCTCCGCTGGGGCAAGGCGGGGCGGACGCGGCATCGTGGCCGGCGGCCGCACGTGCGCGGCACGGCCATGAACCCCGTGGCGCATCCCCTGGGTGGCGGCGAGGGCCGTAGCGGCGGCGGACGCCATCCGTGTAGTCCGCGCGGCGTGCTGGCCAAAGGCGGCCGGACGCGTTCGCCGACCAAGGTTTCCAATCGGCACATTCTCCGGCGGCGGAAGAGCCGCCGGTACGGGCAACTGCCCACGCCGAAGAAATAGCAGACGGTAGGAGCATCGATCGCGGATGACTCGATCGCAGAAAAAAGGGCCCTTCGTGGACGTAAAGCTGTTTACGAAGGTGATGAACATGAAACGGACCGGGGCGCATGCGGTCATTCGCACTTGGGCGCGGCGCTGCACCATCGTGCCGGAGTTCGTGGGGCACCGCTTCGAGGTGCACAACGGCAAGATGTTCCACGCCGTGTACGTCACGGAGGACATGGTCGGTCACAAGCTCGGTGAGTTCAGCCCTACGCGCGTTTTCCGCGGACACAGCGGGAAGAAGAAGGAAAAGGACGGCAAGTAACCGCCCGCAGGTGAGATGATGGCTGCGCATCCGGAAGGCTGGTCGGCAAAACATCGCTTCGCGCGCATCGCGCCGCGGAAGGCCCGTCTGGTGATCGGGCTGATTCGCGGACGGCGCTGCAACGATGCGATGGAGCAGTTGCGTTACAATACGCGGCGCGGGGCGCGGTTCATCCGCGACGTGCTGAAATCGGCCATGGTCAACGCCAGCGAGCAGGAGGCGGATACCGGGCGGCTGGTAGTGGTGGATGCCCGCGTGGACGACGGGCCGATCCATAAGCGCTGGCGTCCCAAGGATCGGGGGCGGGCGCACCCGATCCTGAAGCGCACCAGTCACATTTGCGTGACCGTGGCGGAGCGGTAGAGCGCGTCGCTGCGGCGGTGTGCCGGGCGGCGTGATGCAGGGGAGTGCGTTGTGGGTCAGAAGACCAGGCCGATCGGGTTTCGGGTAGGAATCACGGAGGGCTGGCGTTCGCGCTGGTTTGCCCCCAAGGCGGCGTTCTCCGAGTTCCTGGTGGAGGACCATCGAATCCGGACCTTCATCGACGGGCGGCTCAACCGCCAGCCACCCTATGCCGCGGTGGCCAAGGTGGAAATCGAGCGGACGCGTGACGACGTGCGCATCATGCTGCACACGGCCCGGCCGGGCCTGGTGATCGGCCCCAAGGGGGCGGAAGTCGAGAAACTTAAGGAACAGATTGAAGAGCTCATCGACCGCAAGGTGAGCCTCAACATTCTGGAGATCAAGATTCCGGACAGCAACGCCAAGCTGGTCGCGGAGGCCATCTCGGAGCAGCTCAAGAAGCGCGCCGGGTTCCGCCGTGTGATGAAACAGCGCATCGACGCGGCGATGGCGTGCGGCGTCAAGGGAATCAAGATCACGTGCAAGGGGCGGCTCGGCGGCGCGGAGATGGCCCGGGTGGAAACGCAGTTGCGCGGCTCGGTTCCGCTGCACACGCTCCAGGCGCACGTGGATTACGGCGAGGCGGTTTGCCGGACGACCTACGGAGCCATCGGGATTCGCGTGTGGCTCAACCTGGGGCGCTACGGCGAAGAGGCGGTGCTCACCGACGCCGGCGGCATGCGGCGCGACGGGCGCCGGGGAAAGCGCGGCTAGCGGCCGGGAGTGGAGTGCTGACCTATGGCGTTGATGCCCAAGCGAGTCAAGTGGCGTAAGAGCCAGCGCGGCAAGGTGCGCGGGGTGGCTGCCAAGGGCAACACCGTGGCGTTCGGCGAGTACGGTCTGCAAACCCTGGGATCGGGGTGGATCACGGGGCGGCAGATCGAGGCGGGTCGCGTGGCCGCCACGCATTACCTGCACCGCGAGGGCAAGGTGTACGTGCGTATCTTCCCGCACAAGCCCGTGTCCTCGAAGCCGCTGGAAACCCGCATGGGCAAGGGCAAGGGCGACCCGGAGTTCTGGGTGGCGTGTGTGCGGCAGGGGCAGGTGCTCTTCGAGCTTTCGGGCGTCGAGGAGGACGTGGCGCGCAGCGCGCTGACACGCGTGGCGCACAAGATGCCCTATCGCTGCCGGTTCGTACGGCGGCGGCATGGTGTGTAGCACGGGAGCGGCGGCGGCATGAAGATCGCTGAGATTCGCGAAATGAAGACCGAGGAGCTCCACGTGGAGCTCGATCGCCTCCGCCGGCACGGGTTCGACCTTCGGGCGCAGGCGGTGACCGAGAAGCTGGAGAACCCCTACCTTCTCACGGCGACCAAGCGCGACATCGCCCGCGTTCTGACCGTGCTGCGGGAGCGCGGCGAGCTGAACGTGGAAGAAAAACAGCATCACCTGGAGGCGTTGGCGAAACGCCGCCAGGCGTAGCTCGAAAGACGGAGCGGTCGCGGCGGCCATGGGTGCCGTGCGGCCGGCAGAGGCCGGATCGGAATGACGCAGACCCTCGAACAAGCTGAAGCCGCGGCGCGCGGCACGCGCGACAAGCGCGTGGGCACGGTGGTGTCGGACGGTCGGGATAAGACCATCAAGGTCCGCTACGACTTTCAGGTGCGGCACGCCAAGTATGGTAAGTACCTGCGCCGGCGGACCACGCTGCACGCCCACGACGAAAAAAACGAGGCGCGGGTGGGCGACGTGGTGGAAGTCACCGCCTGCCGGCGGTTGTCGAAGAGCAAGTGTTGGCGGCTGACGCGGGTGATTCGCACGGTGGACCGCGCGGTCGGCGAGTAAGGCGGATGCGGCGGGCGCCGGCGCGTCCGGGTGCGGGAGTCGACGATGATTCAGATGCAGACCATGGTCGACGTGTGCGACAACACCGGGGCCAAGGTGGCGCAGGTTTTCAACGTTTTCAAAGGCAGCACGTCGCGCCACGGCAAGTATCGGCTGAAAACGGCGCAGATCGGCGATATCGTCCTGGTGGCGGTGAAGAAGGCGCTGCCCAACAGTGATTTTTCCGGAGGAGCGGATCGGAAGGACCGCTCCAAGCGGCGCAAGGCGCGGGCGGTGGTGGTGCGGATGAAATCTCCCACGCGCCGGCCCGACGGCAGCTATGTGCGGTTCGACAGCAATGCCGTGGTGCTCATAGACGAGAAGAACGAACCGCGGGGAACGCGCATCTTCGGGGCGGTGGCCCGGGAGCTGCGCGAAAAGAACTTCATGAAGATCATCTCCCTGGCAGAGGAAGTGGTGTAACCGCCGAACAGGCGGGGGCGCGCGGCGCCCAGGGAGACGGCGGCGCGGCGGCAGGGCCGCGATGGACGACGATGGCAGTACGCATCCGAAAGAACGACACGGTGCAGGTGATCTCCGGCGATCATCGCGGAGCGCGGGGCAAGGTGCTCAAGGTGGACATTCGCCGCGCCGAGGTGGTGGTGGAAGGCGTCAACATGGTGTACCGGCATGTGCGTCCGACGCGGAAGAACCCGCAGGGCGGCCGGGTGCAGAAGGAAGCGCCGATCCACATTTCCAACGTGCTGCCCTACGACACGGCGGCAGGCAAGGGGCAGCGCGTCCACTTCGCCGTGCAAACCGATGAACAGGGCCGGGTGGCGGGCAAGAAGCGCGTCACCAAGGCGGGAACCACGCTGCACGTGCTGACGCGTGCGGCCAGAGATTAGAGCGGTTAAGGCGATGGCGGAAGGCAAACGCAAGGGCGGAGGTGGCGGGGCGGCGGGCGGTGCCAAGAGCCCGGCGCCGGTGGCGCGGCTCCTGACCCGCTACAAGGCGGAGATCCTGCCGGCGCTGCAAGAGGAGCTGGGAATCACCAACCGGCTGGCGGTGCCGCGGCTGGAGAAGGTGGTGATCTCGATGGGCACCGGTTCTCCGCAGCAGGACAAGACGCGTTCCGAGGCGGCGGGCGCCGACCTGACGAAGATCACCGGGCAGAAGCCGCAGGTGCGGCGTTCGAAGATCGCGGTGTCCAACTTCAAGATACGTAAGGATATGGACGTGGGCTATCGGGTGACGCTCCGCGGCCGGCGCATGTACGAGTTCATCGACCGGCTGATCAACACCGCCATCCCGCGTCTACGCGACTTTCGCGGGCTGAATCCGCGGAGCTTCGACGGGCGGGGGAATTACTCGCTGGGCGTGCCCGACCAATCGATTTTTCCGGAAATCGACATCACCAAGATCACGCACACCCAGGGCATGAACATCACCCTGGTGACATCGACAAAATCGGATGCGGCGGCCCGGGCGCTGCTGGCGAAGCTGGGCATGCCGTTTCGACGGGAAGAGCAGACGAACTAAGGGGTTGTCATGGCGACGAAGGCGTGGGTATTCAAGGCAAAGCAGCGTCCCAAGTTCGCGTCGCGCGTCGTTCGGCGCTGCGCCCTGTGCGGGCGGTCGCGGGCGGTGTACCGGAAGTTTCGCCTGTGCCGCATCTGTTTTCGCGGATTGGCGCTGGATGGCATGATCCCCGGTGTGCGGAAGGCAAGCTGGTAGTGGCGGACGGGCGCCGAGGGCTTGGCCGCCGCGCCGGACAGGGATGGTTGTTGATGGGAATGCGACGCTAATGTGGTCTGACCCGATTGCGGACATGTTGACCCGGATTCGGAACGCCGCGGCGATCCACGCCAAGAGCGTGAAGATTCCCTCATCCAAGGTGAAGGTGGGGATCGCCTCTGTGCTCAAGAGCGAGGGATACATCAACGGTTACGACGTGGTGGATGACGGCCGTCAGGGCGTACTGCGGGTTGATCTGAAGTACGGACCGCGGGGCGAGGACGTGTTGCATCGGCTTCATCGCGAGTCCCGTCCGGGGCGGCGGCTTTATTGCCCGGTGGACGCCCTCCCCAAGGTACTGGACGGCCTGGGAATCGCGGTGGTTTCCACCAGCCGCGGGGTTCTGAGTGATCGCGTTTGCCGCGAACAGAAGGTCGGCGGCGAGCTGTTGTGCACGGTGTACTAGCGCCGGGCTTGCGAGGCGAGGATTATGTCGCGCGTAGGAAAAAAGCCTGTTCCCGTTCCCGCCGGAGTGACGGTCCGGGTGGAAGGCCAGACGGTCGCGGTCGCCGGCCCCAAGGGCACGATGTCTTGGCGGTTTCCGGAGACGGCGCAGGTGTCGCTCGATTCCGGAAGCAAGGCGGTGGTCGTGGGCCGTGTTGACGATCGCAAGCAGAGCCGTGCCAACCACGGCCTGACGCGCGCCTACATCGCCAATATGGTGCGGGGCGTATCCACGGGTTTTCAGAAGGCGTTGCAGATCTACGGCACGGGATACAACTGCAAACTTCAGGGGCGCACTTTGCACCTGAATGTGGGTTTCTCCGGGAGGCGTCGCGGCGTCGGTGCCCAGTTCGAGCTGTCGGTTCCGGAAGGCGTGGAGGTGGTGGTGGAGCGCGAGGCGGCCCGGGGCGACAACGAGCCGGCGCAGTTGCTGATCCGCGGGTTCGACAAACAGCGAGTGGGGCAGTTCGCCGCGGAGGTTCGCGCCATCCGCCGGACGGAGCCCTACAAGGGCAAGGGTATCCGCTACACGGGCGAGCACGTGCGACGCAAGCAGGGCAAGGCGCTGACCAGCGGCGGGTAGTTTAGGGTGGGGCATTGGACCCCGCGCCACGGACGTAGGACGATGTCTGAGCGTGAACTGAAAACCAAACGGCGTATGCGGCGGAAGCGAGGTCTTGCGGTGCGCATCCGCGGCACGGCCGAACGGCCGCGGCTGACGGTGTTCCGCAGCAATAAGAACATCTACGCCCAGATCGTTGACGACGCCGCGGGCGTCACCCTGTGCGCCGCCAGCACCCGGGGCAAGGACCTGCGGGAGAAGATCAAAAGCGGCGGGAACATCGAGGCGGCCAAGGCAGTGGGCGCGGCGCTGGCGCAGCAGGCGCTGGCGAAGGACATACGCGCCGTGTGCCTGGACCGCAACGGGTATCGTTATCACGGTCGTCTCAAGGGACTTGCGGACGCGGCGCGGGAAGCCGGTTTGCAGTTCTAGGGCGCGCGGAGCTTCGAGGGACAGGTGGCAAAGACATTCGAGCCAAGAGATCGCGAACGCGGGGCTCCGGAATTCCCCCAGACCGAGGGCGGGGAACAGGGGCTTGATGAGGTCGTGGTGCGAATCTACCGCTGTGCCAAGGTGGTCAAAGGCGGGCGGAGATTCAGCTTCGGCTCGCTGGTGATCGTCGGCGACCGGCGCGGCCAGGTGGGTGTTGGATACGGGAAATCCAACGAGGTTCCGTCCTCGGTGGAGAAGGCCAAGAAGATCGCGGCGCGGAACATGATGTCTGTCACGCTGGTCGGCGGCACGCTGCCGCACCGTGTGATTGGCCAGTTCGGCGCCAGCCGCGTGGTGATGGTTCCGGCGAGCCCGGGCACGGGCGTCATCGCCGGCGCCAGTGTACGCGCCGTGCTGGAACTGGCCGGTGTACACGATGTGCTGACCAAGAGTTACGGTTCGAGCAGCCCGAAGAACCTGGTTCGTGCCACGTTCGAGGGCTTAAAGCAGCTCGTCAGCCGCGAAGAGATCGAGCGGTTGCGGGGCGTGAAGCTGGCAGGGTAGGGCGGTTCCATGAACATCGGCGACATTACCAGGCTGGCAGGCGCGGAGAAGAGCCGCAAACGGCTGGGCCGGGGACGCGGCACCGGGCAGGGCAAGACCGCCGGCCGCGGACACAAAGGGTGCGGGGCACGTACGGGTTGGAAGCAGCGCGGGCTCCAGGAAGGCGGCCAAATGCCCACCTTCCGGCGTCTGCCCAAGCGCGGCTTCAGTAACGCGGAGTTCACCCGACGTTATATCGTTGTGAACGTCGGCGACCTGGAGACCCGGTTTGAATCCGGGGCCCACGTCACGCCCCAGGCGCTGCTGGAGGCGGGATTGGTCCGCCACTCCGGCGAGCCGGTGAAGATCCTCGGCAACGGGGCGCTTACCAAGAAACTGACGGTCGATGCGGCGCGATTCAGTGAATCGGCCGCGGCGAAGATCAAGGCGGCGGGCGGCGAGGCGCGGGTCGTCGCGGTGGCGGCGGCCAGCGCGGAGTAGGACGCCGCGACGGCGGCAGTGCGGTAGACATGATTTCGACCTTCTTCAACATATTCAAGATCCCGGAGCTGCGGAACAAGCTCCTGTTCACCATCGGTCTGCTTGCCGCGTACCGCATCGGCTACTACGTGGCGGTGCCGGGGGTGGATCAGAAAGCGATGGCGGCCGCCATTCCCTCGCGGGAAGGCGGACTCGGCGATCTGGTCAACTACTTCCAGCTCTTCACGGGCGGGAACCTCAGCCAGAGCACCATCTTCGGTTTGGGGATCATGCCCTACATCTCGGCGTCGATCATTCTCCAACTGTTGGTGACCGTGGTGCCCTCGCTGGAGAAGCTTTCGCAGGAGGGAGAGACGGGCCGCAAGAAGATCAATGAATACACGCGCTACGGCACGGTGCTGCTGTGTGTGGTCAACGCCGTGATCTGGATGCGCTACCTCGCCTCGCAGAATTTCATTTATCCCGAGTATCTCGGTTCCTTCTGGTACATGCTCATGGCCGTCTGCGTCCTGACCGCAGGGACCATGTTCCTGATGTGGCTGGGCGAGCAAATCGATGAGTACGGCATCGGCAACGGCATCTCGCTGATTATCATGGCGGGCATCGTGGCTCGTATCCCCAACGCCATGATCGAGGTGGGCCGGAACCTCAACTGGAAGGGCGCGACACAGGGGGGGCAGATGGATGTGCCCAAGATCATCTTCCTGGTGATCATGTTCGTGAGCGTGGTCGCAGGTTCGATCCTCATCATGCAGGCCCAGCGGCGGATTCCCATCCAGCAGGCCAAGCAAACGCGAGGCCGGCGGGTCTACGGCGGACAGCGGCACTACCTGCCGCTGCGGGTCAATCACGGGGGCGTCATGCCCATCATCTTCGCCAGTTCGCTGATGGTCTTCCCCGGGTTGCTCTTCGGAGCCGCGTACAAGCTGTGGGTCAACAGTTTCTGGGGCTTTCTGAGCGACGCGTTCACCAACGGCGGCTACATCTACACGCTTTGCGAGATTCTGGGCATCTACTTCTTCGCGTACTTCTGGACTACGGTGCAGTTCCGGCCCAAGGAAATGGCGAACAACTTGCGCGACTACGGCAGCTTCATTCCGGGGCTGCGCCCTGGCAAGCGCACCGCGGATTACCTGGAACGGGTGATGGGGCGCATCACCTACGTGGGGGCGGGCTTCCTGGCGATCATCGCCATCATCCCCACGCTGGTGGCGCGTTCGATGGAGATACCGTTTACGGTTTCGGCGTTCCTCGGCGGCACCGGTTTGCTCATCGTGGTGAGCGTGGCGCTGGACCTGGTGCAGCGCATCGAGGCGAACCTGATCATGCGCAACTACCAGGGCTTCCTGGGCAACGAGGGTCCGATCAAAGGATCGCGGACGTAGATGCCATGCGCGAGGTTGCGGATCAGGCTCCGAAATGGTCGGGAGCGCCGGGCCCGGCCGGTGCGGGAAAGGCAGGAAACGACGATTGCGATCCGCATGGTGGAGCGGGCGCCGTAATGGCCCGACGGGGCATTATTCTGAAGAGCGCGCGGGAGATCGAACGCATGCGCGCCGCCGGCCGGGTGGTACACGCGGTCCTCGCCAGGATGCAGGAGTTGGCGCTGCCGGGCGTCACCACGGCGCAGCTCAACATGGCGGCGGAGGAGATCATCAGCAGCGCGGGCGGAACGGCGCTTTTTAAGGGCGTGCGGAACCCGCAGGCGCGGTTTCCGTTCCCCGCGGCGCTGTGCACCAGCGTCAACGAGGAGCTCGTACACGGCATTCCCGGCGAACGTGCCCTTTGCGAGGGCGACATTGTGGGCGTGGACTGCGGTGTCCGGCTCGATGGGTATTGTGCTGACTCGGCCACCACCATCGCCGTGGGCCGGGTTTCGCCGCAGGCGCAGCACCTGCTGGAGGTTACGCGGAGGGCGCTGGAGCTGGCCATCGGCCTGGTCCGGCCCGGCCGCAAGTGGAGCGAGGTGGCCAAGGCCATCCAGCGCTTCGTCGAGGGCGAGAATCTCGCGGTGGTCCGCGATTTTGTGGGGCACGGCATCGGGCGCGACATGCACGAGGAACCCAAGGTGCCCAACTACTGGGACGATCGGCAGAAGCGGGCGGAGTTCGAGCTCGCCCCGCGCATGGTGCTGGCCATCGAGCCGATGGTGAATCTGGGCACGGCGGCGGTAGACTATGCGGACGACGACCGCTGGGTGGTGGTGACGCGGGACCGGAAACTGTCGGCCCATTTTGAGCACACCGTGGCGGTGACCGATGGTGCGGCGGACGTGCTGACGGACGGGCGGTGAGTTCGCGGACTCAAGCGCCGTGGATCACGGCGGCCGGGGTAGAGGTGAAGGCGTATGAAGGTTCGTTCGAGTATTCGTCGGATCTGTGAAAACTGCAAGATCGTAAAGCGCCGCGGTGTGGTGCGTGTAGTTTGTACCAACCCGCGGCACAAGCAGCGTCAAGGATAGGGAGGCAAGCTGTCGCATGCCCCGAATTGCCGGTGTCGACATTCCCGCGAACAAGCGCATCGAGTACTCGCTGCGCTATATCTACGGTATTGGTCCGAAGCTGGCGATCGACGTGCTGAAAGAGGCACAAATCGACGTCGGCATCAAGGCCAAGGATCTGACGGAAGAGCAGGTAGCGCGAATCGCGGGCGTCATCGACCGCAACTATCAGGTGGAAGGTCAGCTTCGCCGGATCGTGCAGTCGAACATCGCCCGCTTGAAGGACATCCGGTGCTACCGGGGGCAGCGCCACCGGGCGCACCTGCCGGTGCGCGGACAGCGGACGCGAACCAACGCCCGGACGCGCAAGGGGCCCAAGAAGACGGTTGCCGGGAAGAAGAGCGTCAAGGAACTGCGGTAGTCCGCGGGAGGGAGTGCTCGATTGGCAAAACGCGCGGGAAAAAAGAAGGTTCGTCGCAACGTGGCGCGAGGCATCGCACACATCAAGGCGTCCTTCAACAACACGCTGGTGACCATCACCGACATGAACGGCGAGGTGCTGTGCCGGGCCTCGGCGGGCACGGTGGGTTTTAAGGGGACGCGCAAGAGCACGCCGTTCGCGGCGCAGCGGGCTACGGAACAAGCGGCGTATGCCGCCAAGAAGTTCGGCATGCAGGAGGTGGAAGTCCGGGTCAAGGGCCCGGGCACGGGCCGCGACTCGGCGATCACCGCCCTGCAGGGCGCCGGCTTGAGGATTTACTCGATCGAGGACGTGACTCCGCTTCCGCATAACGGGTGCCGCCCCGCCAAGCGGCGCCGGGTTTAAGAGACAGCTATGGGACGCTACATCGGACCGGTTTGTCGGCTTTGTCGGCGTGAGGGCATCAAGCTGATGCTCAAGGGCGCGCGGTGCGAGACCGCCAAGTGCGCCATGGAGCGCCAGTGGCGGAACCGCCCGCCGGGCATGCACGCCTGGCGCAAGCGCAAGGGCGGCGATTATGAGGTCCGCCTGCGCGAGAAGCAGAAGGTCAAACGCTACTACGGGGTGCTGGAGCGGCAGTTCACGCTCTACTTCCGTATGGCGGAGCGCACCAAGGCCAATACCGGCGAGGCGCTGCTCCAGCTCCTGGAGCGGCGCCTGGACAACGTGGTGTACAAGCTGGGGTTCGCCCCCTCGCATCGCGCTGCCCGCGCATGCATCGCCCACGGGCACATTCATGTGAACGGGCGGCGGGTGAATCGTCCCAGCCTTCTGGTGCAGCAGGGAGACAAGGTGACGGTGAAGGCCTCCGATCGCAGCCGGAACTTCATCCGCCAGGCCTTGGGTGAGGGCGGACCTGCGGTCCAGGCATGGTTGCAACTGGACGCGCAGCACCTGGAGGGGACGGTAGCCGCTCTGCCCACGCGGGAGGACGTGCAGATCCCGGTGGAAGAGCAGCTCATCATCGAAATGTGCAGTCGGTAAAGTGGGCGGCCGCGCGGTGCGGGAAGGGCGGCGCATGACGGGTCATGCGACACACGGGTTTCCCGGTTGGAGGTCATCCTAATGCGTGTTCGATGGCGTGGATTGGAATTGCCCGGTCGTGTCGTGCGCGAGGAGTCCGTCAGCACTGATTCCTACGGGCGGTTCATCATCGAGCCCTTCGAGCGGGGTTTCGGCACGACCATCGGGAATTCCCTGCGCCGAGTGCTGCTCTCCAGCCTGGAGGGCGCGGCCATCAGCACGGCCAAGATCGCCGGCGTCTCGCACGAGTTCGCCAGCATACAGGGCGTGCTGGAGGACGTGACGGACATCATCCTCAACGTCAAGGGGATCATCGTCCGCTACGACGGTGAGGGGACCAAGACCATGACCGTGGCGCGGGACAAGGCGGGCGCGGTACGTGCCGGCGACCTGCAAACCGATCCCGCGGTGACGGTGCTGAATCCCGAACATCTGATCGCCACGCTCACTGCGGACGTGCCCTTCCGCGCCGAATTCACGGTGCGCACCGGGCGGGGATACGCGACGGCCAGCGACAACACCGCCCCGGACCAGGAACTGGGCGTCATTCCCGTGGATTCGGTGTTCTCGCCGGTGCTGCGGGTTCGCTACCGCACCGAAGACATGCGTCTGGGGCAACTCACCAACTACGACCGTCTCATCCTCGAAGTGTGGACCAACGGGACCGTGTCGCCGGAAGACGCTCTGGTGGAGGCGGCGCTTATTCTGCGGAAGCACCTGAACCCGTTTGTGCTGTATCACGATATCGGTCAGGATTCGGTCAGCGCGGCCTTCGTGCCGCCAACCATGCCGGTGGGCGGATCGGACAGCGCATTCGAGGAACTCCTGGACCGGCCGGTTTCCAGCCTCACGCTTTCGGTGCGGGCCAGCAACTGCCTGGAGGCGGCGCGGGTCACGACGCTGAGGCAGTTGGTGGCGCATACGGAGGCGGACTTGCTCCGGTTCCGCAGTTTCGGGAAAACGTCGCTCCAGGAAGTGCAGCGTAAGCTCTCCGAGGTCGGCTTGGCGCTGGGTATGCGCCCGCGGACCGGAGATGCCGCCGGGGGTCCGGTCGGGCCGGGTCTTGCGGGTCCGGGGTCGGGCCTGGGCGGAATGCTCTCCGGGCTGGGTTCCGGCGGGCGCGGCGAAGGCGATGTTTCGGGCGGCATGACCGGCGGACAGGGGTTCGGGCAGGAGGCCGGTCCCATGGCGGCCTTTACCATGGGCGACTAAGACTGGCGCCGCCCCGTGCGGGCGTGCGGCGGACAGGCCGTAAGAGACGACTATGCGACACCGTGTTCATCACCGAAAACTCAACCGTACCTCGGAACATCGCACGGCGCTACTGCGCAACATGGCGCAAAGCGTGATCGAGCATGGGCGCATTACAACCACCGTCTCCAAGGCCAAGACGATTCGGCCGTTTGTGGAGCGGCTGGTGCGGTTGGCGGTTCGCTGTCGCACCTGCGTTGCGGGCGGCGACCGCGCTGGGGCGCTGCGGGCTCGCCGCGCCATCGAGAAGCTGCTCGGCGATCGGGCCATCGTGCCCAGGGAACACCAGGCTACGTACGCCGGCATGTCCGACGCGGCACGGGATCGCTCGCTGCGCGCGCTCAGCGGACGCCGCTATCGCACCGGTGATCCCAAAGGCCGACTGGCGTTCACCGCTGAGTCCGTGATCCATCGGCTCATCGAACGGGTGGCGCCGCGTTTTGAACAGCGTCCGGGGGGCTATACCCGCTTGGTTCCGCTGCCGCGCTGGCGCGTGGGCGACAGCAGCCCGCTTGCCATCGTTCAGCTTCTGGGCGGCGAGGAAGCTCCCACCTCCTTGACCAAGCCCCGCATGTCGGCGCGCCGCCGGCGCGCCGATTCGCGCTATGCCCTGGCGGTCAAGGCCGCAAAGGCATGGTCCGCCAGGGTGCGTTCCGGTTCCGCCCCGGGTGGCGGTTCGGGAGACGCACCGCCCGCGGCGGAGTAGGACGCCGCGCGCAGGTCCACGCGGGCGCCGGTCGCGCGATGGTCCTCGCGGCACCGGGAGTCCGTCATGTTTCGCGATCCCCAGTGCGTATTCTGCCGCATCGTGGCCGTGGAGATCCCCGCGGCGGTAGTGCTCGAGAACGAATCGCTCCTGGCATTTCTTGATGTCGGACCGCTCGCGGAGGGGCATCTGCTGGTGGTCCCGCGCGAGCACTTCGCGACCCTGGTGGAAATGCCGCCGACGACGTGTGCCCACGTCCTCTCGGTTCTGCCCATGCTGGGCCGGGCGCTGCTCCGTGTGACGGGGGCCGAGGGCTTCAACGTGCTCATCAACAACGGCAGCGC
>JACQXM010000071.1 GCA_016208685.1 Planctomycetota bacterium | reverse complement strand
GCCCACCCAGTTGCCCAGCACATCCATCGACCACGCCTGGCCGACGCGGGTGGCCGCCTGATCCAGGGCGTCGCTGTTGCCGCTCAGCTTGCCGCGCTCCGCCACCGCGAGGCGATGAAGCGGATCGTAGCGATAGAGATACGAGCGATCGTTATCGTGGCCGGGCTGAGTGATGTGGGCGTAGAGGCGGTTGCCGTTAGCGTCGTAGCCGTGGCGTGGATCGGCGCGAACAAGACTGTCGGAAGCCCGGGCGATCCTCGGGGCAATCCGACATCCAAGTTCAACCGCTTCCGCGTTTACTTCGCGCTTGGTAGCGGGGCTCTACGCCCTCAGGTACCGGCGGTGTCGCACGGGGAATGAAGGGAGACGGTAAGATGAGTGAGCCCGCCGGTATCGTCAAGCGTGGCGATCATGTAGTAGCTTTGATACGTAAACTCCAACGACACGCGACCGGCCACGAACTTGTCCTCTGCGAACGGGTGCCCAAGAACCCGCTCCACTTCCGTACGCGACATGCCACTGCGCAGCGTCAGCTCCAGCGCGCCGAGCATCGCTGCGCTCGTCTGGCAGCTCAGGCCGTTGAAGTCGATCGAAACGCAGCCAAGCTCGTCCGGTTCCTCGGCTCGTCGAAGCCACTCCGTGAAACCGACGGCCTCCCCGACCCAGACATGGCCAAGGAACTCCCAATCATTGAGCTCGGCGACGTCGCGCGGGTTGACGAATTTGCGCAGCCGAAGCTCACGGAACTTCGTAGGCGGAATCATTTCGGTTCATTCCATTAACTGTAGTTCGCACTCGATTCATCGCACCCCCTCAGATCAGCGGCGGCCACGGCTCCTCGACAAGCCTACGCCACCAGTGTGGCCTGTCAATTGGTGCGTCCGCTTAGGTACGAGGAGCATTCTGCGGCCGTCCTGGTGGTGATGCCACACGTATCCGTTGGGCGTCGACGTAAGACCGGCGCGCTTGTTCGCACGGCCCGCATCCACAAGACGGTTGCCGGTTTGCTGGATAGTCACAGTCTTGACAGCGACGCTACCGAAATCTGGGAATCCGTCCTTATCAAAGGGAATGCCAGTAGCTGGGTGGCGCCTGCCTGCCAAGTGGAGGTTCCGTATTCGCCTTACCTTACCCTGCGCCCCCAGCGCGCTCGCAGCGAGGTATGAGCCATGGAAGCCGTCACGCGCAGCATCCGCCGCGTTTCCAACTCGGTTTAGATTCGAGGCTGTCGAAATCGCATCCCCGGCACCTTCCGCCGCGTGCGCTGCGGCTGCTGCAGCGTGCGCGAATTGGCCGACGCCTTCCAAGAGAACGTTAACTGGCAGCCAGATCACTTGATCCGCGTAGTAATCAGCGAAATCTGACACCCCTTCGGCCAGCTCGGCGCTACGGATCGCGAAATCCGGCAGGGAGGCGATGTTCCCGCCCCATGCTGCACCCCAAGTTGCAGCACCCTGTACGCCTAAGTAAGCGAAACCGTTTCCCTTTACTGAGTCGTAGATGTCATCCCAGTTACGGTCGAGCAGTAGCTCGCTGCCGTAGCCGATGTCGTCAACGCTCAGCCCCGTAGCGTCGCTCGCGACCGCAGGATTGCATCGTACGAACCCAAAGGGGTTGAGCCCATCGATGTATTGACCGTCGGGTTCAAGGGTCGGCGTGTCGTTCATCGTGCGGGCGTGCCATCGCATGATGTCGGTGTTGAGTAGTGCGCTTCCCTTCGGATCCCTCTGCATCCACCGCCCGAGGGCGGGGGAGTAGAGCCGGCCGGAGGTGGAGAAGTACAGGCCGAGGGTGGGGTGGCGCCACATGCCCTGGAAGGCGAGCGACAGGGCGGGTTGCGTGCCGGCGGGTAGCGGCGTGCCGGAGCCGTTCTCCATCGCGAGCGTTTCGCCGTAGGGCGTGTAAGCGTATTGCTCGACGAGCGTGCCGTTGGCGTCGAACACGCCGGTGACGTTGGAGTTGGCATCCTGAACCACGAACCACGGCGGCGAGCCGGGCGTGGCCGGGTCGTCGTAAAACGCCACGATTTCGCTGAAGTCGTCCACCCCGTAGACGTACAGCCGGGCGCCGGGTTGCGGCGCAATCGGCGGAGGAGGAGGCGGTTGATCGTCCCCCGGACGGCGGACGTGGGTGGGAAGGATGGTGCCGGAAGATGGCACGGACGCGAGTGATGCGGCGTCGCGAGGCGATGCGTCCGGGCGCGGAGTTGCGGCCGCGCCCGGCGCTGCGTCAACGATCCCCGCGGCCAGCGTCGGCCGGGCGCCGTTGGCTGCCGTGTTTGTGACACTCGTGCTTGCGGCGTCGCCTCCGCCGGAAAAATGCGCGATCCGCCGCTGTCCCGCGGCGACTTGCCCGCTCCCTGACGGTCGCGGCTCTGTTCCCGCGGTGTCCCAATCGTCACCCCATGCCGTATCCGCCCCACCGTCGGCGACTGCCGTATACATGACATCGTCGGCAGCCGCGCCGTCCGAATCGACTCCCCCACCGCTAAAGCGGTGGGCCACCCTGCCGTCCGATTCGACTCCCCCACCGCTGAAGCGGTGGGCCACCCCGTGATGGGGCACCCTCGTGACACTCCCGCCCGGGGGAGCGCCGTCGAGGCGCAGCGAATACTCCTGCGGCGGCGGAGGAGGAGGCGGATTGCCGGAGGGCGCGGTGTGGTGCTCGATGATCCGATTGCCGTCGTAGTAGAAGTAGTCGGTGGGTCCGGCGTTGGCGTCGCTGCTGACACTCTCCGCGATGCGCCGGCCCAAGGCGTCGTATTCGATGCGGGTC
>JACQXM010000016.1 GCA_016208685.1 Planctomycetota bacterium | reverse complement strand
CCACCGCCAACGACGATCAACTGTCGTTCGTTTCGAACATCGGGGCGCGGTCCGTGGACGTGGGAGCCCCGGGGCACCACATCTACAGCACCGTCACCGGCGGGGCGTATGACTACCTGACGGGCACCTCGATGGCGACGGGGTACGCCACGGGGGTGGTGGCGCTGCTGCGCGGTCGGCGTCCGGACCTGGGGTGGTCGCAGGTGAAGGACCGGCTGCTGGCGACCACCCGGCCGCTGGCGTCGCTCCAGGGTAGGACGTTGACGGGAGGTATTCTCGACGCCGCGGCGGCGGTGGGGGACTGCAACGGCAACGCCGTCGCCGATGAACTGGACATCGCCCAGGGCGCCAGCCACGACTGCGATGGCAGCGGCATCCCGGACGAATGTGAAGTCGACTGCAACGGAAACGGGCTGGCGGACAATTGCGACATCGCCGCGGGCGGGGGTAGCGCCGACTGCGACGGCAACCTGGTTCCCGACGAATGCGATGTGGGGGCGGGGGCCGCGGACTGCAACCACAACGGGGTGCCGGACGATTGCGACCTGACTTCTGGCGTGAGCAGCGACGTGAATGGCAGCGGCGTGCCCGATGAGTGCGAATTGTGTGACAGCGCGGCCGACTGTGACGACGGGAACTTCTGCACCGACGAGTCCTGCGTCGGCTCCCTGTGTCACTGGCAGGATCGCGCGGGGCCGTGCGACGACGGCGACGACTGCACGGGGGACGACCGTTGCGTGCAGGGGGCGTGCCGGGGTGACAAGCTTCCGACACTGGAATGCGCCCCGCTGTTTTCGATGCGGGTGGCGGCGGTGGGCGGCCGCCCGCTGCCCGGCGGCCCGGCGGACCAGGTCACCGCCGCCCGCGGCGACCGCATCACCCTGGAAATCTACCTGGAACGCTGGGACCCGGTGAGCGTGCAGGCGTATAACGCCCGCATCGACCTTCCCAGTCTGGCGAGCGCCGCGACGGGGCGACTGGAGCCGGTGATTGACCCGGCGCCGCAGGCCGGCGCATTCATCGACCGACTGCATCCGCGGTACGTCTTTCAGCGTCGCACGTCGATCCCGATCGTAACCGCGCTGCCGGAGGTGTATCAATACGCTGGGCTGATCCTGTTTCCCAACGACTGCGCCCGGGACGACGGCGCCGCGGCCTATCTCGGCACGCTGCTGGTGGAAGTCGGCGATACAGCGGCGGGCACATTCACTGTTTGCCTTGACCCGGACACCGATAACGCCACGTTTCTTCTCGACTGCCCCCTCCCGGACCAGATCCGATTGTTTCGCTTCGACTGCGCAAGCGTGAGTGTTCCGGTGTCCGACTGCGACCGGCTGCCAGATTGCAATGGTAACGGACTCTGGGACATCTGTGACATCGCCGAAGGCCGCGACACGGACTGCAATGACAACGACAGCCCCGATCTCTGCGATGTCGATTCAGGCCTGAGCGAAGACTGCAACGCCAACCGTCATCCTGATGAGTGTGATCTTAACGACGACGTGAGTGCGGACTGCAACCTGAACGACCTACCCGACGAGTGCGAACCGCAGCAGGATTGCAACGCCAACGGCACTCAGGATATCTGCGATATTTTCGCGGGGACGGTCAATGATTGCAATGGGAACGGGATTCCCGATGAATGCGAGCTATTTTACGTCGATGCCTCGGCCCCGGCGGGCGGCGACGGGAGGAGCTGGGCATCGGCATTTCGAACGCTGACCGCCGCGCTCGAGGCGGCGAGCGCGGGGTGCGGGCCGGGAATCGAAATCTGGGTGGCGGAGGGCATCTATACGCCGGGGGATGCGGGCGGCTCGCGCGCCGCGAGCTTCGAGCTGGTCAGTGGGGTGGAAGTTTACGGCGGTTTTGCAGGGTCGGAGACATTACTGGAAGAACGCAGAGTACGCGAGCACGTCACGGTGCTCAGTGGGGACCTGGCGGGCGACGATGGGACACTGCCCGGGGCCCGCGGAGAGAACAGTTATCACGTCGTGCGGGGTACCGATGCCGATCGCACGGCGCGCCTGGATGGATTCATCATTACGGCGGGGTTGGCTGACGGTCCCGGAGAGGATGCGGACGGGGCGGGGCTCCTGGCGGTCACTGGCGCGCCGCGGATCGTGCAATGTACGTTCGTGGACAATCTGGCGGCGGGACATGGCGGCGCTGCGGCGTGCGGTGGCCGCACGGACTTCGTGAACTGCCTGTTCGTCGGGAATCACGCCGATGGCCACGGTGGGGCGGTCTATCTGCCGTCGGGAGGCGCGCGCTTCACCAACTGTGTGTTTAGTGGGAACTCGGCGGATGGCAGCGGCGGGGCGTTGCGGCACGTGACGGGCAACCCGCAGGTGTTCGGATGCACGATCGGCGATAATCTGGCGCAGGGCGCGGGGGGTGGTATCTACAGCGGGGACGCCGCGGCCGTGGGCGGCCGCGAGAGCGCGATCCCGTCGTTCGTTGAAGTTGTCAACTCAATCCTGTGGGGAAACCGCGCAGGCGGGGGGAGCGTCGGAGGGCAGGCGGGGCAGTTTTCCGCTGACGTGCCCTCGTTCTGGTATTCCTGCGTGGAGGGCCCGGCGGCGGATCTGGGTGGGGAAGGCAACATTCAGGCCGACCCCTTCTTTGTGGATCCCTTGGGCAGTGACGGACAGATTGGGACTCCGGACGACGACTTGCGCCTCGCACCCGGCTCGCCGGCGATTGACGCGGGGATCAATGACGTCGTTGACGGAACGGTTCCCGACCTTGCGGGCCAGGAGCGCGTTCAGTTCTGCCGTGTGGACATGGGGGCGTACGAAGCGCCGACATTTGCCGACTGCGACGGGAGTGGATCCGCGGACGCCTGCGACGTAAACGGCGGTTTGGCAGTGGACTGCAACCTGAACCTCGTCCCGGATACTTGCGAATCGGACTGCAACGGCAACGGCGCCGCGGACGACTGCGACATTGCCTACCAGGTGAGCGACGACTGCAATGGCAATGAGGTTCCTGATGAGTGCGAGCCGGACTGCAACGCCAGTGGCAGGCCCGATATTTGCGACATCACGAGTCGCGAGAGTCTCGACTGCAATGTCAACGGCATTCCCGACGAATGCGAGCTGGCGGCGGGTCTGGACGAGGACTGCAACGGTAACGCGGTGCTCGACTCATGCGAGGTGGTCGCGGGATATTCGTCTTTGGCGGCGAATCTGCGACCTTTCGGAGCCGGCCAGGCGAAGTCGCATACACTTGTGCGGCCGCCACTCGCGGTCGGATCTGTGACGCTGGTGCTCGTGGTGCGCGCCGACCTGGGAAACACTGAAGAGTACGTGTCGGTGTTCATGAACGGGGTCGCTGTGGGACGGGTTTTTGAATCCACGGGAACGGACTGTCCCGGGGCGCTGGAGTTTGAGGCCCTGACCGTTCCCCGGGACCTCTTCAACGCGGCGGCGTCGACAGGAACCGTCGTGTTCGACATTGTGGCCAGCGATGCCGTCGATGCCCAGGCGTGTGGTTCAGGTACGAGCCTGAGTTTCGTACTGCGTTACCAGCGCGTAGGGCCGGGCGACTGCAACGCCAACGCGACTCCGGACGACTGCGAGGTCGACACGGATGACGACGGTCGGATCGACGAATGTGACGGCTGCCCCCTGGATCCGGCGAAGGTGGACCCCGGGCAGTGCGGCTGCGGCAACCTGGAGACCGATGCGGACGGCGACACGGTGGCGGACTGCGTGGACCTCTGTCCGTTCGGCGACGATACCATCGACGACAACGAGGACGGGCGGCCGGACTGTAACGATGCGGTGCCCGCCGTCGGCAGTTGGGGCCTGATAGTGCTGGCTTTGCTTCTGCTCACCGGCGCCAAGCTCGGCAGCCAGGGATCCGACCCGTTGAGGACGCTGACTACGCCGTCGGTGCTGAGGCGGCACGAAAACGAAGCTTGGCGGCCGTGAGCAGCCCCAGCGCCAGAACGAGCACGCCCCAGGTCGAAACGGCGGGGATGGCTTCCACACAATCGGCGATGTTGTCGCCGTCTTCGTCGATGGTGTCGTCAACACCGGGGCATGCGTCGATGCAGTCGGGAACGGAGTCGCCGTCGGCATCGGCACCGTCAGGGACGCCGCATCCGCACACGCCGGGATCGGTCTTGGCGGGGTCGTTGGGGCATAGCTCGCACGCCCCATCAGCGCCGTCGCCGTCAGTGTCGCCGACGCAGGTGGAACCGTCGCCGAGATACGTGCCGCCGTCGGTGTCGCAGTCGACGCCGCGGACCTCGGTGCAGGCGCCGTTGATGCAGCACGCGCCGACGGGTTCGCCGATGACCTGATAGACGACGCCCGAGGTTCCGAGGGGCGCGAGGGCGTCCGTGCAGAGGTAGTAGACCTCTCCGTCTTCATCGCGGCCCATGCCCTTGAGGTACTGGCCCAGAGGGTTGTGCGGCGGGTTGATCTGAAACTCCACGCGCTGGAAGGCATTGGGGCCCTGGAGGTCGAAGTAGTAGAGCCGGCCGGTGGGGCCGAAGTCGGCGCTGAAGTCTCCGTAGAGGTACTTCCCGAACAGGACCGGCGACTGCGAGCCGCGATAGACGAACCCGCCGATGACCGCCAACCCGCCGTCGGCGTGCGTGTATTCGCTGATCGGGTCGATCATGCCGGCGTCGGCGCAAGTCGCGGGCGGCGTGGTGGGGTTGAAGGGATCGAAGCAATGGGCCCCTTCCCGTACCACCCATCCGTAGTTGCCGCCGTTGACGACGACGTCCACTTCTTCAAACAGGTTCTGGCCGACGTCTGCCAGATAGAGGGTGTTGTCGCCGCCGGGGCCGTCGTCCCAGGAGAAGCCGAAGGGGTTGCGGAATCCGTAGGCGTAGATTTCGTCGAGTCCGGGGGCGCCTACGAAAGGGTTGTCGGCGGGGATGGCGTACGGCAGGGGATTCTGTGGCGGACTGTCCACGTCGATTCGCAGCATCTTTCCCAGGAAGGCGTTGATGTTCTGTCCGTTACCAATGGGGCCGTGGGGAAGGTTGGGGCTGTCCAGCCCGTCGTTGGCGCCGCCGCCGTCACCCAGGGTGAAATACAGATAGCCGTCGGGACCGAAGGCAACCGTACCGGAGTTGTGATTAAACTCCGGCTCGTCCACGCTGATGAGAAGGATCTCGGAGTTCGGATCGGCCACATTGGGATCGTTGGCCGACACGGCGTATTCCGCGAGGATTTCCTTGTGGCAGCCGACGATGAAGCCGTTGGGGTCGGCGCAGGGCTCAGAGGGATCGCCCTGGCGGGGCGCGCTGTAACGGATGAAGAAGCGGCCGTTGGTGGCGTAGTCAGGGTGGAAGGCCAAGCCGAGCAGCCCGCGCTCGTCGAAAATGCCGCTTAACGCCGGTAGCTTCGCGGTAACGTCCAGAAACGGCGCGGGCAAGAGCACGCCGTTCTCCACGATGCGGATGTAACCCGCCTGGTCCACGATGAACAACCGTCCGGAACCGTCGCCGGCGTGAGTAAGCGCGACCGGCGACACCAACCCGGAGGCGACCGTCTGCAGGGTGATCGTGATGGGGCTCGATGATGGCCGCACGCGTGATGACGTGGGCTTCTCCGGTCGACCTTGAAGTGAACGGCGGATCGCGGACTGGATGTCGATGTCGCGGTATGGCGAGCCCGCTACATACGCCCCCCAACTGATGGCAAGGCAAACCGAACCGACAACGGTTACCGCAAGCCCCTTCCTCATGGTTCTACCCTCCGAATCCGTGCCGAGAGCAACGCAAGCGGTGGAAGCAGCGCGAAGAAGCGTCCGCGCCGTCCCCTCCCAACAGGCATTGAGCTCCAGCGGCCGCGACGCAATCAGGAAAACCCGACCCAACCGACCGCCGGCTATCGCCCAAGACCCGGGAGGCGCCGACCGATCTCCCCGTACGGGTAACGGCCCGTACCGGCCGGCGCCTTCCCGGCTAACGGTCTTGGTCTGGGCGACCGTCAACGCATACAGATGTCATCGCCCACCGGAACCTTGCAGGCGTTCAGGTCCCACCCGATGTGAAGATAGGCAAAAGCTGGATAGGCGGGGCAGGGGTAGGCGTCGCGGGGGCGTCGCGGCGGATCGTGGTGCAAGAACCAGCGGTCGCTTCGCGGCCGGTCGCGATTCGTGAGCTACTCGCCCAGGACCTGCACAAGAACCTGTCGGGTGCGCGGACGTGTGTCAAAGTCAATGAGGACGATCTGCTGCCAGGTGCCGAGTTGGAGCGCCCGGTCGATGAAAGGCACGCTGAGGCTGGGGCCCAGGAGCGAGGCGCGGACGTGCGAGTGGCCGTTGTCGTCGTGCCAAGTCTCTTCGTGGCGGTAGCGACCGTCCTCGGGGGCGATGCCTTCGAAAGCGGCTTTGAGATCGTGGTTGACCAGCCCAGGCTCGAACTCGGTGGTGGTGATTCCCGCCGTCGAACCGACCACGAAGACGGTGGCAACGCCGGAGGACAGCTTCGAGGCGCGGACGCCGTCCGCGACCTGTTCGGTGATGTTCAGGACCTGGCTGTTGCCCTTAGTCGGCACGTCAAACTTGAAGGTGACGACCGCCACGCAAGAAGTGTAACTCAGATCCAGGTCCCGGCAACGGCGACCGCCGCCGCGCTTTCACGTCCCGGCCGGCGCACGTACGATTGCGGGCGACCCGTGCCGCCCGGTGTTCGCCCTGTAACGGGCGCGGGTGGGATGAGACTGCGCTCTGCGATTCGAGGGACCTATGCCCATTCTCGAATACCGAACTGCCGGTGAATCGCACGGTCCGGCGCTGGTGGCGCTGGTCGAGGGGATGCCCGCCGGAGTGCCCGTTGACCTCGCTTTGATCAACGGCGAGCTAACCCGCCGGCAGGGTGGGTATGGTCGCGGGGGGCGGATGAGGATCGAGCGGGATAGCGTGACAGTTCTATCCGGCGTGCGCCGCGGCGTCACCATGGGGTCGCCCATCGCTTTGCAGATCGTCAACCGGGACACGCGGTTGGAAGAAGCGCCGCCGGTGCATCGCCCTCGCCCCGGACACGCCGACCTCGCGGGGAGCCTCAAGTGGCTCAGCAACGACTGCCGCGAGACGCTGGAGCGTGCTTCCGCACGGGAGACGGCGGCGCGGGTGGCCGCCGGCGCGCTGGCCAAGTGCGTCCTGCGGGAGTTCGCCGTCGACGTCGTTGGATACGTGGTACGTGTGTTCGACGTCGAGGCGATGGTGGCACCCTCGGCGACCATCGCGGAGCTGCGCGCGGCGCGCGATGCCAATGAGTTGTATTGTCCGGACGCCGCCGCGGCGGCGCGGATGGAGGCGGCGATCCGCGAGGCGGCCGCTGATAAGGACACCGTGGGCGGTGTGGTGGAAGTGCGTGTGGAAGGGCATCCGCCGGGATTAGGGAGTTCGATGCGTTGGCAGGACAAGCTGGACGGCCGGTTGATGCAGGCGGTGGGGTCGATACAGGCGATCAAGGGCGTGGAGATCGGCCAGGGCTTCGCGTCGGCGCGGGCGCGCGGGAGCCGCGTGCACGACGCGATCGACTTCGACAACGCCCGCCGGGGTCGTGTGAGCCTGGGGTACACGCGGCGCTCCAACAACGCCGGGGGACTGGAGGGGGGCATGTCGAACGGCGAGCCCATCGTCCTTCGCGCCGCCATGAAGCCCATCAGCACGCTGCTTCAAGGCATGGACAGCGTGAACCTGCTGACGAAGGCCGCGGAGCGGTCTGACTACGAACGCAGCGACGTGTGCGCCGTTCCGGCGGCGAGCGTGGCCGCCGAGAACGTCGTGGCCTTCGAGATGACGCGGGCTTTCCTGGAGAAGTACGGTGGGGACACGCTACGAGAGGTACGTGCGGCGTACGAGTGGTACCTGAATGCCGCCCGCTCGCTGTGACCTCGTGTGGGTGCGGATCAGTTATCCGTGCGGAGCAATTGCACCAATCCCACGGCCCCGCGGATGGCCAGGCTGAGAAGCAGCAGCAGGAGCACCGCGGCGACAGTGAGGTTCAGATAGACCCAGGCCGCCCGCACACGGGGGTCGGCCACGTCGAAGGCGGAGCTGATAGCCGCTGCCGCCAGCCCCAGGACGATCACTGCGCCGAGCGATCCGCGAAGCGTGCCGGGGAACGGCGCGATGCGCACGCAGAGACAGAGCATCAGGTACAAGAAGGCCCAGGTTCGCCAGTTCTCGAAATCGGCGTTACGAATGGCGGTGGTCAGGGATTCCACCAGGCTCACTTGGTCGCGCAGGAGCTGCCAGAGACCCGCGAGCGAGGTCGGCAGATGGTCGCGAACGCCCAGCGTGGTGAGGCGTTCCAGGATAGGCAGGCCGATCTGCCGCGTGGCGTAGTAGATCGCGGTGCCGCAGGCCAGGAGCGGCAACAGACCGATGATGACCGGGCCGACGACGGGGATGCGCGGCTTGGGGTCCTTTGTCGTTTCCGGCGCCGCGGACTCGTCGTCCTTGAGCAGCGCGGTGCTGGTCACCGTGGCGCCGGTTACCAGCAGCCCCAGCACGTGCCCGACCTGGGCGACCAGCGTGCCGGGAAGCACCAGGACATTGAGCACTTTGGCCGGGACCATGCCGTTCCACAGGCGTTCCACGCCCCAGGCGGAGAGCATGACCACCAGCAGCCAGAATGTCATCGCCAGATACAGCATCCGTAGAACTGGTATCGGCGCGCCGTCGCGGATCGCAACAGCGACCGGGCGGGCGATCCTCGGGGGAGCGGGGCAGCGCGGGGGAGGGCAGTTTTTCAGCCCAGCTCGGCAAGATGTTCCTGAAGTGCCGCCTGCTGCCGCAGCATTTCCTCCAGCTTCTGCCGCTCGCCGGCCACAAGCTCCGGATCGGCCTTCGCCACGAAGCCGGGGTTGTTCAGCTTGCCCTGCCGTGCGGCGATCTGTCTCTCCAGGGCTTCGAGGGCCTTGCGTGCCCGAACGCGTTCCGCAGCGTCGTCGCTGATGTCGTGCACGTAGATGCGCAATCCGTGGACCGCAATGCTGCCGGCGTTGGGCTGGCGCGTGGCCTGGTCGACCACGCTGAGGTGATCGATTCCGGCCATGTGCCTGACAATGTGGGCGTTGGCGCCGAACGCCGCCAGGTGCGCCGGGGGCACGACGACGGTCACGTTCACCTTCTGCCGGGTCGGGACGTTGCAGCGCATGCGCAGGTCCCGTACGCCGCGGGTGGCGTCCTGCAATTCGCTGAAGGTCTCGAGGATGGTCTCGTCGTCGAGCGCCGCGTAGCCGCCTTCCGGTGGGAACGCAGCGCGGGTGAGCAGCTCGGCCGGCGCCAGGTCGGCGACGCCGGGCAGTCCGCGGCGCGGGGCGACGGCACTTAATTGTTGCCAGAGCCGTTCGGTGATGAAGGGTATGGTGGGGTGGAACAAGCGCAGGGTCTGATCCAGGCAGAAGGCGAGAATCTGCTGCGCGGTGCCCGTGCCGGAGGGCGGGCCGGCGGCGTCCGGTGCCGGCGATGCGTCCGTGGCCGCCGCTAGACGCGGCTTGGTGAGCTCGATGTACCAGTCGCACAGCGAGTCCCAGAAGAATTCGCGGAGTTCCTTGACGGACGCGGAGAACTGATACGTCTGAAGCAGACGATGGTAGTTGCGGATGGTGCGGGAAAGCTGCGCGAGAATCCAGCGGTCCTCCGGCGGAAGGTCGGCAGCGCGCAAGAGCACGCACGGCGCTCCCTGGAGGTTCATGAAGGCGAAGCGCGCCGCGTTCCAGAGTTTGTTGCAGAAGTTCCGCCCGATCTCGAACTTCTCGGAGGTTTCGCGGGCGACGGCCAGCTCCTGCCGGGTGGCGGCATCGGCCCACTGAGTGGCGAATTCCCGGCCGCACTCCTTGTTCGCGCACCGGACGCGGTGACAGTCGGCGGGCTGGAGCCGGCGTTCGAGTTTCACGCCCCGCGATTTTCGCGCCTGCTCCTCCGCCTTCAGCGCTGCCGCCTGCTCCGTGAGCTTGCCGCAGTGCGGGCAGAGGTACTCGACGGGCATGCGGATGTCCTGTGTCTCCGTGCACATGTCCGCCAGCGAGTAGCGCAAGGCGTCGGCGCCGTGAGTGTGGATGATGTCCACGGGGTCAACGCCGTTGCCCTTGGATTTGCTCATGGTCTCGCCGCGGCCGTCGAGAATCTTGGGGTGGACATAGACGTCGCGGAAGGGAATCTCGCCCAGGGAGTACAGCCCGAACATCACCATCCGTGCCACCCAGTTGGTGATGATGTCGCGCGAGGTCACCAGCACGCTGGTGGGGTAGTACTGCTTCAGGTGCGGCGTCTGCTCCGGCCAGCCCAGCGTGCTGAACGGCCAGAGGGCGGAGGAAAACCAGGTGTCGAGGACGTCGGGGTCCTGCGCGAAGCCCAGGCGCTCGAGCAGTGCAGGGTTCTCTCGATCACGCTCGTTCTGAATGCAGACGAGAATCTCCCCGCGCCCGCCGTCGGCGTGGAACGCTTCGATTGCCTCGTGGAACGGCATGGATTCTCGCCGTGACGGCGAGCAGTAGACGGTGTGAATCAGGGGGTTGCAGGCGACGGAGTCAATCGCCAGCCCGGAGGCACGGGCGAGGAATCCGCCCGGCGTGGTCCGGGTAAGCCGCCAGATCGGTATCCGATGTCCCCACCAGAGCTGCCGGCTGATGCACCAGTCGCGTCTTTCGCTGAGCCAGTCGAGGTAGGTTTTGGCGTACCTGTCGGGGAATACAAGCACCCGACGATCCTGAACGGCGCCCATGGCCTGAGTGGCCAGTCCCGCGGCTGGGGTTGGTCGCGTAGTCGGCAGCGAGCCGCGGGCTGAAGCCCGCGGCTCGCGGCACGGGGACGCCCCGAGCGTTGCTTCCGATCCGGGAGCAGCGGTCGCGTCGGGCGAATCCCGCGGCTCCCGGTCCCCCGTTCGCACGAACCACTGATCCGAAAGGAACGGCTCGATGGGCGTTTTGCTGCGGTCGCTGTGGCCGATTTCGGTTTCGCGGTCCTCCACGGCGTGCAACAGCCCACGCGCCTCGAGATCGGCAAGCACCTTCTTGCGCCCGTCGATCGAGAATTCCAACCCCTCGTAATCCGCGCTGTGGGGGCTCACCATGCCGTCGGGTTCGACGATGCGCGCCACCTTTCCGTCCGCCGTGAGCACGTTGATCATCGGCAAGCCGTGCCGCAGCGCCACCGCGTAGTCGTTGGGATCGTGCGCCGGAGTAATCTTCACGCAGCCGCTGCCCAGCAGCGGATCGGCCCACTCATCTGCAATAAGCGGTATCTCGCGATCGACGAGCGGCAAGAGGACTTTCCGACCCGCGCGTGCCATGGCCGCCAGCGTTTTCAATCCCGCCAGGTGCGAGGCGCGCCGCTCCGCGATCGCCGCCAGGCCTGCCTCGATGTCACTGCGATCCTTGGCGGAGGCCGTCGGAAGTTGGGCGCGGAGTTTCTCCTCACGCGCGTTCAGAGCCGCTTCCGGGTCGGGGTTCACGGCCACCGCCGTGTCGCCGAGCATGGTCTCGGGGCGGGTGGTGGCGATGACGACGAACTCGGGCTCGCCGGCGTGTGGCCGGATCACCGGGTAGCGGAAGTGCCAGAAATGTCCCTTGACCGTCTCGTAGTAGATCTCGTCATCGGCGACGGCGGTTTGCAGCTCGGTGTCCCAGTTGACGAGGCGCTTGCCGCGGAAGATCAGGCCGTCCTTGAACATGTTGAAGAACTGATACCGCACGGCGCGGGCGAGTCCCTCGTCCAGGGTGAAGCGCACCCGTTCCCAGTCGCAGGAGCAGCCCATCTCCTGAAGCTGCCGCAGAATGCGGCCCTCGTACTCCTCCTTCCAGCCCCAGATGCGGCGCACGAGTTCGTCGCGCCCCAGGTCGTGACGGGTCTTGCCTTCGCGCTCGCGGAGGACGCGTTCGACAACGGCCTGTGTGGCGATGCCCGCGTGGTCCGTTCCGGGCTGCCAGAGGGTGTTGAAACCCCGCATGCGGTGGTAGCGGACGAGGATATCCTGGAGCGTGTTGTTGAGCGCGTGTCCCAAGTGCAGCGCCCCGGTCACGTTGGGCGGCGGGATGACAATGCAGAACGTGCGCTCCGGCGGGCTGCCATCGGGCACGGATCGAAAGGCGCCCGCGTCGCGCCAGGCCTGTGTGATGCCCGGCTCGACCGCCCGTGGGTCGTATACGGTCTCCAGGGTTGCGCCTTCGTTCACGTTCACGCTCGCCTCGCCGGCCGGGTCCAGGAAAGATCGCGAAGGTAGAGCGCGAGCGGGAAAAGTCAAATGGCGTGCCGTTGGGTCTGGCGGGCCGGGGGGTCAACGATGCCGGATGACGTAGGGGTCGAGGGTGCCGGCCTGTTTGACCGCCCAGTCGCCGCGGCTGGCGGTGGGCCACTTCCCGGCGCCGTACACCCGCACGGTGCGGACGCCGCCGTCCGTTGTTCGAACGTCCCAGTACCAGCGCCGGCTGCGGCGCTTGGAGGTGAAGAACCAGTTTCCGTGGTGAACGCGCACGACCTCACCCTGCCAGGTCTCTCGCGTCTGGAGGCTCTTGTTCACCTCCTCATACCCCAGCATACCGACAAAAAGGACGAGGACGACGGGGAGCGTCATCCAACTCCCTCGCCGGCGGCGACCGAAGCGAGAACGGGTAGTCCACATAGCGGGTAAAGCGTACGATACCGGCGCTCGCCGCCGGCCCAGCGACCGACGTCCGGGAATCGCGCCGCATGGGGGCGTGCGAGCGGCCCCGGCCGAATAGGATCAATGGTATGGAGCGGAGCGGCGGCGTGGAGATCGAGTCGGCAGTGCGCGAGGCGTTCGGGCCCGAGGAAGCTTGCGCGCTGGGGCTCGATGCCGCCGATCCCCTGGCGCCGTATCGTGACCGGTTTCACATCCCGCGCCGCACGGACAACCGGCCGGTGATTTACCTGGCGGGCAACTCGCTGGGGTTGCAGCCGACGTCCGTCCGGGGCCTGCTGGAGGAGGAGTTGCACGCTTGGGCGGAGCTGGGGGTGGAGGGGCATTTCGTGGGCGTACGACCCTGGTACTCCTACCACGAGTTGTTCCGCGAGAGCGCCGCGCGCCTGGTGGGAGCGAAGTGCGGGGAAGTGGTCATGATGAACACGCTAACCGTCAACCTGCACCTGATGATCGTCACGTTCTACCAGCCCACGGCGACGCGGTACCGCATTCTGATGGAAGACGCGGCGTTCCCCTCCGACACCTATGCGGTCAAGACGCAGCTCCGCAGCCACGGGTTCGAACCCGCCGAGGCGTTGGTTACCGCCCGGCCGCGGCCCGGGGAGCACACGCTGCGTACCGAGGACATCGAGGCCTTGATCGAACGCGAGGGGGAGCGCATCGCCCTGGTGCTTCTGGGCGGGGTCAATTACTACACCGGACAGGTGTTCGAGCTTTCGCGGATCGCCGCCGCGGCACGACGACAGGGGTGCACCGTAGGCTTCGACCTGGCGCATGCGGTGGGGAACGTGCCGCTGCAACTCCACGACGACGACGTCGACTTCGCCGTGTGGTGCAACTATAAGTACCTTAACGGCGGACCGGGGGCGGTGGGCGGCTGCTTCGTCCATGAGCGGCACGGGACGATGCTCGACCTGCCGCGGTTCGGCGGCTGGTGGGGCAATGATCCCGCCACGCGCTTCCGCATGCATACTCAGCCGGAGTTCGTCCCCCGGGAAGGCGCGGACGGCTGGCAGGTGAGCAACCCGCCGATTTTTTCGCTCACCCCGGTAAAGGCTTCGTTGGATATCTTCGACGAAGCGGGCATGCCGGCCCTGCGCGCCAAGTCGCAGCGGCTCACCGGGTACCTGCAATACCTGCTGGATGAGCTGGCGCCGGGCCGCATCGAGGTGATCACGCCGCGGCCGGCGTCAGCACGCGGATGTCAGCTTTCCATGTTCGTCCACGACCGCCCCAAGCAACTGCTGGAGGCCCTGCACGCAGAAGGGGTGGTGTGCGATTTCCGCGAGCCTAACGTGATCCGCGTAGCGCCCGTGCCGCTCTACAACAGCTTTCATGACGTCTGGGCCTTCGCGCAGGTTCTGACGCGGCGTGAGCACCCGGCCCGTCCCGCGCCGTAACTACGGGCCAGGTGCTTCCCGCTGCCGGGTGCCTTCGTCATTCTCGGGCTTAGCGGGAAACGGCAGCAGGGGCACGACTCAGCGGGCGCGAGGTCTGCATGCGCCCGGGCGGTTCGCGCCGGCGAACCGTGCTCAATGACCGTGGTTGATCCTGCGCCGCGCCAGGTCGTCTCTCTTGCTCCCGGCGACGTACTTCAGCCCCGCGACAAAAAGGGGGAGCTGGCTGCGGCCCTGCTCCCGTGCGGCGGAATCGCGCCGGCTGGTTCAACGTCCCGCTTGGGTCAGCAGGCTTTCGGCCTTCTCCAGAATGTCGCGGATGTAATCCGGGTTGTGCACGCCGAGACTACCGTCGACCAGTGCATAGTAATACAGGAAACGAATCTGCTTGATCTCGTCGGAGAGCTCCGCCTGGCCGTCGTCGTCGGGCCCGCCGGAGGCCACGTACTCCCACGTTGCCGGGTCGCCGAGACGCGACGCGATATTGTCCAGCCGTGCCTGGACCTCGCCCTGGAGCGTGGTCAGCGCCGCGGCGGCCTGATCACTCGATGGGTGACATCCGGAGGTGGCGCATCCGGCGGTGTTGACCTGGAAGGTGTGCCCGCTGATCGCGGGCGCTTCTTCGCTCTGGAAATCCTCGCGGTACAGGTGGCAGGTGGCGCATTGCTCAACCGCGAAGGAATGCACCGAGACCCGGCTGAGCACCAGCGGTTGCTGCGTTTCGGGATCGGGGATCGCCATCTCGCCGGCGTAGACGTTGGCCTGGTTGCTGTGATGCGGCGCACGGCTGGTGGTCTCCCAGGTGCGGCCGCGGTCATGGTGGCACTGCCCGCAGAGGTTGAAGCGCTGCGGATTGGTGACGTCCTCGACGGTATTCGAGGGTGTGGGGCTCGCCACCTGTCGGAAGCGGAGTTGGAAATCGCGCCCGGCGTCGGGGGCCGCGGCGTTGTTGGTGCGCGCGTGAGGGTCGTGGCAGATGGCGCAGGTGACGGGCGTCAGGTCCTCGGCGGCGAGCCCGACGAAGGCGTCCTCGGGAACCGCCTCGCCGCGGATGTTGATGCGGTAGAACACATCGCCGGAGTGGCAGATGCCGCAGTTGTTTACGAACGAGCCGCCTTCGAGCAGATCGGCGGTGACGGTCTCGTTGATCTGGGCGTGGAGCGCCGTCTCCCATTGTTCGAAGGTGGGGTGGTGTGAACCGGTGTGGCAGGCGCCGCAGACCTGTGCGGAAATGTCGATCACCGGCCGCACGGCCTCGTTGAGCGGGTCGTCTACGTGGTCGGCGCCGGCGCCGTGGCAGTTCTCGCACTGCACCCCCGCCAGGGCGTCGGTGGTAGCGCGGTCTACGAACCCGCCCTCCTGCCCGAAGCCCACGGTGTGGCAGGGCAGGCAGTTGGTGTTCGATCCCTGGCCAATGCCCTCGAGGGTGGTCAGCGCCTCGGCATGGAGTGTCTCGGACCATTCTGCATGCGGCGTAGGGTGGCATTGAGCGCAGACGGCGGCGCCCACGAATTTGCCGGTAACGCCGGAGTTGCCCGCCGTGGTGCCGTCGGTGCCCGTGCCATCGGTTCCGGTGCCGTCGGTTCCCGTGCCGTCCGTGCCATCCGTGCCGACATCCCCACCGTCGTCAGGGGCGGGGGTGACGGTCGCCCCGGTGGGGCAGCCGCCGATGCTGAGGGTTACGCAAAACGCGGTGATGGCCACGCCTATCACGCGGAACATTATTCGATCGAGTCTGGTTTGGGTCATCGCCTGATGCCTCCCGAAAAGTAATGGCCGAACCTCAAGGGCCGATTCCGACCCGCGGCGGGGCCGTTTCCCTCGCCGCGCCGCGTGCCCGCCTCCGTACCCGGATGGCCCGTATTCATGTGTGACCGCGCTCCTGTCGGTGTCACCGTCGCATGATGTCGTGTATGGCGGAGGCCACGTCCGCGGCGACCTGCATGCTGGAGAACGCCGGGGCCGAGCCGATGCCGTTATGGCAGCGGAAGCAGACGAAATCGATGGTCACCGCGGCGCGGCCCTGCTCGTCGCGCACAACGGTGTTGCCGTCTCCCGAGAACATTCCGTTGAAATCCGCCGCCGAGGTGTTGATGCGGAAGATGTGGGTACGGGTGTCGCCCATCCGCCCTACGTCGCCGACCACGTCCGCGGAGGCGGCCGCGGCGCTCTTGGTGGCGAAGGGCATGTGGCAGCTTTCGCACGAGACCGGTTCCCGGTAGTCGCCGCGCTCGTATGTCAGCCCCTCGTGCAGCGCCATGTTCTGGTCCGTGTGACACGCGGTGCATTCGTTGCGGATGCCGTTGGCGCGGTCGTAGTTCACGGAAACGTGCGGATCATGGCACGTGGTGCAATCGAACGCGGCGTGGCCGCCGCTGGATTGCAGCTCCGGCCACTGCTCGTGATGCTGGATGAAGCCGCCCTTGGCGATGATGACCACCGGATCCGTGCCGCGCGTGTGGCATTTGCCGCAGGCCGAGGCCGCGGTGTTCACGAAGATGCGGCTGGTGTCGACCTCAACCTGATTGCCCAGGGTGCGAAAGTGGTTGCTGCCCGGACCGTGGCACTCCTCACATTGCACGCTGGGCTCTTCCCAGGTGCCGATGAAGCCGGGACGGTTCTCCTGGAACTCAGGGAAATCCTCATCCTGCGGCTTGGCGCCGGTGGTGTGGCACACGAAGCAGGAGAAATCGTACGGCTTCGGCGTCTCGGCGTCGGGTTCGTAGGCCACGAACCCCGGCGTCGTGCCGTTGGCGGGATACGACAGGTTCCATTGCGTGTTCACCTCCGTAAGGCCGGTGGTGAGTATGAAGCCCTGCTGGTCGATGAAGCGGCCTTTCTTGGTATATCCGCCGATCACATAGGAAATGTCCTCCCAGGTGTAGCCCTCGGGCGGGTCGGGGACCCCGGCCCGAGTACCCTCGGCCGGAAACACCGGCGGCTCGCCCTGGACGGCCTGGAGCTTGTGCGCGTGCCCGTGCACCCTGTGTTGTTCGCTGATGCCCGTGTGGCAGACGCGACACGCGTCCGCGCCGATGTACGAAGCGCTCTTGTTCGTCGCGTCCGTGGTGTTCATGTAAGGCGAAGCGGAATCATCATCGGCGTCGCCGTCACCCCCGTCCCCGACATCGCCAACGTCGCCGGCGTCACCTGCGGGAGGGATCACCGAGGGCACGCAGCGAACTCCCAGGAGCATCAATGCCAGCCCCAGCGCCGCGGCGCCGAAGCCGGGCCACGGGAGTCCGCGCGTGGGGTGGCTGTCCTCTCGGTACAGGGCGAAAGCCATGACGTTCCTCCAAAAAGTAAAATCGAGGGGCGAGCGACGTGTCTCGCGCCGGTCGCTTGCAGTCCGTTGCCGCAGCGCGAGGCGACGCGGAATCCGCCCGCGTATCGGAGTGCCGGCGGCCGGGCGCCGCAGCGGCGGGTCTGGCAACCTCCGGAAGCCGAGCACACTCTGGAATCCATAGGATAAACGCATCGGGAGGCGATCGCAACACAATCCATCCGTCAGGGTTTTCCCTAGTCCCTGTTTCAAGGTCGTTGCCGGGCGCCCGGCGCGAACGTCGCAGCCCGCGTGACTGCGATCCAGCGCCGAACAACGCCGGCGGCTGCTGACGTAGCGACCGGTCCTACGCTGGCGCTTCCGCGGCGACAGTCGGAACCACACTCCATTCGCCGCGCGCAGATTGCGCCATCGCGCTATAGTCGCGCGCGGGGCCGCGACCGGACGGATGCCGGCGCGGGCGGCGCAGACCTCTACTGCGAAGCGGGGCGCCGCGCCGCACCCTGCGCGCTATTCCGCCGAACACCGCATCTCAGCACTGAAAACCTCGACTGCGCCGCAATCTATATGCACTGATGACCTGCCCCGGTGGAGGCGGAATCCCTGTGGGGATCCCGCCCGCCGGAACGACCACGTCCGATCGGGACAGGTTGTTGGGCGCGGCGGCATCGGCCACTCGGCCGCGCCGCCAATGGATCACCAGGATCCACCGACGTCTGGGCAACGTCCGCCGTGTGCACTTATCGGCAAACAGCGGCCATACTCTTTCACCTTTGCCCGGCGGGGGCGAACACAAGTTCCGGAACACGCGGGGTGCGGAGCGGATTCCGGCGCGACATGAGACTGTGACGCCCCCGCGCCGCCGGTAGAATGTCGGGGTGCGGATCGGGCGCGGTCAGGCCATCGTAAGCATCGCGGTTTGCACCACTGTGCCGGGGTGGGCGGCGGTGCCGCCGACCTCGCTTGCGGTGCAGCGACCTCATTCGCGCGGCAGCCCGGACGCAGACCCTCCACCCGCGGGGGCGCCGGTAGGTGCCACAGATGTGACACCGAGCGCGACCTCCGGGGACGATGCACCGGCCTCGCGGCTCCGACCGGGCTGGCTGCACCTGCACCTGACCGAGCTGGGGCTGGAGTTCGAGGGAAGTCTGGAGCGCCGCCGCGTGCGCTCCTCGCGCGCCTTTCGCGCCGACACCATCCAGCGCAACCGCGACGAGCGGTTCAGCGAGTCGGTCAGCCTCCGCTTCTCCGGCGACATCGTCGATCCGAACCTTATCCGCTGGGATTCCTCCTTCAAGCTGGGGCTTTCGCAGGAGCGTTACCGCGAACAGACGAACTACTTCACGCGCTCGGATTCCGACACCGGTCTGCTGCTGGAGTACGATGTCGCCGTCGATATTCTGCCGGCCAAACCGGTGTCGGCGCAGGTGTACGCGCGGCGCTCGCGCGATCGGATTCCGCGTCGCTTCCTTCCCTCGCTGCTCGAGGAGCGAAGCGACGCCGGCGCCGCAGTGTACGCCACGCACGGCATCTGGACCGGCGAGCTGGGATTCGACTGGTCGGACGTGGACCGTACCGGCAACCGCAGCGACGAGGACGACGAGCGCCTGGAGACCGCGCGCTTTTACCTCGACAACCGCTGGGTTGTCAGCGACGCCCACCACTTGCGGATCGCGTTCGACCACGAGCGCGAAGAGAGCCAGTACCAGGGAAGCGAGTTCGCGTTCGACACGCGGCGGGACCAGCTCCGCGTGGAGCACGAGCTTGCGTTCGGCGAGGCAAGGCGACACCGCCTCGACACCTACATCCGTTGGAACAACGAGCAGGGCGACCTGGCGCGCGACGAAACAGAGATCACTCCCCGCCTCACGCTGCGGCACAGCGACGCCTGGGAGACGATCTACCGCTACAGCTTCTACCGCGTGGAACAGGACGCCATCGAGGTGACGCGCCACAAGGCGGACGTGCAGGCGATCTTCAAGCCCGGCGAGCCGTTCCGGCTGAGCGCTGACTTCTTCGCCATCTGGGAACGGGTGGACAAGGACGTGGAGGTGCATGAATTCGGCGGCGTGCTTGATGCCACCCTCCGCCAACCCACGCGCCTCGGCACGCTTTCCGCCAGCGCCTCGTTTCAGGCGGAGCAGAGCCGCACGGTCGGCTCGGGCGGCGAGCGCGTGGTGCACGGTGAGGCGCACACCCTCGACCCCACGCGGCCGACCTTCCTGAACGAGCTGGATGTCCGCCGGGCCACGCTCCGCGCCTACAACGCGGACCGCACGCGCGTGTACCTTCCCGCCCGCGACTACACCGTTTTGCAGGTCGGGCGCCGCACGGTGGTCAACCGTTTGCTCTCCGGCCGTATCACCGAAAACGAAGTCGTCTACTTCGATTATCGCTATCGAATTCCCGCCGGGGCGCGGATCGACTCCTACCGCGCCGACGTGTGGCTGGAGCACGAGTTCACCTTCGGTCTGACGCCCTATTACGGCTTCGAGATCCGGCGCCAGGATGCCGCCGGTTCGCGCGGCACGCCGGTGTTTACGGACAACACGGAACGGCACGGGTTCGGCCTGCGCTACGACCGCCCGAGCTGGAACGCGAGCGGCGAGGTAGAGCTTTTCGACGATTCCGTGGAACCCTACGACGCCTTCCACCTTCACGGACGGTGGTGGATTCTGCGCACCGCGGCGCATTCGCTCGATGCCTCCGCGCGGGCGGACCACTACTCGTTCAAGGGGGATTTCGCCCATCGCCGCGTGGCGACCGTGGACCTCGATGTCACACACACGACGCACCTGAGCTCCTACCTCTCCACGTCGCTGGCCGCCGGGTACCGCTGGGAGGACAACTCGCGCGACGGCGAGACTGACGGAGTGGACCTCGAGGGCACGATTCGCTACCAGCGGGGGGCGCTGAGCGTCGAATTGACGGTCGAGTATGACCTGCTCGCACTGCGGGAAAATCGGGACGAGGGGTTCGGCGTCTGGGTTAACATCCGTCGCGACCTTTCGCACTTGCTGCCCGGCCGGAAGGCGGAAAGATCCGCATGGGCCATGCGATGATCGCCGGTCCTGATCAACAGCGCCCGACGTCCAGGGGCGATGCGCCGTGGCAACGCGTGCCGCGCCGCGGCCGGGCGACTCGCGCTGCCCTGGGCTCCGTGAGCGTCTGTCTGGGCGCCGCGCTGTTTGCGCCCGCCGGCGGCTGTTCCGCGCCCCCCAAGCCTTTCTTCGAGTCGGCCACGGAGCGACTGGTATGGCCGTCGCCGCCGGATGAGCCGCGCGTGCGCTATCTCGGGCAATTCGCCGGTGAAATCACCGTCCCGCGGTCGAACCGCCTGCGCGGTGCCTGGAACGAGTTGCTCTACGGCCCCGACGATCCGCCGCGGCTGATCACGCCGCACGCGGTCGCCGTCGATGCCACCAGCCGGTGGCTCGCCATTGCCGACACCAACGCCAAGTGCGTGCATCTTCTCGAACTTCAAAGGCCGGCGTACTTGCGCATCGAGGGGAGTGCGACCGCCGGCGCGCTCCTCGAATGCCCCGTCGCGGTTGCGTGGCGTGGTGAACAGCTCGTGGTGGCCGACGCCACGGCGCACGCCGTCTTGGTGGTTGCAGGTTTGAGCACGGCAGGCGGAACGACGGCGGGGCCGAGTGCGGTGAGGGTCATCGGTCGTGGCGCCCTGCAACGGCCGGCCGGCGTTGCGTGTCACCCGACGAATGGACTCATTTACGTCTCCGATGCCGCAATGCACGCCGTGTTGGCGTTTGACGAGTCCGGGAGCGTCGTGCGCACCTTCGGCGCGCGGGGCACCGGGCCGGGCGAATTCAATCGTCCGGGCCAGCTCGCGTTCGCCCCGGACGGCTCGCTGGTGATCGCGGACGTGATGAGCTTCCGCATCCAGCGTTTTACTCCCGAGGGGGTGTTCCTCGGCGGGTTCGGCGCCAAGGGCGACGCCGCGGGGGACTTCGCGCTCCCCAAGGGAGTGGCGGTGGACGCCGAGGGGAATGTCTGGGTCGCCGACGCGCAATTCGAGAATGTGCAGGCGTTTGCGCCGGACGGCCGGTTGCTTCTGGCGTTCGGCGGCGAGGGGCGCGGCGCCGGGGAGTTCTGGCTTCCGGCGGGGATGACCATCGACGGCCAGCGCCGGCTCTGGGTTGCGGACAGTTACAACCGTCGCGTGCAGGCATTCGAGCTGCTGCGCGGGCGCTGAGCGCGCGGTCGAACCCGCAAATGGGTGCGACCCGCCTGCATCGCGGCGAGGCGGGGCGCCGACCCGGCCTTTGCAGCGCTTGCCAGCCGGTCTATGGTACTCACGGCGCCGGCGAGCGAGCCGATCACGCACAACGCGGAGCGTTGCGGCGTGGGCATGTGCCTGCATTCACCCCAGGCGTGCTGGGCGTGCCTGAATGGCCGGCCGCAAAGGACACGGTCCGAATTCACCCATGCCCGCAACCGAACCAATGTCGCGCGGAAGTCCTGCGGCGTGGCGCTTCGCCGGCTTCTGGCTCGTGGTGGTCGCGGTGCTGCTGACCATTCTGGGCGTCGTGCTGGCGCTGCACCAGGCGCAGTCGCTGACCATCCTGCTGCACGCCCAGGCGCAGCGTCGGGCCGCGGACATCGCGGTCACGGCGCGGGCGCTGTTCGAGGCCCAGCTTGACGACATATTGATCTCCGCGTGCGACTCGAGTGCCGGTGGTGGCTGGGAACATGCGCTCCCGCCGCGCGCGCTTCCAGGATGGCTCGGCGGCGTTTTCGGTGTGAAAGGGGGGACGTTGACCCCGCTCCTCACGGGGCCGCAGGCGTCCGCGGCGCAGGCGGAGCAGCTTAAGCGTTTGTGCTTCGGAGGCGCTCCGCCGGAACTGCTGGAGACCACGTCCCGCGGTGCCGAGGTGCTCACCGACCTGTCGGGGTCGGCGCCGGTGGTGATGGTGCGCCTGGCCTGCATCGAGGAGCCGGGGCGCTTCGCGGCGGTGGTCGCCCTGGCGGATGTGGAGCGGCTGCGACGCGAGTTGGTGGAGCCGTTGCTCTCGCCGCTGGACGGGCTGGAGCTGGCGCCGGCGGGGGCCAACTATCGGCCCTGGTCCCAGGCGCTGCTGGGCGCGGGGCGCTTCTGGGTGCTCAAGCCCGCGGAAGCGCTGCTCTCCGACCCGCGCTACACGGTGGTGGGGCAGACGCTGGCTTACCTAGGTGTCACGACTCTGGCACTCCTGACCCTGCTGGCGGCGATGTGGGCGCGCAGCCGCGTGGCGCGGCGCGAGATGGCGCTGGCGGAACTGAAGGCGAACTTCGTCGCCGACGTCTCCCATGAGCTCAAGACGCCGCTGGCGGTGATCCGGCTTTATGCCGAGACGCTGCAGTCCGGCCGGGTGGGCGCCGACGAGAAGCGGCAGGAGTACTACGGCATTATCACCCGCGAGTGCACGCGACTGACCAACCTCATCAACAACATTCTGGACTTTGCCCGCATCGATGCCGGCCGCAAGGAGTACACCTTTGCGCCCACGGACGTGGGGCAGGTGGTGCGCGAGACGTACGCGGCGTATCGTGGTGAGCTGGACCGACACCGTTTCGAGCACCGCGTCAGCATCGAGGAGGAGCTGCCGGCCGTGGATGCCGACAAGGATGCCATCGCCCAGGTGCTCTTCAACCTGATGAACAACGCCGTCAAATACAGCGACGACGATCGCTCTCTGGCCATCGAAGTTACGCGCGACACGCGCCGGGACCGGCACGGAGTGCTCATCTCGGTGCATGACCGGGGGATCGGCATCCGCCCCGAGGATCGCGCCCACTTGTTTGAGGGCTTCTTCCGTGCCGACGATAGTCGCGTGCGTGAACGCGGCGGCACGGGATTGGGGCTGGCCCTGGTCAAAAACATCGTGGACGCCCACGGCGGGTCGATCGACGTGGAATCGCGCCTCGTCAAGGGTAGCACGTTCCGAGTGTTTCTTCCCTCCGCCGCGAGCCGCTAGGCGCAGGGGGCCGACAACATGCCCTCCGCACCGCCCCCGTAAGGCCCGCCCCGGCGGCGGGAGTCCGGTTCCCAGGTGCGCCGCCGGGCGCCTTCCCGTCGCGACGGCCGATACCGGGGCTTGATTCGACGCCGCCAACCACCAATGATTGGTTGACGCCCGGGGTCCGCGCATTACGGGGTCGAATGGGGCGGAAAGCCGGTTCAGGGTCGATTGGGGGCGTGCATGAAACGTACCATCGTGTTTGCGGCGGCTGCGGCCTTGTCGGCGGTCGCGCCGGTGGTGGCAGCGGCGCCCGCCGCGGCGAACCGCACCACTTCCGGGACGCTGCGCCTGGGGTCTGGGCGTACCGTACTGGAGGTTCGGCGCGCTCCCCAGGCCAAAGCCGCGGAAGGGATGCAGCCCGTCGAGCAGCTCAAGTCGTATCCGTATCCGCGCCCGCGTCTGGCGGGATTCTCTCCGCTGGTCGCGATCACCACGTCGAGTAAACGCAAGTCCGCGGGCGGGTTGGATTTCGAGCATACCCTGGAATCGACCTATACTTGCAACGCGAATTCGTTGCCCGGCGTGCAATGCGGGTCGCTGAATCCGCCCGCCAGCCAGAATTACGTTGTGGGCTTTGCTGACACCGGCTCCGACGGGGACCTGATGTTCGGAGCGTCGGCCGGTACGCTGGGCGTGGTCGGTTCCTACCTGACCAACAACGTGATTCCGCTGGGAGGCGTCGGCGGCGAGGTATTCGCGCTGGTCTCGCAGCCCATCGGCATCTATGCCCAGGGGTTGTCGGCCGTCGGCCCGACGGGCATTCTGAACGTCAGCGCGATGGTGGGACATGCGAACGTGGCGGCGGTGGTCGGTCCGGCGTTCGACTGTGGTACGGAAGCGATCGCGGCCGCCGTCGGCACGCCGCTGCTGGCCTTCTACAACATGGTCATTCGCGTGGACCAGCCGAGGTCGCTTGCGCTGGGCGGACGCGTGTACCGCGGACCGGACGTCACGCTGCAAAGTCCCGCGGCGCCCCTGCCCGCGCCGTCGCACCTGATTCCCATCGTCGTGGTCGGGGGCCTGGGCTCGCCGGTTACGACGGCGAGTTACTTCCCCGATTTCGAGGACCTGGAGACCCCGCTGTTCCCCACGCTGCTGTCCATTCCCGGCGGGCTGCCCACGGGGGGGCTCTTCTACACCGAATTGAACGTGCTGCAGGGGCAGCCCAGCCCCACGAACCCGACGCAGCGGATGTTCGCCGTAGTGGATACCGGCGCGCAGAGCTCGATCATGAGCTCGACGATGGCGGCGCGGTTGAGCCTGCCGCTCACGCCTGATTTCACGCTGGCGGTCTGCGGCATCGGCGGCCTGGTCGAGGACGTGCCGGGGTATTACGTGGATTACGTGAAGATCAACGCTTTGGGCGGGGCGCTGGAGTTCTCGCACGTGCCCTTCGTGGTGCTTGACCTTCCCAGTTCCAGCGGAGGCGTGCTGGACGGCGTGCTGGGGATGAACTTCTTCTGGAACCGCAACATCGTGTTCCAGCCGTCGCTAAGCGGCAGCGGGTTCGTGCACGTTTCGGACCCCGTCCCGTTCGCGTACAGCGATACCGAGCCTGATTTCGACGTGGACGGCGACGACTCGGTGTTCCTGCTCGCCTGCCTGGGGGGTTCGGGTGCGCCGACCGTGGGCCCGGAGTGCGACATGTTCGACGCCGATGCCGACGGCGACGTTGACCTCGCCGACTACTCCCGCCACGCACAGTGCTTTAGCGGTGCGGACACGGACGCGGTTCCCAACTGCGGAAACTGAGGATCGCTTTGGGGACCCAGGTCCGGCCACTTGTGGGAGACCGGGTGCAGCACTGTGGGACCGGCTTTCGAACCGGTCAACCATTGTTTGTACCGTGACAGCATGGCGGCGCTGCGCTTGGCCATGGCACCCGCCGACATTCCAGCCGGTCAGACAGTGTTTGTACTATGGCAGCATGGCGGCGCTACGCTTGGCCATGGCGTCCGCCGTCCTCCCTTCTCGAAATGTGTGCGCACCCGGAGCCTTCCTCGACAACTCGGTGGTTGTCGGAGCAGCACGCCTGCCTCAAACTTGGAATGGCTCCATCGGGCGGCGAGGCACGCCTCACGCCCCGCCCGGGCTCAGCTTGTCAGCAACACGGACGCCCTAGGGCGTCGAAAACGCACGTAGAAGCGCCGCGAAATCGCGTAAATCGACGTCCCAGTCTCCGTCAAGGTCGATCGCACGACAGAGTTCGGAGAGCGCGTGTGGCACGGGAGCGCTCCGGCATTCCGCCATCGCGTCGTAATCGCGCAGCGTCGTCAAGCCATCGCAATCGGGGTCGACGCCGTGCAAGTGGCGAAACACGTAGGCGCGACCCGTGTAGATGTTGGGGTTCGGACGCAAGGGCGCTCCGACAGCGATATCGTTGAGTCCGTCACCGTCGGCATCGCCGACGCCGCCCACTGCCAGTCCAAATCCCTCGAATGCTCCCTGCCCGGTTCGGGCGAGTATCGTCGCGCCGGTTGCACCAGAGAACACGTATACCTTGCCGGTTGCATAGCCGGGGTACCCGCTGTATCCGTAGGCTCCCACGACCACGTCGGGCACCGAGTCCCCGTCGACGTCGCCTGGGCCGGCAACCGCATAACCGAGGAAACTCGTGGAGGTTTCGCCTTCCCATGTCCAGAGTCGCGCGGCGTCCGGTCCGCAGAAGACGTATGCCTGCCCGTTGCCGCTGTAGTAGTACTCTCCCCCGGCTTCGTAGGCGCCGACGACGATGTCGTCGTAACCGTCGCCGTTGATGTCACCGACTCCAGCAACAGCGCCGCCAAAAACGTCGGAAATACCCCAGTATTCGATGCGTGAGAGGAGCGCTCCGGTGTCCCCGGAGAGCACTTGCACATAGGTCGGGTCCGGGTCGTGCGGGGAACCGACCACAACGTCCGGAACTCCATCGGCGTTGAAGTCGCCGGCACCGGCCAAAGAGGCGCCGAACGCATCGCCCGGATGGTCACCGGTCCTAGTCCAAATACGCACTCCGGTTCGCCCTGAGTACGCGTGAACCTGTCCGAGTACTCGCGGTACATTCGTAATGGAATCCGGCTGTCCGACGAGGAGGTCGCTGAATCCATCGCCGTCCAGGTCTCCGGGACCGGCCACGCGCCAACCGAACTTGCCGTTGCGTTTGTCGCCGTCCCAGATCCAAAGCGTCGCCCCAGTGGCGCCCGAAAAGACGTACACGCGCCCCGACAATTCAACGGAACTCGAGAAGAAATTCGCGCCTACGATGATGTCCAGCACCCCGTCGCCGTCCACGTCCCCGGCTCCACCGGCCGCGGCCCCAAACCCAGCGCCACCGCCAACCCAGCAGCGAATGACCGCACCCGTTGCCCCGGACCGTACGCAGACGCGACCGGCGTAGGTGCCGTCTGGCGCACGATACCCGGACGCCGCGATGAGAACATCGTCGCAACCGTCCCCATCAAGGTCGCCGACGCCGGAAACGGGGGCTCCAAGATACTCCTGTTGCATCGTTCCTTCGAAGGTATGCAGCAGCGGGCATTGGGCGTGCAGGGGAGACGCCAAGTTCGCAATTACCAGAAAGGGTACGAACAGCCTAAAGGGCACGAAAACCCAGCGAGGAGCGCGCATGATCGACCTCCCCCGCGGTGCCGCTGGGCGTCGGCACTGCGCGTGGCGAACCCCACCGGCGAAGCGCTTTTTTCTCGGGAACCCGATGCCGCGCTCCGCACGAGGCGACGAGGCGACGAGGCGACGAGGCGACGAGGCGACGAGGCGACGACACCCCAACCCGCGCCTCAGTACCTATAATCATATCACGCCGCACGCGGCTATCAAGGTGATCAGGAAGGAACTTTCTCAGTGTGACACAATCCCAGGACTCGCAGTGCGTCTTGGGGCGCAGGTCGCTGGTAACGTCACTACCTTAACTATAGGCGCCGCCGTAGGATGGGGCAGCAGCCGAGATCGGACGCCGAAGTCCGGCGCGTATCCAGGCGATACAACGTCGCCGCGCGCATGCAGCGCGTGTATTCCGGCGTTCCGATCCGGCCGCGCCAGTGACGCGTGGCATGGTCCACGCTTGCGTGGCCATGTCTTCGTCGTTCCCGGTTCATACGGAGCGGATCGTCCAGAAGTGCGCCCACATTGATGGTCGGTTCATCGTGCCCCTCTACCGCATAGGCTCCCGCGCGGGACCACAGGCAACCCGTCGGTGCGTCGCTAAATCCTCGACGCCCCGCGCCAGGCATGGCCACGCAAGCGTGGACCATGCCACCGGTCAGACAGTTGGGGTTCCATGAAAGCATGGCGGCGCTGCGCTTGGCCATGCCACCCGTCGCCGTGCATTCCGCAGGCACCATTCACCATTCCGCATTCTGCATTCACAGTTCCGTATTCCAAATTCACCAGTCCGCATTCGCTCCGCTCCATACTGTCGCGGTACGGATCGGGTGTCGCTACTTCGCTGCTTCGCTGCTCCGCGACCAAGGCCCGCTCCCTCACGGTCGCGGCTCTGATTGACCGCTCCATACTGTCGCGGTGCTGATCCTTCGCCGCGCCGTCGCTTCGTCGCGACCATTGCCCGCTCCCTTACGGAGGCTCTGGTTGCCGGTCGCGGCTCCGTTCCCCTGTGCCTTCGTGGCTCTCGGCTCCGGAATCGTCATGGCGGCGCTGCGCT
>JACQXM010000015.1:205115-290050 GCA_016208685.1 Planctomycetota bacterium | reverse complement strand
GGCGTGCTGATCGCCATGCTCGACTATCTCCGTGAACACGATCTGGAGGACCTCCGCCGCCTTGCCCACGCAGTTCTGCCGGATCTCATACATCCCAGACCGAGACTGGAGGACGGATAGTTGTGTAGATACCATTGGCGTAAGCCGTGGGGATCGACGAGCAGGATGAGGCTAAGCCCCGTCAGGGGCGACACATGTATGGCACGGCGCTGCGGATGGGCGCGGGTGGGGATGCGCGTCGCGGGTTGCGACGGGAGGTTGATGCGCGCTGCGCGTGTCGCCCCTGACGGGGCTCTACCGCGATGGGGTCGCCACCCACCGGCTCACGCCGTGGGCTACGAAGGTGCCGCCCGCTGGCGCGGGCTGAGCCATCGGAACGCCGCGCACTGGCATATGGTCAGCGTTGCGAAGCAACGCCGCCGGGTGACGCGGGCTGTGGCGCCGGCAGGCCCTAGGATCCCGATCCGTCGGCGTGGTGGCACACGCCGCCGGCTGACGTGGGCCGGGCCATCGAAGCGCCGCGCATGGGGTGCCGGGGAATGGACCGTGCCGCGATTCGTGGGATGCACGCTCGGAAAGCGATCGTGCCCGCCGCTCCATCCGCCTCACGTTTCTCCTACTACTGTTCCGGTTGGGTTCCGGGTTTCGGTTTGATACCTCCTCCGCCGCCGCTGGGGGGTGGACACTCGTAGGCGCCCATGTCCACGGTAGTGGGGCGGATACGCGACTGCCCATCGAGATCGATAGGCGTGGTTTCCGTGGTGTTGCCGTCGTCGTCCACGTCGCATCCATCCGGCGGCACCAGGGCGTTGCCGCCGTTGTTGACCACCGGCGAACTGCCGCAGACCACCCGCAGGTCGTCGTCTTCCGTGCCGTAGGAGCCGTCGGGGCCGTAGAGGTTGCGGTACAGTGGGTCCAGGCAGATGTTGTTGCTTCCCGCCCCGGTCCAGCAACCCTGGACGTCGCTTTCGCTGACCGTCGCCGACCCGCCGCCCACGTAGATCTGCGCCGCAGCGTCCGTCACGCCGCCGTTGTGCACGTTGCTCCACAGTACGGAGTTGCTCACCACCAGCGCGCCGGTGCTCCCACGGGTATGGATGGCCCCGCCCTGTTGCATGGCCCAGTTGCTGCCCAGAGTGCAGTTCCGGACGCGGACCGTCCCGCCTTCGTTGTAGATGGCTCCGCCGCTGGAGGTGCCGGTGTAGCTGGCGTTACCGTCCAGGAGGCAGTTGGTCAGATCGAGGGCCGACCCGCCGGAGGCGGTGCTGTAGTTGTAGATACCCCCGCCGCGTCCCACGAGTCCGAAGGCCACGTTGCGGATCAGCTTGCAGTTGGCGATGCAGCCGCTCGCGCCGCTGTTGTAGATGGCCCCGCCGCGGCTGCCGCTGCCGTCAGGTTTGAGGGCATAGTTGACGTAGAACGTAGAGTCGGTGATGTCCACCGTGCCGCCGGAGTAGTAGAGGGCTCCGCCGTCGGCGTCGGAGTGGTTTCCGGCAAAGCGGCAATCACGGATCGCCGGTGCGCCTGCGAGCCAGGTCCACATGGCCCCGCCCTGCAGTCCCGCGGCGTTCTGGTCGAAGAGGCAGCCGGTAAACTCGGCGCGGACGTAGTCGTCGTTGAAAACCGCGCCGCCGAACTGCACGGCGCTGTTCAGGGCGAAGGTGCAATCGATGAACCGCGGGTTGCCGGCGATCCACGGCCACTTGTAATGGTACAGGGCCCCGCCTTCGTTGGCGGTGTTGGAATCGAAGGTGCAGTTGGTGACCAGCGGGGCGCTGTGTTCCGAGCCCAGCGCCCCACCCAGGGTGGCGTGGTTGGCCACGAAGGCGCAGCCGCTCACCGTGGGCGCTGATTCCGAGGTGCTGTACACCGCTCCACCGGTGCCTACGGCACTGTTGCCGTCGAAGTAGCAGCCCACCAGCGCCGGGCTGCCGGCGACGTTGTAGATGGCGCCGCCGTAGCTCTCCGCGGAGTTGGCGATGAAGGTGCAGTCGGTGACCGTAGGCGTGGCGCCGTTGGCGTTATACATCGCCCCGCCCCAGGCGCCGAAGGCCACCGCGGTGTTGTTGCTGAACTCGCAACCGTTAAGGGTCGGGTGCGCCGAGAGGATGTTGTAGATGGCGCCGCCCGCCCAGGCGCGGTTGCCCACGAACCGACAGTCCTCGATCACGGGAGCGCTTGCCGAACCTTCGCTGTGGATGGCCCCGCCGCCCACGGCGAAGTTGTCGGTGAAGGTGCAGTTGCGGAGCGCGGGACTCCCGCTTCCCGACATTCCGCCGCCGCCGGTGCTTTCTCCGTTGCCGCCGCGCACCGTACACCCGTCGAGGACGGCGCTGGCATCAGCGCCGGCGCTGCGCAGCACGGAGAGGCTGTTGTCGCCGCGATTCGCGAAGTTCGGCCCGTCATCGCCCAGCAGGTCGCCGCTGAGCACCGTGGGATAGCCGGCCGGATTCCTTTCGTTGGGGTCGGCGGCGCCCACCCCGGCGAACCCGCCCAGCACGCTGACCTGCTGCAGCAGGGCGAAGCTCGCTTGCCGGTCCCCCGTACCGCGGTCCGGGTGGTAGGTGCCCTGGGCCACCCAGATCTCGGTGGCGGAATTGGCCCAAGCGGCGGCCAGGGCCAGCGCGTCCTGCAGGTCCGTGAAGGCATCGTTCCAACTCGAGCCGTTGTTGGCCCCGGTCGCGCTGTCGTCGACGTAGATGCCGAACACGGCTTGCGCCGTTCGCGACTGATCCACGGTCACCGCCGCCTCAGGCACTCCCGCCGGCTGGGCCAGGCCATCCACCCGCCAGTACTGGAAGTACGCCGAGCTCTCGGCAAGCACGGTCAGACTTACCGCCGGAGCGTTGGCGTAGCCGAACGCCCGACCGCTGACGGTGAGCGGCACGCGGTTCTCGAAGGCGGGGTTGGGGTAGATGTTGGCCGCGGCCCCCGTGTCTTGGTTGCTGGAGACGGTCAACGTCTCGTAGAGGCCGGCGTTGCACGGCCCGGCGGGTACGTCGCAGTATGCCGGACGATTCCCGAACAGATTCTGGAGCAGCGCGAAGTCGCCCAGATCGACGTCGTTATCGCGGTCGATGTCGAAGTAGACGCACTCGATCCCGGCGTCGGCGTAGGGGTCATCCGGGCCGCTGGAGTTCTTGCAGGCCCCGAAGGCGCTGAGATCGGAAAGCCAAACCAAGCAGTCAAAATCTGCATCCCCGGAACCGTGGCACTCATCGGGAACCTGGTTACCGTCGCAATCGTGATCATCCTCACACGCGTCCAGAAAGGTGTTTGCATTGCAGTCGAACCCGCTTCCGTTCAAAAGGTCCAGCGTGTCGTTGACACCGTTGTCATTGCAATCGACCTGTTCATAAGCTCCCAGGTCGACGGTCGCCGTTCCGTCCCGATCGCCGTCCACCACGCGCGGTTGACCGTCGACATCCGCTCCCAGCCCCGTCGCGGCAATCGCCGCGTTGTCACCCACGTCGATCGCGGGGGACGCAGACAGGAGGCGGAGATTATCCGGCGCGGCGACAAACAGCGGATCGTTCCCGAAATTCCCCACTCCGCCCAACGTCCCCGTCCAACCCTGAACGCAGGAGTTATTGATCACCGGGTTGTAGGGATAGACGACCACCAGCGCCAGTTGGGATGATTCGACCGTTCCCTGGGGATCCTGGTTGCCCCAGACAATGCAATTGGTCATCGTCAGCCCCGGACCGAACGCGGCAATATGTCGTATGCCTCCGCCCTCGAGTCCCGCGGTGTTGTACGCGAACGTGCAGTTGGTAAGTGACGTCACGTTGGAGTCGGGGCTGTAGAGCCCACCCCCGCGATTGGTCACCGTGTTCCCCACGACCACGCAGTTGGTCATGGTCAGCGTGCCGAACTGGTCGTCGTAGATGCCGCCGCCGAACTTCGCGGCGTTGTTCGAGATCATGCACCCCTCGAAGGCCAAGGCCTCGGCGTCATTGTACACGGCGCCGCCGCGGTCTAGAGCCGCATTCCGTTCAAAGGTACAGTTCCGAAGCGTCAGGTCACCGCCACTGAGCTCGATTCCACCGCCGTGCGGATCGTTGGGGCCGTCCGCATTGCCGCCGTAAATACGCAGTCCATCCAGTACGACCGCGGCCTCAAAGACATTGACGCGTACGACATGGTAGCTGTTGTCCGCGTAGGACGCGCCGCCGGGGAACTGTGCCGCGACGTCGTTGCCCAGGAGGTCGCCGCTGAGCACGGTGCCAACGAACAGCGCAGCATCGCGGGCCAGAAAGGTCCCATCGCCGCCCCCAGTGGGGAACCCGCCGTATACTTCGATGCCTGCCGGCAAGTTGAAGGAGGCGGTCCGGTTGCCGGACGCCGTCGGGCGGTAGGTACCTGTCGCCACCCAGATCTGAGTGGCCGGCGTCGTCGCCAGAGCGGGTTGCAGGTCGTTGAACGCCGTAGCCCAACTCAGACCATCGCCGCCCGCGGGACGCGACGCATCCACGTACACGATATGGTCACATTCGTCGGGGACGTCGTTGAGGTTCAGGTCGGGGCTGACCCCGGTATCAATGTCACAGGCATCCAGGGCGCCGTTGCCGTTACAATCCCGCCCCGTCCCGCACCCGGGCACGTCGCATTAGCCACCCAACGCCTGACAATCGAGATCGCAGGGGTCGGAGATACCGTTCTGGTCACAATCGGGCGCGTCGCCGCAGTTGTAGCACACCACGGCGAAATCCTGGTCCGTGCCGTCGCCCTGCTCCGGTACGCCGTCGGAGTTGATATTGGCGGCGACAACGCGAAGCCGCACGGCAAGGGGAAACGGGGGCTGGAGAAACACACCCTCGGTGTTGTTCCTGCCATCCGGCGCGCCGCCGGCCTGCGACCACCCCGCCGGTCCGAACACGTTGCCCAGGTACGTACTTCCGGCGGCTTCGACCTCGAGATCAAGATCGTTGTTCCACGCCGGCGTACTTCCCCCCAGCCCATGCCCGGGAGCGTCGGTCCAAACCAGCATGATGCGCATGGGCAGCGAGGGATCCGCGGGATACAGGGTCGTGGTCCATTCCGCCCCGGTATCATCGAAGAGAGCGGGCGCGTCGAAGTACTGCACGGGAGCGTCGGGAGATACCACAGCGCGAAGATCGAATCGGCCCCAACCCCGCTTGCTGTCGAAGGGGTGCCCCAGGATGTTCCCGTCGGCGTCGCGGTAACCGGCCAAGTCCCTCGCGGCGACGAGGAACGCCGCCTTGACCAGCGCCGGACTGGGTTCGGAACTCGGACCATACAGGTTGCGGTAGTGTTCCAGGAATAGCGCCACGCCACCGGTAACATGAGGGGAGGCCATGCTGGTCCCGCCGTTCATGGCATACTGGTTGGTGGGGACGGTGGAATCGACGTACCAGCCCGGCGCAACGAGGTGAGGGATCGTACGTCCATCCAGCGCCGGACCGTGTGCCGAATTGACCGAGATGTCGTTGATATTCGCCGCCTGCGTTCCGCTCAGGTTTTGGGCATTCGTGGAGCCGATGGTCAAGATGTTCTTGGCTTCGTCGGGCGTTCCTTGCGAGCTTACACCTCCGTTTCCGTTCATGAAGGAGAGGACGTAGGTGAGCGGTTGCGCGCCGGGCGCGTCCGGATCCGCGTCGCGAACGCCGATATCCACTTGCAGCGTATCCGCGTCGTAACCCCGCGGCGTTCCTGCCGGACCCCAGCTATTGCCCGAAAGCGAGGCGCCGTTTCGCTGCGACTCCGTCATGAGCAGCAGCATGCCGCCCGGATTCGTGAAGGTGGGCCAGTAGAGTTGCTCGACGAGGTTGGCTCCCGGCGCCGTCCCCAGGCCCCGTAGAAACCCCCGCGCGTCGCGAATGCCTGAGCTCCCGTCGGCCGCCATGATGCCGGCGGTATGCGTTCCGTGAGAAGATTGAGTGGAGCCTCCGCAGGTCGTTCCCACACACGTGAGCATCCGGCCCGCAAGGTCCACGTGGGAGTCCTGAATTCCGCCGTCGACGTTGGCGATGGTGACACCGGCACCGCTCAGGCTCAGGGAACTCAGCCATTGCGGATAGCCTGGAACCGCAAGCCCTCCGGCGTCCAGGTTGCCGGCGCAAAGCTGATCGCTCAACTCGCCCCGCAGTCCGCCGTCCGTGGGGATCGTTTGGAGGCTGTACACTCCGGGGATCGCGGCAACGGCCTGAATCTGATCTCCCTCCACGACCACTTCGACGATTTCGTAGGTGTCGTTCAGCCTCTTCCGAGCCCCGACGACGGTGCCGGTCGCGGCCAGGCGCTGCACGACGGCCTCGGCATTCGCGGGGCGGTACACGAGAGCACGCAGTGTCTGCCGCTGTACGGCCTGCTGCCTTAACTGCGGCGAAACGCGATAACCGGGGGCGAACGAACCTGCCCATCGGGCGGCGGACTCGGCGCTTACGAAGGCGTCGCGTTCCGCCGTTGTACCCCAGACGACATACGTATGCGGGTGGACATAACTGACAAGCTGTAGACCGAAGCCGGCCGCGCGGTCCAACCACTCACCGCGCGCCGGACCGTGGAATTGCAGCAGGTGCAAATCGGGTTCCGTATCCGACGATGCGTCCCAACCGGGCGGCAGCGCCGGCCGGAAGCGGACCGGGTCGAAACAGGATTCACCGAGGCACAACGTGTGGGGATCGGAGATGACCAGAAGATCCACCCCGGCGCTTTGCAATCGCGTGACCTCCGATACGGGCAGTTCCATCCAGGTGAACGCCCCGTAGTCCAAGGCGCGCAGCGCTGCAGGCCGGAGCGCGGCCGCCCGCTGTGCCGATTGCCGCGAGAGGCGAAGCACTTGGGTGTCGACCTCGCCGGGAGAAGCGGCCATCGCCGGCACCAGTGGGGCGACTACCAAAGCGAGGGCCCAGAGCCCGAATACGACCGCGTGGCCCAAGTTCGAGTGCGCGCTCTCGTATTTCCGTGGACACTCCGCGCCGCCGATTCTGGCCGGTCGGGGCACTGGAACCGTCGCAAACGTTGCCGGCTCAGCCGCGAGCCGGGACGCGGCCGAGGGTGAAGGCTCGACGTGTCGTTCCTGAAAGCCGACGATGGGGCGGGACTTGCCGTTGGAGCGTGTGAACGCACGTTGAATCGACGGCGCAGGGAGCATCTCGGGACCTCCTTCGTCTGGGGTATGGGGTACGCCCGGAAGACGGGTCGCACCGGGCAGGGCATCACGCTCTGCCAGGGAAACGCCGCCGGGCGCGAAGGCGGCCAGCGCTGGCGCCATCCCAAGCGACGCGCCAGCGCAATACGCCGCTGTCTTCTGTTGGCGCGGAGGTGGCATTTTTTCTCACGCGCGCGGAAATCCTCATCCGATTCGAAAGCTCCCATACCTCGAAGCGCAACCGCCGCAGGCCTGATCTTGGAGACCGCGTCGGCATTCACTCATGGGCGGTGCCAAACACAGCGACAGCGGCATCAATGCGCCACTCGTAGGGGAACGCGCGGGCGCTCGGGATTGCCGAACGAACATCGACAACGCTTGCAGCCGGCGAGCAGAGGTCGTGGCCTGTATGTCAGCCGTTGTTCCGCGTACTGCAATGCGGCCTGTACGGCGCTTGGTTGTGTCGGACGACGGCTCGATTCCGTCGGCGGCGTCACCACGTCGGCGTCTCCGCCGGGCGGTAGCGCCGATCGTGTGTGTGAGTGAAACCGGGCGTTTTTGCCGGCACAGTGCCGTACCACGCCCCGCGCGGGGTGTCCGGGCCTCTGAGATGCCGCGAGTGGATCGCGCGTCCCCCGGGCGGATGTACTCGTTGCCCGGGACGGCGGTCGCACGCGTTCAGACCGCTGGGGAGCCGATGGACCGGAAGCGCGATGGAGTTCGGAGAGGAACCGATGTCATCGGGCCTCGGGATCTGTTGCCGCAAGGCTCGCCTGAAGGACTAACTGGCGGACGACTTGTCGTTCCCGGCGGTCCGGCGACCTGTCGCTCACAAACTGCCGGAGGACCACCGCTGGAGCGTTGGTTCGGAGCTGCCCCTGGATGCGGGGCAGCAGGCGTGCGGCCATCGCGTCATGCTCGGTTCGCGCTTGCAGGACTTCGCGGAACGGGCGGATATCCCAAACACGAACCGTGCCGTCGCCCGAGCCCGACGCGAGCAGGGACCCGTCGGGGCTGAATGCAAGCGACCAGACATAGGAGGTGTGGCCACGCAACTGGACGATTTCCGTGAACGTCTGTGCATCCCAGATTCGGACCGTTTGATCCGAGCCCCCGGTCGCGAGGCGCGTGCCGTCCGGAGCACAGGCGATGGCAAAGACCGTGCCCGCGTGTCCGACGAACCGCCCTTCTTCGGCGCCGTTTTCCAGGTTCATCATGCCCACCACGCTCACGTCGCTCGCGAGGCGCGCCGCAAGACGAGGGTGCGAGGCGCCCGGAGTGAAAATTGCGGAACCGGAAAGAGGCGGCAGCAGAACCTCTCCGCCGTCGGATCGCAGTACCGCCGGCCGCGCCACGCGCCCGTCCGTAGCGCCCGACTCGGCGTTCCCGGCGCGGGAGTCGATTCCGAGGAGGAAGCGATCGTCCGAACTCTGAAGAAGGGGATCAAGACCCTCAAGGGCCGCCAGGGCCAGGGGGGTCACTTGTCCCGTCGACGCATCCCAAACGGGGACGGTTGAACCATGAGCCGCCCAAAGAAGCGGCACGCGTATGCCATCGGGCAGGAAGCCCGCGCGAAGGAAGTTCCGTCCTCCGCTTCCCAACGATCTCCAGGCGTACTCGTGACCTTCGTCCAGCCGGGCGATCTCGTGGCCGGTGGCCAGATCCCAGACCCGCAGTGCACCGACCTCCAGCGATAGAAGACGGGAGTCATCGCCGCTGAAGGCCAGCGAGATGACGAAGTCGTACGAGGCCGTGTCTCCACGATCGAGCACGGCAACTTCCCGATACGTCAGCGCATCCCACAAACGAATGGTGCGATCCCACCCGGCGGAAGCGATCAGCGATCCCTCATGGCTGAAGGCCACTGGATAGACGAAGCTTGTGTGTCCCTTGAGCACGCCCGGATCGGCGGTCAGTCGCCCGTCCCAGACTCGGAGCGTTTCGTCGTCCGCGGCCGAAACCAATCGAGAGCCGTCGGGTGAGAAGGCGATGCCCCGAACGGCATCGTCGTGGCCTCGCAGCTTGACCATCCGTTCCATGGATTCCGCATCCCACAACGAAACGGACCGATCGGTACTGGCCGAGGCGATGACGGTCCCCTTGGGATTGAAGGCGATGTCACTGACTCCGCTCGCGTGTACGGGCGTCCGGCGTGGGTTTGGTCGGCTGCCGGCGAGTTCCCAAGCGCGAATCGACCCGTCCAGGTAGCCTGCAACCGCCCAGGTTCCGTCGGGGCTGATGTCGACGCACGCGCCCGGCGGCCCGAGTTCCGCCAGGGGGAAAAGCTCGTCGGAAAGTACGCGCCAGATGGCGGGGCGATCCTGCACCGCGGCGGAAAGCGCCATCCAGGCTCGGTCCAACACCGAAAGGTCGCTGATGCCGCGGTTATCCAGCTTGCGGTTCACAAGGCGGCGGGCGGGCAAGTCGATGGCCATCGCCCGCATGGGCCAAGCCAGAACAACCAGGTCCCCGTCGCGGCTGATTTCCATTCGTTGCACGGGGCCGAAGGGCTGGGCGCCTAACTCGTCCAGTGAGTAGCCCTGCCGCCCTCCGTGCGGCAGACGTTGTACCGCGAGCGTGCGTGAAGCCAGCGTCGCGACAATGTCTCCCGCGCGATTGGTCGCCAGCACCGTGCCCGGCGGGGCAAGATCGTCCATCCGTGCGCCATCGCTCAAATTCCAGCGGAGGACGCCGTGATCGGTGGTCAACGCCACGGACTCGCCCGCCTCGTCTCGAATGAAATAAGGGTACGGACTGGCGCCCACGCCGGCGGTGGAGATCGTGAACAGGCTCTGGTCCAGTTGTGCCGACAGGTGGCGCCATTCCCATCCGCGCAGCGTTTGGTGCGCACGGTCGAGACTCCGGCGTGCCAGGGCGACGTCGTCGTTTACGAGCGCGCTGGCCGCGGCGCTGATGCCGGCCAGATAGGCATGGTATCGACTGACTTGCTCCTCCTCCCTCGCGACGTTCCGCGCGCCGATGGCGATGTACGCCTGCATAACGGCCACGACCAGTCCGACGGCCAGGGCCGCGGTTCCCAGGACGGTACCCGCGACCAGACCGCGGTTCCGCCGCGCGAACTTCCGTAGTTGATACCAGGTGGTCGCGGGGCGGGCGACGATGGGCTCGTCGCCGAGGAACCGCCGGATGTCCGCGGCCAGGGCGGCGGCGGATCCGTAGCGCCGGTCGCGGCTCTTCTCGATGGCCTTCTCGACGATCGTCTCCAGGTCGCCGCGCAGGGTGCGGTCGATCGAGCCCAACCGCGTGGGATCGACCTCCTGGATCATTCGCGCCGCCTCGGGGATGGATCGACCCTGCAGGTCGAGCGGCATTCGGCGAGAGAGCAGTTGGTAGAGGATCACCCCGAGGGCGTACACGTCGGCGCGTGCGTCGATGTCCGCCCCCGCGCTATGTACCTGCTCGGGGCTCATGTACTGCAAGGTGCCGACGAGCTGCCCGACATCGGTTTGCAAGGTGGTGGCGCGAGCGTCGGCGTCCGTCAGACGGGCCACGCCGAAATCGAGGATCTTGGGCAGGCCGTTGTGGTCCACCAGGATGTTGGGCGGCTTGAGGTCCCGATGGATGACGCCGCGCTCGTGGGCATGCCGCACCGCCGCGCAAACTTGAAGAAATAGCTCGAGGATTCCTCGCACGCCCAGCTTGCGGCGCGCGACGTAGTCGTGGAGCGGCACGCCCTGGACGAACTCCATGGCGAAGAAGGGTTGCGCCGCCGCGCCGGCGCCGTCGAAGTGGACGTCCGCCGTCCCCGCTTCGTAGACCGTGGCGATGCCGGGGTGCTGCAACTGTCCCAGCAGCTGCGCTTCCTTCTCGAAGCGGCGGCGGACATGGGGCGTGGCCAGGATGCTACGGATGAGCTTGACGGCCACGGTCCGCGCCGGGTTCTCCTGCCGGGCCTCGTAGACGATGCCCATCCCCCCTTCGCCGAGCTTGCGGACGATCTGGTAGCGACCCACGCGCCGCGGCACGGACGCGGCCTCGCCGCGCCCGGAATGCTCCTCCGGCCGAAATGCGGGCAACTGCATGAACGCATCTGGCGCTTGCCGCTCGATGGAAAGCAGGGACTCGACCTGGGCGCGGAGCTCGACATCGGCGCCACACCTTCGATCGAGGAACTCGTCCCGCGCTTCCGGCGCGAGTGCCAGGGCGTCGCTGAAAATGGCCTTGATCTGCTCGCCGCGGGGCGCCGTCAAGGGCTGCTCTCCCCGTCGGACAGCTCCGGATGGGCACTGCGGAACTCGCGGAACAACCAGGTGCGGGCGAACTTCCAGTCGCGCACCACGGTGCTTTCAGAAACATCGAGAATGGCCGCGGTTTCCGGTTCTGTGAGTCCTCCGAAGTAGCGAAGGACAACCACCTGTGCGCCGCGGGGGTCCTCCTTTTCCAGCTTGGCCAGAGCCTCGTCCACGGCCAGCACTTCCCGCGGGTCGGGCTCCACGACCGGTTGCACGTCGTCCAACTCCAGACGCGCGCGCCCGCCGCCGTGCTTGAGGCGCGCCTTGCGCCGGGCCTGCTCGACCAGGATGTCGCGCATGGCTTGGGCGGCGGCACCAAAGAAGTGGTTGCGCCCCTGCCAGCCCGGGTCGGCCGACCCGATGAGCCGCAGGTAGGCCTCGTGGACCAGGGCGGTGGGCTGGAGCGTGTTGCCGGGCGGGGTCTTGGCCAGCCGCGCCTCGGCGAGCTTGCGCAGTTCTTCGTACACGAGCGGCAGCAGTTGGCGGGCGGCGTCACTGTCGCCCCCGGCCGCAGCGCTCAGGATCAGCGTAACCTCGTTCAAAGCAGCCCCCGCAAAAACCTCCGTTGCCGTGACCGGATGAGCCGCCTCCCGTCGGATTGGACGTGACGGGCCGGAGCGAACCGAACGGTCGCGAACCCTGGCGTGGAATTCTACCACCGAAGGTGCGCGCCGCCTAACGCGATCGGCGCGCGGGAACAATACGCGTTGCGGGGATAACGCCAAGATTCTCGGACGAGGTCACCGGTCGGAATCGCCGTTACGGCGAACGAAAAAGGCTTCTGGTGACGCCGCATGCGCCGCGACGCCGGACCGCGGGCCGGCAAGTCCGATGGGCGGGCAACCGGGCCGCCAGCCCATGCGCGTGAAGCAGGCACGAAGGCCGAAAGACGGCTGAATGCGGCGAGAAAGTACGATGGCGAACCTGAGACGAGGCGGGTGCGGATCACGGTTATTTCCGATGGCGATCGTCGCTCTGATCGTGATCGGTCTCGGCTGGTCCAACGGCGGCGCCGTTGCATCTGGTGGCGACCCACTGGCCGGCGGGGGCTGCGAAGGCCCGGATGCCGACGGCGACGGAACACAGGTTTCCTGCTGCACGGGGTGGGCACCGGCGATTGCTGGCAGGCATGGGATTCGGGTTGGGAGTGTAAGAGGAACTGCGACCGCCATATTGTGGACGGGGGGGCACGCCCACAGCGTGTAACGCCCAAGGAGTTTGCATATGGGTCGGCAATTGAGCGAAGTCCGAGCCGACGGCGGCTACAGGTGGCGCCGGAAACTGGGCGATGGCTTTGTGTGGTAGTATCAGCGGATCGCGCCTGTGCGCGAATGCGCATTGTCGTGCCGCGCGACTGGTGTGTATCCAGTGCGCGCGCCCTGTACACGAGACGACCGCGCCGACGTCGTGGGCGGTGGTGCCACTATGGTGACCGGAAGTCGAAAGGAATGGCGAAGAGATGTTCAAAAACAAGGGCTTGCGAATGGTGCAGGGACGCGGGGCGGGCATGTGGAGCCGTAGCGCACTGACTCGCGGCCGACGGGCGCTTGCCCTCGGCGTGCTGATCTTCGCCGCGATGTCGCAGGCGGCGCTCGCCGATTCGATGGATGAGCCGGGCGGGAACGTGGCCGGAGGCTGCCCCGGTCCCGATGGCGACGGCGACGGCGTGGGCGACGCGTGCGACAACTGCCCCAACACTCCGGCGGAAGCGGCGACTTTCGCCCAGAACGTCTTCGCGCCCATTCCGGATCCCGCATCCCTGGCTACTTGCGGTACGGTCACCACGAGTCTTTCGCCGACGATCACGGTGGACTATCCGGGGACCACGTTCGGTGTACGCGTGTTCGTGAGTCTTCAGCACCAGGTCTACTCCGACGTAGACATCAAGCTGGCGCACGCGGGAACGGTGGTCACGCTCAATCCCGTCAGCTCCACTTCGCAGATTCGAAACACCAGCGACCTCAATGGAATTTACAGGTTCGATGACGCGGCGGGCATACCCCTGGAGTACGCGGCGAACGAGTGTTTCATTTTCGAGTGCGGAGTGGTCCCGCCTGGCACGTATCACGGTTCCGGACTCCTCGGCGCGTTTGTGGGAACCCCGGTGAGCGGCGATTGGACCCTCATCGTCAGCGATGGGTGCAGACTCAACACCGGCACACTGAACTCCTGGTCGTTGGAACTGATCGTCGGTCATCCCGATCAGTCCGACTACGACTACGACGGCGTGGGCGACTTATGCGACAACTGTCCCGACAGCAGCTTTTCGACGGAAGCATTAGACGAGGTCTTCGTCCCCATCCCGGACGCCGAGCCCGGAACGTGCAACTTCGTGACCACGGAATTGACACGCACGGTCACAGTATCTGAGCACGGTCCCGTCGCCTTCATGGAAGCGACGCTGGAACTCGACCATACCTGGTACGAGGACCTCAACGTTCAATTGGAGCACAATGGAACGGTGGTCACGCTCATGAGCAACGACCTCATTCCCCCGAGTATTTTCTCCGACTTGAGCGGCACGTACACATTCGCCGAATACGCTGCCGAGACCCTGGACGAGGCAGCCCTGAATTGCCTCCTCACCAGCTGTCCGGCCATTCCCCAGGGAGCCTATCGCGGCGACGAGGCATTGTCGGCATTCTATGGTATGGAGGCGCGGGGCGATTGGACACTGACGGTTCACGACACGTGTTTCCAGGATTCGGGTTTCCTCTATCTTTGGACACTGAATCTGTTTGTTCAGGATGCCTCGCAGACCGACACCGACGGGGACGGCATGGGCAACGCCTGTGATCAGTGCGCCGCCGGCGCCCGCACTGGCGACACCGAGGCGGACGGGGACTTTGATCTTTTTGATTACCAGTCGATGACGGCCTGCATGCACGGAGTCGGCGGCCCCCTTTCGTCAGGCTGCGACTGCTTCGACTTTGACGCAGACGGAGACGTTGACCTGATGGACGTCCGCGATTTGGAATTGGAATTCCAACCGCAACCGGGATGCCGTATCAACGGGGTGTTCTACCAGCCAGGACAATCCGACGCGCCGCCCTTTGCCTGCCGTACGTGCCAGCCCCAAACCAACAGGAAAGACTGGACCATGGCGACCGCCGGCACGGCCTGTCGACCGGCCGCCGGTGGTTGCGATATCGCCGAGGTCTGCTCGGGGACGTCCGCATCGTGTCCGGTAGATAAGCTCCAACCAAGCCATTTCGTCTGCCGCCCGGCCGCAGGCGCTTGCGATATCGCAGAGGCGTGCGACAACCTATCCACTGCTTGCCCGCCGGACCTGCTTCGCCCCAACAACTATCAGTGCCGCGCGTCGGCCGGCGTGTGCGACCTGGCGGAAGTGTGCAACGGCGTTTCCGCCGCCTGCCCGACGGACGCGAAGCAGCCGTCGTCCGTTGTATGCTCACCCGAGACCGGTCCCAGCGGCGAGTACCTTTGCCACGACACGGTTCGCTGCGACGGCACGAGTGCGACGTGCCCGTTCCCGACCATCATCTCCTACGATGCAGGCCGGATTTGTCGCCCCTCAACGACCCAGTGCGATCCGCCGGAGTACTGCGTGCTGGGAGGGGGATCCTGCGCTCCGGACGTGCGCTGGACCACGGGCCAGGTATGCCCCGGAGCGAGTGCGTGCGAATTCGACTACACCTGTGACGCCGCCGGAAGCTGCAATCCGCAACCCACGCGCTACCGCAGCGGCTCGGCCAGCTGCCGGGCGCCCGCCAACGGTTGCGATCAGCGCGATTATTGCGGCTCCTGCGACGCGAGCGGGAACTGCGGCGGGCCCTTCAACGACGAGAGGACCCGGACCGATTTCACCGACTACCCCGAGTGCGGCCCGGACGTAAAGAAACCCGACGGCACAACCTGCTCTGTCGGCGCCCTGGCCGGAACGTGTTCGTCCGGTGAGTGCATCACCATCTCCAACTGCCGCTACGATCTTGACTGCCCCGATGGGTATCTCTGCAACGGCGGCAGCTGCGTCGCGGCCACCGTCGATCACGGCTTCGGCGATGTGTGTGTGGGGAAACGGGTTTGCGACGCGAGCAGCGTCCGCCCCGGCGCGTTCTGCACGTTTTCGGTCGACTGTCGCGACGCGACCCACCCCAACGGTAACTGCATTCCCGGTTCCCGAGGAGACTGCGTCGGCCGCCAGAATGGGCACGATCTCGTCTGTTGCGCCGGGATGGCCGCGGACGGCGTCGGTTACGCCGCCGCCCCGGGACAGAAGGGACGCTGCCAGGAGTGCTGTGCGACGGACTACAATGACGTCACCGCAACGGGCTGCGGCGACTTCCAGTGCTGCGACGGCAAGTGCTCTGACACTGACACCGATCCGCACAATTGCGGAGGTTGTGCCTACAACGGCGGCGTCGATTGTGACACCCTCGTCGACGCTTGCACTCCCATCGTCGAGGGGTGCGAGCTGGGCGAATGTTTCCTGCAGAGCGCCTGTTACGACGCGAACGATCCCTTCAGCATCTATGATGTGTGCAGGATGAACGGCAGCTACACGGTGCCCGACCCTCAATGCAACTACTGCCTGCCTTCGTTAACCCCCAACCCCGCCCTGCACAACACCGGGTGCTACTTGGATGCCGATTGCGGCGGCGCAGCGGGTAGCTGCCACATCGTCGATGGAAGATGCAGCCCGGATTCGGCACGCCCCTACGAAGAATGCGATCCCCAGAGCCCGGTGGGCGATTCACAATGTTGGCTGAGCCCGAATCTGAACGGAAGTTGCGTGGGCGCCTGTCTCTTCCCTGGTTTTGTCAATGGGGTTCCCACGCTTGTGCATACCTATAATTTGATAGTTCAAACCGATGCTTGCGAGACGCCACCGTACAGCGGCTGCGGTGTTAGTTGCCGTCGGGATACATCGCTATGCCAGAACAACGACGATCCTAACGACATCTTGCCGGCCAACTACGGCGACGAGTGCACGAGCGACGCCGATTGCCACTGCGGGTTGACTTGTCAGAGCAGTTGCGAGTACACTGCGGGAGGCAATCCCATTTACTTCTGCTTCTCACCCGACACCTGCCAATCGCCGTAATCATAGGCGCAGCGCCACCCGGAGCCCGCGCGAACCGCGTGCGGGCTCCGGCACCGTGGCGGACGGTACACGGAGCGCTGCGCCGGGTGGGTCGCCGACGCGGTGCACGCCCGGTCGGCTCTGGTCGCGGGCGGAAGACCTGCGCGGTGCCGAAGCCGAAACTCGTCAGCTTCCACGCCCAAACCGCTCGCCTCATAGGCCTACCGCCGCGCCGGGGCCGCGGCCCGGATCGGCCTTCCATGTCCTCCGCTCGCCTCCGGCGGCCACAGGACCTCCGCATCACTCGCCGCCGGGCACGCCCTCGCCGCTGCCACTTTCCGACGTTTCGACCTTTTCGCCCTTTATCGCCTGGTCGCTCCGTCGCCTGAACACCGGCGTCGCTTGCGACTCCCGACCATCGGCCATACCCTCTGCGCATGGCGGAAATCGTGCACGACACCCTCCCCTGCGGCATCGAGTACGCCGTCGAACCCATGCCCTCGCGGCACGTGGTCTGCTTTCAACTGCGGGTGCTGGGCGGGCTGTGTGCCGAACCGCCGGACCGGCTCGGCCTGGCGCATCTGGTAGAGGAGACGCTGGATAAGGGGACGCTGCGCTACGATGGGCGGGCGTTGTCGGATGCGTTTGACGTAATCGGCGCCGGCCGCGGCAGCGGCACGGGACGTGAAACCACGACCTTCACCTGCACCGTGCTTCCCGAGCATTTCGAACGCGCCGTCGCCCTGCATGCCGAGTTCCTCCGCAATCCCACCTTCCCCGAGGAAGTCTTCCGCACCAACGTTGACCTGGCCAAGCAGGAGTTGCTGACGCTGGAGGACGACCCGCAGGGCCTGGTGGACAAGCGCATGAGCCGCCGTGCGTTCGGACCGGTGCTGGGGCGGCACCCCTTGGGCGAGGCGGAAACGCTCGATCGCGCCACGCGCGATGATCTGATCACTTTCTGGCAGCGGCATTTCGTACCCGGGCGCATGCTGTTGGCCGTCGCCGGCGCGGTGGAGCCGCGGCGGGTGGCCGGCGTCTTCGAGGAGCACTTTTCCGGTTTCGCGCCCCCGGGCGCCGATGGTCGCGCCGGCTGGCCGGTCGAGTTCTCGCCGGGTCGAACCCACTTCGAAAAACAACTGGAGCAGGAGCAGATCGGCATCTGTTGGCCCGCCGTCGACGTAACGCACACGGACTTCCCCACCCAGCAGGTGATGTTGGGAATTCTCTCCGGCGGAATGAGCTGCCGGTTGTTCACCGAGGTGCGCGAGAAGCTGGGGCTGGTGTATTGGGTCGGAGCCTGGCAGGACACGCCGCGGGGCGCGGGCATGATCTTCCTCGGCGCCTCCACCACTCCGGAGCGCTGCGACCGCACCTACGGAGCCCTGTTGCGGGAGGTGGATCGGCTGGCCGAGGACATCGAACCCGACGAGCTGGAGCGGGCGGTCACCGGGATCGTGGCGGGGTATGAAACCCGCGGCGACGGCACGAACGCGCATTGCCGGGAATTGGCGGCGGACCTCTTCTTCTTCGGTCGGCCCCTGCCCACGGAGGAGAAGATCGCCAAAGTGCAGGCGGTGACCATCGATCGAATCCGCGACTACCTCAGCCGCCATCCACGAAACGAACTGTGCGTCGTCACGCTCGGCCCCCGGCCGTTGACGGCGGCAGCGAACTGATCGACGTGCCGCGGCGCGTGACGGTGGGCCTTGATGTGGCCATGCCGGAGCCGGGTCGACCGGCCGGAAAGCCGGTCCCCCAGCGCGGGCGGGGCAAGTTCATCGAGCCCGTGTGAAGGCTCAAGGCTGCGGTTTTTTGGCTTTGGGCTTCGGAGGTTTGGCGGCCTTGCCGTTGTCGGTGGCCGAGCCCGCGGCCTTCTCGTCCGCGCCCTTGGCGGGCTTGCCTTCAATGGCCTCCTTCTCCGCCTTGGCCGCCTGCTTGTAGCTCTCGCTGCGGTAATCGGTCTGGTAGAAACCGGAACCCTTGAAGATGATGCCGGCGCCGGTGCCGACCCGGCGCGTCACGGCGACCCCGCAGTTGCAGGCGGGGCGATCGTCCGCCTTGAGCCTCCGCCGTGTTGGCTCGGTGATCGACTGAAACACTTCCGTCACCGCGCCGCATCGCGTGCATTCATATTCGTAGGTAGGCATGGTGATCGTCTCCGCTGCGCCGGCTCCCTGTTCCCTCTTGTCTTCGAGCCTTCGTGTCTTCTCCCCTTCGTCGCTACCCTTGCCCGCTCGCTCACGGTCGCGGCTGTGTTTGACCCGCGCCGGGCATGGCCACGCAGGCGTGGACCATGCCAGACGTCAACATGGCCCCCGCACCGGTGGATACGCGTCGCACGTCGCGCTCCGTAGCCCGCTCCCTCGCGGTTGCGGCTCTGTTCCCCCACTTCCACGTTGCTGATTCACAATCCCGCCTTGACCGTTCCTCGCCTACGCCTTCGCGTCGAGCTGCTGCGGTTCCTGCTTCGGTGCTTCCGCCGTCGCAACGGGCGCCGCGGCCACCACGACCTTGGCCGGGCGCAGCGTCCGCTCGCGGAGCCGGTACCCCTTCGCCAGTTCCGCGATCACCGTGCCCGCGGCGTGCTCTTCCGACGGCTGCTGCATGAGCGCCTCGTGGCAATGCGGATCGAACGGCCGGTGCAAGGCCTCGATAGGCTCGCAACCGAACAGGCGCAGGGCCTTGAGCAGATTCTCGTACACCAGCCGCACGCCGTCGGCCAGCGCCGCCCCCCCGCCCTCCTGGCCTGCCGCCGCCAGGGCCCGTTCCAGGTCATCCACCACGCCGATCATGCCGCGCATGAACTCGGCGTTGGCGTAACGTACGGCGTCGATGCGCTCCTGCGCGGCGCGACGCTGGAGATTCTGATTGTCGGCTTTGGCGCGCAGCAGGCTGTCTTCCAACGCCTCCACGCGCCGTTGCAGCGCCGCCATGTCCGCCGCCGGTGCCTCGCTGGTGGTGGCGTCACCCGCCCCCGGCGCGGAGGCACCGGCCTCCGCCATTGGTGCCGCATGGGTGTCACCAGCACTCTGCGGTTCGTCGTCTTGTCGCTTCGTGGTCGTCATATCAGGACTTTGATTCGCCGCTCAGGTAATCCATCAGCTTGTCGAAAAACCCCCTGGATTCCGGCATGACGGAGCGGTCCTCGGTCTTGGCGAACTCGCGCAGCAGCGTCTCCTGCTGCTTATTGAGCCGCTTGGGGATCTCCACCAGCACTTCCACCAGCTCGTCGCCGCGCCGGCCGCTGCGCATCTCCGGCAGCCCCATGCCCTTCAAGCGGAAAAGCTGCCCATGCTGCGTGCCCGCGGGAATGCGCAGCTCCGCCTTGCCCGTCAGCGTCGGCACCTCCACCTTCGCCCCCAGCGCCGCCTGCGTGAAACTGATGGGCATGCGGCAGAGCAGATCGTGGTTGTGCCGCTGAAGGAACGGGTGCGGCGCCACGCGCACGTAGCAGTGCAGATCGCCGCGCGAGCCGCCCTCCGGACCCGGCTCACCCTCGCCGCGGACGCGCACCGCCTGGCCCTCTTGGATGCCGGGAGGGATGCGCACGCTCACCACGCGGTGCTTGAGCACCCGACCGGTGCGGCGGCAGGTGGGACAGGGTGTGACGATCATCGACCCCCGCCCGCGGCAGGTGGGGCAGGTGGTGATCACTCGGCCGAAGAGGCTCCCCAGGCCGGTGGTCTGCTCCACCTGGCCGTAGCCGCCGCAAGTGCCGCACGTGCGACGCTCCGAGCCCCGCGCCGCGCCGCTGCCACCGCAGTCCTCGCAAAGTTCCTCGCGGTTGAACTCGATGGAGCGCTCGGCGCCCTCCGCCACTTCCGCCAGGGTGAGCAGCACCTCGGTCTGAAGGTCGGCGCCGCGGTTGCGTGCCCGCCGCCCCCCGAAGGCCTCGCCGAAGATGTCGGTGAACATGGAGAAGATGTCGTCCACCTGCATGTGCGAGAAGTCGTGCAGGCCGGCGCCGCCCAGCCCCGCGTGGCCGTACTGGTCATAACGCTGGCGCTTGGCGGGATCGGAGAGGACCTCGAACGCCTCGGCCGCCTCCTTGAATTTCTTCTCCGCGTCCGGGTCCTCCTGGTTGCGATCGGGATGGAACTTGTGCGCAGCGCGACGGTAGGCCTTCTTGATCTCCTCGGGAGAAGCCTCCCGCGTCAGACCCAGCACCTCGTAGAAATCACGTTTTCCCGTCGCCACCGGCATTCCTTAAACGCCTCGAACCAACCTGGATCGGCGGGGTCCCGACCCGCGAGCCCGCGCCGACCGGCGGGAAAGCCGGTCCCACAGCGCGACCTATCGACCGCCGCCGGGAGCAGCGCTTCCGGCCGCTACGTGCAAAGGGCGGACCTTGCGATCCGCCCCTTGCCGTGCGCCGCATCTATGGAAATCGATCCCTAGCGGATCGCATGCTCGATCTTCTTTTCCTCGTCCTTCAGGTCGGTCACCAGCACCTCGGTGGTGAGCATCAGCCCCGCGACGCTGGCGGCGCTTTCCAGCGCCACGCGCGAGACCTTGGCGGGGTCGATGATGCCCGCCTTAACCATGTCCACGTATTCGCCGGCGCGGACGTCCATGCCGTGGTTGCCGCTCTTTTCCAGGATGTACTCCACGGCCACGTCGCCGTCGCGGCCGCTGTTGGCCACGAGCTGCCGCGTGGGAGCGCGAAGCGCCTGCAAGATGATGTCCACGCCGATCTTCTCGTCGCCGCGGACCTTGTCGCGGACCTTGGTCACCGCCGGAATGGCCCGTAGAAACGCCACGCCGCCGCCGGGGACGATGCCCTCCTCGGCCGCCGCCCTCGTGGCGTGGAAGGCGTCGTCGACCAGATCCTTACGCTCCTTGACCTCGACCTCGGTCGCGCCGCCGACGCGAATGACCGCCACGCCGCCCGTGAGCCGCGCCAGGCGCTCCTGGAGCTTCTCGCGGTCGTAGTCGCTGGTGGTCTTCTCGATCTGGGCGCGAATCTGATCCACGCGGGCCTTGATGTCCGCCTTCTTGCCCGCACCCTGAATGACGGTGGTGTTGTCCTTGTCCACCACCACCTTCTTGGCCGAACCCATCTCATTGAGGCTGATGTTCTCGAGCTTCATGCCCAGGTCTTCGCTGATCATGGTGGCGCCGGTGAGGGCGGCGATGTCGCCGAGCATGGCTTTGCGGCGATCGCCGAAGCCGGGGGCCTTCACGGCGCAGCACTGGAGCACGCCCCGAATCTTGTTGACCACCAGGCCGGCAAGGGCTTCGCCTTCCACGTCCTCGGCGATGACCAGCAGGCTGCGGCCGCCGGTGGCGATCGCCTCCAGCGCCGGCACGAAGGAGCGGAGGTTCGAGATCTTCTTCTCGTACACCAGGATCGCGGGGTCGGTCAGGACGCACTCCAGCGAGCTGGGGTTGGTCATGAAGTAGGGCGAAATGAAGCCCTTGTCGAACTGCATGCCCTCGACCACTTCCTTCTCGGTCTCCAGCGATTTGCCTTCCTCGATCTCCACCACGCCGTCGGTGCCCACCTGCTCTAAGGCGCTGGCGAGGAGTTTGCCGATCTCCCCGTCACCGTTGGCGGAGATGGTGGCGATCTTGGCGAGGTCGTCGTTGGAACGGACCTTCACGGAAAGGTCCTTGATGGCCTGCACCGCGGCGGCGACGGCCTGGTCGATGCCGCGCTTGATGGCCATGGGGTTGGCGCCGGCGGTGACCAGCTTGAAGCCTTCGCGGAAGATGGCTTCCGCGAGCACGGTGGCGGCGGTGGTTCCATCGCCCACCACGTCGCTGGTCTTGGAGGCCACCTGGTTGATGAGCTTGGCGCCCATGTTTTCGAAGGGCTGCGGCAGCTCGACTTCCTTGCTGACGCTTACCCCGTCCTTGGTGACCCGCGGCGCCCCATAGGACTTATGCAGGATGACGTTGCGACCGGTGGGGCCCATGGTGACCTTCACCGCGTCGGCAAGTTTGGTGAGTCCGTCCAGCATGCGCTGCCGCGCATCCTGGGAAAACATCAGTTGCTTAGGCATCGTTCGATCCTCAAGAGAAATCCACGATCAACACGCCATTCCAGAATGCGGAATGGTGAATTCGGAATGCGGAAACCACACTCCGACCGCGGTTGCGTCGGGGTTGACGGGCCGCGCGGGCTAAAGCCCGCGGCTCGCAAGCACGGTCGCATTCCGAACTCCGCATTCCCAATTCCTAATTCATCCCTCCTACCGGTCCACGATCGCCAGCAGATCGCCTTCGCGGAGCACGACGTACTTGTCGGTCCCGAAATCGATCTCCGTGCCGGAGTACTTCCCGTAGAACACTTCGTCGCCCATCTTCACCGACATCTCGCCGCGCTTGCCGCTGTCCAGCAGCTTGCCCGGGCCGACGGCGACCACGGTTCCGCGCTGGGGCTTCTCGCGGGCGTTGTCCGGCAGGATGATCCCGCCGGCCGTCGTCTCCGCCGCCTCGCTGGGCTCGACCAGCACGCGGTCATCCATGGGACGGAACTTGATCTTCTTCTTGGTCGGGGTTGCGGTTGCGGTTGCCATTCCTTAGTTCTCCCGTTGAGCGATTCGCTCCCTGGCGTTGATCCTTACTGTTGGGAAGGGTGAATTGGGAATTCTGAATTAGGAATTCAGATGGATTCGCACGAGCCGAGGAACCCTTCGTCATTTCCTATTCCCAATTCCTCATTCCCCCTACATGTCCATATCCTCATCGTACTCGCCGCCGCCGCCGTGGGCGTGGTCGTGTTCGTCCTTCTTCTTGGGCTTCTCCGAGATGCACACGTCGGTGCTCAGGAGAATACGCGCCACGCTGCTGCCGTTTTCCAGGGCGCTGCGCACCACCTTGGTGGGGTCGATGACGCCGTCCTTGATCAGGTCTCCGTACTCGCCGGAATCGGCGTTGTAGCCGAAGGCGCCCGACTGCGAAGCCACCTTGTGCAGCACGATGCCGGGGTTGACGCCGGCGTTGGCCGCGATCTGCCGCAGGGGCGCGTTGAGCGCCTCACGCACGATGTCCGCGCCCGTCTGCTCGTCGCCGCCGAGCTTCAGGTCGTCCAGCGCCTTGGCGGCGCGAATCAGCGCCACGCCTCCGCCCACCACGATGCCCTCCTCGATCGCCGCCCGCGTGGCGTGCAGGGCGTCCTCGATACGGGCCTTCTTCTCCTTGAGCTCGGTCTCGGTGGCCGCGCCCACGTTGATCTGCGCCACGCCGCCCACCAACTTGGCCCGCCGCTCCTCGAGCTTCTCGCGGTCGTAGTCCGAGGTGGTGGTTTCGATCTCCGCCGCGATCTGCTTGATGCGCGACTGGATCTCCTCCGTCGAGCCGGCGCCCTCGATGATCGTGGTGTTGTTGGCGTCGACGTGGATCTTCTTGGCCTGGCCCAAGTCCTTTACCGACACCTTCTCCAGGTCCAGCCCCAGGTCCTTCATGATGGGCGTGGCGCCGGTGAGCACGGCGATGTCCTGGAGCATGGCCTTGCGGCGGTCTCCATACCCCGGAGCCTTCACGGCGCACACTTCCAGGATGCCGCGCAGCTTGTTGACCACCAGGGTCGCCAGGGCCTCGCCCTCCACGTCCTCGGCGATAATCAGCAGCGGGCGCTTGGCCTTGGCCACCTTCTCCAGCAGCGGCACCAGCTTGGGCACGCTGCTGATCTTCTCCTCATGGATCAGCACAAACGCCTTGTTGAGCACACAGGAAACCGCATCGGCGTCGGTGACGAAGTGCGGGGAGAGGAAGCCGCGGTCGAACTGCATGCCCTCGACCACCTCGATGGTGGTCTCCGAAGACTTGCCTTCCTCGACGGTGATGACGCCGTCCTTGCCCACCTTGTCGAAGCAGTCGGCGAGCAGCGTGCCGATGGTCTGGTCGTTGTTGGCGGAGATGCGCGCCACGTTGGCGATGTCCTCGCGCTTGTTGGTGCGTACCGGGCGCGACATTTCGCCCAGGCGCTCGACCACCTTGCGCACGGCCTTGCTGATGCCGCGGTTGAGGGCGTTGCCGTCGGCGCCGGCGGCGAGGTTCTTGAGCCCAAGCTTGAAGAGGGCCTCGGCGAGAACGGTGGCAGTCGTCGTGCCGTCGCCCGCCACCTCGCTGGTCTTGCTCGCCGCTTCCTTGACCAGTTGTGCCCCCAGGTTCTCGTACTTGTTGACCAGCTCGACCTCCTCCGCGACGGTCACGCCGTCCTTGGTGACGTTAGGGCCGCCCCAGCCCTTGTCGATCACGGCATTGCGTCCCCGAGGCCCCAGCGTGGCTTTGACCGCGCTGGCGAGCTTCTCCACACCGTTCCATAGGGCCTGACGTGCTTCTTGGTCGTAGGCCAGTTGCTTAACAGCCATAGCGCCTGTCTCCATAGGTTCCTTGAGTCGAGCCTTGTTACGGATAACCGCCACCCCACGGCAAGCGCCGATGGCGGCGGAGTGAAGTCGGCGTCGGCGCGCGCTCCGCGCGAGGCCGGTCGCGCTACTTCAGAGCAAGAGCGGCGCCAACGCCGCGGTGCGGCTCACGCTTACGTAAATAGCTATGTCACAATAGATTGCGCTCTGATCGGCGGGCTGGCGACGGAGCGTAAGCGCTGCCAGCTTGGCAGGAGCACGGCGAAAGCCGGGCGCCGCGTGCCAAATTGACAGCGCGGCGCGGGAAGGGCATTGCCGTCGCCGTGAGACCGACACTCCAGCGGGCAGGCCCGGCTACCCCAGGGCGACACCTCCGGGGGCTTTGGACCCTGGCGTCGCTGGCGTCACCGTGGGATGTGGGTACTTGCTTCGCGATCCGCCCTACCGCGTTCGCGTGCAGCATCCGCGCCCGTTCCCGCGGTTGCTTGCAAAAGCCCGGCGGAACGCTATGCTCCCTCAACGATCACCGGATCGCGGGGCATTTGAGGAGGCGAGCGGCATGCCCAAGACCAAGCACGGACCCGCTTTGTTCGAGTTGCTGGATCGCAAGCGGCAGGACGCGGCGCGGGTGCTTCGCGTGCCGCGATGGTGGTCGGGTGCCCGGGGCGCGCGACCCGCCGGTGGCGGTAAAGCCGCGGGCGAAAGCCCCGAAGCCGGGACGGATCGGATTCTGAAGCTCACCCCCGGCGGGAGCCCCGAAACCCCGGACGCCCGAGGCGAACGGCCCGAACATCGGGCGGAGCACGAGCCGTTGCTCGAGGTCGATGGGCGGCGCATCCGGCTGTCGTTTACCAGCCTGACCGCCGCGGTCGCCGTCTTCTTAGGGTTGATGGTGCTGGTAGCCGCCTACGCCCTGGGCAGCCGCTCTGGGATGCGCGCCGGGATGCAGGCGGCGCTGTTGCAGGAGCCGTCGCAGGCCGAAGGCGTCAAGGACGAGGTTCAGGAGGCCAGGAGCCAGCCGCCCGCCACGCACCTTGTGGGCACCCTGCTTGACCCGCCGACGGCGACTAAGTCGCCGCCGGCCGAGCCCGCGGCTGCGGCGTCGCCTTCGCGTGCCGGGAACCAGCCGATTTGGACGCGCGGGCTCACGTACATTCTGGCGCAGGAGTTTGCCGGCCAGAACGTCGAGGCGGCGGATCGAGCGCAGGCCTTCCTGGCGGAACACGGGATCGCAAGCACGGTGGTTCGGAGCCGCGGCGGGGCCGTTCACCTGATGGTGACGCAGGGATTCGACACCAAGGATCCCAAGCAGAAGGAGTCCGGTGAACAGCTTCTGCAGAAGCTGCGTGCGGTGGGGGCGAAGTATTACGCCTCCGGCGGCGGGTACAAGCTCGAAGGGTATTTCAAGACGTTGAAGGGGGACACGTGGTAGGCTGTGCGACGCGCCGGCCGTTGTCCCCGTAAGGGATCGCGGCGGACACGGCGGCGTCGGGCACGACCACGCGGACTTGTGATGGTGTTCAGAGAGGGCGCGAGGGCGCCGGCGGAATTCGCCGCGGCGGCCTCGACGCCGGGTCCGCTGGGCAACATGGTTGCGGGGCCCGCGGGTCGTTCCAGGAAGATCGGAGTTGTTTCATGTCGATGGATAAGTCGTTGAAGTCACGCAGCGTGCTGGAACGGCATCGCAACGTGCTCACCCGCGCCGAGCGGATCGCGCGCCTGAAGGATGCGGGAAGTTGGACGGATGACACGGCCCGTCCTTACGGGCTGCCCAAGGTGGCGCACCGCAAGGTGGCCGTGGGCAAGAAGGGTAAGGCGGAAAAGAAGGCTGACGCCGCAGCCGGCACCACCGCCGAACCCGCCGCCGAAGCCGCCAAGCCCGCCGAGAAGGAAAAGGAAAAGCCCAAGGGCAAAGAGAAGGGTTGATGCCGCGGATAGAGCTCGCGCGCCCGGCGCCGCGACCGGCGACGGTCGCCCGCTGCGCGGTTACAGCCCGTCCAGTACGTGCAGGTTGGCGATGGTCACGCCGCTGATCATCGCGCCGACGATTCCCAGATACCCCTGGTCCGTCCCGCAGATGAAGAGGTTGCTAAGGGGGGTGCGCCCGTCGCGCCGCTTGCGCGGGGCCCCGTACACCGCGCCGTTGATGTGGCCGGTGTAGCGCTGGATGGTCCGCGGCGTGAAGATGTCAACGTACACCACGTGGGCGCCGGCGCCGGGCATGCAACGCTCGGCAAAGCGCAGGAAGGGCTCGCGCAGCGCCGCCTTCCGGGCCCGGTAGGCTGCGTCGTCGCCGCTCATCCACGCCTCCGCATTTGCCAACCAGGTCACGCGGAAGAGCCCCTCGGGCATGTCCTCATGCCCTTCGTAGTTGCTGGGGCAGCAGATCACGCCGCTGCGGAAGTCCACGGGTTCGTCGGGGCGGGCGTAGGTGAACGTCTCGGCCTCGTTGAAGAACGTAATCGTCGCCTCGTGGCCCAGGCGCGCGGGCAGCTCGTCCAGCACGGCGATCACCTCCACGAACGACACTCGACCGACTTCGTCCGGCGGCGGCGGCTTGCCGTGCGACGTGCACAGGCGCATCGTCTCCCAGTACCCCGCCGATGACAGGACCGCGTCCGCGGTGAGCACTTCCCCGGAGCTCAACACGATTTCGCTGACCCGCGACCCCTGAACCAGCAACCGTTCCACGCCGCACCGCATGCGCAGCGCTCCGCCGCAGCCGCGGTACTTGCGCACCAGTGCCTTGAGCACCGTTCGCACGCCGCCGCGCGGCCGGGCGAACCCTTCGCAGAGGATGCTCTTGAACAGTATGACAAACTGCGTGAAGTCCATGTCGCGCTCTTCGGCGCTGCCGTAGTACATGAGGGGCAGCAGCAGCATGTCGATCAGGCGCGGATCGCGCAGGTACTCGCCCAGCACGCGGCGCGCGGAAACGTACGGTGCGTCCAGGCGGGTGTCGTCGAATTCCCCCACGGCAGCAAGGAGCCTGCGGAAGCCTTCCGACTCCGCGGGAAATGCCGCGGCAATCTGCTCCGTCAACACCGTGATGTCGTTGGTGAAGCGCAGCCGCGTGCCGGGGAAGGTTATCTCCGAAAAGCGCTGCGGCCGCAGGTCGAGCTCCTCACGAGACAGGCGCAGTTGGCGCAGCAACCGGTTGAACGGCGCGGCGCGACGTTGCGCGGGAGCGTAGTTGGTGACCGCGTGCAGGCCGACGTCGAACTCGCGGCCCTCAAGGGTGTAATACGAGTTCAGCCCACCGTAGGCGTAGTGCTTTTCCAGAATGCAGACGCGCTTGTCGAAGTAGGCGAGGCGGATTCCCGCCGCCAGCCCCGACATCCCCGCGCCGATGATCACCGCGTCGTAGTGCATGCCCCGCCCGGCTCCCGCCCGGTCAAAGAGACCATCCTACAGCGAGGTTAACGCCGTTGCCTACGACGTACGGGCTTCGCCGGCGCAACAGCCGGTCTCAACGGCGACTGCGGGCCGGCGGGGTGAGCGACCTCATCTCTACGCACCGGGCTCGGCCGGGCCGCCCGCGGGCGAAGCACCCAGCGCCGCCGGCGCCGGGTCTTCCATCCGAAACGGGGTGCCGCACTCCGGACATCGGCCGGCGGGCGCGCCGGTGAGATCGTACGCGCACTCCGGGCAGTAGGGGTGGTTGGTCGGGATCGCTAGATTGACGATCCACTTGCCGCCGAAGAAGAGATAGAGACCCACCGCGCAAGGAAACAGGGACCCACCGACCCCCGGTAGTATGGCCCTCGCCATGGAATACCCCGGCACAACCGGGTGCGTCCAGTCAAGAAGGGCGGTAAGGGTCAGCCCGAGCGCACTTCCAGCACTTGAAGCGAAAAGAAGAACTCCCGCTGCCTTAACGAAAAGGCGGAACATCGTCTTGTATTTCATGTGCTTGCTCCTGCCTGGTGAGCGACGGTCGTCGGCGCTCCCGCGCGACTCAGGTTCGATTCCACCGACGTACCGTCGGCTCCCAGAGCTTGCCCGTTACGAACGACCGCAGCGCAACCGCGACGACCACAAGAACCCCCAGCACCAGCCAGCGCTCCAGCGGGGTCATTTCAAGTTCGGATCGCCAACCTAACCCCCACCGATTGACCGCCCGCGGGACGCCGCGCTCCGCCGACGGCATCAGCCAGTGAAGCACAAGCGAGACCGCGATGAACGCGGCGAACGTGCTCAATAGAAGGATCCACCGCCGCTCGGGGATTCTCCCTCGTTTCCATGCCGGCACCGCCAGCGCAACGAACAGCACTACTGGCCACGCGGCGGCAAGGTACGCGAGAATTGCTACCGTTCTTTCCATGGAACGCTCGGCTTGTCCGGAGCAGCACCATCATACACCGGGTAGGCCATCAAGTCCGCATAGAAAACGCGCGACGCGGCGAACGGCCAGACCGCATGGCTTGGCATCGCCACGGCCCTGGCGGCCATGTTGTCTCCCATCGCCCGTCTGAGTGCCCCACCGCTTGCGGTGGGGGACGTAAGGCAAGCCGGCTACAATCGCCGGTACGGAATCGCCGGCGTCGTCGCTCGCAAGACCCGGTCGCCTAAGGACGATCGGCACGCGCCTCCAGCCCGGCGACCTGGGTGAAATCGCCCGCCTGCACGGGACGCTTTACGCGAGCGAATACGGGTTCGACTCGACGTTCGACGCGCACGTGCCCGGCCCGCTGGCGGAATTCGTCTGCCATCGCACCGACGACAACCGACTTTGGATTGCCGAGCGCTACGCGACCCTCGCCGGCTGCATCGCCATCGTGCGCGCATCTCCGTCCGAGGCGCAGTTGCGCTGGTTCCTGGTGGTGCCTGCCCTGCGGAGCTTGGGACTGGGGCGGACACTGCCCGGCGAGGGCATCTGGTTCTCCGGCAGCGCGGATACAAACCGGTGTTTCTATAGACTGTCAGCGCGCTGACGGCGGCGGCCAGCCTGTACCGGAAGCAGCGCTCCGAGAAGTCCGAGGAGCGTCCTGGTCGTCTCTGGGGTGTGGAGGTCACCGAGGTGAGGTACGCGTTGTGCCTGACGACCGCGAGGTGACGCCTTCACGGCGTCGGCCTGCGCGCCGGCGGGCGTGTGACAGCCTCCGCGGTGCGTCTGCGTGCCCCAACGGGGCACCACGCTGGAGCCACAGGTGGGGTTGGGGGCTGCCGAACGCAACCCGTATTGCGCGGAGGCTGAGGGTCTCCACCCCGAACGCGGCGCGGGAACCGCGCCGAACGGAGACTCCTACGCCGCGTCCCAAGAGGTGGTCGCCGTAGTCCGGGCCTCGACTGGTGCCGCTCTGCCCGCCGAACGCCAGACGGCGCTCAATGCGCGGTTACAGCCCTCAGTTCCGAAGCCTCCACCACAACGGCGCCAGGCTTGTCAGGGACCTTGCGTCGACCCGCCAGCGGCACGATGCTTCACGCAGGAGCCCGCCTGCGTATACCAGCGCAGCCTGCGCGACATGTACAGAAGTTCGGACCGGTCGGTGCTATTCCTGTTCCGGTCGCGTGCCGAACAAGCGCATGCCCACCGAGGACGCGGGGCAGGGCTCGGACCGCCGGTACTCAACCTCCAGGCGCTTGACCACGTCCTTGCCACTCACCTGATAGGTCGTCGCCTGGCGACGATCGTCCGACAGGAACTGCTCCACCACCCGGTGCTGGACCTTGCTTCCGTCGGCGGCGGCTGATTCCAGCGTAAAGGTCATGGTGCGCGTCGCGTCGTCCCACTCGCCGCTCACGGAGGACGGGCCGGTGGTGCTGGTGTTGTCGTACCAGCCCCCGCGGTATTTCTTCTCCCCACTGCTCCAGGCGAGTAGGCCGACGGCCTGGAAACGCCGATTGTCGACCGCGCTGCTGTACACGCGGCGAAGCACGTGCCGGTCCAGCGTCCAGCCGATCTCCTCCTTGCCCTGCACCGTGGCCGTCTCCTCGCCACGAGGGTTGAAATGCCGCTCCATGAGATTCCAGGAGCCGAGGAACAGCGCCAGGCGCTGCATTTCGGGGACTGGGCTCGTCGTCTGCTCCGTCGCGGGCGCGGCCGGCTCCTTGGCGGTTTCGGCGGCAGGCTCAGCGGCGCCCAAGGCGCTGACGCGCGTCAGAACAAGACAAAGGGCCCCAGCTTGCAGGTATCGACGATTCATGGCCTACTCCTCCCATCGAACATTCGTCCATACTACGTGTCGGCGAAGGTCCCCGTGCGTGATCCACGGCCGTCCCCCATTGACCTCGCCGCGCCTTACGCCGCACAGGCCCCACCAGGCCATCCCCGCATCTGCACAATACCTCATCCAGCCCGGGGTTGCGTACCTAACAACTACCTAATATCATGTTGGGCAGGCTGGAGGCCCGGCGAGTCCCGGATGAAACTGCGCGTCGTAGACAACCCGCCGAATCCCTACCTTTCGCAGCACGCGCAATGGCTGGAACCGCCGCCGCTCGCAAGGTTGGAGGTGCTCGAGGATGCCTCGGCGTCGATCCTCTCGCGCAATGACAGTCCGGACATTCCCTTCACCTGGTCGGTGAATCCTTACCGCGGCTGCCAGCACGCCTGCGCTTACTGCTACGCCCGCCGCACCCACGAGTATCTCGGCTTCGGCGCGGGCACGGATTTCGACACCCGCATCGTGGTCAAACCCCGCGCTCCGGAGCTGCTTCGCGCTGCCTTCGGGGCGAAGAAGTGGCAGCGCGAGGGTGTGAACTTCTCCGGGGTCACCGACTGTTATCAGCCGCTGGAAGCAAGCTACGGCCTTACCCGGCGCTGCCTGGAAGTGTGCGTGGAGTTCCGCAATCCCGTGGTCGTGGTGACCAAGGCGTTCCTGGTAGTGCGCGATGCCGACGTGCTCGCGGAGCTTCACCGCGTCGCCGGAGCGCGGGTGCTGATGTCCGTACCCTTCCTCGACGCTGCTACCGCGGACTGGATTGAACCGCAGGCTCCGCCGCCGCCGCGGCGCTTCGAGGCCATCCGCCGGCTGAGCGCCGCGGGGATCCCCGTCGGCGTTCTCGTCGCTCCGATCATTCCCGGACTTAACGACAGGGACATGCCTCGCATCCTGGAGCAGGCAGCGGCGGCCGGGGCGCAGTCGGCGGGATTCACCGGGTTGCGGCTCCCGGGCAGCGTGGCCGAGGTCTTCCTCCAGCGCTTAGAGCAGGCCGCCCCCTTGCGCGCGGGGAAGGTGACGAAACTGCTTCGCAACATGCACGGCGGGCACCTGACCGATTCGCGCTTCGGGGAGCGCATGCGCGGCCAGGGGCCCTACTGGAAGAGCATTCGCGATCTTTTCGATCTCACCTGCCGCCGCGTGGGACTGGAGCGCCATACCTGTTGACCGGCGGCGGCCGCGGCCTGAAACGGCCCCGCGAGCGCTCGATCGCTTTCCAGTGTCGTTTCCCCTTGCCGTCCACCCGTATCGAGCCGCGGGCTTTGGGCCCGCGCGGCCCCAGGAAGGCCCAAAGCCTGCCGCCAGCGCGATCCACGTGCGGTCAGGCGGTTGCGAGACACAAAACGAGTGGTCGCGACGGCGTGCCGGCGGCGAACCGTCCGGGCACCACGGCCCAGCAGCCCGTGGCAGAACTCGTGGCATGGGTTTCCAGTCCGTGGTTTCACGGGCAGGATGCCCGTGCTACATCGCGTAGGCCGCTCTTCGCCACGGCCTACGGCAGGAGCGAACGAGCGGGGGAATGGGGGCTGAGTTCGACGGCCTGTCGCGCCAGCGCCTGTGCCTGCTCGGTGTCACCGAGTTTGTGGGCCGCGATGGCCGCCTTCTCGAAGGGCTCCACGTTTTTCGGCTGGAGCCGCGTGAGCATACGATACTCGCGCAGCGCGCCGGCGCTGTCGCCCGCCTGCATCAGGGCGTCCCCGAGCAACTGGTGCAGATCGGCGCGGAAGGGGTCGATGAACAGTGCCTGACGCAGCCAGTACTGGGCGTCCGGCAGCTTACCCTCACGCTTGTAAACCGCTGCGATCTGCGCCGGAATGTCGGCGTCGCCGTCCTCGATGCGCGCCAGTTCCAGAAGCTGCGGCAGGGCGGCGTCATCGTCGCCGCGCTGCAAGTACACGCCCGCCAGTCCGCGCCAGCTTGCCGGATCCAGTGGGCAGAGCCGCTGCAAAAGCTGGAGCTTCTCCACCGCGCGGTCGTACTCCTTGCGCCGCAGCGCCATGTCCGCAAGGTACTTGGCGGCCGGCCAGTTTCCGGGGTCGAGGCGCAGCAGCCGCTCAAAGATGGGCTGCGCCTTCTCCTCGTAGCGGCGGCGCTCCGCGGCCCCGGCTTCCTCGTCCAGCGATTCGCCCAGTATGTGCCCCAAAACCTCCAGCGCCTTGCGTTCATCCTCGTCCAGCTCCAGGGCGCGTCGCGCGGCGAGCATGGCCCGCTCGAATTCATTGGCGTCGAACTCCGCCTTCGCCAGGCGGCCCCAGGCGGACGCCCCCGCGTCCTCCGCCTCCACCAGCGGGCGGAGGAGAGCGGGGTCCTCGGGCGGCGATAGATCGAAGCACCAGCTTTCCGCCTGCTTGCGCGCCCACTCCGCAAAGTCGCGGTCGAATGCGTCCAGGGAAATGCCGAGCTGCTCGCTGAACACCTGCGGTTGCGTCTGACCCTGGCGATAACGCCGGAGCATGGACTCGATGCTGTCGTAGCCGAAGCGCTCGATGATGTATTCACACATCCACTCGGATTGGGCGTAGCCCAGTTGCCGGTCCGTGGGTCGTTTGGGGCGCATGAACCCCCAGTCGATGGACTGCAAGGTGAACAGCGAGTTCCGCCGCACGGCCTCCGCCAGAAGCTGGCACCAGGCGAAGCTTCGCGGGGTGTCCTCCTGGAACACCGACAGCCCCTCGGTCATCCAGTGCGGAATGCGGTTTTGCGTGGCCGCCAGGGTGACGGTGTGCGTGAACTCATGTTTGAGCACGCGGGCGATGTTGTAGGGCCCGGTGAGCTCCGGGGCCTTGCGCGGCGACGCCAGGGCAATGACCCAACCGGTGCAGGCCCCCACGGTGTGAATCCACGGCTGGCCCGTGATGCGCACGCCGAAGGCGCGCATGGTGGGGAAAAGCTCGATGATGGTCTTGTGCTCCAGCTCGATGTTGTAATCGCGCGTGACCGGGGTGTAGATTTCCTCCAGGTAGCCGGCCACGTACTCCCCCAGCCCGGGATCATGCTCCGCGTCGTAGCGCACGATGAAATGCGGCGTTTCCACCCGCGCGAACTTCTGCAACGAATCCAGCAGCTCGAGGGTGAACTTGGTACGCTTGTTGAAGGGATCCAGCGTCCACGCGGCGTCGAGGGCGTCACGCGCCTTGTCCTCCCGCCCCCACTGCATGTACATCATGCCCAGCTCCGTCCGCGCGTTGGCGTCCGTGGGGTCGTACTCGATGGCGCGGAGGTACTCTTGCTCGCTGGCGGCGTATTGCCGGATGCCGGAAAGCGCGTCTCCCAGAACACGGTGCAGGATGGCGCAGCGGGGGTTGATGGCCGCGGCGCGGGCGCGCATCGCCTCCGCCGCCGGTTCGTCGTAGCGGCAGGCGCTGCCCGCGCCCCGCAGCGCCATCGCCGTCAGATCGTTGGGATTTACCGTCAGCGCCCGTTCGGCGGTGTCAATCGCCTGTTGGTAGCGGCGTTCGCGGATGAACTTGCGGGCCAGCAGGTGCAGGGCCGTGGATTCGTTGGGGTTGATCGCCAGTGCCTGTTCCGCGTTTTTCTCGACCTCCTCGAAACTCCAGCTCTCGAGCAGCACTTCGCCCAGCCCGACGTAGGCCTCCGGCAGCTTCTCATTGATGCGCAGCGCCGCGGTGTAGTCGGCGATGCTGCCATCCTCCTCGTCGTTGTTGTATTTGCTGCGCAGTAGCTCGGCGGCGGCGATGCGCGCCGGCCAGTAGGAGCGATCCAGCCTGGTGTACGCGGGCTGGAGCATTTCGTTCAGTGCGTGCCGGGTGCGATCCGCGATGTTGCGCTGCGTCAGAGTGCTGTAGCGCACCAGTCCCACCGCGGCCGCCGTGATCCATGCCGGGTCTCGCGGCAACTCGCCCCCGCCCACCAGTTGCTCCTCGAACCACCGGTAGGCCTCGATCGCCGGCTCACGCCGGCCGAGCATCTCCAGCGTCTCGGCAAGCAACAACCGTGCGCCCGCGTGGTTGGGATCGAGGCGGATCGCCTCGCGCGCGTGCTCCTGAGTTTCGCTGTAGCGGCCCACGCGGCGCAGCGCCGTGGCCAGGGTGAAGTGCCAGCCTGCGTCATCCGTTGCGGCCAGCGCCTCGAGGTCCGCCAGGGCTTCGCCGTAGCGCCCCAGCCGCAGCTTCGTCTCCGCCGCGCCGAGTCCGGCACGAAGCGCGTGCTGTGGCTGGCGTGCCAGCTCCGTGTACGCCTCGATCGCCCCCTGATAGTCCCCGCCCATAAGGCGGTCTCGGGCGTCGCTGAAAGTTGCGCGCTGTTCGGCCGGCGGCGCATCCTTCCCGAGCGGGCTTTCCTGTGCCGCGGCGGCGGCAGCGATGAGCAAAACGCCAACGGCGTGCGCTGCGCTCGGTCGCCGGGGCGGCCTGCGGCGGCCGGTGGGTGAAGGAAGCCGTCCACACATCGTGGTTCTCCTCGGGACGAAACAGGTTCGCATCCGGAAAAGTGTAGGCCCGGCGCGGCCGGCGGCCAACGCGGGAACCGACAGGGTGCTACGACCGATGTCCGTGGAACATCGGACGGAGGTCACGCGCCTCCGGCGGGGTGCCGTATTGTCGCCACGGGTGGAGTTCGCCGCAGGCGAACGAAACCCTTGGTTGCCGAAGGAAAGAGGGAACACCGCGCCGGAGGCGCGGAGGAACCGTGCGATCGCGCCGATCCTCCGACCCTGCCCCGACCACGGTCACCCGAGCGACGCGACCACGGGTCTTCGCGTCGTCCGCATTCCGGCCAACGGCGTTTCAGCTACGGCTTGCGTCCGGGGCCGGCGGGGCGGATCGGTAAGTCGCCGGTGCCGCGACATACCTGATGCGACGTGCGTGCGGGGCGCCCTGCATCCCGAAACATGATCCGACCGTTATGAGCGTCTGGAGCTACTGACCCACCCCGCGTATTTGGCCGCACCTCTGGACAGTGCGGGCGATCCCTCGACGAAGCGGAAGCGCAATCCGTCCGGGAGTTGTGGTTCACAGGGTCGGGATGGGGATGGGACGCCGTCGGAGGGGCCGGCGATGCGGGGCAGCGGGGAATCGGACGCGACCGCTTAGTTGGCGAGTAGCTTCTCCATGGACTCGATGAGCCGTTCCATGCGGAAGGGCTTGTTCAGGTAGCCGTCCACTCCCAGGCTCTCGGCCCAGTCGCGGTGCCGTTTGCCCTCGTTGCCGGTGATCATGATGAGCATCGGTTTCTGTCCCCGCTTCTTGGCGGGCCCCTTGAGCTTCTCCAATACCAGGAAGCCGCTGCGCTTGGGAAGCATGGCGTCGAGTACAACGAGGTCGGGGTTGAACTGGGCGGCCACCTCGATGGCGGCGTTGCCGTCGGTGGCCGTCTGGATGTTCGCCCCGGTGTCGTCCAGCACCATGGTGAGCGCCGTCATCATGTCGGGATCGTCCTCGACGATCAGAATGTTCTTGCCTTCAAACGTAGCAGCCACTTTGGGCCTCCCACCTTCTTGCCGGTCGCAGATGCCGACGGAGATGTCGAGTTCACTACTCTGAGTATATGGGTCGGTAAGCGGCCGATCAAGCCACAGCTACGGCGTGCAGGAGGAGTCCCTAGCTGGGCGCCCGATTACGACGCGTCCCATAGAGCAACCGCAGCGGCCCGAAACGCCTGGATCTGATGCGCGCTCGCGCGGCGCTACGGACACCTCCTTACACGCCCGAGCGATTGAATAATTACAGCGGACCTTTGGGTGGGTCACGGAGGTGCCCTTATGTCGTGAGTGTGTCACTGCGCCGCGGGGCCTGGCGGCGGCGGGCGCCTTCACGGCGCAGCGCTCTCGGTTGACCGGCGCTGACTGGCGCGTCCGGTTCAGCGCCCCGGGCGACCGGGCGGCGGAGTCCTCCCGCAACCGGCACTGCTGCATGCCTTCCGGCGGGCGACCCGGCGACCAGCGACGTTTTTCCGCTGGCATCCTCGCGCGCGTCCTGGTAGAATACGGCTTGCGGCTCTTGGCGCGATGGGGCCGCCGTAATCATTTGTCAATAATGTGATTATAGATTGTCGCCTCCGACCCGTGGAGGGAGGTGCCTTGCCCTCAGTTGGCTTGGCGGCTTCGGCTTTCACACGATGACTTCGACCCCAACCACGCTGTGGGAAGATCTGCTGGGGCACGTGCGGCTCAACCATCCGGAGCTGGTGCGCGGCTGGTTTGCCGACCTCGGCGTCGTCAAGCTGGAGCTCGGCGTGCTGGAGATTCTGGCGCGCAACCCCGCCCAGTGCCGCTACCTCGAGCAGCATTGCGCCCGCGTCTTCACCGAAGCCGCTCAGGCGGCCACCGGGCGGCTGGTTTCCGTCTCCTTCCGTGCCGAGGTCGAGGCCGACGACGACCGGCACGCAGCCGATGGATACGCCTTCGAGGACGAGCGCGAACAGCTTCGCCTCAAACCTGACTACACCTTCGAACATTTCGTGACCGGCCCGTGCAACCGCCTGGCGCACGCCGCGGCGCTGTCCGTGGCACAGGAGCCCGGACGGTCCTACAACCCGCTCTTCGTCTACGGCCCCGTGGGCCTGGGCAAGACCCACCTGCTCCAGGCGGTCTGCCACGCCATCCGGACGGCCCAGCCCTCGGCCCGGTTTTACTACATCTCCTGCGAAACATTCATTAACCACTTTATCGAGGCCGTGGAACGTGGGGCCCTGAACCGCTTTCGCTATCGCTACCGCGGCGTGGATGGGCTGGTCATCGACGACATCCAATTCCTCGCGGAACGCGAGCGCAGCCAGGAGGAGTTCTTCCACACCTTCAACACCCTGCACCACTCGCAGCGGCAGATCATCCTCTCGGCGGATTGCTCTCCCTCGGAGATTCCCAGCCTCGAGGAACGCCTGGTGAGCCGCTTCAACTCCGGCCTGGTGGCGCTGCTGGATCGCCCCTGCCTGGAAACGCGCATGGCCATCATCCGCAAGAAGGCGAAACTGCGTTGCATCGAAGTTCCCGAGGACGTGATTCGGCTGGTGGCCGCGCGGATAGAAAGCAACATCCGTGAGCTGGAGGGCGCCCTGCTCAAGCTCGATGCCTTGAGCCAGACACGCTCGGGTAAGATTACGCTCGAACTGGCACAAGAGGCGTTGGGCGCCAGTTCCGGCGAGCGCGGGGTTTCCGTCCCCGCAGTGCTCGATGCCGTGGCGCGCCGGTTCGGCGTCAAGGTCTCGGAGCTGCAAAGCAAACGCCGCTCGCGGGAAATTACTCACCCGCGGCACTTGTGCATGTACCTGTGCCGGCAGCTTACGTCCAAGAGCCTGGAGGAGATCGGCGGCTACTTCGGCGGGCGGGACCACACCACGGTCCTGCATGCGGTCCGGACGATCACCGAAGAGGCGGCCGCTGATGCCTCGCTGCAACGGTTGCTCAGCGAGCTCTCGCTAGAGGCCAGACAGGTTGGGTGAGCTGCGAGCGGCTCCCTCGCGGCCTCGAGTTCCCGGTGTTGTCGAATCCGCGATGGATGCCGCTCGCGAATTCGTCAGGAACCGACCACGCGGCGGCCGCCCGGTCAGGACACGACACATGCCGTCGTGTTGTTCACAACCAACCGTCGCCGCCGGCTGGTGCCGCTTGGGATGCAACCGTCGGACGCACAGGTGTTTGCGAGCGTACCGCCCGGGTTTCGCACGCGTTTCACCGGTGTTATGATGGTGATGAGGCTTATACCATAGACTTGATAAGGGCAGGAGCAGAACCCCATGAAGCTTCGATTCAACCGACTGGAGATGGCGGAGGCCTTGCGTGCGATCACCGCGGTGGCCGCCCAGCGCACCCCAAAACCTGTGCTGCGGTGTGCTCGCGTCGAGGCCAAGGGCGACGTATTGCTGCTGTCGGCGACCGACCTGGAGGTGGCCCTGCGCTGCGCGATCACGCAGGTTGAGGTGGACACTCCGGGCGACACGCTGGTCCTGGCGGAAACGCTCTCCCGCATCGTCAGCGAATGCCCCGACGAGATTCTGGTGCTGGACACGGACGGTACGCAAATGCACGTCCGCGGACAGGGCAGCCACTTCCGCATCCCGACCACCGACCCGGCGGACTTTCCCCCTGTGGGGGGCATGGAAGGAGCGCCTCAATTCACCGTGGCGATGGACATATTGCGGCGGCAGATCGAGTGGACGGTGTTCGCCTCGGCTCGCGAGAGCACGCGCTACGCCATTAACGGCGTGCTCTGGGAGCTCACGGGCGACAAGCTGACGCTGGCCGCCACGGATGGCCGGCGGTTGTCCGTCGCCAGCAGCAGGGTGACCCGTGAGGAAAAGGGCGGGGATGTTCCGCCGGCGATCGTCCCCACGAAGGCCTTGTCGCTGCTCATGCGGCTGCCGGTTGCCGCGGACAGCCCCGTGGGGGTGAAAGTAAGCGCCAACCAGGTGGTCCTCTCGGTGGGCGGGTCCTTAGTCAGCAGCTCGCTGGTAGAGGGCCACTTCCCCAAGTACCAGGACGTGGTGCCCACGGATTGCAACCGGATCCTCGAAATCGCCACCGCCGACTACCTCGGGGCGTTGAAGCGTGCGTCGCTGATGGTGAATGAGGAATCAAAGGGGGTCCGCCTGTCGCTTTCGGAGGGCAACCTGACGCTCTCCACGCGGGCGCCCGAGCAGGGGGAGGCGACGGTATCGGTGCCGGCGCGCTACCGCGGCGAGCCGATGGACATCGGTTTTAATCCCATGTTCCTGATGGACGCGCTGCGTGTGGTCCACACGGATGAAGTAAGTTTTGCGGTGAAGGACGCCAATCGGCCGGGCATCATGCGCGTCGGCGATGATTTCACGTACGTCATCATGCCGGTGAGCCTGGCGTCCGCATAGAACAGCATGGACCGGCAACTGAAGTCGGATCAGCGGCGGGTGCTGGAGTGGATTCAACGTAACCGCGCCCGCCGGGAGCGCGCCACGGCGATCGGGCGCCTGGCGGAGGAAATGGGCAAGGCGGCAACCGTTGCCCACACCGATTTGCGCGCTGCGGCCGAGGCGTTGTCGCTGCTGGTGGATGACGAGTTCCGGGAGCATTGCCGGCTCAGCAGTCCGGAGCATGGAACACTCGTGGTCTGTGTAGACCAGCCCACAAGGGTGTTTGCCGTGCGCGCCCGTTGGGCGGAGTGCCTGCGCCGGGCGCTGCGGAAACGGGGCGGGTTGGCGAACTTCCGCTCGCTTTCGTTCGAGTGGGGTGATAAAGGGATGAGCCTGCCGGCGCCGTTACGGACGGACAGCCCGGCGAAGGGGCGCTAGTGTGGTGTCTCATCGGTATCAGACCGTATCGAGCCGCGGGATTTGAGCCCGCGCGGCCCCACGAAGGCCGAAAGGCCGCCATGAGGGCGATCCTCATACGGTCAGGTAATCGCGAGACACTACACGAGCAGCCGGTGGCGAAAGGCGGCCTGTGCGATGTAGCACGGGCATCCTGCCCGTGAAACCATGGGCTGGAAGCCCATGCCACGAGGTGTGCCACAGGCGGCTAGGGAGCGGTTCGAGACGGCAACGAGGATGACGGACACAACGGTTACGGAACGGCGCTACGACGAATCGAGCATCACCGTGCTCGAGGGGCTCCAGGCGGTCCGCAAAAACCCGGGCATGTACATCGGCGGCGTGGGCTCGGCGGGTCTGCACCATCTCGCGTACGAGGTAGTGGACAACGCCGTGGACGAGGCGCTCGAGGGTCATTGCGACTCCATCCTGGTTCGCCTCAACGCCGACGGAAGCTGCACCGTGGTCGACAACGGCCGGGGCATTCCCGTGGGCCCCATGAAGCACGAGAACCCCAAGCTCAATGGCCGGCCGGCCCTCGAGGTGGTGATGACCGTGCTCAACTCCGGCGGCAAGTTCGACCGCCGCAGCTACAAGGTCTCGGGCGGCCTGCACGGGCTGGGCGTGAGCATCGTCAACGCCTTGAGCGAATGGCTGCGGGTGGAGGTTCGGCGCGACGGGCAGATCCACACCATGACCTTCGAGCGCGGCGAGATCGCGCAGGAACTGGTCTCCGAGCCGGGCTCCGACAAGACCGGCACCACCGTCGAGTTCCGGCCCGATCCGCTGATCTTCCAGGACGCGGAATTCAAATACGAGACTATCCAGACGCGCGTCCGTGAGCTGGCGTACCTCAACAGTGGGCTGCGCATCCGCCTGATGGACGAGGTCACGGGGCGGGAGTGCGAGTTCTGCTTCGAGGACGGGCTCAAGGATTTCTGCTCCCACCTGGCCGCGGGCGAGGAGTGGCTCCACAAAGAACCCATCCTTATCAAGGGGGAGGACGCCGAGTGCGGCGTCGCCTGCCAGGTGGCGCTCCTCTTCACCGACAGCTACGACGAAAACATCCTCTGCTTCGCCAACAACATCCACAACGTGCACGGCGGCACGCACATGTCGGCGCTGAAGACCTCGGTCTCGCGCGTGGCCAGCGTTTATGCCAAGAAGAACAACCTCATCAAGGGCAACACCACGGTCACGGGAGACGACTGGCGCGAAGGGCTCACCGCCATCGTTTCCGTCAAGCTCCGCGATCCGAAATTCGAAGCCCAGACCAAGGTGAAGCTGCTGAACCCCGAGGTGGAAACCGTCCTGCAACAGGTGCTCAACGAGCGGCTGGGCAACTACTTCGAGGAGCATCCCGCCGAGGCCAAGCGCGTCATTCAGAAGGGCGTGCAGGCGGCGCAGGCGCGGGAAGCGGCGCGGCGAGCCCGGGAGCTGAGCCGCAAGAGCGCGCTCTCCGGCGGCGGGCTGCCGGGCAAGCTGTGGGACTGCCGGGCCAAGGACGCGGAATCCACGGAACTCTACCTGGTGGAGGGCGACTCGGCCGGTGGTATCGCCAAGCAGGGGCGCGACTCCTACATCCAGGCCATCCTGCCGCTGAAGGGCAAGATTCTCAACGTGGAGAAGGCGCGCATCGACAAGATGCTGCACCACGACGAGATCACCAAGCTCATCTCCGCCGTGGGTTGCGGCATCGGCAAGGAGGAATTCGACGTCGGCAAGTGCCGCTACGGCAAGCTGATCATCATGACCGACGCCGACGTGGACGGCTCGCACATTCGAACCCTGCTGCTCACCTTCCTCTTCCGGCACATGCGGCCGCTGGTGGAAGCCGGGCGGGTCTTCGTGGCCCAGCCGCCGCTGTATCAGGTCAAGAAGGGAAAGCACCTCGAGTACCTGCTCGACGACCGCGTGCTGAACGGCAAGCTCGCGGAGCTGGGTCTGCACGGTACGACACTGGTGATTCGCGGCACCGGCGAAAAGACCCTGGCGGCCGAGGAGCTGCGGCGGTTGATCGGCATCCTGGATTCGCTCGAGGCGCAGACCAGGATTCTCTCCCGCCGGGGTATCAAGTTCCAGGAGCTGCTGGCGCAGCATCGGGACAGAAAGCTCGGCCTGCCCAAGACGCTGGCATACGTTTATCGCCCGGGCGAGGAGGCGGCGGAGCGGCACTTCCTGCACAACGAAGCCGGCCTCGCCGCCCTGCGCGACAAGGAGTCCCGGGCGCACGGCCCGGTGGAAGTGCTCGAGGCGCGGCACCTGCTGCTGGCGCACTCCGACGACGGAGCGAACGGCGATGCCGATGTTCCCCCGCACCGCATCGTGCGTTATCAGCTTGCCGAGTGCCGGGTGATCGACGACCTGCTGGCGAAGATCGAGGCCTACGGGCTGTCGGCCGAGGATCTGTTCCTGAAGCGCGAGGAGCTGGTCACCGGCGAGCTGCCTCCGGCCAAGTTCGTGCTGCGCACCGCCGAGGGCGAGGCGACGGAGGTGGATAACCTCGCCGGCGTGGCGCCCGGCGTCCGCGACCTGGGCCGCAAGGACCTGGCCATCAAGCGATTCAAGGGCTTAGGCGAGATGAACTCCGACGAGCTGTGGGAGACCACGATGGACCCGGCCAAGCGCACGCTGCGGCGGGTAGTCATCTCGGAGGACATGAACGACATCGAACAGGTGGACCTCGACGCCCGCGAGGCGGACCGCATCTTCCGCCTGCTGATGGGCGAAAACGTCGAATCCCGGCGGCAATTCATCGAAGCCAACGCGGTGAATGTGAAGAATTTGGACGTGTAGCCCTACCGGCCGGAGTGGCGCAACAGCTCCGCGGCCTCCGACCGAAGTCTTGCGAATTCCGGTAGCTGGGTTGGCAGGACCTCCTTCAGAGGCTCCTCGCTCCAGATTTCGAGCGCGCCGATCGTGCCTATGACGATCACGTGTTGTCCCGTGCGGGCACGCCCCCGACCTCCGTGTCTTTGCCTCGATTGATGTCCCATCCAGTTCGACCCTTGAGTGACCAGTCCCAACCATGCACGCACCGGTTCCGGGATCGGCACCTGCCATTTCTTGTGGATTTGACCATCGAGGTAGCGACACGCCACGATTCGGGCGAAGTCCTGGACAATCCTCAATTGCGCAGCGGAGAGCTTGCTGGGGTCGGCGTGTTGCAACAGCGTCAGGATCCGACCGACCTCCTCGCGTTCGCTGCCCGGCGGCCAGGTGTCGCTCGGCTGGACGGTGGCGTAGCCGCGACCCGCCAAGGTGTACGAAACATCGAACGGGGGCTTGCGCGGGGCAAGCGACCGTTGTAAGCCGACTGGAATAACGAGCCGACCCTGGTTATCGACGGCGACGTACGCGAGACCAATAGGCGGTGGAACGAACGCGGCTCGATGAACCCGCGGGGGCATGGCAGATGTTTCCACCTAGAATAATTTCACGGACAGCACACAAAAAGCCAATGGCCTCGATGCTTATTCTAGGCGGTATTCTGGCTCAAAAGGGCGAAAGCGACAAGCCAGCCGACCCTGACGCGGACGAGCTGGCAGATGTTTTTCACTAAATCGCTTGACAGCCCCAACAGGTTGTGGTAAGCTATCTGGCACGCCACAAGATACTGCGCCGTGCCCCACGGCTTACCCCGGCGGTTGGCGCGATCGGGGCGGCGCGGTAGGTTGGGCGGTTCGCCGGGCCCGGCAGCGCAGGGCAAGGGTCGCCGACCGACGAGGTTGAGCAGGTCACGGGCAGCGGAGGTACGGGGAATGTCAACGAGTGCCCTCTCAGTCACACGCGCCATCGTACGATTTGCGGAGCGAACGCAATCAGGATACGCCGGTGGGGGTGGGCAGGGGCAGCAGCACCAGGACACGACCAAAGGATCGGGCCGACCGCAGCAGCGAATCAGACTAGGAGGCAACATAAAATGGCCAATGATCGCTTGTTAAGCCCGTTAGCTCTGGACGTTGCGATCTCGCGCGTTTGTATCGCCGCTATCAAGTCAAAATGCGGCGTATCAACGACAGGAAGCGAGCGCGCGGCGGCCACGGTACTGAAGGAACACCTTTCTAGGAGGCGTGAAAGCGAAGATACGAGCATCGCTTTCCCGGAGACCTTTCTACCCGACGCCAGCGAGCGTGCGCTGCTCGAACGCACGTTGGCGGATCTCTCGGTGGGTCGTCAAGCTCCTGCGGTTCCGCCGGCCGTCATGGACAGAGTGCTGGCCGCTCTCGATAAACTGTGCGAAGGATCTAATCTGTCGGAAGTAGAAGCCGACGAGCTGGTGTCTCAACTTCACCGGCTAGGGGCCTATTCGGAATGCGAAGAGATGCCGGAGGTCACGGTTTGACGATACCGCCGGTCTGCTGCGACGGAACCCTGAGACGCGCGTGATGGTCGGATCTGACTTGGACGCATTGCTCCGCGTCGCAGTCGAGCTGTTCTATCGAAGTGACTGTGTCAAGGCCCATCTTGCCGAAGTGCAAGCGCTACCCGCGCCTGAATATCAAGAGTTGGCAAGTGCAGTCACCAAGGCGCTTGATGACGTGGAGAAGCCCGCCATTGAGGCCATCAAGGCCATAGGCGAGGTCGGGGAGAAGGCGATTGGCCCGGGATTATTTGATGCACTGGCGCGATTCTCCCATTGGTTCGCCGTGGCACACGAACTCCTGGTTTATCTTCCCGCTCCTAACGTGCTCACGGAAACCCGCGGCATAATAGAGGAGGCGTTTGCCAGCGACTACGACGGGCTCGCACCGGCTATCATCCTCGGAAGCCTGTTCAACGCGTTTCAATTTGATTTCTATCAAAAACTGGGGCGTGTGCTGCCGGACTTCAGGAAGATCAGTCCTCCAGCCGGTAAGCGCCCGGTACTTCAATTGCCGGTATGTGATCGGCGGTGTCCGGCAGCATGGGCTGTTCTGGGGCACGAAATGGGCCACGCGATTGATGACAACAAGGAGATTTCACATCTAGTTCTCCCGGAAGCAGTCCCCGGGATTGATCGGAAGAACGCCGCGTTTGAAATACTGTCTTGTTGGGCGCGCGAGTTCTGTGCCGATTTGCTTGCGGCGGAGGTATGCGGGCCTACGGCGATCATGGCGCTGCTCTCGCTGGAATATTGCGTCTTTCCCCTTCGGCCGGTACACCGCTGGTCCAATACTCACCCCGCAACAAAGTGGCGACTAGAAGTCGTATCAGTGCACTTGGAAAAGAAGTACGGCGCCGATTTTCTGAAACCAATCCGACAGGCGTATGACCGTGCATGGCAATACAGTGTTGATCGTACTTGCCCCGATGAAGAGAAACGGCGCCACTTCGAGCACCAAGAGAAGCTCATGGTAGAAAAGTTCGTCTGTCCTCTGGCCGACTCAATTACATCATCGCTACCGAAAAGTGAGAATGGGCACCAGATCAACGACGATTCGCTCACGCGATGCTTACGCCGTCTCAAGGGGGACACGCCGATTGGGGCGCAGGGCCTGCCTCGACGAACACTGCGCGCGCGTATTGAGGACTATCGATCTAAAACTTTTTCGGCCGCTGGCGAGCGGGTGATGGCGTTTCATGATCTGGCTACTCATTTTCGCGAGGACCCGCTGCCGGCCCCGGCGCTTCTTTTCAGCTCTGCAAAGCACCGAGAGACTATCTTTGATGAAGCGGCAAACCGGCTCATTGTGGACGGTGATGCGGGTATTAAGTGGCTCTTGCACAATATGGCCCGCGCAGATGAGCTCTCCGTTCGGTCGATTGGTTCGGCGATGGTTCAGCAATGCTGCCGGAACGACAAGCGCAGTTTTTGACTCCGACCGAGGAATGGCTTCATGCTACTGTCGGATCTTCAGATTCTCGAACGCCTTGTACGGGACGACCCGGAGTGTATCTTCGTTTCGCCCCTTATCGATCCGGTTTTGCAGCTGGGGCCAAGTTCGCTCGACGTGCGTATAGGTTCGGAAATCAAAACACCGAGGGTCATCGGCTCGACATGCATTGATTTGACGGCCTCGGGTGAGGAGATTGAGCGGCAGATTAGCCAGTACTTCGAGACCCGTCGTGTGTCACCGGAGGAAGCGTTTGTATTGCACCCAGGAGAGTTCGCGCTTGCCTCGACCCTTGAGTTTATCCGCCTGCCGAGAGACATCGCTGCGCGTTTGGAGGGGCGCAGTTCATACGGAAGGCTGGGAATTGAGGTCCATTCGACTGCGGGTTTTGTCGATCCTGGGTACGATGGAAACCTGACCTTCGAGCTAAAAAACTCGGGCAAATTGCCGGTAAAGCTCCGCCCGGGCCTTCGCGTTGCGCAGTTATGCTTCTTCACAGTAAATGACGTCCAGGTGCCTTACAATCTTCGTCCGCAAAGCAAATACGGTGGTTTGCAAGGGGTCGGGCTAAGTAGGATTCACCTGGACATGGAGGTTGCTCGGGCGCGATCGGTAGGTCAATAGCTCGAGTTGAGCGCACCACCAGCGCGGGGTGGGAGGAGTCGAGTCGGGAAGGCCGTCATAACGGTAAGATTCGTCCCCGTGTGGACCTCCGGTGGCGAGGTCTTTCTTGCTGCGTCGGCCCCGTCGCGCCGGCTTTCGCGCCGTCACGATCATGAACAACCCCACCCTGCCTATGGGTGTGCATTCCAGCCGGCGGTTCAGTGCATCCATCGACTCGAACGGCAGCGGCACGATGGAGTGCGCACGTTCGAGCGTAAGCCCGGCCGCGGCCAGCATCGCCCGAAGCCGCCGTAGCGAAATGAACGCCGGCGAGCCGTCGTCGAAGAACATCCCCCGCACACCGCACCCCCGCAGCCACGCCCGGCCCCGATCCATCCACCTCATCAGCGGATTCGTCGTCGACAGCACCAGCCGTCCCCCCGGCCGCAGCACGCGATACGCCTCGTGCAGAAACCGCTGCGGGTCGCGCAGGTAATAGATCATCTCCGCGCTCAGCACGGTGTCGAACGATCCGTCGGCGAAGGGAATCGCTTCGGCGTCAACGCACGTGCGGAAACACGACAGCTTCGTCCGCGCCGTCCGGCACATGGCCGGCGCGATGTCCGAATGTACGAACGTACGCCGATCCGCCACTCGCTCCGCCACCGCCCCCGTGCCCCCGCCCAGCTCCAGACATCGGCCTTCCGCAAGACTCGCGATCGCCTCGGCCAGGCGACGCATCGTGTAGGCGTTGCTGCACGCGTCGTAGCGCGACGCCGCGCCGCTACGATGGTCGCACCCTTGCACCGCGCAGCCATAGCCGTACGGTTGGAGCGCGGCTCCGCGGGCTCAACCTGTCTGCCGCCACGGCGGCGGGCCGTCGCCCGCCGGTCTACCCTGCAATCGCCCGCAGCACGGCGCAGCCGCGGCGGAGGTGCTCGTCCGGGGCGGCGTAGCTGATGCGAAAGTGTGTGTCACGCTCGCTGAAGACCTCTCCGGAGATGATCAGCACGCTTCGCCCGAAGGCCTCTTCCGCGAAGGCGCTGGCGGGTCCTTCGTGCGCCGGCCGGGTCTACGGGTTCGCAGCCGGCGCAAGGGCTCCCTCGATCACGCCCCCCGAGACGCCGCCCGGCCGGTCTTGACGCCTCCCGCCCGCGGGCGTATGAGTCATGCTCGGTGCTTTGAGGAAAGGTACCCTGCATGGCCACAGGTTCGGCACCCGTGCAGCCTGCCAGCGGTCGGGTTACGTACGACGGGCTGACGTTCGATGACGTTCTGCTGCTTCCGCGGCGCTCCTCGGTGCTGCCGGACGAGATCGACGTCAGCACGCTGCTGACCCGGCGCATCAAGCTCAACATACCCCTGGTCTCCGCGGCGATGGACACCGTCACCGAGTCGCGCATGGCCATCGCCCTGGCGCAGGAAGGGGGCATCGGCATCATTCACAAGAACCTCTCGGTGGAGGCGCAGTGCCGCGAGGTGCGCAAGGTGAAGCGTTCAGAGAGCGGCGTGATCCTGGACCCCGTCACCCTCGGTCCGGACGTGCCGGTATCCAAGGCGCAGGAGGTGATGTCGCTGCACAACATCTCCGGCGTGCCCATCGTGGACGATCGCGGCCGGCTGGTGGGCATCATCACCCGGCGCGACATGAAGTTCCTGGAAAACGTGAACCTCAAGATCCGCGACGTCATGACTTCGCGGAACCTGGTCACCGGCCCGCCGGGAACCAGCCTGGAGGAGGCGTCGGAAATCCTCAACCGCGCCAAGGTGGAAAAGCTCCTGCTGGTGGACAAGGACCACAAACTGGCGGGGTTGATCTCGATGCGCGACATCGAGCGCAGCCGCCATTACCCTACCAGTTGCAAGGACGCGCGAGGCCGGTTGCGGGTGGGTGCGGCCGTGGGCGTTCACGATTACGACCGCGTCGAGGCGCTCATCGCCAGCGACGTTGACGTCATCGTGGTGGACACCGCCCACGGGCATAGCGACAACGTCGTGGAAACGGTCAAACAGATTCGCGGCAGGCACGCCATCGACCTGGTGGCGGGCAACATCGCCACCCCGGAAGCGGCCACGGACCTCATCGCCGCCGGCGTGGATGCCCTGAAGGTCGGCATCGGCCCGGGCAGCATCTGCACCACGCGGGTGGTGTCGGGCGTGGGCGTCCCGCAGTTCACGGCGGTAATGAACGTGTGTTCGGTGGCCGGTCCGGCGGGAATCCCGGTCATCGCCGACGGCGGCGTTCGCCAATCCGGCGACATCACCAAGGCACTGGCCGCCGGCGCGCACACGGTGATGATCGGTTCGCTCTTCGCCGGCCTGGAGGAGGCGCCGGGCGAAGCGGTGACCTGGAAGGGCCGCCGGTTCAAGGAATACCGCGGCATGGGTTCGCTGGGGGCCATGGTGAAGGGCTCGGCGGAGCGCTATGGTCAGAAGAGCGGCACCGCCTCCAGCAAGCTGGTTCCCGAGGGCGTGGAGGGACGAGTGCCGTTCCGCGGCCCGCTGGCGGACTTTGTTTACCAGCTCGTCGGCGGACTGCGCGCCGGCATGGGGTACTGCGGCGCTCGCGGCATCGAGGACCTGCGAACGCAGACCACCTTCTGCCGCGTGACCGCCGCGGGCGTTGCGGAATCGCATCCTCACGACGTGATGATTACCAAGGAATCACCGAATTACGCGGTGGAGTATCACAGTGATTAGAGCGGAACTGGCAAGGGCGGTAGGCGAAGGCACGAAGGCACGAAGGTGCGCGGGCACGAAGGGAGGCGCTCGCGGCGCAAGGGGGCACGAGCCGAACGCGCTTGGTTCACGCGATAGGAAACCGCTGTCCTCGCTGTTGGTCGTGGGGATTTCGTTCGGAACGTGGGGCTGCTCGCTCATGGTCAACCCCTGGCGCGACGAAATGCGCGAGGAGCCGCCGGTGACCACGCCCTCCGTGGAGGGCGTTCGTGCCGCGGGCGCGGCGACGGCATCCGCGCATCGACCGTTTTCCGAGCGCGTAGCAGCGCCCGTGGACGGCTCGGTGACGCACGGGGCCCTTTACTTCGAGGACCCGTTCGAGGACCGCGGCAGCGACGACGGCAGATTCGCGTGGAACGGGGCGGATTACCTGTACCTGCCCTACGGCCCCTGCCGATTCCTCTTGAACGGCGGCTTGTTTCCGATCTCCGCCCTGGTGACGCCGCCCACCACGGTGATGGCTAGCGACGGGGTGATCAGCCGTCAGGCGGCGGGCGCCATGGACCACGACGCGGCGCGTGCGGAAGCGGCGACCGCCGCAGGCCCGTAGTGCGGGCCGGGAGACGCCTCGCTTGTGACCCAGTCCGCCACCACAGCGCCGCACTCGTTCCGCACCGACGTACGTCGCTGCCCCGGCTGCGGTCAGCGATTACACCCGCCGGTGCCGGCCGCCTGCCCGCTGTGCGGACTGGCGTTCGGCGATTCCCGGGTTACCGGGCAGGACGTATCGCCCTACGCCAACAGCTACTCCGCGGGCACCTCCGGCTGGCGGACCATGCTCGAATGGGTCTGGTTTGCCGGGTCTGATCGACTGCACCACCTGGCGCTGATGCGTGCCTCGGCGGCCTCGCGGCGCTTTCACCGCATCAACCTTCTGCTGCTCTCGTTGGGGCTGGCGGTCTTTGTGGCCGCCCACACCGGATGGCGCTGGGTGAGCCGCACGCCGGCCATCGAACCCACGGGTTCGATCACGCCGCTCGGACGGGGATGGCTGCACGCCGCCGCCGCCCCGCGACCGCTGCCCCTCGACCTGCCGCCCGAACGCGCCGTGGACCTGTGGTGGAGTCCGGTGCAGATGGTCATCGGTCTGGCGAGCGGCTTCCTGGCGGCGTGGGTGCTGCTGACGGTAGTCGCGATGCTGGTTCGTGTGGCCGTCACGCGCGCGCATGGGGAAACGTACCGCCACGAACAGCGCATGACCGCGGCCCTGCACTACAGCACGGCGTGGAGCATTCCCCTGCTGGTCGCCGCGCTGGTTGCCTCTCTGGTGCCGGTGTCCTATGTCAGTGAGATGGCACGGTGGATGATTCGTCCCGCGGCGTTCGCCTTTGAGACGGCGGCGGGCGTGGTGGCGGCGCTGGGGGGAGTGTTGTGGTGGTTCTGGCTGGTGCGGTTGGGGGCCACGGCGCCGCCGCGGGCGCGCGGGCGGGTGTCGGTGTGCCTGGCGGCCGTCGCGCCGCTGCTTTTTGTTGGGCTGCTGCTGAGCGGCGGATATGCCCTGCGGCAGGCCTATGACCCGCTTTTTGTGCGCCTGCGAGTGAATTTTTAGATGCGACCACCGACGATTGCGATCCTGGATTTCGGCGGGCAGTACGTGCAGCTCATCGCGCGGCGCGTGCGGGAGAACCACGTACACAGCGTAATCGTGCCCGCCGCGGTGACGGTTGAGGAGCTGGAGCGACAGAACGTTGTGGGGTTGATACTCTCCGGGGGTCCGGCGAGCGTGTACGCGGCCGGCGCGCCGCGATGTTCACCGGAAGTCCTCGCCCTGCCGGTGCCGGTGCTGGGGATCTGTTACGGACTGCAACTGGCGTGTCACCTGCTGGGGGGGGAGGTGCACGCCGGCGAGGCGCGCGAGTTCGGGCGGACGGTGCTCGAAGTCCTGGAGCCCAACGTCCTGCTGGCGCACGTGCCGCAGCAGACGTCGGTGTGGATGAGCCACGGCGACGTGGTGACCGCACTGTCGCCAGAGTTCGTGCCGCTGGCACGGACGCAGCATTGCCCGATCGCCGCGGTGCGGCACCGCAGCCGCCCCGTCTACGGCGTGCAATTCCATCCTGAGGTGTCGCACACGCCCTGCGGCGGGCAGATCATCCGCAACTTCCTGTACGACATCTGCGGCTGCAAGGGGGAGTGGCAGGTCAGCAGCGTCATCCAGGATTCCGTGGCCGCCATCCGCAGGCAGGTCGGTGAGAAGGCGCGGGTGATCTGCGGCCTTTCCGGCGGCGTGGACAGCAGCGTGACCGCGGCCCTGATCCACCAGGCGATCGGCGACCGCCTTACCTGCATCTTCGTGGACAACGGGCTGATGCGCAACCGCGAGGTGGACCTGGTGGAATCGACCTTCCGCCAGCATTTCAAGGTGGACCTGCGGGTGGTGGACGCGGGAGAGCGCTTTCTCGACAAGCTCGAGGGCGTTACCGACCCGCAGCGCAAGCGGACGATCATCGGCCACGAGTTCATCGAAGTATTCAAGAACGAAGCGCGGACCATCCCCGGGGCGAGGTTCCTGGCGCAGGGCACGCTGTACCCGGACGTGATCGAGTCCGGCCACGGCGCCGCGGGCCAGACGGCGAACATCAAGCTGCACCACAACGTCGGCGGACTGCCCGCGGACCTGGGGTTCGAGCTGGTTGAGCCCCTGCGCGACCTGTTCAAGGACGAGGTCCGCCGCGTGGGCGAACACCTGGGGCTGCCGGAGGAGATCGTCTGGCGGCATCCGTTCCCCGGCCCGGGACTGGCGGTGCGCATCGCCGGAGCGGTAACGCGGGACCGCCTGCGCCTGTTGCGCGAGGCGGATGACGTGCTCATCGAGGAGATCCGCTCGGCGGGCTGGTACAACAAGATCGCGCAGGCGTTCTGCGTGCTGCTGCCGGTGAGCACCGTGGGGGTGATGGGCGACGACCGCAGCTACGCCGGGCAGCACGTGGCGGCGGTGCGCCTGGTGGAAAGCGCGGACTTCATGACCGCGGATTGGGTGCACATCGACTTCGAACTGCTGGGGCGGGTCGCCAACCGCATCATGAACGAGGTCGAGGGCATCAACCGCGTGGTATACGACGTTTCCTCGAAACCTCCGGCGACCATCGAGTGGGAATAGCCGCGTCCGGCCCTTTGCCTGCGGGGACGATCAGCACCAGGCCCGCGGCGGCGGCGCCGGCTGCCGGTGGAACTCGACGATCTCGCCGTCGGCGACAAAACCCGCGCGCTGGAGCAGTTCCAGGCATCCGCGTTGCTCCGCTTCCACCTGCGCATAGATGTGGCGCATGGCCAGACGCCTGGCGAGCGTGAGCAGGTGCGCCAGGAGGGCACGATCAGCGCCGCGGTCGAGGCCGACAGGACGGATGAAAAGATCAATGATCCGTGCCATGTCGCCCACCTGGTAGAGCGCGCCGCGCCCCGCCGGCTCGCCGTCGATGACGGCCACGAAGGCGTCGAACTGCGGATCGTCGAGCCGCTCGCCGGCAGATTCGCGCTCCTGTGCTTCGACCGCCGCGGACGGAGCATCCAGCCCTGCGTAGGAGGCGAGGAACGCGGCACGCACGGCCCGCGCGGGCAGCACGCGCACGCCGGCCGGCACCTCCAGTTGAGGCCATTGGGTCAGCGCCAGGGCGACGCTGGCTCGGGGCAGAAAACCGCGGGAAGCCAGGCATGCGCCGATGGGCTGCGGCGCCTGTCCCTCGGCGGGTGCCCACCGATGGCACACCAGTTCGCGCTGCGCGAACCACGCCTGGGCCTGGTCGAACGCTGCGGCGATCCGGCCGGGATCGTCGAAAACCACCTCCCGCAACTGATTCGCCTGCGGTAAAGCCGCGAAGCGACGGCTATAGTAAGCGATGCCGAAGGGCAGCGTTTCCTTGTCACATATCTGACTGCAATAAGCCTGCGTGGAACGCAGCAGCGAAGCGACGGTGGATCGTTGCATGGGCGCCTGCTAGAGCTCGGCGAACGCCGGGGGGCGTTGGCGGTGATGGTCCGTGCGAAGCTGGTACTGGTGCGCCGCGGCCAGCAGGGTTCCCTCGTCCATCATGCGGCCCATCAACTGCATTCCGATGGGCAGGCCGGCGGCAGTGAAGCCGCAGGGCAGACTGACGGCGGGAATGCCCGCGAGGTTCGCCGACACGCTGTACACGTCCGAGAGATACATGGCCAGTGGATCGACGGCCTTCTCGCCCACCAGGAACGCAGGCGAAGGCGCCACGGGCGAGGCGATGACGTCGACCTGCTCGAAGGCGCGCTCGAAGTCCCGGCGAATCAGCGTGCGTACCTTGAGCGCCTTGAGGTAGTAGGCGTCGTAGTAGCCGCTGGAGAGAACGTAGGTGCCGAGCATGATGCGGCGCTTGACCTCGGGGCCGAAGGCCTCCCCGCGCGACGCGGCGTACACGTCCATGAAGTCCCGGGGGTTCTCCGTGCGGTGTCCGTAGTGCACGCCGTCGAACCGTGCCAGGTTGCTCGAAGCCTCTGCCGTGGCCACGATGTAGTAGCACGCGATGGCATACTTCATGTGCGGCAGGTGAACGGGGACCACCACCGCCCCGCCGCGCTCAAGCTCCGCGATCGCCACCTCGACCGCCCGGCGGACCTCGCTGTCCAGCCCCTCGCCGAAGTACTCTTCGCTGACGCCGACGCGCAGCCCGGCGAGCGGACGGTCCAGCGCCGCCAGGTAGTCGGGCACGGGCACGTCCACGCTGGTGGAATCGCGGGCGTCATGCCCCGCGATGACCTTCAGGAGCAGTGCCACGTCGCCGGCATCCTCGGCGATGGGCCCGATCTGATCCAGGCTGCTGCCGAAAGCCACCAGGCCGAATCGTGACACCCTTCCGTAGGTCGGCTTCAGGCCGGTGACGCCGCAGAACGATGCCGGCTGCCGGATGGACCCGCCGGTGTCGCTGCCCAGCGCGCCGGGAACCAGGCGCGCGGCCACCGCGGCGCACGAGCCGCCGGACGAGCCGCCCGCCACGCGCGCCAGGTCCCAGGGGTTTCGGGTCGGTGAGAAAGCGCTGTTCTCCGTGCTCGACCCCATTGCGAACTCGTCGAGGTTGGTCTTGCCGATGATCACGGCACCCGCGAACTCCAGGCGTTCCACAACGTGCGCGGCGTATTGCGAGGCGAAGGTCCCGAGAATTCGCGAGCCGCAGGTGGTGATCCCGAACGGCGTGCAGATATTGTCCTTAAGCGCCAGGGGTACGCCGGCCAGGGGGCCCGGGTCGTGCCCCGCGACCCGGGCGGCGTCGAGGGCTCGTGCCCGTTCCAGTGCCCGATCGGCGTCGCACGCCAGCAGGGCGTTCAGCGAATGGTTGGCCTTGTGCACGCGATCCAGCGCCGCGCGGACCGCGCCTTCCGCGGACTGGACCCCGGCCCGGACGCCGCGCGAGATGTCGATGATCGCGCCCATGCTTCCGCGTCCTACGCGCTGTCCTGGTCGAGCACTTTGGGCACGCGGAAGAACGCGCCTTGCCGCTGCGGGGCATTCTGAAGCGCGCGCTGGGGATCCCACGGCTCGACCGGCACGTCGTCGCGAAAGACATTCACGACGGGAAGTGGATGGGCGGTGGGGGCGATCCCGTCCGTCGCGAGCTCGCCAAGTTGCTCCATGTAGCCCAGGACCCTGGACAACTGCTCGGCGTAGAGCGCCACCTCGGCATCCGAAATGTTCAGCCGCGCCAGATGGGCCACGTGCCGCACCGCCGCCGCGTCCAGATTCGCCGCCATACCCTCGCTCCGAGCGACCCGGCCTCCCGTCAGCGGGACGTTGCCCCGGACCGCAGCGCGGACCCGCTAAGACGGGTTCCCTGCGTAAGCGGCATGGTCGTCGTGGCCGCTGGGACGGTCAAGGCGTTCCGCGCCGGGGCCCGGAGCGCCGCCTCGGCGACGCCCGCTCAGACCGTGGGCAGCGTGATCCGAACGTGGGCCCCCGGGCGACCATCGGCGACCACGCATACCGTTCCACCGTGGAACTCCACGGCGCGCTTCACGGAGGCCAGTCCGATGCCCGTCCCCTGGGGTTTGGAGGTGAAGAACAGCTCGAAGACGTGGGCTCGGGCGTGCTCAGGAATTCCCGGGCCGTCGTCCGCGATGTCGAGTATCACAGTGCGTTCACGGGTCAGGTCCCGGTGGCACGCGATGTGAATGGAGCCGCCCGCGGGGACGTGGTCCATGGCGTTGGCGATCAGTTCGATGATGCTCTGCGTCATGCGCTCGCGGTCGCCCCTGACGGCAAGGGGCGGAGGATCAAACTCCCGCGTCAGGCGCAAGTTGCGTTCCTCCAGGCCGGGCCGCACCTCGTGGATCGCCTGCTCGATCACCGTCGCCAGGTCGTAGACTTCCGGGGCCCGCAAGGGAACGGCGGCGAAGTTGAGCAGCCGCGTAATGCGCTGATCGAGCCGGCGGCACTCGGCGAGGATGTCCCCGACACGACGGCGCGCCGCATCATCCAGGGCGGCGTGCCCGAGTACGAGCTGTGCTGAGCTGGAAACCGCCGCCAGGGGGTTGCGGATGCCGTGGGCCACGGCGGAACACACTTCGCCTACGGCCGCCAGGCGCTCGCGCCGCTCGGCCACGACTTGCTGCTCATGCAGCAGCATTTCGTCGTGCAGGCGTTGGAGCTTGCGCCCGTACCAGAACACGCCGGCGAGAATGACCACCATGGCGCCCCCGAAGTAGCGCGCTGCGGCGGCGCTACGCTGAAGGCGGCTGCCGTATTCTTTCAGCAGGCTGGCGGTCTGCATGAGCAGGAGCTGGTCGAGCTCGGTGAGCGAGTTCAAGGCGTTGGCCTGCGCCCGATCCATGCCCGCCATGGCCACCGATGCCGCTTCCAGGGCCTCGCGCAACCGTTCCGGCGACGTGGGTTCCTGCTCCACGGGCGCCAGCAGGTCGAAGATGCGCCCTTCCTCCGCGACCATTTTCTCCACGTGGGCGCGGAATTCCGACAGGTCCTCCTCGAACTCCTGCTCCCGGACCAGCAGGCGGCGCAGTCGGTCCTCCATCTGTGCAAAGCGGGTGCGGGACTCGTCCACCCGGCGGGTTTCGAACACATCGTTGCCCGGGGCGTTCAGGTCGATCACCTTGAGCCGCAGGCTGATGATCCACTGCTGCCGGCCGTGAATCGAGGTCAGGCGCTTTAACGCCCGATGATAGGAGCTGAGCGTCTGTTGCAGGAGCAGGAAGCCGGCGACGATAACCACCACGTCGAACAGCGCCAGCAGGAAGTAGTAGTGGTACCACCGCCAGCGGACCGCGGCTTGCGGTTTGCCGGGCGACGCGGGCTTCGTTGTCTGGGTCATCTCAGGCAGTCCGCCGGCTCAGCGGCCCCGCTGCATGCCGCCGGGCCCGCTTGTCGGGAGGCCGCCGGCCGCTGACGGCGCCGAGCGCCGCCGGTCTTTGCGACTATGGTCCATGACCTGTTGACGGGGGTAAAGAGCCCCCGAGAATAGAGGGTTGCCCGCCGCGGTGCCGGCCCGCCGGGTACGGTCGGGAGCACAGCTTGGCCAACATTCTGGTCATAGAGGACGAGCCGATCCTGGCGAGGAACATCTGCGATTCGCTGGGGTTCTCCGGCCACGAAGCCACGACGGTCACCAGCGGCGAAGAGGGCATCCGCACCGCCGAGGCAACCCGCCCCGACGTCATCCTGCTCGACTATCGCCTTCCCGGCATGGACGGCCTGGCGGTACTGGCGCGGCTGAAAGCCGCGGGCAGTTCCGCGTCCGTGGTGCTGATGACGGCGCACGGCAACATCGCCACTGCGGTGCAGGCCATCAAATCCGGCGCCGCCGACTTTCTCACCAAGCCGGTGGACCTCGAAGAACTGCAACTGGTGGTCGAGCGCGTACTCAAGACCCAGTCGCTGGCCGCGGAGTTGAGCTACTTCCGCAGCCGCGAACGGGCGGAGAGCGATCGCGGCGGCATCATCGGGGACTCGAAACCCATGCGCCAGGTCAAGACGTTCATCGAGCGCATCACCGCCAGCCCCGCGCTCGCCACCCGCGAACCTCCCACCATCCTCATCACCGGCGAGACGGGAACCGGCAAAGACCTCACCGCCCGCGCCATCCACTACGCCGGGCCACGGCGCGACGCCCAGTTCGTCCATGTGAACTGCACCGCCATCCCCGATCACCTGGCGGAGTCGGAGCTCTTCGGACACGTGAAGGGCGCCTTCACCGACGCGCGGGGCGACAAACGCGGGCTGTTCGAGATCGCCGACCATGGAACCATCTTTCTTAACGAAATCGGGCACATGCCCCTGCCCTTGCAGGCCAAGCTGCTGTACGTCCTGGAGAACCGCAACCTCCGTCCCGTGGGCGGCACGAAGGAGCGCAAGGTGGATGTGCACGTGATTGCCGCCACCAACCGCCACCTGCCCGAGGCCATCGAGGCGGGCGAATTCCGCGACGACCTCTACCATCGCCTGCGGGTGCTCACCATCACCATGCCGCCGCTGCGCGAACGCCATGAGGACGTCGAGCCGCTGGCGCGGCACTTCCTCCAGGCGCTCGGCGATCGCTACGGCATCCGGTTGCAGGGGTTTGCCCCCGAAGCGCTGGCGGCCATGCACGCCTACGACTGGCCGGGCAATGTGCGGGAACTGATGCACACCGTGGAGAGCGCCTTGTTGGTTTGTGACGGACCGAGGATCGGAGCCGAGCATCTGAACATCAGCGCCCTGCCTTCGACCGGCGGTGTAGCCCTCGAGGTCGCGCCCGCCGAGGAGACCATCCGCCTCGACTTCAGCGGTGACGGTCCGAAGCTCGACGAGATCGAATACCGTGTGATCCAGGCGGCCCTGTCCTTTTCCAAAAACAACCTGAGCCGGGCGGCGCGGCTGCTGGGCATCTCGCGCGACGCGGTTCGCTATCGCATGGAGCGGTTCGGCCGGCGCCGCGAGGGCGCCGCCGAGCCCGACGGTATTTCCGAGGGCGAGGAAATCTGAACCTGCCGCCTCGGTTCACCTGCTTCGCAGACCCGAAGCCGCTCAGGAACCGGGTGCGGTCGGCCGCATGGCGCGCCGCCGCCGATCATCGAGGCTGACGCACGGGCTCCGGCGCCGGCATCAACAAGGAAGCACTCAGGCCTCTTCATTCCCAATACTGAGAATGCGGCTATCGGGTCCGATCGCGGCGCGGCGGACGCTTGGGCTCGTACCCGCGTGCTGAGCGGGCGCCATCGTCCTGATGGTCGGGAGTTGTCCGGCGACCAAGCGCGGCCGGTGACCGTTGCGCGCCGCGGGCATCGAACGCGCGTTGAGCGATCTCGCGCCTGTGAAAAAAAACCGCCCCGGCGCTTGACGTTCGGCAAAAGTTAGGTAGACTATGGTGAAGGACGCTCGCTTGTTGGCGGGGTACGTGGCGCCCCGCGGGCAAGTCGGCACGGACGCAGGAGCAACCAAGTGGCAACGGACGCGAACATGCAAGCCCCGGTGTGCATCTTCGGCCCCGGCGGCGATTACCGAACTTATTGGCCCGCCGCTTCGTCGGAAGCCGCGGAAAGGGTCGCCGCCGCGGAGCGGATTGCCGCCCGCCGGCAGGCGACCCTTTTTGCGCGGCTCCGGGCGTTGGCGGCCAAGGCGATTCTACCCCTGGTCGTGAGGGACCCGGCCGGGGTATACGCCTATATCGAGGTGCAGGATGCGACGGAATCTCAAATCCCAACCCGGCGATGCGGCGTGTCTGACGCCGCGCCAGGTGGAAATCCTTACGCTGATCCGCGACGGGCGGCGGGACACCGGCTACGCCCCCACCCTGCAGGAAATGGCCGACCGAATCGGCGTAAGCAAAATCACGGTATACGAACACGTCGAGGCCCTGGTAAGCAAAGGGCTGCTGGCGCGGCGTTCGTACAAGGCACGCTCTTTGGAGCTGACGCCTTCTGCCCGGCTGCCGGATGATCGACCCACGCTGCTGCCGCTGGTGGGCCGTATTGCCGCGGGGCGCCCCATCGAGGCCATCGAAACCCTCGACGCCGTCGACCTGGAGCGCATCTACGCCAGCCGTTACCCGGTCCGCGCGCTGCGCGTGATGGGTGACAGCATGATCGACGAGCACATCAGCGACGGGGATTTCGTGGTCTTCGAGGAACGTTCCAACCCCAGGAATGGTGACACTGTCGTGGCACTCGTGGACGGCCAGGAGGCGACGCTCAAGAAGTTCTACAAGGAAAAAACGCGGGTCCGCCTGCAACCCGCCAACCCTGCCTACCAGCCCATTTACGCCCAGAACGTCGCCATCCAGGGCGTGGTGATCGGCGTGTTGCGGCGCTACTGACGCAGGCGCGGGCGGGCCGAAGGTGTCATATATATGACAGTTCCGACTCCTCCGGGCGGCCCGCGGCTGCCGGACACAGTGCCATATAGATGACGCTGCCGCTCCTCCCGGCATGCGGCGGCGCCGCCGGCTGGACGCCCGCCTCCCGTGCCGGTATAAGCGCCCCCGTCGCAGCGCGGCGCGCGGCGTCGGACTGAGGGGCCGGGCCGCGCCGAACCGCGCCCGGCCGCCCCGTGCGGCGCGGGCGCGCCGCCCGCGCGGGGTGTGGCTTGGATCTTCTCCATCTGGATCGGCTGCCGTTCTTCGCCCGGCGCCACTTCTACTATGAACTCCGGCAGATCGTGCCCTGGAGCGTCCTGGCCGCGCTCATCGAAGGGCAGTTTGCCAGCGTGCTGGTCGCCAGGACGTTCCACGGCGGCCCGGTACTCATCGCCGTAGCGTCCGCGAGCCCGTTTGCCGCATACGTGTTCAGTCTCCTCTGGGGTATGTTGTGCGTGGGGCGGCGGAAGCTGCGACTTCTTTCCTGGTTCGCGGCCGGAACGGCCGTCTGCGCGGCGGGCGCCGCCATCATTCCCGTGTCGCCGGCAGGAGGCGTTTGGTTCATCGCCCAGATGGCGCTCGCCCAAGTGCTGCTTGCCGGAGTCATCACGGTCCGTTCCGCCATCTGGCGCTCTAACTACCCCCGGGAGCTGCGCGGGCAGGTCGCTTCACGCCTCCAGGGCGTTCGTTCGCTCATCAGCATCTTGACGGTTCAGCTCTGCGCCGCGTTCTGCGATCGCGACCCCCATGCCTTCCGCGTGATCTTCGTCGTCGTTGCGTGTTTCGGCGCCCTGGGGGTATTGCGTATTTCTCGGCTGAGGGTGCGGGGTGAGCGACGGAACCTTCGCCGGGCCGGTCCATCCAGCGGGCCTGACTGGCGCGAGGACATAGTGGAACCGATGGCTTTGGCCGCCCTACTTTCGCCGCTCCACGTTACTGGCCGCATGATGGCCGTCCTGCGGCGTGACCGGCGGTTCGCCTGGTATTGCGTGGCCCAGTTCCTGCAAGGGGCCGCAAACCTGATGACCATCCCCGTGGTCGTTGCCATCGTGACCAGCAGCCTGTCGAGTGACGATGGTTGGGGCTTTTGGACGAGTACTTCGCTGATCATGGCAATCCCGACCCTGGCTCTGCTCGGCAGTCTTGGTCGCTGGGGAAGACTGTTCGACGGTTTGGGAGTGCTGCGGTTCCGGGTGGTCAATGTCTTCTGTTGGGCGGCGTCGATCGCTGCGGGACTGCTCGGCACGCTGGCTACCCTCGGAGACCCATCGTCCCGGCCACTGTTGATTCCGCTGGCCGTGGCTTTGTTCGCGCTCCGGGGCATACTCCACGGCCTGGGCCAGGGCGGGGGGACGCTGGCGTGGAATCTGGGCCACCTTCACTTCGCAGAATCGGACGAAGCGGAGGTGTACATGGGGATCCACGTCTTTCTCGCCGGCGTTCGGGGGCTGATTTCGCCCTTGCTCGGCATGTGGCTTTGGGCGCTGGTCGGCTGGCCGGTGTGGGTCGTCGCGCTAATCTTGTGCCTGGCGAGCCTGGTGGTCTACACCGCGCTGGCACGAAGCGACGTGAGGGCGACACGTGCTGGATAGCGTGCCGACGGCGTGTCCGGCGACATCGGTGGCTTCGCCGTCCCCCAAATCGCGAGCTGTTCCACGTGGAACAGCGTTCATGGGTCGCCCAACGGTCGTACCCGCCGTTCCACGTGGAACTCACCCGCGACGCAGCACGCGGCGCCTGCCTCGGTACAATGGCCGGTAATCGGCTCGACCACACGAGCCTCAACCGGCGCACCGAAGGCGGATCGAGCAATAAACGTATCCGATGGGTTGGCTTGGCGTCTCAAGTCCATCATGGCTTGATCGAAGTAAACTTCAATTATCATACACTTTATGTGTGGTAGATCGCGGCCAGGCGCCCACGCCGAGCGGGTCGAATGAAGGATCGTAAATTGTGTCGTGACAATAGTTTAAGAGAACGTCCGAACAACTTAACTCGGTGCCGGCGCCAACGCGGGATCCGGGGCACCATCGGCGGCTTACGGCCGCAACGACGCGTCGGAAATCGCCGCGTGGCACACCGCTACGTCTTGATCGGGAATAGAATAGGCCAAGCCGCTGCCGGTAAGGTGCAGACGATGTTTCAGGACGCCATGCAAGAGCCGACCAACACACCCGCGGACTCGGTCACCGGTCAACCGCGCGGCGCTGATGCCCTGCCCCCCGGAGACCACCCGCTGGAGATCGCCGCGCGGCACGGCATCGGCCCGCTCAGCCCGCAGGCCCGGGCGGTCTGGCACGGTCACGCCGCCCCTTGTGTCACGTGTGGGCAGCTCGTGCTCCGCGACCGGTCCGAATGCGACCACTGCGGGCAGGACCTCAGTGCCACCATGCTGGCACGCATGCGCGCCCACGCCGGACCGTGGTACGTGCTGGAGCACGTGCGCCCCTTTCCCGGCGTGGCGTTGGAACGCATCATCCGGCAGATACGCCGCGGCCTGATCACAGAGACCTCCATCGTGCGCGGACCGGCGACGCAGCATCAGTGGCGCTTCGCCGGGGAAACCCCCGGGCTGTGCCGCTACTTCAACCGCTGCTGGAAGTGTCACACATACGTCACGGATGACGAAGGAGTGTGCGGCGCCTGCGGCGCGCGGCTGGAGTTCGAGGAACACCACGCGCCCCCACCGGGCGCTGAGCCTGCGGCCGCGGCGGCAGCAGCCGCCTCGCCACCCGCCTCCGTCGCGGGCGGGGGTCGGGCGATCGGGCGTCTGGCGGAGCTGAGCGCCGCGCTGCACGTTGCCGAAGTGCCAGATGGTGGCACTCAGGAGCCGCTGCCGCGCCGCGGGCTGCCTGTGAGCTGGCTGGTGATCGTGGCGGCGGCGGTGGTGGGGCTGGCGGTTTGGGGGATCATCGGCCTGCGCGGGTAAGGGCCGGGGCGGGGCCGGTTACGGTCGGCTCCGGGGCACGTGCCCGCCTGTCACGGCGCACGGTCTGTTGTACGATGCCGCGTCATGGACAAACGAGCCGGCGCCGAACCTGAGTTCATCCTGGCGTTCGAGACCTCCAGCGCCGTGGGCAGCGTGGCGCTGGGCCGCGGGGATCAGGTTCTCGAGACGCGGAGCTTCAGCGGAGCGCGAAAGCATGCCGCTGAGTTTCTGCCTACCATCCAGGGGCTTTGCCGCACCCACGGCGTGGCACCGCCGGCGGTGCGCGAGGTCTACCTTTCCATCGGCCCGGGTAGCTTCACCGGGCTGCGCCTGGGAGTCAGCGTGGCGCGGATGCTGGCCCTCGCTACCGGTGCGCGGATCGTCGTCGTGCCCACGCTGGAAGCCACGGCCCAGAATGCGCTGGATGTCCCGCCGCGACCGCAACGCGTGGCGGTGATACTCGATGCGAAACGCCACCACGTGTTCGCCGCAGCTTTCGACTTCGGCCAGGACCTGTACCGGCCGGTCGCCGCGCCGGCGGAGTTTGACCCGGCGGAGTTCCTCTCCCGACAGCTGCGCGATTGTGTCGTCCTCGGCGAGGGCGTCGCCTATCATCGCGCGGCCATCGACGAATCCGGGCTGGCGGTGCTGCCCGAGGCGCTCTGGCTTCCGCGAGTTGAAACCGTGTACCAACTGGGCCGGCGGCGGGCCCTTGGCGGCCAATTCACGGACCGCCGCGACCTGGTGCCGCTCTACGTCCGCCCGCCGGAGGCTGAAGAGAAGCTCGCCGTGCACCTCCGCACCGCGGAACCGATCCCGAACCGCGAGCCGCCGCCGGCCTAACCACCGCCGGCCGTCGGAACTTGTGCCCGCCGCCGCAAAACTTGACCCCTTCCCCTGAAACGCTACCGTGCCCATCCGTGTCGGAAGGAAACCGTACGCCATGGGAGCTTGAATCGCCGTGATAAGAACCATTCGCTCGTACGCGCCTGCCGCTGGCCGGTGTGCCACCGTCTTCATGGGATTGGCTCTGGTTGGAGGGTGCGCCGTCGCGCCCAAGGCCGGTCCGGATGTCGAGGCGTTCGTCAAGATGCGCTGGCCGGTCAACGCCGACCTGGGCCCGCTTCCCGAGCGCACGCTCTATTTCGTGTACAACCCCGACGGCATCAACCAGTTGTACCGCGTGCCGCGCGATACCTCGCAGGACAAGGCGGTCAAAATCACCAGCTTCAAGGACGGCATCAGCGGCTATCGCTTGAGCGACGATGGTCGGTGGATCGTGGTCTCGGCTGCGGCGGGCGGTAACGAGCAGGACAACCTCTACCTCTATCAGACGTCCACCGGCCTGCTGGAGCCGCTTCTCATCAACCCCAAGGTGGTGTACGGCAGCGTGGTCTGGCGGCGGGATTCGCTGGCCTTCGCCTATCGCGCCAACGACGAGAACCCCGCGGACTTTCATGTGTATCTCTACGACCTCGCCACCCGCGCCTCGAAGAAGGTCTACGCCGGATCGGGGCATCACGAACCCGTGGACTTCAGCGGTGACGGCGGCCGGCTGGTGATCATGAAGGTCAACTCCGCGTCCTACACCCAGCTTCTGGAAGTGACGCTGGCGAGCGGCGAGACGCGCGAAATAACGCCCAAAGGCGAGGAATGGTCGTACGAACCAATCGGTTATACGGTCGGTGATCAATCGTTCTGGGTGAACACCGATTACGGCGGCGACCTCAAGCGGCTCCATTCCATCGATCTGAAGACGGGGGAGATGTCGCCGCTGCTGGCCGAATTCGCCAAAGGGCGGGAAATCGACGGCGGAGGCTTCAACGAGGACCGCTCCACCCTGGCGGTGATCGTCAACGAGGACGGATATGCGACACTACACTTCTTCCGCGCCTTTACCTTGGCTCCGGTGCGCGGTCCGGACCTGCCCAAGGGTCTGGTGGGCAACCTGCGCTTCACCGGCACCATGATGCTCTTCTCCGTGGAGAACGCCAACACGCCCGGCGTCATCTATCAGTGGGACCTGGCGCGGCCCGACACGCCGCCCGTGGCGCTCACCAGCGCGGACACGCAGGGCATCGATGTATCGCGGTTCCGCCTGCCGGAGCTGGTACACTATCCGTCTTTCGACGGCACACAGATTCCCGCCTTCCTCTACCTGCCGGAGAGCTACCGCCGCGGGCAGAAGATCCCCTTCATCGTGCAGTATCACGGAGGGCCGGAGTCACAGTACCGCCCGAGCTTCAATCGCGCGTTTCAGTATTTTCTTTCCCGCGGTTACGGCATTCTGGCCCCGAACGTCCGCGGCTCCAGCGGATACGGCAAGGCCTTCATCGACGCCGACAACTACCAGAACCGCGAGAAGAGCGTGAAGGACGGCATCTACGCCGTGAAGTACCTGATCAACGAAGGCTACGCCTCGCCTAAGCGCGTGGCCGCCTGGGGCGGCAGCTATGGCGGGTTCATGGTGATGGCCACGGTAACGGAAGCGCCGGAGCTCTTCGGGGCCGCCTGCAACATCGTGGGCATCGTCAACTTCCAGACCTTCCTGGAGCAGACCAAGGACTATCGCCGCAAGCTGCGCGAGGCGGAGTACGGGCCGCTCAGCGACCCGGAGTTCCTCCAGTCGATCTCACCCATACATAAGATCGATCGCATCCAGGCGCCGCTGATGATTGCGCACGGCCTGAACGACCCCCGAGTGCCGGTCGGTGAGGCGATGCAGATCGCGGTGGCCCTCAAGAGGCGCGGCCTGCCGGTCGAAGAGTTGTACTTTCCCGACGAAGGCCACGGGTTCGCCAAGGAAGAGAACCGCCTGCTGTACATGAAGCAGCTTGCGGCGTTCTTCGACCGCTACCTCCGATAGCTCAACACGGCGTCGTCGGCGTCTTGTCGATAGGGCCCGTTCCGCGGCACCGCGTCGCCGCTGCGCGGCCCGGTATCTTCACCCGCGACCTCACGGCGCCGGCTCGGACTCGCCCGCTTGCTTGCCTCACGGCCTTGTGCCGCCGGCGCCTCATCCCGGATGCCGATTCACGGGCACGGCGGGCAGGCGGCCGGGTCGGTAGTGAAGGGATACGCCAGGCCCTGAAACGCCTTGATGATCGTGAACACGTCGGCGATGTTGGCCAGCCGGTTCAGGCAGGGATCGGTATTGCTGACTGACTCCACGTCCACCACCGTGAGGTGCACGCGCGTGGTCGCTGGGTTCTGGAACTTCTCCAGGGCGGCGACGAAGTCGTTCACGTTCACCACCCCGTTGGGAGAGTCCCACACGTCCGGCGTTTCCATGCCGAACTGACCCACGGTGTCGCCCCAGAGCTTGGGGAACGGCTGCGGAACGGTGCCTACGGTCAGCGGTGCGGTAACCGGGCCGGACTCTTCGCAGGCGGCGCGAAGCTCGTACCAGGCGTCGGGCACGATCTCGCAATCCCCGACGTGAACCACCGGCTCACTCCAAACCCGCTGCACCTGGTCGAACGGCGTGGTCATGGGGACGACTTGCGAGATACCCAGCGCGTCCGGCGCCGCCACCCAGCCGACGTCGCCCGCTCCGCCGGTGACTTTCGTGATCTTGAAGGCCACGGGCAGCGTTCCGTTGTTGGGCACGTAGGAGAGGTAGCGGTTCTTCTGCCGATCCAGCGGCGGAGGGGCCGCCGCCGGCGCCGCGAGCGCGCCGCAGGTGGCCGTTACTTCGATCGTCCACTGTCGGGTATCCGTCATCAGGCTGTCGCGCAGGTTCTCATCGCGCACCCGCGTCGTGGTGTCGGTGACGGTGACGGCAACGGTGTGCGTCCCGATGGAAAGGTTGGGCACGGCGGCGCCGGGCGAAAAGGTGGTGCCCGTGGCGCCGGAAACCGGCACGGCGTCCACGGACCACTGGACGGCCAGTGCATGGTCCACCGGCTGGAGCGGCGTGACGAAAAACAGCGTATCCGGCGGCAAGGGCGTGCCCGAGGGCGGCGTGGCGTCGTCGATCGGCGAAACCGTGGCGTAAAGGGAGAGCACGAACTGCTCGACGTTCACCTGCTCGAAGGGGCGGTTCAAGGAGCGCATCTTGGAATCGAAGGTGGGGCGGTAGATGCCCAGCTCGCTGTAGTTGGCGCCTTCGAACGTATCCACGTTGGCAAGGTCCATCCAGCGGTACCACTTGTGAAACTGCGCCACCTGCTGCGCGGCGGTGTAGATGCTGATGTTTGCCTCGAGGGGCTCCGGCCCGGTGTAGGTGGTCGGGCCGCCGTAGTCGTATTCGTCGGCAAGGTCGGCGAAGGCGTGGCCGAACTCGTGCAGCGCGACCTCCACCGCCGCTCCATTGGCGCCCGCGAGCGTTCCCAGGTCGTTCCCCGGGTAGCCCGCGCCGCCGTAGCGCGTGGAGTTTGCGAGCGCCAGAATCTGATCCACGTCCGGCGCTGAGGCGGCGGCCGCCAGCGCCTTGGCCACGTTGATGCAGAGCAGACGGTCGATTCCCGCGCAGTCGTACGCCATGTCCAGCGCCGTGTCCCGGAAGATGCCGCTAGCGGGCTCGTCGACGCCTGATTGGTTCGAGGTCACGTCCACGCGGTGCACGTTGAAGTACGAGGCATAGGCCGCCAGCGGCTCCTCGGGGAAGAAGTCAGCAAGAACGTTGGCAACGTGTGCCGAATAGACGCTCATCTCCGCTGCTGTGTAACCGTCACCCAGCATGACGATGTCGATGCGGTTCGCGGTGGGGCCGTTGTCGATCACCGTGGTTACCGGCCAGGCGAGCCGACGGAACCCCGGCGGGGCGTCGAGCCGGAACCGGGCCCGCTGCGCCTCGTCGGCGGCGTCGACCACGATCCGACCGCCGGTAAGCCGCCCGTTCTCGATGTAGTCGTAGTAGATCGTGACCTCTTCGGCGGCGGCCCGCGGCATCCCCACCGCCAACAGAAGCGGTTCCGCAATCGTCAAGGCGGTCCACCAGGTGAGATGACCGATCCGCATGGGAGTCCTCCTCCGGCGCGCCGATGGGCGTTCGGCGGCGCTCGGGCGGTGCGCTGCGGGAAGGTCCGTCCTGCGCGGCAAGGGCTCACCCACCGGCCCAATGCGGAAAGGCAAGGTCTGCGGCGCGCCGCCGGAACGTTCACATTCTATCCCATTTCCGGAGTTCGATTCAATGCCCACGCACGTCGGTTCGATAACCGAAACCCCCTTTTTCGTGCGCCGTGCCCGTGCCTCCTCGGATTTGACACCCGTGATCGGGCCCGTACTCTGTGTCGGGGATGGTCCATGAAACCCAACCCACGCAACGAACGAGGCCTCGCCGAGAGCGCTCACTGCTTCGAAAGCGCTGCACCACCGATGAACACGGCCGCTGATTCAACGATGCGCTACCGTGAGGCGTTGGAGCTGCTTCGCCCTCGGGCGCAGGACCACGTACTGCGCTGGTGGGCGGAACTCAACGAAGCACAGCGCGCTCGGCTGCTGGAGGAGATCGCCTCCGTTCCCTGGGATGTTGTGGATCGGCTGATTCCCTCGCACGTACTTGGCCGCCCGGCGACACCTTCGCTGGCGAACCTGCAACCCGCGCCCGTATTTCCTCGGACCGCTCCCGCGGGAAAAGAGGCCTACTATCGCGATGCGGAGAACCTGGGGTGCAAGCTGCTCCGGGAGACGCGGGTAGCGGCGTTGACGGTTGCCGGCGGGCAAGGCACGCGCCTGGGCATCGACGGCCCCAAGGGCGCGGTGGTGGTCACGCCCGCGGGCCATAGGACACTCTTCGAGTTGTTCGCGGCGGCGATCGTCGAACAACGCCGGCGCTCCGCAGCGCCGATTCCCTGGTACATCATGACCAGCCCGGCGAACCACGAACAGACGATCGAGTTCTTCCGCGCCCGCGGCTGGCTGGGCCTGCCGCGGGAGGACCTCTTCTTCTTCAGTCAGGGAATGCTGCCCGCCTTCGACCGGCACGGACGCCTGCTGATGGAGGCCAGGGACCGCCTTTCCCTGGCGCCCGACGGACACGGCGGAACGCTCAAGGCGCTGGCAAGGAGCGGCGGCCTCACCGACATGCGGCGTCGCGGAGTCGAGATCGTCTCCTACTTTCAGGTGGACAACCCGCTGGTCCGCCCGCTGGACCCGTTGTTCATCGGCTTGCACGCGCGAACGGGATCGGAGATGTCCACCAAGGTGCTCCCCAAGGCCGAAGATCTGGAGTGTGTGGGCAACCTCTGCCTGCGTGATGGTAAACTGGCGGTTATCGAGTACTCCGAGTTCCCGGAGGCCCTCGCCCATGCCCGTAATGCCGACGGCACGCGGCGGTTTGATTCGGGGAATGCCGCGATCCATCTGCTCAACGTGCCGTTTGTGGAGCGGGTCAGCGGCCACCTGCTCCCCTACCGCCGTGCGGAGAAGACCGTGCCCTGCATCGATGATGAAGGCCGGACGGTCCGCCCTACGGCGCCCAACGCCGTCAAACTGGAGACCTTCATCTTCGACGTACTGCCGCTGGCCGAGAACCCGCTGCTGTTTCAGATCGAACGGGCCGAGGAATTCTCTCCGGTCAAGAACCCCACCGGCGTGGATTCGCTGGAATCATCGCGCCGCGACCAGATCCGCCGCGCCTGCCGCTGGCTGGAGGCGGCGGGGGTGGCGGTTCCGCGCCGGGCGGACGGCACGCCGGACGTAGACGTGGGGATCGACCCGGGTTTCGCCCTGGAGGCCGCTGACGTGGCCGCCAAACGCGAGCGCATCCCGCCGCTCCGCGCCGGCGACACGGTGTGGATCGAGTAACCGGGGATGGTTCGGCCCGGGTGTGAATCCCGTGCCCCTGCGTCCCCGAGTGAGCGGCGTGTGGCGGCAGGACGGCTCCTACGGCCGATGCCACTCGTCGCACGCGGCGCACAACGGAAGCGGGTCAAATCGGCCCGCCCGGTGCGCGAGGCGCACTTGTTCGAACGCCTCGCCGCTCCAGAGTTCACCGAGTGAACGCTCGTGCAGCGATCCAAGGGCGTATCGCCCGTGAAGGTCCTGATCGCACAAGGTCACGCGGGCATCGGCGAGTACCACGCACCGGGCGCGTATCCGGCGGCAGGGGAAGCGCGCCGCCGGTGCCATGCTGGTGACGCTGTGGTCGTCGCACTGCCGGGCCAGGTGGCCGTGCCCGGTGATGCAAACGGCTCCCACGCGGCGGATCCAGCCGTCGTAAAACGCCTCGAGCTCGTGGACGTTCTCCCTTGCCTTGACCATCTCCGCCACCACGATGGGTGCGGCGCGGCGCTGCTGCTGCCGCACTTCCGCCACTCGTTCCATGCGGCGCCGCACGCGCTCCAGGCTGGCCCCCGCGGGGGACTGCGGCGACTGCAGGCGGCCGTACAAATCCGGCGTCCAGGCATCGAGCGATACCATCAGCACGTCGACCTGATGCTCCACCAGGGCGGCGATGACTTCGTCGGTTAAGTCCACGCCCGTGGTACGCAGCGCCACGCCGCAGACCCGGCGCCCGCCGGCCCGCGGCGCGCGGAGCGCCTCGAGCACCGCCGGCAGTCGGGGATGCCGCAGCGGATCGCCGAACCCCCCGAGCACCACCAGGCTGTCGTCACCGCCGGCCGCCAGTTCATCCGCCACGCGGCGCACGACCTCAACGTCGATCGGGCCGCGCTGGGGCACGCGCCCTCCGCGCGGGCGCAGCAGCCCCTCGGGATACGGGTCGTCCGTGGTCAGCTCGATCTCCACTTCGCGGGGCAACGGCTCCGTGGTGACCGCCTCGCGTTGTGTGAGCCAGCGGCCGATGGCGGGCAGATCGGGATCGGCATGTTCGTGGAGAATCGCGGCCACCCGTGCCGTCGCGCGGTCGGTGTCGGCGATCAGCCGGCCGGTGGCGTAGCGCAATTCCGGAGGAATCTCTACACAGCAAGGCAGGAAGATCAGGTCCTTTCGCGGATTGTCGGGCTGATAGGTGAAGACCCAGCCGATGGGCACGCCCTTGTCCGCCACTTCGTGCACCAGCGATGCGTCCAGCAGCACCCCTGCGATACCCGGCACGGCCTGGGTGAAGATCAGGCGCACATCCTCATCAGCGGCGCGGCGGTGCTCGATCATGCGGTCCGCCAGGGCGGTGCTGAGCAGGGGCGCCGCCGACGGCACGGCGAGCACGGCGTCGGCCTCGACCATCTTGAGCAGTCCGCTGAGCAGGCGACAGTCGACGTACTCGTCGAACCAGGTGCTGCCGCCGATGCCGCCGCGCCAGCCGTCCAGTGACCACTTGCGCGCCGAGCGCACCAGGTCCGCCCAGGGCGCCGCCGGCGCGTCGTAGCGGCGCACCTCGGCGCCCGTAGATGCCACCAGTCCGGCACAACGGGGCTCCTGCGCCACGGGGGCAAGCACGTAGACTCCCGCCAGGTGCCGCGCGCGGCGCAATTGCTCGACCGTGCGACGAAGCAGAGGGACGCCGCCGATCTCCTGCGCGGCGCGGCTGCGCGTGCCCAGGGGCGTCGTCTCCAGGTCGGCCTGAATGGCGGCGATGACCTTCATGGCGCTGCTCGCAAGGCGCCGATTCGGCGCCTAACCACTACGTGCCGCATCATGGCACTCACCGGCCGCGATCACCCGCTCCAGCGCCGCCGCCAGCATAGGCCGCACCCGGGCCACTCCCTGGCGCACGCCGGTGATAAACGCGATGTCGCGGGCGATCTGCCGCCTGGCGCGTTCCGCGCCTTCTACCGCCACCGCCTCGATCTGCCGATCCGCGGAAAACCGCCGCAACTCCGCGAGCTGTGTGGCGGCATTCACGATGCGGTAGGCGCGGGTGTCCTGGTACACGCGGGTGCGCAGCTCGTCCACCCGGATCAGCCGCTGGTTGAAGCGCGGCGGATCGTGCGTCAGGTTCGCCAGCTCGCCAAGCAACTCGATGATCTCGTCGCACACCGCCGCCGCATCATCGAGCTCCGCCAGCCGGCGCTCGAGCTGCGCTCGCGCCGCGGGCAGGTTCACAGCGTCGTGCCAGCGCGTTTCCGCGCGATAGGCGAACCGCGCCGGGTCAATGGAGCGGCCACAGAACCGGTCGGCGGCCTGCTGCAGCGTCATGACCTGCGTGCCGCGGATGCGGGCGCCGCCCTGCGTGGCGTTGATGACGCGGCAGGGAGCCGCGGCGATGTCCTTCTCGAATTGCTCCAGGTAGGTGAAGAGCAGTTCGTCGGTGAACAGCTCCTCGCCGTCGTTGCCCACTACTTTTCGCAGAATGGGCCGGCCGCGGACGATGCGGTCCCATTCCTTGAGTTCCAGCGTATGGAAGCGGTTCAACTCGCTCCACCACGCGCGGTGAATCTCCACGCCGGGTACGTAATACACGTGTCCGGTGTAAGCCAGGTCCTGCCCCACGAAGATGATCGGGTCGCATCCCATGTAGACGGCCAGGTAGAACGCCAGATGCGCCACGGTGGCTCCGGCGGGAAGTCCCCCGCGCGTCCCCAGTTCGTCGCCGACCACCAGCCGCGCCCACTCGTTGTCCAACAGGCTGACGGGCCCCGGGTAGTGGTCGATGACGTGCCAGGTTGCTTTCGGCTCCGCCACCAGGTGCACGCCCGACAGGTCGCCGACGTCCTCGAAGAACTTGCGCGACATTTCGTGGTAATCCAGGCTGGTGACGAAGTCGGGGACGATGCCCCGCTGCATGAGCGGCCGGATGGCCGTCTGCACGGCGCAGAGCACGGCGCGACCTTTCAGCCCCGCCAGCACCTCAATGTTGCGCCGCAGCGAGGGCCCGGCGGAAATCACCACCGCCGGGTCGCCGGCAAAGCGCCGACGGAGCAAGTCGACGGGCGGCGTGGAGACGTATGCCGGCAGGTTCATGGCGATGTTGCGGCAGGTGATTTCCGAGTTGTGCACCAGAGTCATGATGGTCATGCGGGTGTAGGTGAGAAACTCGGCGAGGGCGTCGCAGACGGCGCGGTGCGCGGCCTCGGCGGCGCGCATCGACGGCGGGTGCTGCACGAACTGGGCTCCGAGCATGATGAGCGCCGTGTGCGGCTGGAGGCGTTCGTGCAGGCGCGTCTTGTCGGGGTCGGTGAGGATGATGAGCCGCCGGCCGGTGATCAGGTCCGAAAGGTCCACGCAGCACAGCGCCGAGGCGATCAAGGGCACTGATGGCTCGCTGCAAATGATCACTGCCTCGCCGCGGAGGCGATCCGCCAGGGCGCGCACGTGGTACCCCAGACCCAGTCCACAGACTACGAAACAGTATTTTTCCTCCAGGGAAATGGCCCCGACGAACTGCTCCGCCTCGCGGCACGGGTCGTAGCGGCTGTGCAACTGCACGGCCTGCCCGCCGGGCGCGGGAACCGACGCCGTCCACGCGCCGCGGCGCGCCGGTTCGACGGCCACGCGCTCGTCGTCATTGACCGCGTCTACGCGCAGCGCCAGAACCGGGTCCTCCAGCCACAAGGCGCGCATGTTGCGCAGGAACATCTCGTTGGCGGGGGCGGTCGCCGGCGGCGCCGGGCGGAGCGCCGGCACGGGCTCGCTCGTGACAGGTTTCACCGCGAGGGGTTATACCGCCGGCGTCAGGGAAACCACAACCGCGCATCTACGGGCGTGTATCTGATCCGCCTCGCGTCATCCGCTACCCGCCCTCCGGCGGCATGTGGAAGACGCCGCGCATCTCGGTGCCGCACTCCGGACATCGCGGCCGGTGCTGCCCGCGCAGGTCGTAGCCGCATTTGATGCAAATCGGAAAGCCGCGGTCGACGAGCTGCTGGCGCAACGAGCGCCGAAACTCCTTGCGACCGACCCAGATGAGCAGGCCAAGAACGGTGAGTTGGGAGAGAACCTGGGCTGCGATCCGCACCCACGGCCTCCACGACATCCAGGCTTGTACTCCGAACCGCACCCCAGCCATGCGGATGAGCCAGAGCGCCATCGCAGAGATCACTACCTGCCGGCTCCACATGGTCGCCGCGAATGCTACCCCGATGGCTCTGCGCCGCGCCGTTTCAGAGTCGAACGACGCCAGCTCGGGGGCCCACTTCGTCAGCGGCCATCGAATGCGACGCATCGTCCCGCCGGTCCTGAGCTGTTCTCAGCGTAGCGCTTCGCGCCCGGCCGGATCGCTCCCGATCCCGACGGTGCAGCAGGCGCTACGTTCGCCCGTGGCACTGTTTGTACTTCTTCCCGCTGCCGCAGGGGCAGGGGTCGTTGCGGCCCACGCGCGGCTGTTCGCGGCGGATGGTCTCGACCTTGGCCTCGACGTTCTGAGCGCGCATGGCCGCCGCTTCGTCCCGCGCTGCCTGGGCGAAGCCGGTGCCGGTGGAATCGGCGTGGGTGAAGGAGAGCGCCCGCGCTCCGCCCGGACGGCCCCCGCGGCCATCGCCCTCGGCGGAGTCGTCGCCGCCGACGCGAACCTTGAAAATGATGTCCGTCACGCGGGCCGCGATGCGCGACCACATCTGTTTGAACAGGTCTCGCCCCTCGATGGCGTACTGGCTCTGCGGGTGCGTCTGGTCGCCGCCCAGGGGGCGCTGCCGGATGGCCACTTGCAGGTGGTCCATCTCCAGCAGGTGATCCTTCCAGGCCTGATCGTAGATGCGCAGCAGCACGAACTGTTCCAGGCGGCTGAGTTCCCAGCGGAGCATCTCGCGCCCCTGGTCCAGCAGGGCGGCGCGAAGGTCGCCCGGGAAGTGCTCGAAGCGCCGCTGGTCCCAGGACTGCCGGAAGCGCTTCTTGGCCCAGGCAACGGCGTCCTCGCGGCTTACGCCTGCGATGCTGCGGTCCACCTCCTCCACCAGTCGCCCGTTGAACCAGGCGTCGCTGAGTGCCAGCAGTGCGTCATGCACTTCCTGCCGCGACTTGCCCTGTACGTCGGCCAGCGTCCAGCCGGCGGCGTACTTGCCGTTGGCCCACTGCACCACGAACTCCGCGGCCGCCAGGTTGCCCGTGCCTTCGTCGCCCAGGGCGCGCTCCAGGCACGACTCCACGGGATAGGAGGTCTCCCGCCGGCGGTACGCCTCGCGCACCCGCGCCGAGAGCAGCTCGCGGATTTCCTCGCGCGGGGTCTCGACGAGTTCAGAAGCGTCGAGCCGAATGCTGAACTTGCTGCGCGCCCAGTCGGCCAGGGCGTTATGCGCGAAGTGCGGATCGAGGTAGAGAGCGACGCCGCCCAAGTCGGCCTCGTCGTAGAGCTTCCGCGCCGCGGTGAGCAGCACCTCCTCGATGTCGTCCGGGTCCATCCGTCGGAGTTGATTCTGGGTGATGGAAACTCGAAACGCCCGCTGCGCCCACTGGAGCAAACCGCTGACGTCCCATTCGCTTGCGGGGACGTCGGGGTCGATGTACTCGCCGAGCGAGGTGCGGATCATTTCCGCCGCCTCGTCCTTGGCCTTGCGGCGGATGCTCCCCTGCGCGGAGGCGACGTCGTCCATGTCGATGGCGTCTTCGGCGATGGTGACGTCAAGCTGCCGGCGGCACCACTCGGCGACGCAGGAGCGGGGGTAGCCCTCGGCGAGGTACTGCCTGAGCGTGGTGTCGATGGCGTTGTCGATGATGTCGAAGATCAGGGTGTCGAGGTTGCGGCGCTCCAGGATGCGCTGCCGGGCGGTGTAGAACTCCTTGCGCTGGAAATCCATGGGCTCGTCCCATTCCAGCAGGTGTTTGCGCATGGAGAAGTTCCGCTCCTCGACCTTGCGCTGGGCGCGTTCGATGCCCTTGTTGAGGCGCTTGTCCTCGAGGCTGGAGCCGTCGGTGAAGCCCAGGCGCTCCATCATCTTGAGCATCCAGTCCGACATGAACAGCTTGAGCAGATCGTCCTGGAGCGAAAGCGAGAAGCGCGAGGAGCCGGGATCGCCTTGCCGGCCGGAACGCCCGCGAAGCTGATTGTCGATGCGCCGGGACTCGTGCCGCTCCGTGCCGATGATGTGCAGTCCGCAGGGCACGCTGAGCGGGCACACCTTGCGCCCCAGCTCGGGAAAACGCGGGTCGAGTTTGGGCTTGAAGCAGTGGGCGCAGTTCGTCGCCGGGTCGTATTCCGGACAGGTGATGCAGCACTTGGTGGAGAGGATGGGAAACAACGGACTCTCCCTCGTCCCATCGGGCAGCTTCTCCGGGACCTTGCACGTGGGAAAGACCACGCCGAGCCCGAGCTTGATGTCCGTTCCACGGCCTGCCATGTTGGTGGCGATGGTCACGTGTCCGCAGGGGGTCTTGTCCCGGCCGGTGGGCGGCGGAGAGCAATACCCGGCCTTGGCCACGATCTCCGCCTCTCGGGCGTGGTTCTTGGCGTTGAGTACTTCGTGCTCGATGCCGTAGCGGCGGGTGAGAAGTTCGGAGACCTTCTCGGAGTTCTGCACGCTGGTGGTGCCCACGAGCACGGGCCGGCCGCGGGCCAGGTCACCCATCATCTCGTCGTACGTCTCCACCATGAAGCGGATCACCTGGCGATCGCCCACCTGGGCATTGTTGAACTGCCGCAGCGCCTCGTCGATCTTCGCCGGGTCGCGCCCCTGTCGCTCCACAATGGGACGCAGCGCCGTGAGCACGTCCGCCATCAGGAACGGGTCCGTGGGCCGGCCGCGGCGATGAACCTCGTGGATCTCTTCCACGATGGCGTCGTACTTCTGCTGCTCGTCGCGGTACATCTTGTCGTTGTGGTCCACGCGGTTCACCGGGCGGTTGGTGGGAATCTCCACCACGTCCAGGCGATAAATCTTGTCGAACTCCGTCGCCTCGGTGAGTGCCGTGCCCGTCATGCCGGCGCGGATGAGGTACAGGCGGACGAAGTTCTGGATGGTGATGGTTGCCAGCGTCTGCGTTTCTTCCTTTACCTTGACGCGTTCCTTGGCCTCCACCGACTGGTGCAATCCGTCCGACCACTGCCGGCCGTGCATGAGCCGCCCGGTGAAGGGGTCGACGATGATCACCTGGCCGTCCTGAACCACGTAGTCCGTGTCGCGGCGGTAGACCTTGTGCGCCCGGAGGGCGTTTTCAATCAGGTGCGGCCATTCCATGTTGTCGCCGGCGTAGAGGCTGCCCACGTCGAGGAGTTCCTGGGCGATGGTCACGCCCTCGTGGGTCAGGCCCGCCACTTTGCGTTCCACCTGGACGATGAAATAGCGGCGGTACTGCTCGGCGGGAGGCAGTTTGAGGATGTTGTGCTCGTAGTACTGGATGGCCTCCACGTGATCGTCGGTGAGGAAATCGGGCCCCAGGGTTGCCTGCGCCGCGGGCGCGGACTCTTCCGGGCCTTCGGTGCCCGGCTCGCGCTCTGCGGGCTTGGGTGTTTCCTTGCGCCGGGCGCCCTTGCGCTCCTTGTAGCCCAGGATGCTCATGGCGTCGCCGAGCTTGGGGATGTTGTGCGTCTCGCCGTCGAACTTGCCGACGGTGGCCAGCACCTTGCGATCCCAGACCGCCTGGCGGCGGACCAGCTCCTCGGCGACTTTGTCGGCGCGGGGGTAGCGGGTGACGTCGTCGTCGGCGGGGCCGGAGATGATGAGCGGGGTGCGCGCCTCGTCGATGAGGATGGAGTCCACCTCGTCGACGATGACGAAGTCCAGCCGGCCCTGCACCTGGTCCTCGAGGCGGGTTTTCATGTTATCGCGCAGGTAGTCGAACCCGAACTCGCTGTTGGTGCCGTAGGTGATGTCGCAGGCGTAGGCGTGGCGGCGGATGCCTTCCCGCCCCCCGGGGTCCAACTGCGCCTGGATGTAGCCCACGGAGATATCCAGGAGCTCAAAGATGGGCGCGGCGAAGTCGGCGTCGCGTTTTACCAGGTAGTCGTTGACGGTGATGATGTGCACCTTGTGCCCGCAGAGGACCATCAGACAGGCCGCCAGGTGGCAGACGATGGTCTTGCCCTCGCCGGTTTTCATCTCCGCGATCTTGCCTTCGAAGAGCACGCGGCCGCCGACAAGCTGGCAATCGAAATGACGATGGTTCTGGGCGCGGCGCGAGGCCTCGCGCAGCATGGCGAAGGCCTCGGCGGAGATGCCCTCGCGGTCCAGGGCCTCGGTCACCTTGGCCATGCGCTTGCGATACTCGTCCTTGTAGTACTCCTGAAGTTGCAGGGCGGGATCGAGCGCCGTCCACCACTCCCGCAGGGGCGTCATGTGCGGGGCGATGCGCTCGCGCAACCCCCGGGCACGGCTGCGCAGGTCCTCGCAGAGCTCGTAGCGAATCTGCCGCAGCCGCGGCTCGCGCTCCTCTTCGGGTACGTCTTCGAGGTGCTCCCCGGCTCGGCGTTCCGCCAGCCGAACGTCGTAGTCGCCGCGCAGTTGCGGCTCCAGGGCGTTGATGGGGGGAACGGCGCGCACGTACACCTTCAGCAGTCGTTCGTTGCGGGTTCCGAATACCTTGCGCGGCAGCGACTTGACGCTGCGGACCAGCGATGTCATCACAGAGGTTGCGGACAGTGCTGTGCTCCGATCCTGCGGCCGGCGATTCGTCGGAAAAAGCCGGAATCCGGTAGGGTGTTGGCTCCCGACCGGGCAAAAGGCCCGATCCACCGCGCCGATTATAACCGCGCCGCCGGCGCAAGAAAGAAGCCTCGAAGCCCCGCGTAACGGGAACGCTTCGAGGCCGCTTGCCTGCTCAGCGCGGAGCCGGCTCCACGCTTTCACCGCGCCGCGGCACCGCCGGGTCGCGGCGGTGCCGAGCGCGATGCGTACAAACTCAATGCCCGCGCAGCCGGCGTCGTGAGGCGGCCATGGCGAACATGCCGAGTACCGATCCGAGCACGCTCATGATCAGACCCATGCCGCACACCGAGGGCGGCCGCGAGGGAAGCGGCGCCGGTCGGCCCGGCGGTTCGGCGTCGTCACCGCCGTCGTCCACCGGCCCCGCCGCCGCCGAAACCGTAATGGCCTGCGGTTGCGTGCGGTTAACTCCGCCCCGGCCGTCGGAGACTTCCAGCAGCACGGCGTATTGTCCTTCGGAATCGAACGTCCGTGAGACCACGGCGCCGGTCACCGTCGCGATCAGAGTGTCTCCGAGATAGAACTCCCACGTGTATTCGAGCGGATCGCCGTCCGGATCGAAGGAGTTCTGGCCGTTGAAGGTCAGCGTCAGCGGCGCTGCACCGCTGCGCGGTCCGGTGCCGATCATGGCCACCGGGACGCGGTTGCCCGAGCTTTCCGCGACCACCACCGAGCGGGTGGCATCGCTGACCGCGTCGTGTTCATCACGCACGCTCACCCGGACCACGTAGGTCCGCGCCGCGCTGTAGGAGTGCTCGACGCTGACGCCCTCCGCCGTGCCGCCGTCGCCGAAGGACCAGCGGTAGGTAAGGTCGTCGCCGTCGGCATCGGACGAGCCGCTGGCGTCAAAGCGGAAGGTGGTTCCCACGACCCCCTGCGGCGGTTCGATGCGAATCGACGCCCGCGGAGGACGATTCCCCGTTTCGCCGTCGTCATCGTCATCGTCGGGCACGGTGCTGATGGTCACCGTCTTCGACGCACTGTTCTTGTTCGGCGGGGTTTCCGCGTCCTCCACCGTGAGCGTAATGGTGAACGAGCCCACGCGCGTGTAGGTGTGCTTGGCGGTAACGCCGCTGCTGTCGGGAGTGTTGTCCCCCCAGGACCAGGTGAACTTCGCCGGGCGGGCGCCGGTGGGCCGGTCGAAGGAGGCCGAGCCGTCGGCGGTAAACTCCTGGTTGAGTCTGGGATTTGCGGGCGTCAGGCTGAAGATCGCCCGCGGATCGGAGGCGCCGGCCACCGTCTGGTCCACGGTCACCGTTACGCCCGGCCAGGTGACGGCGCCGTTGAGTTCGTCGCGCACGATGGCCGTGGTCTTGAACTCCTCCGTGGTCTTGCCGGCGGAGATGCGGTACGTGTGCGACACGGCGCCGTCCGTCTTGCCCGGAGGACCGGTGACCGGGAACGTCTCGTCGGGCGTGCCGTCGCCCCATTTCCAGGTCACGGTCAGTTTGTGGTTCTCCGCGTCGCGCGAGTTAATGGCGTTGAAGGTCACCACCCAGGGTGACGGGCCGCGCAGCGCGGTGTTGGTGATCACCGCTTCGGGCAGCGTGTTGCCCACCAGGATGGTAACGCTTTCGGTGTCCGTTCTGCCGCCCTCGTCGGTGACGGTGAGCACGGCGTTGTAGGTGCCGGCGCGGTCGTAGAAGTAGTTGACGTTGACCGACTCACCGGGCACGCCGCTGCCGGCGGTTCCGCGCCCGTCACCGAAGTCCCAGGCGTAGATCAGCTTGTTCGCCGGGGTCTCGGTGTCGGACGAAGACGAGGCACTGAACTGCACCAGCAGGGGCACCGGTCCGCTGAGCGGCGAAGCGGAGATCGCGGCCTTGGGCGAGTTATTGGTCAGCGCGATGTCCACCGTGGTCTCGGCGAAGCGGCTGGTGACCGTATTCGTGGCCCGCAGGGTGACCGTGAAGGTGCGGCTGCCCGTGAAGGTATGTACGACCTGCGGCCCCGAGGCCGGCGGGCTGGAATCGCCGAAGTCCCACTCGAAGGAGAGCGGCTGTCCCGCCGGGTCCGAGGAGGCCCGGGCGTCGAAGGTCACGGTCAGCGGAGACTTCCCCGAGAGTGGCGCGGCGACGATCTTCGGCGTGGGGTTCTCGGTGATGCGGCCGTTGATGATCGACACGCCTTGGCTCACCGCCGTGATGCCGGTGGTCGTGAAGTTGAAGGTATCACCCACGGTGAAGGCCTTGGCGCCGGTGCTGATGAGGAAGCGAACCGCGCCGTTGAGGGAGGTGTAAGGCTGCCCGGTGAAGGCGCGGGTCTTGGGATCGGGACTGGGCGTGCCGTCGCCCGGGCCCGGCTGGGTGATGGAGCTGCTCACCGTCCATTCCGATCCGTTGGCCTTGATGCACCGCGCCGTCCAGGTTTCCGAGCGCGCCATCTTGCCGGCAATGTTCACGTCCTGAACCGTAAGCGTGCCGTCGCCGACGTTGTTGCGACCGGGGCGCGGTTTGCTGAACGCGCGCTCCGTGCCGTCGGCGCCCAGCCCGGGGATCAGCTCGGCGAAGAAGAAGTAGCGGCCGTCCGGCAGTTTGAAGGAGACGCCGTTGTTCTTGCCCGCGATCTTCCAGTCCATGCTCAGCTCCAGCGTGCCCGGAGTGAGCTTGCGGCGCTCGCCGATGACCGTGGCGGTCTGCACCAGCTTGGTGACGTCGGGTTCGTCGCCCTGGGTCGTGTAATACAGCCGAACGTTGGTGCCGCCGAATACGTCGGTGGCGCTGAAGCGGACCTTGTAGCGCACGGTTCCGTCGGCGTCGTTCAAAGCGACCGAGGTTCCTCCCGGCGGGTTGATGAAACGCAGGCTGGGAACGCTCGTGGGCTGCCAGCTTAAGGTCAGGAGCGTGGAGCCGGAGAGCGTATCCCGGCGGATGTCCTGCACCTCCAGCCCGGTCCAACTGTTCTGGGCGTACCAGCGCGCCGCCGGAACGGTGCTGAAGTTGAAGCGCGTGTTGCCCGTGCTGCCGGGCCAGGGGTCGCCGGCGTCGCCGCGATTGTCGCAGTTGTTGAGCTGGCCGAGCCCGTCAGCCTCGATCATGCGGTAGGTCGAGTGCGTGGCACTGGCCTGCTGGTTGGGTCGATCGTCGGGACTGCCCGCCAGATCCGTCTGCATCACCAGCATGCCCGTGCCCGGCATGTTGTCGTCGAAGCCCTCGCCCGCGGACCAGAACCAGTACTTCTCGCCGGCGCGATTCTCGTTCTCGAGGTAGTAGTAGCTGTTGTCGCGCGTGAACTCCACGGGAGGCAGCGTCAACGTGGAGACCACGCCCGGGGTCAGCACGGTCGTTAGATCGACGGGCTGAATCCACTGGCTGCACCGGGACTCCTTGAGCACGGGGGTGGGATGCACCAGGCCGCCGTTGGCCATGATGTCCCAGGCGCCGACGGGACAGTTCTCCGTGGCCTGGTCCGGAAGGTATACGTCGTAGTCGTAAAGGTCCGGCAGGTTCTGCCAAGAATGCAGGTATTCATGCGCCGCGAAGGCGGTCTGGAAGCCCACCGTGGGCGTGCCGCCCTCGGCGAAGATGTCCAGGCCAATCAGCAGGTTGTGGAAGAAGAGGTTCCACCCGATGTGGTTCCCCCGCGGAGTCGTGGTTCCCGGTGCCTTGGGAAAGTCTTTCGACGCGTCGTCGTTGTCATCATTATGTATGGGCCGGAAGATGGGGGCCAGGTTGAAATCTCCCTGCTTGTGCGCCCCGGGAGGCAGCAGCACGATGCCCGAACACACGCCGTTGGGTTGCACCTGCACCGACGGATCGCTCGGATCATCCAGAATCTCCCCGTTGGAAAGCTGAACAGGCAACCAGTAGGGCGCCGCGAGTGTGCCGGAACACTGCGCCTGAGCCATAGAAACCGGATCGACGTAGTCATCGAAGTCGATCTGCTCATCCAACACCTCGATGCAGTCTTCGATCAGCCGCTGGCGGTTGAAAGGATACTCGCTGGCAATGCCGTCGTTGGTCGTCACATCGTTGGAATCGCTCTGGTAGTTCTCCGAGCCGGCGAAGCGAGTTTCACCCTGGTCGATCATCCCGTCCAGGTTGTAGTCGCGGAACCCGATGTTGTCGCCGTAAACGGGCCCGGCGTAGGGATGGAAGCGGAATCCGTTGTAGGGGTCGAGCTCCCACGCCGCACCGTTGTTGAACGGCGGTCGCGTGCGCCAGGTAAGCAGCTCCATAAGCAGCAGGTTGCCGCCGTCCCGCCCGTTGTTGCCGTCGATCTTGGTGGCGTAAGGACCGGCCGCGGCGATGATGCCGTCGCGCGGCGTGCCCGACGACGAACCGATGCCCAGGTCGTGACCCCAGATCTCCGACACCTGGATGGCATTCTCGGCCTCCACTCCAGGCGGGAGGTAGGTCCTGCTGGCGCTGTAGGGCGACGTAACCTCGCCCAGGCGCTGGTCGCCGCTCATGTGGTACTTGGACGAGGGAAGGTCATCGTGCTCCACCCAACCGTCGAAGAACCGCGCCGGGTTGTCGGCACCGTCCGCTTCTTCCGGAAGGATGGGGTGGTTGCAGGCATCGACGAATCCCTTGTCGCCCGTCAGTCCGGTCTCGAAGCGAACTTCCGAACTCAGGGCACCGCACCCCAGCCAGCCCGTGCCGTTGCCGTTGAGCCCGCCGCGGTTGGCGTTGAAGTAGCGGCGGTTGAACTCGGCGTCGTACAAGTCCTCGTCGACGTCCAGGAACGGAACTACCAGTGGAGTATTCTCCACCACGGCATTACCGCCCGGCCAGGGTGGCGCCTGGCACACGTCGAACGGCGGGTTGGTCGGGCCCGGGCCCTGCGTGGCGTCGAACGTGTCCTGCGCGCAGCCGGGCAGGAACTCCCCGGCGTGGCCGCCAACGTATCGATCCTGCCACGCCGCCTCGAACCAGAAGGGCTTCGGAGTCGCTTCGTCAATCAGGAACGCCTCTCCAACCGGCCCGTTCGGCGCTCCGCGCATCTTGGTGGTGTGCGCCGTGGTGCCGCCGGGTACGTCCGTGGACTCGGCCTCGCGCCACTGGTCCGGAGGATCGTATTGGTCGTGCATGCCGGCAAAACACATCTCGCGCAGCGTCCGGACGTTGGCGGGCTTGGTGCAGAACGGGCGCGCGGAGTCGCCCTGGCAGTCGGCATCTGTGTCGCAGATGGCGCCCACGGGGTTGCCGCCCAGCGTGGCGGCGCAACGACCCATGTTCTTGCAGGGCGCGCCTGAGGCGCAGGTGCACGTTCCGGTGATCTTGTCATCGGGGTCGTGCGATCCGAACAGCGGACGGCCGATGGCCTGGTTGACCACCTGATTGACCTTGAAGCCCGGGTAGTTGTCACGAATGTAGGAGTCGTCGCGATAGTACACGGGCGGGAAGCCCGGCGAGAAACAGGTCAGCGGAACGTCCGCGGGAACGCATCCGCCGCCCGGGCAGTCGGTATCGGTGGAGCAGGATCGGCCGGCGTTGGCGCCCGAATTGCACCGGTTAACCAGCTCGCACGTTCCGCCCGGACAATCGGCGGACGCCACGCACGTCAGTCCAGCGCGCGACCCTGACTTGCACTCGCGAATCACGGTGGGACTGTTGGGGTCGAACACCTTGATCCAGTGCGTCCGGTCCTCCTGGAAGTTGTCGGCATGGGCGTCGGGGTCGGTCAGACACGGATCCCACCGGCGGAGGAAGTTCTCCCACGGCTCGGGAATATCCGCGGCGCGGTCGAGGTTGGCGTCATCGAATTCGCAACGGCGAACCGGGTTGCGAGAGGTCAGCGCGGGGCCGCAAAGGGGGCGGCGGTCCTCGGCACAGGCATCGGAATCGGGATCGCCTAACTGCTCTACGCACCCTTTCGCGTTCTGCGTCGTTATGCAAGTCCCGCCGGGACATTGCGCCGCCAGGGTGCAGGTGTTTCCATGGTTCGACCCGCCGATGCAGACCTGCTCGCAACGCGACACCAGGGACCGCTGGCATTCGTCGGGGATGCCGTCCGCGGGTCCGCGAACGCAGCGGCGGCCGGAGGACTGACAGGGCAATTCGTCCTGGCTGTTCCCGCAGGCGTTCAGCACGTCACGCAGGCGCGCGGGATCGACCTCGGGCAGGAATCGGTTCAGCCATCCGGTCTCCACGCAGGCCGCGGAGGTGCAACTGATGTCGCAGGCGTCGGGGATGAGGTTCCCGTTACAGTCGACGATCTCCACGTCGTTGACGCCGGCCCAGCGGGTCGATGGACAGGCGATGGCGGCGCTTTCCTGGGGGAATCCCTTGCAGCTCGTCCGGGTCGGTCCCTCGGGACAGCAGTCGGGGTTGCCGTCGTTGTCGGAGTCCCGCAGGTAGGTGCATTGACCCTGGTTGCCGGGCTCGCCGTCGCCGTTGAGGTCAATCCACGGACCCGCGAGGTCGGGCATGCCGTCGCCGTTCCAGTCCATCTGGTTGCGGGCCTCATCGAGGCCATCCCAGCGGTTATCGTCGTCCATGTCCACGAAGCGCTCGCCGGGCATCCAGACGTCCCAACCGCTGTAGGGCGCGAAGTCGCCGCTGCCGAAACCAGGCGCAAAGGGGCCGTTGTCGCGACCGCCGGGGTTGCCGTCCAGGTCGACAGCAACGGCGCGGAACTCGTTCTGGATCAACTCGCTTGCGCCGTACTCGTACCGCCCGCTTTCATTCAAATCGAAGTAGCTCGCGGGAGAGTTACGGCGGTCGGGGTCGTCAAGATCGGCGTCATTCACCGGAGGCAGTCCGGTGGCCGAGTCGTCGTCGGCGTTGAGCAGCGGGGGCTGAATCGCCCAGGGCAGGTCGATCCAGCCCGCGGCGTCTCCGCTGATCGTAACCTCGCCGTAGCTGATCTCCGCCCAGTACTCAGCGAACGATTCGACGGTGTTCCCCGGGTTCTGGTCAAAGTACTGGTCGTAGATGGATTGCTTGTTGGTCAACCCTCCCGGCGGCTTGCCCAGCGGCACACGGTTGGGATTAGGATACTGCTTGGGTGAGTGCGCCAGGATGACGAGGAACTTGCGTTCCGCCCCCCGGGCG
>JACQXM010000015.1:0-205097 GCA_016208685.1 Planctomycetota bacterium | reverse complement strand
CGGCCACAGCAGCCCCGCCGCCGCTGCCAGGCACACCGCTCCTGCACACCGAACCTTCCGGACCTTCACGTTTCGCGCGTTCATGTTGCTGGCCACTCCCGTTGGAGGATCGTCGGCGAGAGGGAGAAGGTAACGCCGTCGGCCACCTTTGGTTCCCCGACCCGACGGCCGTAACCTCCTGCCCTGGAACCCTTTCTGCGTGACCGGGTGATCGAGCAATCGATACTTCGTCCCGCCCGGAATCGTATCGCGTCGGTTAAGTGTCTGTCAACCAAAAGAGGTCGGGAACGGGGTGCTGGACGCGGCGGGATGTATTATCGGTAGAACATCGCGCCGCAACGCGCGCGTCGAGCGCCGGCGTGCCGATGCGCGGTGCCGGCGCGTCACGCGGCGTTTGTGCCGAAAGACCCCGGTTACACCGGGCCGGAGCTCGCAGAGAACGTCGCGGGGGCGCGAAAACCCGCGCACGAACCAGCGGGCGGGGCTTACGGCGCCGCCGTCGCGTACACCAGGTACGCCTCGCCGCCGTTCTGGACTCCGACTCCGGTGTTGGGATCCCGGCGCGGATCGGCGAGTACCGATCCGATGAGGATGTCCGCCCGGCCGTCGCCGTCGACATCCCCGGCGCTGGAGAGACCGTAGGACCTGCCCCGGCTCTTCTTGCCGTCGATGCCCCCTTGGGTCTTCTCACCCGCGTCGCCTCCGGCGATGCGATCGCCGGAGCGCCGGCCGAGAATCATGAAGCCGCGAAGCTGATTCCGGCCGAGTTGATCGATGCTGATCGTGATGTTGCCCGCGGCGCACACTTCGTTGTCGCTGCAGTCGCTGTCCGCGGAGCACGCCCGGCCGCTGGTGGCACAGGTGCGAATCTGATCCAGCCGGTTCTTGCTGGAGATGACGTAGACGATTCCCGCGCTGGAGAGGTTGTCGCGATCGTCCACCCTGCCGTCGGGGAGCCCGGTGGCGCCGCCCACGTCGTCCTTGGTGCCGTTGGAATCGAGGTCGACGCCCGCGGCCGTCAGGACGTCGTTTTCGTCCGTGGGGTCGGCGTCGAAGCGCGGCGTGGCATTGGGCGCGGCAATGAGCAGATCGCTCTTTCCGTCGCCGTCGACGTCGCCGGCGGTGGCGAGGTTGAACCCGAACTGCCCGCCCGCGTCGAGCCGATTGCCCGTGATCCGCGCTGCGCGCGGCCTGCCGTCGGCATTGCGCGTGGAGAGGAGCGTTTCGACGCTCACGCCGCCCGCCGGGCTGATGAGGTTGGGATCCCCGAAGACCACCACCACTTCGCCGATGCCGCCGCTGGCATTGGGGCTGCCGATTACCAGGTCAGAAAGCCCGTCGCCGTTAAAGTCCACGCCCGAAACCAGGCTGGCCCCCAAGGCCGAGACCGAACCGGTGGTGATGAGCACGCCGGCCAGGCGTTCCGGGTCGGTGGGGTCGAGCGCCAGCTTCTCCAGCACATAGTCGCCTTCGCGGGAGGGCTCACGACGGAAAGCCACGTACACGCGTCCCTGTCCACCGTTAGCCTCCGGAGCACCGACGGCGAAGTCGTTACGGCCGTCGGCGTTGAAGTCATCGATCCCCACCACGTTGGTGATTCGATCATCGGTGGCGCCGGCAATTCGCGTGGCAGTGATGTTGGGGATGAGGGGCAGCGGTCCGCCGCAGTGGCTGGGCTCGCCGACGATGTACTGGTGCGGCCGGGGAGGAACGCGGCCCGCGGCGTCCGAAGTCCATAGGCTCCGCAGGCTGAACAGGTACGCGACTCCGGCGTTGGCGTTGGTGCGTGCCGAGCCGTCCGAGGATTGCAGCCCACTGATCTCGCCGCCGCCTTCGGGCCCGCGGTCAGGCCCCAGCAGAATGCCGCGCGCGGTGCGCGCCGGCGCGGAGATGATGATGTCTCCACTGCCGCCGCCCGTGGCATTGCTCAGCGTAAAGGAGGTGCCGAAGCGGTCACCCAACCCCACGCCGATGATCCTGGCGCCGAGCGGTTCGGCGGCAACCACCGAAACGTCGCTGTCCCCCCTGGGGACCACGGAGGCGTAGAAGCCCGAGGCGCGCCCCACGTGCGGGAAGCCGAAGAGGCCGTCGGTCGGGCCGTCGGGATCGGTCGCCCGACTGTGGAGCCCGGGGGAGAACGGATCGCAATTATCGATGATCGCGGAGCAGTACTGGTGGTAGACCGGCGGATCGATGGCCAGGCACTCGTGCGACTGAAACTGCCGCGACGAAGTGCAGAAGTTGCCGCCGCCATAGTAGTCGAAGCTGTAAACATACGTTGAGAAATAGTCGCGGGCCAGCGCGGAGACGAAGCCGAAGTTGAGCGCGGCCGTGGCGTCCGGCTTCCCACCGGTCTGGGCCCCACCGCAACCCCCCTGGCACGACGGGCGCGTGGGGTCCACGGACAAACCGGTATGCACGTCCAGCGCGAACGCGGGGTCTTCGTTGGTGGCGTCGGGATTCTCCTCGACGCAGAAGAAGTTGCCCGTGTCTCCCTGAACGCGGAAGCCCTGACCCACCAGGTCAAGGTCGACGCCGTCACTGGCCGTGGAGGGGTTGCTGAGCACGCCGTTGCGGCTGCTGACCACAATGATACCGCCGCGCAGGAACTGGTCCTCGCGCTCCAGGGTCGAGAGCGAGCGCGGATCCTTCACGCCGTCCTGCGCCGGGTGCACGTTGTGCCCGCGCGACTTGGTCATCGGGAACCCGAAGACCAGTTCCTCCTTGCCGTCGCCGTCCACGTCCGGCAAACGGGAAACGGAGCTCACGCCGTCCGTCTGGTTGTTGCCCTGCGGCGTGCGCACCCCGGCAAAAGTGACGCCCTCCAGCCGGCCGGTGCCCAGCGAGTTCAGGTTGTACTCGCCCGTCAGCTTGTCGCTGCCCCCGGCGCCGTACAGCAGGTACGCCTCGCCGGGACCAATGCCCGTGGGATTGGAGAAGAACGGCTTGCCGTAGCGCGCCGCGATGAGGAACTCGTCATTGCCGTCGCCGTTCTGGTCCGCCACCGGACTGAGCGACCCACCGAGATTGTCCTCGAAGTTCACGCCGCCGAAGATGGCGCCCTCGAACGCCGGGTTCGCCCCGGTCAGCGAGCCCAGCCACAGAATTCGCGGTACGGAAGTTACGCGAACCGGCTGCGGGGCGCTCGCCACCAGCGGCTGCTCCTGGCCGGAAGTGAACGTGATGCGGACGAAAAGTAGGTAGACGCCGGAGCGCGTGCTGCTGAATTGCGTCGAGGTCGTCGCAGTGCTGGTGGGCGCCAGCACCGGAATCTCCGGGCCGGTCGGCTCGCGATTGACGTCCAGCGTGCGGGCGAAAACATCCACCGTTCCCGCGGACGAAGGAACGTTCGTGGTCCAGGTGACGTTGACCGTGATCGGCGGCTCGCCGGGCACGGAGGGGGCGATCGAAAGTCGGGTGTTGGGGGCCGTCACCTCGAGTTGCGAGGTGCGCACCACGGTGATCGTCCCCTGGGCGTACGTGAACACCGTGGGGCTCACGCCGTCACTGATCGCGGCGCCGACGTTATAGACGCCTTCCGGCAACCCCACGGGAAACGCCGCCGAGGTGGTGCTGGCGGGCAGATCGAAGGCGAAGGTCACGCGGCTCTCGGGGTCGCGGTCATCGTCATAGAAAACGTCGATAAGCCCCGTGGCCCCCGGCTGCCGCACCGACGCGGTGAAGCGAACCGTGAACGGCTCGTCGATGAACAGATTCACGTTCGTCGCCCCCGGCGCGGTCACGGCGATGGTGGGCGGGATGACGTCCGATGGCACCTGAACGCGGATGATCGGCCCGTCGACGACGGTGACGATGCGCTCGTACTCGCCGCGCGACGCGGTCGCCGCCACGGAGTCTCCGCTGTCGGTGGCCGCCACGCCGATCTGGTAGTCCCCCGGCGTCAGATCGGCGGTCGAGAAAGTGAACGATCCGACGTTCCCCGAGCCCGGCGGGCCGAGTTGCGTGCCGATCTGGTCCGGCAAGGCCGTCCGCGAGTCGCCCTCACGAAGGTAGAACAGTCGCCATTGCACGTTGCCTTCCGGGTCCCCGGCGTCAAAGGAGATGGCCACGGTCTCGCCCAGGTCGACCAGGGTGACTGCCTCGGCGGGGCGAATAAACACCGGATTGGGCGGCCCTTGAACCTGGATGAGACCCAGGCTCAGGATCACCGTTTCCGTTCCGGTCGGCGGCTCCACGAGGAGCCCGACCTGGTAACTTCCCGGTCCAACGTTACCGGGAAGGAACCGGAAGACCTGGTTCGCGCCGGCGGTCAGGTCCGATTGCATCGTCACACGTTCCCCGATGGGAGTGTAATTCGGAGCCGAGCCCGTCACTCGTTGGGCAAACGCGGAAATCTCCGACCCTGTGGGAACATCGTTCAGGGTGTAGAGAATCGAAAGGAACGGCTCCTTCTCCGAGATAGGCCGGTCCGTGCGAACGCTGATGATGTCGCCGGTTATCGGCCGCTCGCCCCCCGTGCCGCCATCCGTTCCGCCTCCCCCGGGAACGACCGTTACATTGGGGCATCCCCCCATCGACAGCAGGGCCAGGCACAAAGCGCCCGCGAGGGCGCTCGGTGCCAGGCGGCGCCTGCAACCGACCCATGATTCCACCACCGGTGTACTCCCGAATATGGTAAGGCGTGACGGACGCAGCCTCCGCGGGGCCGCGCGTAGGCCGGCAACCCCCGGATTCCGCACGAGCGTAGGTCTACGTTCTTACGCCCCATCCGTGCGGTTGCCGAGTTATACGGGTCTCCTAAGAGACCTGTCAACAAACGCGGGGCACACCCCGCCGCGGGGATGCGTCACACCCGCGGCCGAGGCCGAAGCTGCGGGCCGGTACCGCGAGCGAAACGAGCGGTTCCATCCCATGGGCCTGAAACGCTCCATCCTGTCGCGGTACGGATCGCGCGCCGCTCGAGAGCCTTCGACTGAACATCCGACCACTCGCGGCGCCTCGCGATGCCTGTTCAAGCCATCTCACCCGCCGAGTCGCGCCGACCCGCGACCACCCCCCGGGGCGGCTTGGCGACGGGGCGGACGGAGTCATCGCGCGACGAGGTTCTTCACCCGCCCCCGCGGCGCGCATCGCCCGTTTGCAACGCAGCTCGCCGCTCCGACCCGCCGTGGCGCACCAGCACGGCGCCTTTCCGTAAACCGCCGCGTTTTTTTGTTGCATTCTGATGCCCCGCCGCTACAATTTCACTGTCTTTCTTGCATCCGAGCGGCGCGCTCGCGTCGTGCGGCGGCCTGTCCACCACGAAGGACGCGAAGGTCACGAAGGACAATGAGAGAAGACGACCATGTCGAGTGAAGGGTACGAACGAACGCGGCGCACAAGCAGGCGACGGCGACCCTCGAGAAGATGTCTCCGATCGGTGGTACTACGGCTCGCCGTCTCAGTCAATCTGTCCGGCTTCGTGCTCTTCGGGCCCTTCGTGGTTTGCTCGGGGGCCGGCGCATCGGTCCCGACGCAGATCAATCATCAGGGCGTGGTGTCGGTCAGCGGCCAGTGGTTTGCCAGACACGGCACGTTGTGTTTCGCAATCACCCGGCCAAGCACCGGCAGCAGCCTCTTTCGGCGAAAGACGGAGTAATACCATGGACCGAATTGGACGGTCGAGTTTCGGGATTATCCCGATCTTGTGTTGTTTGGCGGGCGCTGTACCGCCTGCCCGCGCTCAAACGGGCGCGTGTTGTCTCGATGGCGGTGGTTGCTTTTCGGGATCGCCGGCGGCCTGTGCATCGGCATTTCCCCCGGGCGCTTATCAAGGCGACGGCTCCGCGTGCCCCGGGTTGTGCGCCCAGCAAGGCGCCTGCTGCTTCACCGACGGCTCCTGCGAGGAGCGATTCTACGGTCCATGCAGCGGCAGCACTGGTACCTTTCAGGGTGACAACACGGTTTGCTCGCCGAATCCGTGCCCTCCGCAAGCTTCGGTGCCCACGCAGATCAACCATCAAGGCGTCGTGTCGGTCAACGGTCAGCGATTCAGCGGTGACGGTTTGTTTTACTTCGCGATCATTGATACTGTCACCGGCAACAGCGTGTGGACAAACGATGCGACCAACATCGGCACGGCCAATCGACCGAACCAGCCGGTGGTTCTTACCTGCGTAAATGGGCTGTACGACGTGCGGCTGGGCGACATCGTGTTGACCAACATGAAGTCCGTGCCGGTCGAGGTATTCTCCGCGGAAAAACGCGCACTGCGCATTTGGTTTGATGATGGAACAAACGGCGTCGTTCAACTTGTGCCGGACCATCCGTTGCCCTCGACACCTTACGCGTTTCGCGCGGCGCAGACTACCAATGGAGTACCAGCGGGTGTAATAGTAATGTGGTCCGGAACACGTTCGAACATCCCTAGCGGCTGGGCACTCTGCGACGGCGCGAATGGGACACCAGACCTGCGAGATCGTTTCGTCTACGGGATTTCCGCGTCCGAGGAGCCCGGCTCCACCGGTGGCAATCTCTCTCATGACCATGCGCTCGCTAAGACGAATCGCCGTTGGCAAGTAGTTTACGTGGCGCCATACCCGAACCCCGGAAGCCCAAGCGCAGACTTCATTCTACCTGACTTCAACGCCACGGCCGAAAGGGATCTCATGGACGCCAGTCCGGAACCCGGAAACCTCTTTCTGAATTCCGATCCACAGATTCCGGCGTTGGGTTCTGTCTGGCTCCCGGCTTCGACGTTCCCATCCGCGTTCGCAGGAGGCAGCAGCAATCGTACATTGGTGAAATGGAACCCGCTTTACGATCTTACCGCTGAACAGGTAATGGTTGCCCCGCCCTACTATAAGATCGCCTTTATCATGAAGCTGTGACAGTTCGACGACGGGTTTTGGAAGTAGCTGTATGTCATCCGGAGTCCCAACTTCAACGGCCCGCTCACCTTCCCCAATGGCGGGATCGACCGCCAAGCCGGCCAGGAAGTCTTCTACATCCTCATCTCGACCAAGATCGCGACCGTCACCGACTAGCAAGGCGAAGATTTCGCGTTGCGTCATGTGCGGATCGAAGAGGATCAAGGTCAAGGCCGTAGACGTTCCTGCGCCCCGTGGCGCTGCGTGCACCGTGGAGGCGGAGGTATGCATGAACTGCGGGCAGCGCTGTTTTACCCGCGCCGCCGCGGAGGCGATCCTGGCGTCGGGCAAACGGCGACATACCCGGAAGGCCGCGCGGTGATCACCGGAGCGTGCATGCCATGATGCGACTTGACCGGTTTGAGAAGTCGAAACGCGGTGGAACGGGTTGGCTGCGGTTCGCCGGGATGCTCGGGACTGCGTCGCGAATGCCGGAAATGGAGAGTCAAGCATGAACAAGCGCAAAGAGCTTTGGGAGGAGTTGGAACGCCTGCCCGACGGCGCACTCGACGAACTGCTGGAATTCGTGAGGGCGGTCAAGCGCAAGAGCGATGACGATCGGAATGGATGCGCCCGAGCCACTGAACCGGCGCTCGCCCGCGATTGGCTAAAGGCCGAGGAGGACGCAGCGTGGAGCGACCTGTAAGGGGAGACGTGGTCGTCGTCCCTTTCCCGTTTTCGGACTTGAGCGCGGCCAAACGCAGGCCGGCCTTGGTCGTTTCGTCACCCGGCGGCGACTTGATCCTGTGTCAGATTACGAGTCAGTCCGTGCGGGATGGATATGCCGTCCCACTCGGGGAGCCGGATTTTGCAACAGGAGCGCTCAAACACGAAAGCAACATCCGCCCCAATCGTCTCTTTACTGCGGCCGAGCAGATTGTTCTCTACCGCGTCGGCCAACTGAAGCGTGAGAAAATGCTGGCCGTTACCGACGCCATTATTCGCATTTTGAAGGAGTAGGGGGAAATGATGCGCTTCCGCAGGGGTGAAGAGTCCATGTCACGCCGTGCCGTCGTGTTTGGGGCGGCGCTTCTTGGCAGCGCGCATTTCGCGATGCCCGGCGCCTTCGGGCAGCTTTCCGGCGGCCCGTACACCATCCGGCCGCTCGATGTGAACGCGGGCGGCACGACGTCCACCGGCGGGCCGTACTCGATCAGCGCCTCCACCGGCCAGGCGGGCGGCGTGGGAACCATCACGGCACAGCCGCTTCCCGGTCCCCCGCTCTATCAGTTCGACGATGGGTTCTGGAGCGCGGCCACCATTCCCCCGCCGACCGAGCCGCCTTCGGCGCATGATCGCGCCAAAAACCGTTACGTTTCGTTCGCCCCGAATGCTGGAGCCAACGTCGTCGCGCTGCGCATCGACAAAGTCAGTGCACCGACGGGCGGCGGCTGGGTCGGCGTGCCGGATGCGGCCGGGCTGGCGCCGGTGGTTTCCGCGCCGGTTCTGCGTGTGTGGAGCGAACCTGTGGTTCACGTCGGGGACTGCGCGGTCGTACCCGTGGCATCCTATGAGGTTCGCACGTCCGAGGACGGCGGGTCCGCCTTCTCCGCGCCGCTTGCGGTCGACACCATCGCCCAGCCGGGGCCCAAGTTCTGGGGCGACACCGTGGGGCAGTTCGGAACCATTACGCCCGACGTCTGGGACCCGCCCAACGGCGTGGTGAACGTCAACGATTTCCTGGCCGGCCTGGAGAAGTTCCAGAACCCCGCCACCACGCGCGTGCACCTGACCGTGGTCGACGTGGTCGGCGCCGGGCAGCCGGGCTTCGAGGCCTGTCTGAACCGCTCCGCCAACATCGCCGACGTGTTCAATCTCATCAAAGCCTTCCAGGGCAGCGTATATCCATTCACCACCGACCCGCCCTCGTGTCCGCCGTGTCCGTAGCCCCGGGGCACCGGTTCCAACCCGTGGAACGTGCGGCGCGCCGTGGCCTTCTCTCACCTCGCGCAACGCCTTGTGCACATGCGAAGTACCTTCGTTCGAGATTCCCATCCGCCCCCGTGCCACGCGGCGGGTTACGACACGGCGTGGCTTGCCAACGCCGATCCGTCGTGTGCCGGCCCGGTGGCGCCCGGGGCGGGCTCGATCAGCCGGGCGGGGTTCGGCTGCCGCCAACTACCACCGAAACAGCAAGCGCCTGCCTCGCGGGTCCGCCTGCCAAAGTGGCACGAAGTCGTCGGTCCCGACAACGTTCTGACAGGCGGCGACGATACAACCCCACCGCGGCGACACCCGGGCATCCGGATCGCCAGCACCTAAACTACTGTAATCACATAACTTACGTGGCAAGCGGTTCGCCGTCGCCGTCGCCGGCCCCGTGGCATCGGTCTTGCCCTGCCATGAGCGGAGACGGTCTGCGTACTGAGAAGGTACTTGTGACCCAGGAATTGGACTTGGCGCCGGGGGTCGCCCGCGAGGTGCTCTTCGCTTACGAACGGCCCTTCGACGGACCGGCGTGGGCGCGGCAGATCAGCGAACGTCTGCAACCCACCGGGCTGGTGGTCTCGCATGTGGATTCGCTGGCCGCCACGGTTCGGCGCGTCGAGCGCGGCGGGCTTTCGGCCGCGGTGCTCATGGCCGACCGCACCCCGTTCGAGGGCCTGTCCAGCCTGAGGGTCATCCGCTCCATCGACTGCCGCCTCCCCTGCTGGTTCGTGACGCGGGAAACCACGCGCCGCACCCTGGAGGCGGCCCTGGAACTTCGTACCACCGTGCTGTCCTTCCCCGTCGAAGTCAGCGAGCTGACGCTCGCGTTGCGCCGGGTGCTGCTCGACTGCGACGGGGGACCTTGCTGGTAATCGGCCTTGACATGCCGCGACGAACCGCGGCGTTACCATTGGAAAGGAGTTGCAAACCATGCCGAAGCTGAACATCAGGCCGCTGGGCGACAAAGTCATCGTCAAGCGGGTGGAAGCGGAAGAGAAGACGGCCGGGGGGATCGTCCTGCCCGATACCGCCAAGGAGAAGCCCAAGCGCGGCGTCGTGCTTGCCGTGGGCACCGGACGGCTGCTCGATGACGGCACCCGCAGCGCCATGCAGGTGAAGAAGGACGATCAGGTCATCTTCACCAGCTACGCCGGCACCGAGATCAAGGTGGGCGGCGAAGAGTACATGATCATGGACGAGTCGGACATACTGGGCGTGGTTGAGTAACGAATTGCGAATTCGGAATTTGGAATTGGGAGCGAGGGCGCTTCGGGTGACCGAATTCGTCATTCGTCATTCCCGATTCATGAGCAACAGACCCTAAAAGGAGTTACTGGCTTATGGCAGCCAAGCAGATTGCGTATCAGATGGACGCCCGCGAGGCGATTCGCCGCGGGGTCAAGCAGCTCGCCCGCGCCGTGAAGGCGACCCTGGGGCCGTGCGGGCGAAACGTGGTAATCGAAAAGTCCTTCGGCACGCCCACCGTCACCAAGGACGGCGTCACCGTCGCCAAGGAGATCGAGCTGGACGAGGCCTACGAGAACATGGGGGCGCAGATGGTCAAGGAGGTCGCCTCCAAGACCTCCACCGTCGCCGGTGACGGCACCACCACCGCCACCATCTACGCCGAGGCCATCTACGACGAAGGCCTGAAGAACCTCGCCGCCGGTGCCGAGGCCATGGAGATCAAGCGCGGGATCGAGGCCGCCGTCGAGGCGATCATCGAAGAACTCAAGAAGATGAGCTCCCCGGTGAAGGGCACACAGCAGATCGCCCAGGTGGGCACCTGCGCCGCCAACCAGAACGCCGAGATCGGCAAGCAGATCGCCGACGCCATGGACAAGGTGGGCAAGGACGGCGTCATCACCGTCGAGGAAGGCAAGACGCTGGAGACCACCGTCGAGCTGGTGGAGGGCATGCAGTTCGACAAGGGCTACCTCTCGCCGCACTTCATCAACAAGTTCGAGAACCTCACCTGCGAGCTGGAGAAGCCCTACATTCTCATCCACGAGAAGAAGATCTCCGCGGTCAAGGACCTCATTCCCATTCTGGAGAAGGTCTCGCAGGCGGGCCGGCCGCTGCTCATCATTGCCGAGGAACTCGAGGGCGAGGCGCTGGCGACGCTGGTGGTCAACAAGCTCCGCGGCACGCTCCAGTGCTGCGCCGTGAAGGCCCCGGGCTTCGGCGATCGCCGCAAGGCGATGCTCGAGGACATCGCCACCCTCACCGGCGGCATGGCCGTCTTCGAGGACCTGGGCACCAAGCTCGAGAACCTCTCCCTGTCCGACCTGGGCTCGGCCAAGAAGGTGCGCGTGGAGAAGGAAAACACCACCATCATCGAGGGCGCGGGCAAGTCCGACAGCATCAAAGGCCGCATCGAGCAGATCAAGAACGAGCTGGAGAAGACCACCAGCGATTACGACCGCGAGAAGCTGGAGGAGCGCCTAGCCAAGCTCTCCGGCGGCGTGGCGCAGATCAACGTCGGCGCTGCCACGGAAGTGGAGATGAAAGAGAAGAAGGCCCTGGTCGAGGACGCCCTGCACGCCTGTCGGGCGGCCGTCGAAGAGGGCGTGCTGCCGGGCGGCGGGGTGGCCGTCGTCCGCGCCTCGAAGGTGCTCGATAGCCTGGCCAAGAAGCTCAAGGGCGACCAGAAGACGGGCGTGGACATCGTCCGCCGCGCGCTGGTGGCGCCGCTCAAGCAGATCGCCGTCAACGGCGGACTGGACGGCTCCATCGTGCTCCAGAAGGTGCAGGAGAGCAGTGACACCAACTTCGGCTACAACGCCCTGACCGGCGACTATGGCGACATGGTGAAGATGGGCGTGCTGGTTCCCGCGAAGGTGGAGCGCGTGGCCTTGCAGAACGCGGCCTCCATCGCCGGACTGCTGCTCACCACGGACTGCATCATCTCCGAGATCAAGGAAAAGGAGAAGAAGGGTCCGGGCATGCCGCCGGGCGGCATGGGAGGTATGGGCGGCATGGGCGGCATGGGCGGGATGATGTAGCGCGAACCGCCGCGGGCTACCGCCGCGATTCCACGGCGGTCCGCGAGTTCCGAATTCTGAATTCTGAATTGGGAATTCGACGGGTCTCATGGTCCACGCTTGCGTGGCCATGCTTGGCGCGGCGCCGGCGGGGAACAAAACACCCGCGTGATCGCCAGGCGTGAGTCATGACATAGGCTGACGAAGCAGTTGCAGCGCAGCATCAACAATCCGGCGGCGAGGACCCCCAATCCGGGCGGCCCTCGCCGCCGGTGCGTTGCGCCTACATGGCGCGAAGCGAGGCGACGTGCGCACACTTTCCGGCACGGCGGATGCTATGCCAGACACGTGCTAAGCAAAGCCAGTTTGGGTGTCAGGAGCCCGTTGGATGGTCACTATGGCTGCTTGGCACAGGCTGGGGCTTCACGCCAACCAGTGGTTTTGGCGTATGAATGTCCGTATAGTGTGATGGTCTAGGCTGAGGCAGGTGGTCTGCCGTTACCGGGCTAGACTGACTGTCGAATCATTGAGAGGCGCGGCAGAACCGCGAGTCTCTGACACCCGAGCAGAGGAAACCACAAATGAAAGTCTTTATTGGCTGGAGTGGTGAACGTAGTAGGGCATTGGCACAGGCTTTGCACGATTGGATTCCACTCGTCCTGCACAATGTCGAGCCTTGGGTCTCCGAGGTCGACATCGAAGCAGGCGAACGGTGGGGGGAGGTTGTCGCGAAAGAATTGGCGGACTCGAATTTCGGAATCATCTGCGTGACTCGGGAGAATGTCGCTTCGCCGTGGGTTCTCTTCGAGGCCGGAGCACTCGCCAAGACAATGCAAGGAAGTAAGGTTATTCCGCTCCTCCTGGATTTGGAGATTCGGGACATCACTGGACCACTTGCACAGTTCCAAGCCAAGAAGGTTGAGAGGAAGGGGTTGAACGAGGTCATCGACTCGATGAATCAGGCCGCGAATAATGAGGTTCCGGAGGCGCGGGCACGTGAATTATTTGACGCACTGTGGCCCAAACTGGAGAAAGAAGTCAAGGGGATTCCGAAGCAGCCGCAAACTGAGAAGCACGTACGACCACAGCATGAGATTCTTGAGGAACTTGTCGTGAGCGTTCGTTCGCTCGATTCCAGACTCCGGGAGCTCTCGGACGGTGGGCCGATGCTTCCACGTCGTCGGAGGATGAGAATCCGCCCGATGATGTGCATGGACATGATGCGCATGCTAAGGCGTGGCTCCCATGACCCTATCCGGTTGGTCATGCTGGCGAGCGTGTTTCGGGAGGAGATGCCGTGGTTGTATGAGTTGGCGATGGAGGCGTACCGGGCCACGAAGGCCGGGTTGCCAGAGGAGGCATTACGTGCGAGGCGGGATTTTCGGGGAGCTCTCGAGTCTTGTATGTATGGCCCTGCCGTGGAGGAGATGGGCCTCGACCCAGAGATCCACGGCATGCTGTTGCACGAACTCGAGCGTTGGGCGCCGACGGAGGAACCGCCTGAGCAAGAAAGCAAAGAAAGGCCAAAACGGAAGAAAGTTGAGAAACAGAGCCCCTAACAAGGTCGACCGGTGGCATGGTCCACGTTTGCGTGGCCATGCTTGGCGCGTGGTGACGGGCTGGAACAGGACGCCCGCGTGGTTCAGGCGCGTAAGTACAAGACCTGCAAACGCTACGACGAGCCGGGCGACGGGCACGCCTTGTGGTTCACTTGTTCTCGTGTTCAGCCCTTCTTCGCCCGCGATCGAACCTGCCGGCTGCACGGCATGGCCACGCAAGCGACCGGGCATCGGCATGGCCACGCAAGCGTGGACCATGCCACCCGCCAGCCGCCGGCGATGCAACCCGGCAACCGACATGCTTGCGTGGCCATGCTTGGCGCGCGGCGCCGGGGTGGAACAGAATGCCCGCGTGGTTCAGGCGCGTAAGTACAAGACCTGCAAACGCTACGACGAGCCGGGCGATGCGCACGCGTTGACGTTCACCTGTTTTCGCGGTCAGCCCTTCTTCGCACGCGACCGAACCTGCCGCTGGATGCTGGAGGCGATCGAGCGCGCCCGGCAGCTTCACACGTTCGATGTGTGGGCTTACGTCATCATGCCGGAGCACGCGCACATGCTGATCCTTCCGCAAACCGCCGAATACTCCATGAGTCGCATACTGACTTCGCTGAAGCAGCCCGTTTCCAAACGGGCCATCCTGTACCTGCGGCGGGAGGCCCCGCACTTCCTGCCGAGGATGACCGACCGTCAGCCGAACGGGAAAACCTCATTGCGCTTCTGGCAGCGCGGCGGGGGATACGACCGGAATATCCGTTCGCCGCAATACGTCTGGGAAACGATCGACTACATCCATGCCAACCCGCTGCGCCGGGGATTGTGCGACACACCAACGAGTTGGGCGTGGTCCAGCGCCAGGGCTTATGCGGGAGAGGCGTATGATGGACCGACCATCAATATGAACTCACTTCCCGACGACCCGCGCGGGTGGGGCAGGCGCCGATGAAGGCATGGCCACGCAAGCGACCTGGCATCGGCATGGCCACGCGAGCGTGGACCATGCCACACGCGGTTCGGCAGTGGCGGATTGCCGCCCCTGGCGGGCGGGTGACGGTCCTTGTATCTGCCGCTCCCGGCCGCGATAATCGGCGGGTATGAAAGGCGCAGAGGTCAAGCGTAAAACCGTTCCTGCGGACGCGCGCACGGCGGCGAGTCCCGGCATGGACCCGGCCGCGGTTCTCGCGCGCGGGCGCGCGGTGCTGGAGTCCGAGGCCGCCGCCATTCGCGACGCCCAGGCGCGCCTGGGGGATGCCTTTGTCGGGGCGGTTCGGGCGATCCTTGCCTGCAAGGGGCGGGTGTGTGTCACGGGCGTAGGCAAGGCGGGCCTGGTAGGCAACAAGATTCAGGCCACCCTCGCCAGCACCGGCACCCTGTCCTACAGCCTGCACCCGGTCGAGGCGCTGCACGGCGATCTGGGCATGGTCCACGCCGACGACGTGGTCATTGCGCTGAGCAAAAGCGGCGGCTCGGAGCTGGTTCAGTTGCTCCCGCCGCTCAAGAAGATGGGTTGCGCGGTCATTCTGCTCACCGCCCGGCCGGACTCCCCCGCGGCCCGGCATGCGGACTTCGTGCTCGACATCGGCGCCACGGAGGAGGCCTGCCCGCTGGGCCTGGCCCCCAGTTCCTCCACGGCGGCCATGCTCGCTCTCGGCGACGCCCTGGCGCTCACGGTGATGGAGCAAAAGGCCGTCGAACCCGATCAATACGCCAGTTACCACCCCGGCGGGGCGCTGGGGCGTTTTCTGATGAGGGCGCGGGAGATCATGCGCACCGGCGACAACTGCCCCAAGGTGCGGCAGTCGGCCACTTTGGCGGAGTTCTATGAGACGGTGCTCAAGGCGCCGCTTCGCGCCGGGGCGGCGGCCATCGTCGACGACGCGGGCACGTTGGTGGGCATCATCACCCACGGGGATTTCTTCCGTCTCTTCAAGAACCGCGCCACGGACTGGGACCGCCCCGTGGGGGAGGTCATGGTCCGCAACCCCAAGCGCATCGGGGCCGACGCCCGGGTGATGGAGGCGCTGGAATTGATGCGCCGGTTCGCCATCGACGAACTACCCGTGGTGGCCGAGGGGGACCGGCTGGCCGGGCTCATCGACATCCAGGACCTCATCGCGCGCGGCTTCACCTGCTTCGACAACGCGTAGTCGGTCACCGGGATCTGGCCAGGGGCTTACGCGCCCGTTCCGCCGGCCGTAGCGGCGTGCCGCGGTGCCGTGTTGACAACCGCGGGATGCGGTTCGATTGTAATGCTGATGACCGACTCCGCAGGGACGTCCGACGCGGTAGACCTCTCCGTCGATCTTGCCGGCATCCGCCTCGCCAATCCGTTGATGACCGCCTCCGGCACCAGCGGCTACGGTACGGAGTATGCCGACCTGATGGACCTGAAGCGCCTGGGGGCCTTCGTCACCAAGGCCATCTCGCCTGAGCCGCGCAAGGGCAATCCCCCGGAGCGCACCGCGGAGACGCGCGGGGGGATGCTCAACGCCATCGGTCTCGCCAACGTGGGTTTGGAGGCCTTCGTCCGCGACAAGGTACCGTTCCTTCGCGCGCTCGGTATTCCGGTGATCATCAACGTCGTGGGGCATCGGCTGGAGGACTACTGCACCGTCTGCCGAACGCTCGACGCGGTGGACTGTGTCGCGGGGCTGGAGCTCAACGTCTCCTGTCCCAACGTCGCGGACGGGCTGGAGTTCGGCACCGACGCCAGGCGTCTCGAACGGCTGGTGGCGACGGTGCGCCGCGAGGTCCGGCGGGCGAAGCTCATCGTGAAGCTGTCGCCGAACGTCACCGACATCGCCGAGACCGCCCGGGGGGCGATCGCCGGCGGCGCCGAGGCGCTCTCGGTGATCAACACCGTGGTGGGCATGGCGATCAACATCAACACCTGGAAGCCGGTCCTGGCCAATCGCACCGGCGGGCTTTCCGGGCCGGCGATCAAGCCGGTGGCCGTGTATATGGTCAACCGCGTGTACACCCAGGTCGCCCGTGCCGCGGGAATACCCATCATCGGCATGGGCGGTATCACCGATTGGCGCGACGCGGTGGAGTTTCTGCTGGCCGGCGCCACGGCGCTGGCGGTGGGCACGGCGCTGTTCGTCGACCCGCGCACGCCGCTTCAGATCTGCGAGGGACTCGCGGAGTACCTGCGGGCGCGGGGGCTACGGACGGTGCGCGAACTCATCGGGCAACTCCGCTGAGCCGCAGGTAGAGCCGTTCGATTTCCTCGACCATTCGCCCGGCGTCGAACTCCGTCAGGCAGCGCTGCCTCCCCTGCTGCCCCAGGCGCCGACGCAAATCGGCGTCGCGCGCCAACGTGACCAGGGCATCCGCCAGGCCGGCGGTGTCGCCATAGGGAACGATGATGCCGGTTTCGCCCGGCACGACGACCTCCGGGGCGCCGTCGTTGTCGAAGCTGATGGCCGGGACCTCGCAGAGCAGGCCCTGAACTACCGCCCGCGGCAGCCCCTCCCAGCGCGAGGCGTGCACCAGAAGGTCGAACGCGGGGAGCACCTCGGCCACCCGCGCCGGCGGAAGCAGGCCGAGCAGCGTCACCCGTTGTTGCAGGCCGAAGCGTTCCAGCGCCCGTTCGTACCGCCCGCGATGCGCGCCGTCGCCGATCCACACGAAGCGCAGGCCGGGGGCGGCGGCGACGGCTCGTGGCATCGCGGCCAGCAGCTCCTCGTATCCCTTGTTAACAAAGAGGCGGGCAATGGTTCCGACCACTACGTGCTCATCGCCGACGCCCCACTGCCCCCGCAGCCGCTGCCGCGCCTCAGCGCTGGGGGCGAAGCGATGCGCTTCTACGCCGGACCGAATGGTGGTGAAGCGCTCGCGCGGAGCGATGCCCGCCGCGACGGCCTGATCGGTCATGGCGTCGGCGACGGACACGAAGGCGTGCGTGTGTCGCGCGGCGCGGCGCTCCAGGAGGCGATAGGCGAAGCGGACGGCGGCGGCTTGCGTGCGGTTGAAACTCATGCCGTGGATGGTGTGCACGACGATGGGTACTTGGGCCCGGGCTGCCGCGTGGCGCCCCAGGATCCCCGCCTTGCTGCTGTGCGTGTGGAGAATGTCAGGCTTGTGGCGGCGCAGCAGCGCCGTGAGCTCGCGCAGCGCCCGCCAGTCGTGCCAGGGGTGGACGGCACGGCGCAGGGACGCAAGCCGCACCAGCCGGGCGCCGCAGTGCTCCGCTTCGTTCCACAGCGAGCCCTCCGGGCCGGTCTGCGGCCCGGCGACCAGCGTGACGCAGTGGCCGCGCTCCACCAGTCCGCGGCAGGTGAGCACCGTGTTTTCCTGCGCTCCGCCGACGATCAGCCGGGTGATGACGTGCCAGATGTTCATAGGCGTTCCACCCGCGGCGTGGGGAGAGCCCGGCGCGTCGAGCGCCACGCGCTGACCCGCGTGCCACGCGCAAGGTACCGCTTCCACCTGTGAACGGGAACCGATCCTCGATCAGGGGGTGACTGCGGCGCGAGGATCACCGTGCGCAGTCGCAAGGTGTAGGCACTGCGCGTTCCTCTCGCTCAGTCCCGGCGAGGCGCGGGGGGGCGGATCATCAACCGGCCGGCATCTCGGTTCCGCAGGCCGCTTCGAGCGGTTCAGGGGACCGGCAGCCGGGGAACGGCGAGTTGCTCGAGGCCCCCACCCAACGGGTCCAGCGGGGCCGCCACGTTGAGCTTGCCGTCGAAGGCGTCCAGGAGCGGCGTAGCCATCCAGCAAAGCGGGCGCGGAGCCCCGGCGGAAAAGTGCAGCAGTTGTTCGTCGAAACTCACCGGTCTGGCGGAGGCCACGCCCTGGAGGAACAGCTCGACCGTCTGGTTGACGCCCGCCGCGGACGCACTGCCGAGGCTCTCGAAGATCTCTCCCAGGCTGCCCGGCCGGGGGTAGTGGACGATCTTCAGTTCGGCACTGGGGGGGATGTCCGCCATCCCGCGTGCCGACTCGATCGCCTCCGCCAGGCCGCCCAGCTCGTCAACCAGCCCGATCTCCAGCGCCTGGCGGCCGGTGTAGATGCGTCCCTCGGCGAGCTTGCGCACCTGGTCCGCGGGCAGGCGCCGTGTTGTGGCCACTCGGTCGACGAAGACTCCGTAGAAGTCGTCGATATACCCCTGGATGAACTGGCGATCCTCCTTGGAGATGGCCCGATGCGGCGAGCCCAGGGTGGCGCGATCGCCGCGTTTCATCTCCGCCAGTTCGTAGTCCATGCGGTTTAAGCGCGACTGTGCCGATTGGAAGACCCCCAGCACGCCGATCGAGCCGGTGATGGTCGTGGGCTGGGCGAAGATGCGCCGCGCCGGACAGGCGATGTAATACCCGCCCGACCCGGCGACCCGCCCCATGCTCACCACCAGCGGTTTTTCCTCGTTGAGCCGGCGAAGCTGCTGCCAGATGACATCGGAGGCATAGCCCGATCCGCCGGGCGAATCGACGCGCATGACGACCGCCTTGATGGACTTGTTCCGGCGCAGCTCGTCGACGACGGCGACGAAATCGTCCCGGGCGATCACCTGCGAGGCGAACATGGCTCCGGGGTTGATGTCGATGATCGGTCCGCGGGCGTGCAGCACGGCGATCTTCGGGCCCACGGCCTTCCGCGCCTCCTGATGTCGGCGCAGTTCGTCGTTGACCATCTCCACCAGGTCCTGGATAGAGTTCACGTTGGAAAGGTCCCGGCTTCCGTCCTTGTACTTCCTGAGCTTGTCGCGGCGGAGCAGGCGATCGCGGCATTCGTCGTAATAGGCCAGGTTGTCCACCAGCCCGCGCTGCAACGCCTGGTTGGCGTTGAAGAGGGCGACGTTCACGATGTCCTTGACCGCCTCGGGCGCCAGCTTGCGGTTCTTGGCGATGATCGCCTCGTAATCGGTGATCCAGCTATCGAGAATGGCGTTGTACTCTTCCTTGAAGTACTGGTTGGGCTCGCGCTCGTTGACGAAACCGGGGTATTTGAAGCGCCCGGCGGTGATCACGTCGAACTCCAGGCCCAGCATCTGGTAGTGCCCCTTGAGGAAGGGAAAGACCGCTCCCAGGCCGGGGATGATGACGCTGCCCGTGGGTGCCAGCACGATCTCGTCGGCGGCGCAGGCCAGAAGGTAGGACGTGGGGCCCCCGCCGTTGAGAAACGCCGTCACCTTGCGCCCGGACTCGCGCACCCGCGCGATGCCGCCGCGCAGCTCCTCCACATCCGGCAGCGAAACGGCCAGGTTCCCCAGATCGAGCAGGACGGCTCCGATCTTCTCGTCCTCGGACCAGTCCTCGAAGCGGTCGAGGATATCCTGAACCGTCTTGGTCTTTCCGGGCAGCGGCAGATTGATGACCCGCGCCGGGACCAGGTGCTCGTCGAGGCGCAGCTCGGCCAGCCGCTTGATCGGGTCTTCCTCCTCCTCGTCGGCCTCCTTGTCCTTGGCGTCGCCTTTTTCCGCCGTCTGGTCCTTGTTCTTTTCCCTGGCGCCGTCCTTGTCTTTCGGAGAGTCTTTGTCCTTATCCTGGTCCTTCGGTTTGTCCGACGGTGCTTCGGTCGCCGCGCCGCCGATCCTGTCGCCGGCGGACGCACCATCGGTCAGGGGCTCAGTTGCCGACGCCGGGCCGAGCATGGCCAACCAGATCAAACACGATGCCGTCCACTTCATGGGTGTTACTCCTTCGCTTTCTCTTGTGAACCGCCCTCCGCCGGAGTCACGTCCGCAGGCTTCTTCGCCGCGGCAGAGTCGGTGGTCGTCGTCTTGGGAACGCGGTGCAGTCGGCCGTCCTGGTCGATGAACAGCTTCTCGAGGTGCTCGAAGGTCCCGGGCGCGAACCCCAGGCTCCAGCGATCGCGCTTCCAGTCGATCACGAACAGATCGGTGTCCAGTTCGTCGGGGAGTTCGTCGGGGAGTTCGTCGGGGAGTTCGTCGGCCTCTTCTTCCGTCTCGTCCTCGTCTTCACCTTTGAGCAGTTCTTCGAACCAGCGGCTGCGCTGCTTGCGCGCCGAAAGCTCGAGCTTGAGGAGCCGCGGGTTCCCCTGGAAATCGACGTACCCCTCCAGCTCCCGGAGCTCGGCCGGCCAGCGCCCCAGGTCCTTCTGAAAGAGCTTGCAATGATGGTAGAGCACCTTCAGGCGCTCGCTCGCCAGGCGTTCACGGGCCAGATCGCTGGTGCCGGAATCATCGGCTTCCAGCGAGGCTGCCGCGAGCATGGGGACGAGGGCGATCCCCAGCGGCAGCGGCCCGCTGTGCACCACCGATAGGCCGGAGTACTTCATGTCGGCCGTGGCCCGCGCTTCGCTGAGCGAACCCTCCACTTCCTTGACCGCGGGCAGCAATGTCTCCACGGAGGCGGCACTCAGCGCGATCTCCACGTAGGGCTGCACCCAGCGGTAAAGCTGCTTCCAATTCACCCAGAGCTGGCCGTCCGTCTTGCCGGACTCCGGCACCAAGCGCCGATCCTTGGCCCGCGGCAGATCCACCCACCGGCGGACGAACTGCTCCGGCGCGGTGCTGGTGAACGCCAGCGCCAGGTAGTCGCGTTCCTTTCCGGCAGCGTCACTGTCCCGGGTGAGGAAGAGAACGGGGTGCATGGTCAGCGGCATCATCAGGCCGGCGCCGGCGTCTCCGCTTGCGCGGTAGAACACGGTGCGGCCGCGCACCTCTACCTCCCGCCAGGGAGGGCGTTCCTCGCGCTCACGGTGTCGGTTGTTGATGGCTTCGATCGCCTCCCGCGTGTCCTCGACGAACCGATCCACCCCCTTGGCGCGAACCTGCGCCACGACGTCGGGCATGGGAAGGAAGCCGCTGCCGGGAAGGAGCGCCACACAAACCTCCTCGCCCCCGTGGCTGAGCAGCGGGCCGGGCTTGGCTTCACCTTCGATGGAAAGCTCCCCTTCGGCGCTCATCGCCACCTGTTGCCCGAAGCCGGCCATCGAATCCAGCATGCCCGGTGCCATCATGCTGCTCACCGCCAGGGCGGCGAAGGCTTCGGCAGGGACGAAGAACGTGGGTTTGACCTTCCCCAGGAACATCTTGGCGCCCATGCCGGTCAGCGCCGGCCAGCGGACGTCCAGCGCCTCGGACCACGCGCCGTCGGCGGCTACTCCGCCGCGGTAGTCCACGCTGGAAAGGAAGTTAATCGATGAAAAGAAGGTCGCGCCGCTGTCCTTCTCGGTGGCCGCCAGGTTCAGTCGCCCCGCCAGCAGCGGTTCGGCCCCTGCGATTTCGCCGCCCAAATCCGAACACACCTGCGCCGGAAAGGGCAGATCGAGGTGTGACGCAAGGATGGCACGCGAGTCCCCGCCGGTCAGCAGGTGCGCCAGGGTGGTATCCGCGAGCCGGAGCTCGTAGCGCCCCTCCTCGACAGCCGCCAGGCGCACGCCGCGCAGCATGTCCTGGGCGGCGGGGGCGGCGAGCACCGCCCGCAGCCGGGAGTGCAGATCGGCGAGCGGCCAGTCCAGCCGCAGGGCCCAACGGGCACGGCCCTCCGAATCAGGGGCGAAGGTGACGCCGTCGATGGCCGTGTCGGGCCAGGCCTGGATCTGGTCGAGAATGGTGAGCACCTCGTCCCGATCAACGCCCTCGGATGACGCCGACGCCATGTCGAGGAAGATCGCGCCCGCCCGGTGCACGAACACCCCGGACTTGGAGGCGGCGGCCGCCGTAATGAGGCGGCGAACGGATGGAACGCGAAGCTCGAACCGCGGCTTGATCGCCGGTTCCGGCGCCGCGGGCGGCGCCGGCTCGGTTATGCCGGCGGCGGGAGCGCCCGGTGCCGGTGGAGAAGCCTCCGCCGCCGGTTCTGCGGGTGGCGGTGGATCGGGTGGTCGCGGTGCGTCGGGCGTCGGCGCGTCCGCGGGAGTCGGCGGCGCGGGCTCCGGCACGCGAGATGCGACCGGCGAGCCGCGGAGCTCACCCGGGGCTGGGGCTGCGGGCCCCATCGCCACGAATCCCAATGCGAGGACGGCGGCGCTTGATCGGACCCTGCATTCGCGCCGCGCGCTCGGCCGGCGGCCGGCGCGGACGCGCCTATTGAACCTCGTCACCCCGTTCATCGCTCGCGCACACCCCCTTGCAATCTCGCTACTTCGGACTGATTTCCTTGGGCTTGTCGCTCTTGGGCTTCTCGTTGCCGCCCGCGGCCGTCGACGGCGCAGCACCGCCCGGCGGGGCCGCGGCGCCCGGAGCGCCCGCCGCCGGCGGTGGACCGCCCATCATGGCCATGCCGGCGTTCTTGGCCGCCACCAGCAACTCCGTGGGCAGGAAGATGTCGAACCGCGACCATTCATCTCCACCCGTTGCGCTCATGGCCAGCGGCGCATCGATGGTCGGCATGGTCACCGGCAGCTCTTCCTCGTCGACCGCCTTCATCACATGCTGAATGCCGGCAATGATCTGATCCACCGCCAAGTACAACACGGACGCCCGCTCGGCGGGGAGATTGGTGGCGACCTTCTTGATTCCCGCGTCGGCATCCAGCGGCGACTCCTTCTTTTTCGCCGCTTCCACGAGCTTGCCCATGCCGGCGGCGCCGCCGCCGAAGGTGACGGCCACGGTGTTTCCGTCCACGGCCGCCAGACGCAGCAGCAACCCGTCCTTGCCCAGGACCTTGCCCAGTTCCTCTTTCTCCTCGTCGTCCATCTCCGCGACCTTAGCCACGTCGAATTTCAGATGACACGTTTTGACCGACCCGGCGTCCTCGGCGTCGGCCTTGAAGGTGATGGCCTCGACCGCTTTCTTGACGTCGGCGTCGATGTGCTCGTTGGTGGACTCAGTGACCAGCTTCTTGGCGAGTTCCACCGCCTTGCCCGTCAGGTCCAGCCACTTCTTGGCGTCCGAAGTGTCGATGAGCAGGGAGGCGCCGAACAGTCCGTCGCTTCCGTCCGGCGTGGACCGCAGCGCGCCGCGGAGGCCGCTCATCATGGGCAGCCACTCTTCCACGACGGACTTGAGCTGCCCCACCTTCTCCTTGTCGATGCCTTCGACCGCCTCCAGCATGCCGAAATAGGGGTCGAAGGCCTTCATGGAGGCCTTCATCTGTGAGGGGTCGGCCGTCTGCCCGAAGACCGCCATGTATTTGTCACCAGGGAGTCCTTTGAGCAGAGACTCCGCGGTGGGTTTGACCTTCATTTGCTTGGAAAGCTCGCTGCCCGGCTTGCTGGTCATGGCCAGACGCAGGCTCAGCCCGGGCTTCTTGAGCGACACGCCCAGGCCCAGCGACGACGTGCCCTCCACCAGCATGTTGACCTGGTTCTTAGTGGCTTCCGCCTGCTTCATGCCCACTGGGCCGGAGCCCGCCTGCATCATAGTGGCCATCGCCACCAGCCCGTCGATCTGCGGCTTGAACAGCTTGAGCATCCGGTCGCCGTCCAGCCAGATGGCCAGGTCGAGACCCTCCAGCGCCTTGATCTCTCCGGGCTTGAGTTTGGCATCAAGCCCGCCCTTGCTCTCGGCGAACTTCTTGGCGACCTCGGCCGACTGCGTGACCACGATCCGCTTGTCGCCGGAGATGGCGTAGCTGGGCTGGCCCATCATGCTCACCGACCAGACGCCGCCTTCGCCCGGCTGCCCGCCCATGCCCTCGAGCATGGCCTTGGGATCGGCCGCAGGGACCACCAGCGCCGTGGCGTTGCTTAAGTCCATGAGGGTCTCGGCGGGCATCAGGACGATGGCGAACGCGCCGCTTTCGTCCAGCGCGGCGAACATGGGCAGGTTCTGCTTGATGAGCGCCACCAACGAATTGGCCGGCGGCTGCACGAAGGGCTGCAGATTAAGATCGTTAATCGCCTGCTGGAAGTTCGCGTCGAGCGACTTGAGGCTGGGAACGCAAGCAAAGCCCATCGCGTCGGCGGGCAACGTGGCGATGGCTTCCTTCATCGGGTCACCGGCTTGCACCGGCGCGCCCGCCAGGAAGAGCAGACACGATAGACTGAGCATCAACTTCCGCGGCATAAGACACACTCCTTCAGGTGTTTAACCAATGGTTTCGATGGGTGCTGACGCCCATGCTCCCGCAGTATAACGCCTTTTCGTGCGGATTCCGAGCCGGGGTCGCCCTCACCGGACAAGCTCTTACAGCATCATACCAAAAAACAGCCGGGCACCACACATTCACCGGCGAGCCCGCCCCCGGGGAGCCACCACCCTACCGGCGGGCGCTGCATGGCTCCCGCCGGACCGCGAACGTGCCGCGGGGGGCACGACCACTTGCCTCGCGCCGGAACACGGCACGCCCGGAGGTCCCCTGGTTTCCCATTGCGCCGCCCTCGCCCCGGATCGCGGCGTCGGTGGGAACCGCAATGGGCGGCTGTCGCATCGCCGGATCAGGTCCGCAGCGCGATTCGCCTACCGGCAACCCAGGAAGCCAGCCGTGAGGCGTTGCCTGCTCCCAGCGTGTTCACCAGGACCCACGCAACCGTCTGTTTCCATCCGCTGCGCCGTCGTGCCGCGAAACTGGCGGTCAGCAGCGGCGGTCGCTGCGACGGTGGAGTAAGGGCGACCAGGGCCGAGTAGCCTTCGAGCCGCTTGTAGCCTACCTGGGGGAAGCGACGAAAGCTCTTGCGGTTCCACGCGCTGCGATGCGCTTCGTAGGGATTGCCGAGCACGCCGGCGTTGGGCGCGCAGTCGATGGGGAAGGTCAGCAGCAGGCACTGCCGTGCACGGGCGTACAGGGCGTCGAGCAGCGCGTCGCCGTCCGCCCTGGTGAAATGCTCGAGCACGTCGCCCATGACGATTACGTCATACGTACCGAGGCGCGGAACGACTTCCCGTACGTCACCGAGGTGGATCTCGTCATACACGTAGCGATGAAGCGGCGTGATGTACTCCGGCGTGGCCTCGACGCCCTCGATCCGTGTGCGCCAGTGCTCCCGCCCGTACCGGCCCACGTGCTCCAGGTTCCAGATGTCGGTGTATTCGCGGAAGAGGAAGCCGTACTTGCCGAACCCCACGCCGACGTCGAGCACGCTGGCGGGACGGAGCTGTCGCGCCACGGAGGCCATGATGGGGAGGGCGTAGGGTACGCTGGTGGGCACAGGGCGCGGCCTCCCGGAAGTCCTCCCGGCGCGCGCACGCCGCCCGCCGTCGCCGGGATTATCGGCTGCGCGGGGGGACGGAATCACATGGCCCGTTCTCAGCCCTGCGCCGGGCGATTCAAGCCGAAGTACCTGTGTCGCGTGCGGGCACCACGCCGAGCGCCGGACCGGGCGCGACTCCCCTGTCGCCGACGCCGGACTGCCCCGACGACCCGCGCGCCGCGCATGTGGGCGTCGCCGCCGCCGCCTTCGCGTCCCGCGGGTTTCTCAAAAATGAGAAAGGCTCGCCGCACGCCAAGGCCATCGGCCGCCCGTACGGTGGGTGAAATCCCGCGACCGGCGGTGGGGAATGGCCCGGTCGGGCACCGCCGGCGGGGCTCGTCCGTTTTCTTGATAAGATTCTTAACCTCGCTCCGGGAAGCCGCTGGCATGGAGATTGCTGCATTGGGGGGTAAAGGAGAGGGTGCGCCCGGTCCTGTTTGTGCGGCGGACGGTGGTTCGAGGAGTCCGCGCGAGGCAGGAAAACGCCGGGTGCGGCGGCAACGGCCGTCGTGCGCGAGGGAGCGGAAAGCAACGACGGACGGAGCTTGATCGCGTAGGCCGTGAGAGATCCGGCCCGCGATGGGAGGCCGCCGAAAAAGCACACGAAGGCCGGGAGCCGCGGCTCTCGTTCCTCCGGGCGCCGACTACTCCGAAAAGGAGGGGCGTATGAGCGGCCCACGGAGGCACCATCTTTACCATTCGCCATTCGTTGCCGTCACCTTCGGACTGGCACTGACCACGGTTTGGGGTTCCATCGCCGCGGCACCGGCGCGGTCGGAGGACCGTGTTGCGCCGACGCCACAGGGTGGGGTCGATCGAGAGGCGCGAGTCCCGAAGGATGTCGACGGGACGGTCCCAGGGGGCGGCGAAACTCGGACCGTTGCCGAAGGTCAACTCGAAGGCGTAGTCACGTTCGATTTCGATCCCACGGCCCTGGCGGACCTGGAGCTGGAGTTCGTTTACCAGGGGCAGTTGGATGAGGAATCCGCGGGCACGCACGTCGCGCTGGTTATCAGTCCCGACGGGTGGTTGCGACTGGAGTTTGTCGGCGGTGCCCCGAGCCTGGTGGACGGGGCGTTCGAGGCTTGCGGCGCCATGCTCGTCGATCGCCCCGGCGAACGCATGGTATTGGGGAATCTGCTGGTTGAGGCGGAGCACGGCGTTCTTTACCTCTCCAGCACACTGGCTCCCGCGCAGGAGGCCACACCGGTTTGGATGTCCGGCGACACCATGCTCCAGCGGCGCGGCGGCGAGCTGTCGCTGGTGGCCGAGCTGTTGGTGACGGATGCCTGGGCGGCGCAGTTGGGGCTACCGGCGGCGGGAACCGTCATTGGCCGGATGCACCTGTCCGCGACCCTGCTCTCCGACAAGGAACTGCCCGACGCACCCAGTTCCTGCGGCGGCCTCCCCTACGCGCTCAAGGACGGCGGGGGCGGTTCCCCCACCGGCAGTGACGTCATCGTCGCCGAACTGCAGAGTGTGCAGCGCTACGAGCCACGGGTCGGGGACATTACCGCCTATGCCATCGGGACCACCGCCTGCAACATCGGCACCGAACGCGCGGATTGGGTGGCGTACACCAACCAGCACCCCGTCATCATCCAGAACCTCTACCGCCTGAAGGACGATCGCTTCGAGCATGTGTTCGACGTGCCGCGATCCCACGGACGGAACCCAGCTCGGCGTGGGATGCAGCGACCCGTACAGCGCCGCCCTCAACGGGGCGCAGTCGAACATGAGCCCACGTTCGCAGGTGAACCCGCACACGGGCTACTTCCCCTATCCGTGGACCGCGCCCTCCATCACTTCCAAGGTCGATCGGCGGCTGCAAGTGCACGACGCGGACCTGGACCCGGCGTTCAATCCCGGCGCCCGGTACTTCATCGAGGGGCATTACGTCCACCCCGACGACTCCTCCGCCGGTAATCAGGACAACAGTGCCTCCTACCGCGAGGTACTGGTCGCGGAGCCGGAGCCGTTCGTCTATCAGGTGCTGATCGATGACGCATGGCAGACACAACGACAGCAGGCCGCGGTCCGAGCCTGGCAGGACGCCGATCCCGAGGTCGTGGAAACCGACCTGCGCGTTCCCGGTGAAGGACTTTTCATCCTTGCCGCCAAAGCCACGCTCACCAACAGCGGTGTCTGGCGCTATTCCTACGCCCTCCAGAACCTGAACTCCGACCGCGGCGCGCGGCTGTTCAGCGTGCCGCTGCCCGCCGCGGCCATCGTGGCCAACATCTGGTTCCACGATGTCGACCATCACAGCGGCGAGACGTACGACCTGACCGACTGGCCGGGCGGAGTGGCGGGCAACGCGGTGGTATGGTCCACGGCTACCTACGTCAACAATCCCGACGCCAACGCCTTGCGCTTCGACTCCATCTACAGCTTCGGCTTCGACACCAACGTCGAGCCGGAGGCCACCAGCGTGACCATCGGCGTCTTCAAGCCGGGATTTCCCATGGAGCTGTCGGCGCCCACCATCGGTCCCAAGCTCGACATCATCGACTGCAACGGCAATGGCGTTCCCGATTCCTGCGACCTTGACTGTGCCGCCGCGGACTGCGCCCCGCCGTGCGGCGGCAGCGTGGACTGCGACGCCAACGGCATGCCGGACGAGTGCCAACCCGACTGCAACAGCAACGGCATCGCCGATCCCTGCGACGTGCTGCAATGCCCGCCCGGCGATCTGTCCTGCGCCGACTGCAACGGCAACACCCGGCCCGACGGCTGCGAACCGGACTGCGATCTCGACGGCATTCCCGACGTCTGCGACCCGCCGGACGACACCGACGGCGACGGCATTACCGAGTGCTACGACCGTTGCCCGCTGACCACGCCGCCGGGGGCCTGCGCCTGCCCGGCCGTGGGACGCTGCTGCTGGTTCGACGGCCTGATCTGTTGGGACGATTACCCGCGCGACCAGTGCATCCGGGACCTGGGCGTTCCGGACTGCATCGAGGCGCCCTGCCGCCTGGGCTGTTTGGTGGGCGATCGCGATTTGGATGGCGACCTGGACCTTGGCGATATCGGGTCGATCCAGCAGTGTTACAGCGGCCCAGAGGGGACGCCGGGCTACAACCCGCCGTCACATGAGTGTTCCATCAATCTCGACTTTGACGGAGACGACGATGTTGACCTTCTGGATTGGAAGGCGTTCCACGAGAACTGCACCGGACCGTGAACCGCGCTGCGCCTCCTCGGCCCTGGGTGCGACTGCGGCAATCGTTGCCCTGCTGGCGCTCGCAGCGCTGCCGGCTGCCGGAACCAGTTTTGATTTCGACGCCAGCGGCTACGTCGATCCGGCGGATTTCCTCACCCTGAAAGCGTGCTACCGCGGCCCCGGGCAGGCGCCGGCCGCACCCTGCATCACCGACGTGGATGACGACCACGACGACGACGTGGATCTAGCCGATGTCGCGGCCTTCCTGCGCGCCGCGGGTCACCTGCCGATCCCGCTGAAGGACGTCGCGGGACAAGTGTTGACCGTCACATCCACGGCGCCCTACAGCAGCCGCAACACCTGCGGCGGATGCCACGACGTCGACCACATCGCCAACGGGTTCCTCTTCCAGCAGGGGCGCACGGACACGGCGGGCAACATGGTCATGGGCGACGACCACTTCGGCGATGGCCGCTGGTGGATACAGTCGGCGGGGATGTACGGCACCTGGAGGCCCAAGAACGACCGCCAGATGGCACCGAAAAACGCCGCGGGGCCCTCGGCCATGGATCAAACCGCCTTCTGGTGGATGGGGGGCTGCGGTGGATGCCACACCGGCGGCGGGGGTATGGAGTTCGACCGCGACGGGCAGCGCTACTACGACGTGCTCACCGGCCGATTCGGCTACCAGGCGTTGGGCAAAACCGCAGCCGAGGTGCTGCTCGATGGTGATTACGCCACGCTCAATCCCGTTGATGGCACGGCCTTCCGCCCGGCGCCCTGGGACGTGACGGGGGTCGCCGAACCCGACTGCCTCTTCTGCCACCGCAAGGATCGGCGGCAAGCCAACGGTCGCGACCTCATTCAACTACGGCGCGCAAACGTGCTGGTCGCGGGGGCGGCGCTGGTGGACGACCAGGGCGCGCCGGTTCCCGCGTTTGCCGCGGCCTCTACCGCGGGCCAAGGCTGGTTCTCGCATCTGGAGACCACCGTCGTTCCCCCGCGCCTGCAAATCGACTACTCCGCCGGAGTGTCCGATGGCAGCCTGACGGTCGGGGACGATTCCACCGTCAGCCTCTCTCCCCGCGCCATCGCGTACCCGCCGACCGACTATTCCTGCTGGGGCTGCCACAGTCAGAGCTGGCCGGCGAAGCGCGGGTCCGTCTGGTTCGACGACCGCGACGTGCACTATGCGGGCTTCAACAAGCTGCGCGACACCGATCCCACCAACGACGTGCCTCCGGAGCGCAGCACGGCATGCAACTACTGTCACCGCGGCAACATCGACCACAACTTCGCCAAGGGCAAATCGCAGTTCAACATCTACCGCGACGACCTGGATTGGGTGAATCTCCGTTCCTGTCGCGACTGTCATCTGGAGGACAGTCCCGTGCGGCATCCCGACGCGCCGGTGGTTCCCGGCGACGTCCAGGTTCACCTCATCGGCTCCGTGCCGGGCGAAAACGGACCGTTCAGCGTGTTCTCCTGCCAGGCGTGCCACATCCCGTATGCCCTGGGGCGCACGCGCAGCGTGGTGGATAACTCCGTCACCGGAACGCCGGTAAGCTACTGGGCGGAGGAGTTCCTCTCGGCGGACCCCGTCGATCCTGCGAACCCGGACAAGAGCCGCTGGTATCCGGGCTTCAGTTTCAAAAACGACAGCGACGGCGTGCGGCGGTTGTTTCCCTTGAAGTTCGAGATCGCGGTGTACTGGGGGGACTGGCATCGCCAGGCCACACCGCTGGATTTCAGCGATGACATCGTCTCCCCTATCGTTCTCTGGCGCGTGCGACAGATCACGAGCAACGCGCCGCTGCCGGTGGTGACGGACGATAATCACGACGGTAAGCCGGAAGTAAACCGCCCGGAGGAGATTCTGGCGTACATTCAGGCGCTGAAGGGCATGGACAGCTACGGAGTGCCGGTGGCCGCCAACCCGGTGCTGGTTAAGGGGCGGCGCGTATGGTTCGAGGATCCCGGCTCGCCGGACGGCGTCAGCTCCTTCGCGCATGAAACCAGCGGCATCAAAGTGGAATGGGGCGAGGCGTACGAGCTGCATCCGCCGGTGCTTAGCGCGGACAAGGCGCTGGGCTACTCGCCGGTGCCGGCACTGGGTTGCAACGAGTGCCATCGTCCGGCGACGCTCGATTCGCCGGTGTTCGACCGCATGGTGCTGGTGGATCCCTTCGACCCTACCGGTCGGGCGGTGTATGAAACCGTCCGCCAGATGACGGGTCTGAATCCGCCGTGAGCCGGGCGCGGGTGGTCCGGTGCCGCCGCCACCTCACGGCGGTACGGCGCGACGTCGCAGAACGAGGGGCGACAACCGCGGGAGCGTCCGTGCCGGCGCGTCGGACGGCGCCGGCGAGTCGTTGCGGCTTTATCATGACATGGGCGATAGACTAACGATGACGACCGCAACTCCTGGCCAGCCGCCGCCCGCCATCGCGACATCCACCCGGGCCGCGCCCGCGGCGGCGCCTCCGCGCCGGCGCAACTACCCGCGCTGGCGGGCGGTTTCGCTCTCACTGGTATACGTGGTTTTCGCGCTCCACATTCTGCATTGGAAGCTCACCGGCAAGACGCTGGCACCGCTCGAGCTCAATGAAGTGATGTACACGCTGGAACTGGGGATCGTCACCGCCGGGTTTCTCTTCATGTGCCTGCTGGTGGTGGCGGCGGGCCTCTTCGGACGGTTCTTCTGCTCCTGGGCCTGTCACATCATCGTGCTTCAGGACTTCTGCGCCTGGTTGCTTCGGCGGTTGGGCCTACGCGCCCGACCGCTGCGCTCCCGTGTGCTGCTTTGGGTGCCGCCCCTGACGGCGGCCTACATGTTTCTCTGGCCGCAGATCGTCCGCGCTTGGCGCGACAAGGCCTTCCCCACCTTCCACGTCGCCACGGATCGCGACGGTTGGGCGTCGTTCGTCACCGACAACTTCTGGCGGAACCTGCCCGGACCCGGAGTGATCGCCATCACGTTCCTGGTGTGCGGGTTCCTCATCGTCTACCTGCTGGGCACGCGCAGCTTCTGTCGCTACGTCTGCCCGTACGGCGCGATCTTCGGCCTGGCGGATCGAGTGGCTCCCGGCCGCATCCGCCTCACCGGCACCTGTCAAAAATGTGGCACCTGCACCGCCAACTGTACCAGCGGCATCCGCGTCCACGAGGAAATCGCGCGGCACGGCAAGGTGGTGAGCGCCGCGTGCCTGAAGGACCTGGATTGCGTCAGCGTCTGCCCGCATGGGGCGCTTTCCTACGGCTTCGCCCGTTCGGCGCTGGTACAGGCCGCGTCCGATGACGACCGCGCCGCTCCGGCCTCGGATTTCACGGCCTGGGAAGAGGTGTTCCTGGGCGGCGTGTTCGTGGCCGTTCTGCTTTCCTTCCGCGGACTCTACGGACAGGTTCCCTTTCTGCTCTCGCTGGCGCTGGGCGTGGTCATCGGTTACCTCCTGGTCCTCGGCCTGCGCCTGGTGGCGCGGCCCACCGTGCAAACCGTGGGGCTGCTGCGGCTCAAGGAGCAGGGGCGACTGACGGTGGCGGGCGGGGCGTTCGCCGTGCTTGCCCTGTTTCTCGCGGCGTTCGTGGCCCATTCAGGGTTCGTGCGCTACCACGAATACTCGGGCACGCTGGCGGCGGTCGGCTTGAACGAAGACAGCGACCCCGCGCAGTCCGCCGCCGACGCCGGACGGGTCCACGCGCACCTCACCGTGTGCGACCGCTGGGGGCTGCTTGCCAACCCGCGAACGCATCGCGGACTGATCAAGTCTTCCATGCTGCTGCGACGCTACGACGAGGTGCGGCAGCGCGCCGCTGATTACCTCATGCGCTTCGATGACGATCCGCGGGTGCGACTGGACCTGGCCTACGCCTTTGCGGCTACCGGACGGCTCGCCGAAGCGGAACGGGAATACCGCCAGGTAATCGCGCCAGGCGGCGGCGTGCCGGCGCCGGCCGCGAGCGTGGGCGCGGCACACCAGGGGCTGGCGGCCATGCTCGCTGGTGTCGGAGATTATCCCGCCGCGGAGCAGGAGCTGCGCCGGGCCGTCGCTGCCGACCCCGCCGCGGCTCGGGCGCACCGCGAGCTGGGGGGCGTCCTGGTGGAGCTGGGCCGACTGGAAGAGGCCGTCGAAAGCCTGCAAGAGGCCTTGCGGCTGAGCCCCCGGTTGCGCCTGGCACACTACAACCTGGGTACGGTGCTGGGCCGACTGGGCCGGTTCCCGCAGGCGGTGGAGATGTACGAAAGGGCGCTGGTCCTTGCGCCCGACGACGCCGACCTGCACAACAATCTCGGCTACGCGCTGATCCGCACCGGCCGGCTTGACGAGGCGCAGCAGCGGTTCGAGCGGGCCGTGGCCATCGACCCTGACCACGCCGACGCGCACTTCAACCTCGGCGGCTTGCTGGCCCGCCGCAACCAGCCGGAACGCGCCGAGCAGCACCTGCTTGCCGCGGCGCGACTCAGCCCGCAGTACGCGCGACTCCTCTCACAGCCGCAGTGAGGGCACGGGTCACGGCGCGCCAACGGCCTGCGTCTGCCAGCGACCGGCCTCCCAGCGCGCCACGCTCCACCCGGCCAGCGGGTGCGACTCTTCGTAGTGTCGTTCGCCGTACGCCGAGCGTTCCATCTGGCGGAGTGTGCGGCGAAGGGCGGCCCGATCCGCCGGCGCGGCGCCCGCGGCATGCAGCAGATGGTCGGCGGCGTGGAAGGTACGAAATGCACTCTCGTCTGGCGGACGCACGCTGCCGTCGCGCCGATTGCGCTCCGCATACTTCTCCGCGAAAGCCAGGTCCGCCGCCGACGATGCCGGCGGCGTGGACGCGTCGGGCGCTAGAACCATGCCAGGATCGACGCCCACGCGCTCAGCGAGGTCGATGTCGCGCAGCGGTGAATCCACGACCATCACCTGGTCGCACCCGCGGCGTCGAAAGCGGGCGATCGTCGCCGTGACTGCCGGCACACTGCCGTCCAGGAGGATGACCTGGGGATCTATCCGTCGCAGGTCGTCGAACAGCCGGTCGGCCGCCTCGCCGTCGTGGGGAACGCGCGATTCGAAGGGCGCGGGCAGCCCGCGGGCTCGTGCGTGGTCGATCCACCAGTCTCCGGCGCCGCCGCTCGATCCGCCGGTGTGCAGCACCGCCAGCCGCGACAGGTTCAGCCGATCCACCACGTAGTCCAGCAGCAGGCGATGTTGGCGCGGCGCTCCGCCGCGGCAGCGAAAGACCCAGGGATTGCGGGCAGCGTTGTCGCGGTCCGCCTCCCCGGCCACGTCCAAAACCGGGACCCCAAGCCGGAGCACCGCCAGGTCCATCAGGGCGCGAGTACTACCCAGGGCGCCGACGATACCCAGGACGCTGCTTCGCTCCGCCAGCGCGACGAGGTTGTCCTCCGGCAGGCCCCAGCCGTAGCCGGCGTATCCCGGCGCCGTGGGAGCGAGGTTCACCGTCGCCGTTTCCTTCCGCGCCGCGGCGTGGCGCGCAAGCTCCACGGCGATCTGCACCGCAAGCAAGTCGGGGTGATTCTCGGCACTTGCGGCGGTATCGCTCTCGGCAGCGGACGCAGGCAGCGCGATGGTGCGGTTGCCGGGCCCCAGAACGGCGATGGCGCTCGGAGTTCGCGCCGGGCCGGCGTTCGGATAGGCACGTGGTGTGGTGGTGCCCGGTTCGTTTACGTCGTCGCTCTCCGGCGCGGAGCGCGCGTCCTCCGCACCGTGGGCCAGAGAACTCCACGCGGCCCATCGCTCGCCCACCGCCACGCCGCGCGCGGTGCCGATCCACACCGCACTACCCCGGAGCAGAACCGCGCGAACATGGTTGTCGGGAAACGCACCGTCAACGCCCTGGGACACATGGTCGACGCCGTCACGAACCAGGACGAGTCGACTTCGCCCGCCGTCGTCACGACGATAGTGAATCCACACACCCGAATTCCAATCATCCAGCATCAGCAGCCCCTCGTCCGTTCCGATCCAAGCGTCGCCCCTCTCGCCCACCGCCAGCGCGGTCGGCGTGCAGGATTGGGACTCGAACGTGGGAAGAGCTTTGCTGGCACACCGCGCGCCGGCGTCGCATCGGCACAGGTGTGACGGTGTGACCGCCCACAGCGCATCGCCGGCCGCGGCGAGCGCCAGGATGGCGCCGGATGCACCGCAACACTCGTCGACTCGTGGCTCGGGATCTGCCGTATCCCCTCCGCCCGGCGCCGTGGAAGGCGGCGAGGTCGCCACGCGCGGCGCCGCAGCGTTCTCTGTGGACCCCTCCGCGAACGGCGACCCGCGATGCGCGGCACCGTCGAAGCGGCGGATTCCGTATCCCCAACCGCCGGCCACCAGGCGCCCCGCCAAAGGCACGAGGCAGGAAGTCGCCCGCTGGGCGACGTCTGCACTACGGGCGTCGTGCAATTCCCACTCGTCGGCCTGCGGCGCAAAGGCGCTGATGCCGCCGTTGGTCGCCGCCCAGATCCGCCCTTCGAAAGACGTCACGGCGTACACCAAGTTCCCCGCCAGGCCGGAGTTGAACTGGTCGAAGCGATCGAACCGCCCGCCGCTGAAGCGCACCAGACCGTCGCCGAGTGTCCCCAGCCATACATCGCCGTTTGCCTCGTCGATGGTGACGGCTGAGAGCTTGCGCAGCGGCAGGCCGTCCGCGGCGGTCCAGGAGCGCCGGCGGTCGCCATCGACGCGCGCCAGAACGCCGTCGGCGCCGACCCACACCTGCTCGCCCGACGCACACAAGGCGCGCACCGCCTCCGGCGGACCATCCGCGACACGGTAGATGCGCCACTCCGCGACGACCCGGGGGTCCACCGCCGGTCCCGGCGGCGCCGCCGCAACCGCCGCGGCAAGGAGCGCGCTCACGGCCGCCGCGGGCATCACGCGCGCCGTCGGCCCCCGACGTCGCCTACAGCGATTTAAGATACGCGATGAGATCATTGAACTGCCGCCGCGTCAGGTCGTTGGTCTTTCCGTGACGCTCGACGATGTTGAACCGCGTCCAGATTTCCTCCAGCGTGGCGGCGGCACCGTTGTGCAGGTACGGCCCGCCGTTGTAAATGTCGGTCAGGTGCGGCACATCGAACTCGCGGGAGGGAATGCCGGCATCGATGAAGTAGTAGCTGCCCAGCTCGCCGAACTCGTCGGCTTCGAACCAGTCCGCGGGATCGACGTCCACCCACGCATCCAGCCACATGGTGGACGCTACAGCGGCCCGCTGACCGTTGGTTTTGTAAACACCGCTATGACACGCGGCGCATTGCTGCGCCGGCGCCAGCGGCGAGCCGTCGTTGGCGATGGTGCGCTCGAAGATCGCCTTGCCGCGCCGCTGCGCCGCGGTCAACCCTCGGGGATCATGGTAAGGGTTCGGGGGACGCTCGATGGTACACGTGTAGCGTACCAGCGCCGTCAGATCGTCCGGTGCGAGGGGCGGCAGGCGGGTGAAGAACACTGCCAGCCGCGGCCCGCACTGCCGCGCCAGCGTGGGGTTCGTGCCCTCCCACTTGAAGGGCGCCGTATCCAGGATGCCGCGCAGCGTGCGGTTATCCACCGGGTGCAGGCCGATGCCGTCGGCCTCGATGTCGAACGCCAGTCCGTTGAGGTGCCCATCAGGGTGACAGCTTCGACAGGAGAACTGTCGCCCGAACGCGTTCGCGGCGCTGTGGAACAATCGTTCGCCGCGGCGAAGCTCGGTCGCCTCCGCCGGTCCGCCCAGGTCGATGGTCGCCGTGACCGTAAGGCCCAGGGTGTCGATGACCGTGACGCTGTCCGCCAGCGCGTTGGCAACGTACGCCCGAGTTCCGTCAGGCGCGAACGCCACGCCGCGCGGATTGGCACCCACGCGCAAGCGCTTGATGACGAACCGGGCGCTGGCTCCGAGCTCGTTGGGGAGCGTCTCGGCGCGCTCGCGGTCGTCGTGGGTAAGAACGGTTTCCCGCAGCCTCTCCACGTCCACTACCGCTACCTCGTCGTTCCCGCCGCTGGTAATCAGGGCCAACCGGCGATCGGGGCTGACCGCTACGTCGTTGGGATCGGCGAAGAACGCATTCGGTTCGTCGAGGAGGACCTGGTCGATGCGCCCGTCGGGCCAGATCACGCCCAACCCGTTGGTAATCGTCCACCCTTGCGCCAACCGCGTCATGGGAACCAGGTTCTTGGTACGCATCAGCGTGAACAAGGTGACGTCGCCGCCCGCTGCGGAGCCAATACCCTGGAGCAGGTTCGCGTCCGACACGCGCAGCCGCTGATGCACGCGACCGTTTTCCAGATCGAGAAGGGTGATCTCCGAGTGCGAAGATTCGCGGAAGCGGGCCGGCGCGGGCTGGGTGCTCGTGACGTAGCAGGTCCGGCCGTCCGGGCCCGGCGCCAGCGACCACGGACGCCGGCCGGCGGCCAGCCGGTTTTCAACGGCGAGCGTTCGCGTGTTGACGATCGCCACCGCATCCTGCGCGCTACAGAGCACATACGCCCGACCACCCTCGGAATCCACAAGAACCCCGTGCGGCTCGCCGCCGACGGCAATCTCGCGGAGCACGCGCAGCCGGCGCGCGTCGACGACACTCAGCGTGCCGCTCAAGCGGTTGGTAACGTACAACAGGTCGCCGTCGCGGGTGACGGCGACGTCATGCGGCCGCCGGCCGACGCGGACTTCGCCCACGGGCGCGCCGCGGGCCGTGTCCACGACAATCACGGAATCGCTGCGCTCGCCGACAACGTACAGCCACGCGCCGTCCGGCGAGACCGCCAGGTTGATCGGCGTCTTGTAGCGCTCGTCACTCGGGGTCAGGCGAAAACCGCCTTCGAAAACCTCGCGGTGCGACGGCCGCTCGCGGTGGCACGCCGTACACGATTCCCGGTCGCCGCGGCGAAGCGCTTCGGGAACGCTTCTGCCTACAGTGTTTGCCCCGTTGCGGCGATCTCGGGCGTGCACGCTGCCCGGACCGTGGCAGGCCTCGCACTGCACACCCGCTTCGAGTCGGAAGCCTGGCGCGGCCCAGCGCGGGCCCTCCTCGGCACCCGTGGCGTGGCAGCCGAGACAGATGCGGCTTTCGATCGGCGACTCCGCGATGCCGCTCAGCGCCGCCACAGAGCGCGCCTCCGGACGGAGCAGGAGCTGGTACGCACGGCCATGCCGTGGAATCGGCTCCAGACTGCAGGCCGCGGCCGGACCGGTCGTGCCGTGACAGTCCAGGCAGACCGCCTGTCCCACGAACCAGGCGAAGTCCGCTTCGCCGGGGGGCTCCGCCTCGACGGGTAGCGCGATAACGAGCGCTACAGCTACGATCGCGGTCGGGTAGTTCACGTTGTTATCATCCCCGGGCAACCGACACCCACGTAGTGTGACTGAATCCCGTTCATGGCTCGACCGCGACGCGCTGCGGCGGCTTGCGCAGCGCCAGCACGTGTCGGTTGGGCGGCGCCAGCGCGGGATGCTCATGGCAGCCGATGCACCCGCGGCGCTCCCCGGGCATAACCCAGAGTGTCCGCTCCATGCGGCGCACGACGGCACCGCCTGCATCCACGGTCTCCAGCCGAAGCGGCGTACGGGCTGGAACTTCCAGAAAGAACGACCCGTCTGCTTCCACAGTCGCCTCGCCCAACACCTGCTCCCGGTTCGCGGACGGCGGACGCTGGCGGCCGGAGCCCGCCGCGGCGCTTCCCGCTTCGGGCTCGGCGCGCGGCGCCGCTGCCGGCGCGTCGTCCTGGGATACCGCGACCACCCGCACTCGACGGATGGCGTGGCCGTCATCACGCAACAGCCCTTGCTTACCGCCGATCGCCACGTCCATGCAGTAGAGTTGCCCCCACGACACCTGCCGGTTCACGACCGTCGCGCGTCCCGCAGGTGCGACTCGGGGCCGCAGAATCGCAACGTCGATCTCGTCCCAGTCCGGGTCATCGTACAATTTCCGAAGCGGCCCGCCGGCGTCCATATCGAGCACATACAACGCAAAAGTGCCGCCTTTCCGCGCGCGAAACGACACGGCGAGCTTCCCGCGATCGAGCGGCGCCGCAGCACCAGCCGTACCCTCGTCGGAGGGGATCAGCGGCCGCGGCTCGGCCCAGCTTTCTGTTCTTCGCACCGCCATGAGCCGGGCACCGCCGGCCGCGGGAGTGGTCGGTGCCTCGTTGAAGATGATCCAACCGTCGTCCGTCTCGCACGACGCGCGGTACGCGGCCCCGGGCTTGGCCGGCGCGAATGCGGAAACGTCGGTCCCATCGGGGTACACGGTGTGCAGCGCTGCCGCCAGCGGAGGCGCGATGGAGTCCAGCGAACGTGCGGCCCCCGCCCAGGCACTGAAGAGCAGCCGCCCGTCCGCAAGCAGCAGCGGATCGCTCGCCCCATGGGGAACATACGTGATCCGCTGCACGGCGTCGCCGGTGGCAGTGCAGGTGTAGAGCGCTCCCCCCGCGGCATGGGGATCGCGGGCGTGAAAAGCAACGGCCGGCGCGGGTTCAGCGGCGTCGAGAGAGTACACCGTTGAGAGGTAGACCGCCCGGCCGGCCCCCCCGGCAGGAGCCACGATACGGCGCGGGTTGCGCCCGTCGGCGTCCATCTCCCACACGGCCGGTACATCGTCCGTACCCCTCCTGGCGACGAAGAGAATGCGCTCCGCGTCAAAAGAGGGTGTCGGCCGGCCTGCGGCGGTGAAATCCGGCGTGAGGACCCACGGCGCCCCATCCGGGTTCGCAAAGTCCACCAGAATAAGACGGCTGCCGTTCGGCAACTCGTCGAATCCGCCCGGGGTGTTTGCCGCCGGTTTGTCGTCGCGCGGCGGAATCTGTCCGACTACGGCGCGGTCTGCGACCGGGCCGGCCGCGACGGGCTCGGCCACGAGCCCGCCGAGTCCGGAAAGTGCCAGGAACAGTACCGTGGCCCACGACGCCGCGGGGGTCCGACCCACGACAAACGGGGTCACCGCTGGTCCAAGAAGGCATCCGGGTGCGTCGACCATGGCCGTCCGATACTCCGCCCACGGGCCCGACATGGTGGGCCTCTGGCACTCCTTGCAGTTTCCGCGCCAGCCGCCCCCCGACCCGTGCGGGGCACGGCGCGGTAGGTGTAGATCGGCGGAACGGTTCGCGTTGATCCGCCTGTCGTGCTTCTGGTCTGCGGTTTGCCAGCCGATCCTCAACGGGGAGGCGGCCCGCGTGTTCGAGGCGTCGATCCGCCCACGGCGGGCCGCAAACTCCTTGCCCTCTCGGGAGGGCTCGCCGGACGGACGCCGGCAACGGAACAGCCTCATGAATGATGACACGAAAGCCAGAGCCCGGAAATCCGCGATCTGCAACCGCGAGGTGCTCTGCGAGGCGTATGACTATCCCAGCAAGGTCTCGTTCTCCCGCGGCATGCGCGTCGAGCTGGAGGGCGCGGTGATGTTGTTCATATCCGGGACAGCCAGCGTGGACGAGCACGGACGCACGGTTCATCCCTACGAGTTCCCCGCCCAGACGCGGCGGGTGTTCGCGAACATCGCCGGACTTCTGGCGAGCGAAGGGGCGGATTGGCACGACGTCGTCCGCACCACCTGTTACCTGACGGATTTCCGCAACTACGACACTTTCAACGCCGTTCGCAACGCGTTCTACGAGGAGCATCACCTGGAGCCCCTTCCCGCGAGCACCTGCGTACAGGCCGTCCTCTGCCGGCCCGAACTGCTGGTGGAGATCGAGGCCATCGCCGTCATTCCCGCAACCCGCCGCCGGTGACCGGCCGGCGCCGTGCCACGAGTCGGCGCCGTGGGAGCGCGGCGTGCCGTGGGACCGGCTTTCGCTTTGGCTGCGGGTGGCGCTGTGGGACCGGCTGGTGCCGGGGAACGAACATGCGCTGTGGGACCGGCTTTCCAGCCGGTCAGGGCGTTCCTTTCAGTACCGCGAGTGCTAACGAGCGGTCCAGATGATTGAGGACCGCGCCATACTGTCGCGGTACGGATCGCGCGGCGTCGCGTGCGTTGCCCGCTCCCTCACGGTCGCGGCGCTGTATGGCGTCGCGTTCCGGTCACCGCATTCCGCATTCACGCAGTGTTGGGCTTCCACGCCGCCCATGGTGGGTCCCGGCGAGGTGTTCAGCCGATCCGGGCCAACGACCCGTCGTCCGAGGGCGCTGCATTGCCGGGTGATTCGCCGGTTGGGCGTGGCACCAGTGCGGCACTGACCGACACCGCCGCATTCGGCTCCTGCTCGTCCTCCAGGTGGACGGTGTAGGTTCGGGCCTTGAGTTTGGGCCCGCTGGCGTGTTCGTGGGCGTACATCTCCTTGGGCATGCGGCCGGCGAGCCAGGCGGTGTTCATGGGATACGCCGCGGGGCTGAACACCGTGCCGTAGATGTGCCACACCAGAATGGCCAGCGTCGCCAGCCAGGCTTCGTAGTAGTGAATCACCAACGACACATCCAGAATGCCCTTGGGCAGGTTCCATTGCCGGACCAGCTCGTTGTCGAACCACAGCAAGCCGCCGGTGACGGACATGATCACCGTGCCCCACACCAGGGCCCAGTATTCGACTTTCTCCATGTAGGAGAAACGACCGAAGCGCGGGCGTTCGCTTCGCCGGCCCACGAAGTAGGCGAGGTTCTGACCGAAGTCGACCAGATCGCTGATCCGGACGCACATGTCCTTGAACCACTGCCTTCCGCGCCGCGTCACCAGGTACAAGGCGTGCCAGATGGACGTAAGCACCATCACGATGGCCGCGGCGCGGTGGATCACGCCGCGCACCTCGAAGCCCCCCTCCCAGCCGAACAGGAACTTCACCCAGGCGGCCTCGGAGAAGCGCAGCGAGAACCCCGACACCACCAGCACGCAGAAGGACAGCATCAGCGCCCAGTGCTGCATCACCTCGCTGAGGCTCAGTCGCTGCACGAACGGGCGGCGGCGGAGCTGCGTCACGTGGCGCAGCCAGTCGGCGCCGTTGTGCAGCAGCATGCCGCCGATGGTGGCGATGATGAGCACGATGTAGAGCTGGCGGAAGAACTCCGGCCAGCCGGCGTGCAGGCCGGTAGAGGTCTCGTGGATGCGGGTATTGGCCAGCTCCGTGGAGATGTTGGGATGGCATTCGCCGCACGTGGCCCGGAGGTTGTCGGGATGAATCGAGGAGCTCGCGTCCGTCGAGGGCAGGATGCGATGCGCGCCATGGCACGAGGCGCAGTTGGCGACGGTGGCGTCGCCGGCCTTGCTCTTCAGCCCGTGGTAGCTGTCGATGTAGGACGCCAGCCGGCCCTTGGCCAGGCCGTATTTCTGGTTGAGCACCGCCGACTCGTGGCAGGGAGCGCAGGTCTGCTCCGCCAGGTGCGTGGCACTCACCGGCGACCGGGTGTCACGGGGCGAGACAATGCCGTGTTCGCCGTGGCAATGCGTGCACACCGGTGCGTCCACGGCCCCGCGCTTGACGAGTTGTCCGTGGATGCCCTCCCAGTAGTCGCGAGTGACAGGATCATGGCACTGTCCGCAGGTGTCGGGTATGGAGAAGTGGAACACCGGCGAATCGGGGTCGGCGGGACCGAGAATCCGGTGCGCCGTGCGCTTGCCGTCCGGTCCGCGTGCCGAGTGGCAGTCATTGCAACTGGCGGCGACGTAAATCCCCTTGCGGGTGGCCGTCCCGTGCACGCTGCTCTGATAGGTGAGGATGGGCAGCAGGCGGAGCACGTCGTGCCGTTTGACTAAGTCCACGTTGGCGTGGCACTCGCGACACGTGCCCGGCAGGTTCGTGGGGTGTACTCGCGCCCGGCGGTCTGACGAGGGTTGAACGTCGTGTGATCCGTGGCAGCTCCAGCATTTGGGAACGTCCGGATCGCGGTCGATGGCCAGCCGCCCGTGTTTGGCGTAGATCTCTTTCTCCGCTTCGTGGCAACTTCCGCAATCAACGGGCTTGGGGCTGCCGCCGTGCGGCCGGCCGCTGTTGAGGTCGAGGTTCTCCGCCGAAATCGAGGTGTGGCAGTCGGTGCACTCCAGCCGCTTGTGGATGGACTCCTTGAGCAGCTCCTCCGGGGGAGCCGCCTGTCGTGCGTCCGTGGACTCGCCGTGACAGTCGCCGCACTTGACCGCCTCCGGCGTTTGCCCGCAGGTAACGGTGCCCAGGCCCGTCGCGAGCCAGATGGCCACAGCCGTTCGTCGAGCCTGTCTCACAACATCGCTCCCGGCGCGACGGTGCCCGACTCGGGCCCGGCTCGCGCCTGCTGCCCCGCCCCCCACCTGTTCGTCCAAGCAATCCGGGTGCCAGGCGACAGCACCCCCCCCGCGTCAGCGATAGGCGAAGAGCATGGCGTAGATAATCAGCGCCACCAGGCCGAACCCCACGGTCAGGGCGGTAAACCCCCCGATTCGCACCCACCGCAGGAAGGTCGGCGAGGGGGGATCGGCGAGGTACCGATCCAGCTCGCCCCGGGCAACCAGCTCCTCGTACAGCCGCGGCTTGTCCACTTTGAGCTCCTCGAGGCTCATCCGGCCGGTGAAGATGACCGTGTCCATGGGGAACTTCTCCGGACGAAAGTGTGTGTTGAAAAAATGGATGGTGAAGATGAACCCCGTGGCCAAGAGGGCCTCATCGCTGTGGATGGTGGTGGCCACGTTGATCCACCACCCCGGCAGAAAGTGGGTGAAAGTCTCGGGGAACCACAGGCACAGCCCGGTACTGCCGATGACGGCCACCCCCCAGAACACGGCGAAGTAGTCGAATTTTTCCCAGTAGGTCCACCGTCCGTATGCCGGGCGTGGGCCTCGGCCCCAGAACCAGCGGATGGTGGCCAGCAGTTCGCGCACGTCGTTCCAGCGGGGCAGGATGCTGTCCGCGCCGAAGAGGAAACCGGCCAGCGGCCTGCCGCCGCGCCGCCAGCGGCGGAACACGTCGATAAGGTGGGTAAAGAAGTAACCGAACGTCACGATGGCGCAGATGCGGTGGATCCAGCCCGCGGTATCCGTGCCGCCCAGCAGGCGGAAGAGCAGCTCCGCCCAGCGCGTGTAGGAGAACTTGAGCATCATGCCCGTGATCGCCAGCCCGAAGAAGCTGATGATGACGGTGACGTGCATCTTGCGTTGGAAGGAATCAAAGCGAACGTATTGGCGCCCCTGGGTGCCGCCGGCGGCGTGCAGGGCGCGGATGCGCTTGCGCTCCGGCCAGGAGCGGCCCAGCCATGCCAGGGTGTGCAGGCCGAAGAAGCCGAAGGTGCCGACCAGCAGGCTGGTCATGATCCAGAAGGTGTACCAGAGCATGGGGTACTTGTCGGGATCATGATGCGTGGCGTGCGTCAGGTAGCCGGCGAACTGCCGGTGCGATCCGGGGTGGCACTGAGCGCAGGTCTCCACGATGTTGTCCCGCGACAGCCGCGAACGGGGATCGGCGGGCGGCAGGATGTCGTGGGCCCCATGACAGTCGTAGCACTTGGCGCGGGTGGCGTCGCCCAGGGTGGTGGCCTTGCCGTGGTAGGTCTCGAAGTAGCTTTCCGTGACGTCGCGATGGCACGTCCCGCATTGCTCCATGATTCCCAGCTTGAAGTCCGCCACGTCGGTGCGCACCACGCGATGCGCCGTATGGCAGTCGTTGCAGTGGGGCAGGGCCGGCATGCCGCGCACGCGGCGTTGCTCGTAACCCGGGTTTCCCTCCACGGAATGGATGCTCTTTGTGTACTTCTCGTAGACGCCGTCATGGCACCGGCCGCAGGTCTCCGCGATGTGCTGGTCGCTGACCGTTGACTCCGGATCACTACGCGGCAGCTCCTTGTGGGGCGTGTGGCAGTCGGTGCAGGTGGCGGTCACCGTCAGCCCGCCCGCCAGCAAGCCCTTGCCGTGGATGCTCGTGGAGTAATGCTCGACGATCTCCTCCTCGCGGCCGAAGTAGCGCACCGCCGCCTGCCCCCCGGTGCGATGGCAGCGGGCGCAGAGCTGCGGCACGTTGCGGCTGAAGGTGGGCGATTCGCGCACCAGCGCCCGCAACACGGGCGGGGCGTCGTCGGCCACGGTGTGTTCCAGGATGCCGTGCCGTCCGTGGCAGTCGGTGCAGGTAGGCGCGTTGGCGTCCCCGGCGCGATGCAGCATCCCGTGCCGTCCGCGGTCGTAATCGCGCACTTGGGCCTCATGGCACACGGCGCAATCCACTCGTCGGGCGATGGTCTTGCAGGAGCGCTCCCGGTCGGAAGGCGTGGCTCCCGTATGGCACTGGGCACAGGAGACGTTCTTCCGCCCGTGGATGGAATTGCCGTGCTCCGCGGCGTCCACGTACAGCGACCGGCCGTCCGCGGCGGCGGTCAGCCCCGCGTTGCCGTGGCACGACAGGCAGTCCGCGTTGCTCATGTTGGTGTCGTAGAACACCTTGCGCACTTCGTGCGGCGAGTGGCATTCTACGCAGATGGGCACAGCGCCCTCGCGCTCCCACAACTCCCCGGCGATCACCTTACGGTGCACCTCCTCGATCATGCCGTGACACTGGGTACAGGTACGCACCACGGCATCTTTGTGGATGGTCGACCTGGGATCGGTGTGGGGAAGCACTCGGTGGCCGGTATGGCAACTGGTGCACACCGCAGTCACGATCAAACCCTGGCGGAACAACCCCACGCCATGAATACTGTCCTTATAGCGCTGGAAAACCTGTTCTTGGGGGATGTCGTGCGTGCGCTCCACCGTCGCTCCCTCGGCGTGGCACTGGGCGCACATGGCGGGAATGTTGAAGGGTGAGATGGCGGAATCCGGGCGGCGCAGGGGAACGACGTAGTGGCTGCCGTGGCAATCCTGGCACTGCGGCGCGTCGGCGTCACCCTTCCGGGCCCGCTGGCCGTGGGTGCTCTCCCAGTAGGCGCTGATGGGCCCGTCTTCGTCCTCGTGGCAGTTACCGCATTCCACGCGCGGCAGGTCGGCGGGGTGCGGCCAGGTGTCCACGTCGGCGAGGGTCTCGTGGCAGGAGACGCATTCCAGCTTGGCGTGGACGCTCTCCGCGAAACGCTTGGGATCGACGAAGAGAGAGACGTCTCGACCATCGCGGGTCAGCTTCAGCCCCGGCTGGTTATGACATTTCAGGCAGTCCGCGTTCTCCGGCGCAGCGTGCAGCGCGGCCGCCGGCGCCAGAAACAGCGGAACGAGGAGTATGCAGGAAGTTCGTTCCCGTGGCGACATAGTACCCGTTCCTGATCGTTCACCATCCCGCCACGGAACCCTCGGCCTGCGAGACCGCCGCGTAGCCGCCGGCGAGCCGTACGCACCTTGCCGGCGGGGCCGTGGATCCCACGGTTACGAGCCCCGGTCCGGCTCCCGACCCGGCGTGCGCGGTCCCGGCCGCTTGGCCGGAAAGGTGATTCCCTCGTCCTCTTCGTGGCAGCCGTCACAGCGCGGCGGGCGGTCAAAGCGCCGTTCCGCGTGGCACTCCTCGCACTCCTGGCTCACATGGGTTTTGTCCAGCCCCTGCCCGGTGGCGGCGTGGTTGAAGGTCGCCGGAGTCCAGGACGCGTGGCAGGTGTTGCACGCGCGATCCAGTTCGGCATACGGCGCCCGGACATGGCAGGCGCGACAGCTCTTGTTCTGGTGGTAGCGCTGAAGCGGCCAGCCGGTGCGTGCGTGATCGAAGGGAGGCGGCTGCGGCCGACCGGGTTCGAAATGGCAACGGTCGCAGGCTTGATCGCGGTGGCAGTCGACGCAGGGCTTGTGGTGTTCGTCCAGGCTGCGCGTGCGCTGCACGTGTTTGGCGTCGCCGGCGTGGCAGCGGGAACAACTGTCTTCCTTGTGGCAGTCGGCGCAGCGCAGGTCGTACTCGTGGATGTGCGCCTTGTGCCGGAACGCCACGTGTGTCTCGGGGTAGCCTTCCCGCTTGGTGATGTACACCTCCACTTCCGGCTCGGGGATGGGCGGGTGGATGCGGCCCATGATATCGTCCTTGGTGGGAATGGCCTCTGGCCCGGCGCGCTGCGTCACTCCGGTCTTGGGATGATGGCAGACGCCGCAGCGCGTTTCGCCGCTCCACTCGCGGTGGCAGTTCATGCACTGGCGGTGGTAGGCGCCCTTCAGCCCCGGCTTGGCAATGTCCTCCTTGGCGGGTGCCACTTCATGGCAGGTTTTGCAGGCCGGATGCTTGGCCCCTTCGGGGGTATAATGATGGCACGCGGCACAACCGTTGGTCATCTCCGCCATCTCCGCGTGTCCCTGATGGTCGAAGGGCACGGGCAGGTAGCGATCCTCCAGTTCGTCGAGGAGGACAAGCTGCGGTCCGCGCTTGGCGGTCAGCTCGTCCAATACCTCCTGCTCGTGGTTGCGGGTGCAGGTGCGCAGACAGCGCGTCTCCGGAGTCGGGGTGTCGCAACTATGGCAGTGTCGGCAGTCCGGGCTGGGCGGCTCGAGCGCCCGCCGGGGGCGCTTGGTGGGCTGCCCGGCGCCCGTGGCGGTGATCAGCAACGGCGCCAGCGCCGCCAGAAGCACGCAGGCGCCGGCGCTCCGGCTTCCGGGCAGGCGGCGGCCAAGGTCGATCATGCGACCCTCCCGCGGTGCGGCGCCGCGATCACCGGCAGGTAGGTTACGGCAAGTCGGTAACAAAGGATCAGTAGCGAGATCAGCCCCAGAGTCACCGCGATTTCGCCCAGCGCCGGGACGTAGTCCGCCACCGCGTAAGGCGGCCGATAGGCGATCCAGAACACGTTGACACGGTTCAGTGCCACTCCGAGCACTACCAGCAGCGCCGCCAGGAACAGCGTCCCCGGGCGGTTTCGCACCCGCGCCGAGAGGAATAGCAGTAGCGGCAGCAGAACGCCGGCGAGCATTTCGATCAGGAACATGGTGCTTTGCAACGATCCCTCCAGGACGAGGCCCTGTCGTTCGCGAACCGCCAAATCCCCCACCTTGAATGCGGCGTACACCCCCAGGAGCACCGGCACGTACTTCGCCAGCCGGCTGAGCACCGGCATCTCGGGCTCGGTCTCCATGGCCCACGAGGCCGCCAGCGACTCCACGATCACCATGGGGAACCCCACGGCGATCGCGGACAGCAGAAACAGCAGCGACAGGATCGGCGTGTACCACAGGGCGTGAACTTTGGTCGGGGCGATGACCATGAGATTGCCGAGCGACGACTGGTGCAGGCAGGAAAGTACGACGCCGGCGATGAGCAGAAGCGGCATGATGGCCTCGACCATGCCTCGCGCCCGAACCGCCAGACGGGCGAGCGCCGGGCGGCGTGCGTGGCGTTCGAGACGCTCGCACACCACCGGCAGGAACTCCAGATAGAGCACCGTGAGGTAGCACATCACGCACATACCCACTTCGAAGAGCACGGAGTTGCCCTGCCACATCGAGGGCAGCATGGGGTGCCAGATGTTGTAATAGCGGCCCAGGTCCGCCATCAGCCCCAGCCCCACGAAGGTGTAACCCAGCATGGCCGTCAGCAGTGCCGGGCGCGCCACCACGTGAAAGTGCTCGCGATGAAACACATGTACCAGGGCCGCGGTGGTGAACCCCCCTGCCGCCAGCGCCACACCGGTGGCGACATCGATGGCGATCCACAGCCCCCACGGATGTTGCTGGTCCAGATTGGTGGTTGCCGACAGCCCGAACACAAAGCGATAGGCCGCGAAACCCAGTCCGACGGCGATCAGAACCAGCAGCAGGAACACGCCGGGCGTGAGCACCTTGTGCCCCAGGGGCACGGGTTGGGCGTGAAGCGTCATGCGGACACCACCTCCGGAACCTCTTCCGGACTATGCGCCGGGCCGCGCCCATCGTCCTGGTGGCGCCGCGCGGCGCCGCGCGACCGCGCCGCACCGCCGCCCTCGGCGGCGCCTCCGTCCGAGGGCACCTCGCGCCGCGACAGGCGCATCACCAGCGCCAGCAGCGCGTAGAGTGCCAGGGGCGGGACGAAGTACTTGAACACCGCGTGCTGAATGGACTCCGTGACGGCGCCGGGCGGCGTGGCGCCCAGCAACGGCAGCGCCAGCTTGTCGAAGGGCACCGGGGAAAGATACAGCCACGAGGTGCCGCCCACTTCGTGCTCGCCGTACACGTGGTCCACATACTGCTCCGGCCGCGCCGCGATCCGCTGGTGCGCGATGGCCAGCAACTCGCTCCGCGGCCCGTACGCCAGGGCGTCGTTGGGGCAGATCTTCACGCACGCCGGCACCCCCCCCGCCTGCGATGTGCGCTCGAAACAGAACGTGCACTTGCGCACCTGCGGCGTGAGCGGATCGTGGTAGTCATAGGCGGGAATCTGGAACGGGCAGGCGATCATGCAGTAGCGGCAGCCCATGCACTTGTGCGCGTCGTAGGTCACGGCGCCGTTGGCCTGCTTGCGCAGCGCTCCCACCAGGCACGCCGAGGCGCAGGCGGGCTGAGCGCAATGCAGGCAGTTCACCTTAACGTACAGGGGCTTGTCCGGGTCGCGGGGGTTGGGAAACTCGTTCACCGTGGTGTAGCCGCGCGGCCCGGGCCGGCGGTGCGCCCGGAAAACGGACTTATCGTCGAAAGTGTCAATAGGTGGCACTTCGAAGCCGGCCGCCTCCTGACATGCGAACTCGCACTTGCGGCAGCCGATGCAGTTGGGGATGTCCACCAGCACCCCCGGCCGGCGGTCCCCGCCCTCGGACTCCTCGGGCGCAAGGACTTGTCCTGTCTCCGCGCGCCCGCTCGGAACCGGCAACGCCACCGCCGCCAGACATTGCACGAAGCTTCGTCGATCCAGGCTCATGGCGAACCCACCTCCCGGCGTGTCCGGCAGGACGGGTTGCCCCCAGCCTGCCCTCATACGGGCTGCAAGCCCCGTGCCACGGGCGCGGAAGTGCAGGCGAAAAAGCGGCTGTTAAGCTGGATGAACGCGGCGGATTCCGCCGGGAAAGCGACCCCGCGCGCGGTGCCGCGGCACGACTTGGGCCGCTCAGGCCGGGGCCATCCCCAACGGTGCGATCTGCGGCAGGGTGAGGCGCCAGCCGCGTCGGGCGACGAACACCACGGTACACAGCCCCACCAGCGCCAAATCTACGCCGCCGATGAGGAACATGTAGCGGACCACCGCTCCGGTGCCGAACCCGTAGCTGTGCAGCCCCGTGCCCAGCACGTAGTTCACACCGACGTAGGTCATGATGATCAGCCAGAAGCACAGGATGCTCTTGACCGCGGTGGCGAATCGGCCGCGCGCCGCGACCAGGACCACCATCGCCAGCACCGTCGCCGCGGCCGCGGGCAGTCGCGCGCCGCTGAGCAGTCCGATCTTCGGCGCCGCCAGCCACATCAGCGCCACCGTCAAGGCCACCCCGGCGGCGATCGCCCAGGCCGGCGGTCGTAGGCGGTCCACCCGAACGTGCAGGATCGTCAGATACCCCAGCAGGGCCACCAGGGACCAGACTTCCTTGGGGTCCCAACCCCAATAACGGCCCCACGACGCGGCCGCCCACATGCTGCCGGTGATAATCCCGGCGGCCAGCAGAATCGATCCCACGTGAACGTACCAGTAGTGCAGGGAGTCGATTGCCTCGCTCACCCGCTGCCGCCCCGGCGACACGGCGAGAACCACGAGCTGAATGTGGGCGATGAACACCGCCAGCGCCAGCACGGAGTAGGATACCATGATGATCGGCACGTGGATGGACATCCACACCGTGTCCAGCAGCACCGGCGCGATGGGGCGGATGAAATGGTCCACGGGAAGCACGTCGGCGAGCAACAGCGCCACGGCGCTCATGCCGGATGCGGTCAGCGGCACCAACCGTTGCGGGAACGCCAGGATGGAGAGGATGGCGAACACTCCCACGCCCCATCCCAGGAACAGCAACGACTCAAACATGTTCGAGGCGGGGATTCGCCCGGCGATGTCCCAGCGAAGCCACAGGCCGTAGCTGACCAGCACGAATCCCGCGACCATGGGCAGGGCGGCCAGCCCGTCGAACCACTTGCGCCGTACGAACATGGCCGCCAGCGCCAGCAAGGTGCCCACTGCCATCATCCGCCACGCGGAACGGTAGGGCTGGAGGCGGTTGTAGTGCAGCTCGGTGGCGATGAGCCGCGGCAGGGGACGATAGGCGGCGGGGAGCCCCGCCAGGCTTGTGGTGAGCCGTTGCGAAGCCTCGGCGAATGCAGCGCCGTCTCCCGCGACGAACGCCTTGCGCAGTGAATCCCACGCGGCCGTGACCTTCTTCGACTCTTCGCTGTCGTTTGCCTGCGCGGCCGCGATCGGCAGCCAGGCGCCCAGCATGTCCTTGGGATCGGGAATCGGCCGGATCACCTGTCCCGAGAAAACCCGCTGCAGGAGCCCGAGTTTCTCGTGGATATCGCTGACCTTGGATTGCAGGGGATCGAGCTTGCGGCTGCGATCCGCCCGCGCCAGGTCCTTGCGCAGGTCGGTCAGCGGAGCGTGCGTGGACAGCTCGGCGAACGAAAACACCGTCTTGTTGGGCGGGAGGCGCAGTTCGCCGCGCAGTTCCGCGTTGGCGATGCGAATCAGCGGCTCGCTCATCCACGACTGCGGATCGAACGTCCACGCCAGCAGGCGCAACAGCGCTCCGTCGTCGTTGCCGTGGGAGACACCGGTCACTGACTTCACCACGTCGCGCGCCACGGTATCCAGCGGCGGCCAGCGGCCGTCGTGCTGCACCGGCAACTCGCGCAGCGCCGTAAGGTCGAAGTTCGAGGGAAGCTCCGCCGCCCCGACCAGCGCCGGGGCCACGAACGCCGCCAATAAGAATGTGGCTTGTCTGAGCATCAGTCGACCGCTCCTGCTACGTGCCAGGTGTATCCTCCCCGGCCGCCGCCGGTTCGGGCCGCGAGTGCGACAGGACCCCGGTGCGCCGCGCCGAAGTGCCCGCCAGCGCCGCCCGGCGCGGCGACGGACGCGGCTCCGCTTTCACTTCCGGCAGCCGCAAGGCCACGCCGTTGCTGCGGTGCTCGCCCGTCTGCCGCTTGCGGTCGCCCATGCGGACCACCAGAACCACAATCATCCCCAGCAACAGCGTGATGTAGCCGGTGAACACCACGGGCTGGCCGGGATCGCGCGAGACGCTAAGCACGCTCATGGCACGCTTGCCGTCCAGGCGGTAGCTCGATTGGAAGAAGCTGAAGCCGCCGTATTCCGTGGGGTGGTTCATGGAGATGACCCGCCCCTGCGTCCGGCCGTTCACCGGGTCGGTGATCGTCACCTGGCTCTCGAAGGAGCGAGGACGGTTCTCGCCCGGATAGTAGCCCACGGTGAAGCGATTGAGCGTCACGTTGAAGCCGAGCGGGATGCTCCGCTCCCCGAAGGCGAGCTCGTGTGCCGCGCCGTCGATGGTGAGCGGCAAGGGTCGTTGTTTCTCCAGCCACAGCTCGGCCGATGATTTGGCGCTCGCGACTTTCACGCGCAACACGGGAACGCCGTGGCCCGCTTCGCCGCCGACGGGCTCGAAGGTTCGACTCACGCGCGCATGCTCGAACCGCCGCCGGATGACGAAGCGCCGCCCCGGCCAGGGGGATTCCACCGGCGTGCCGATGGCGAGCCGCTGCACCACGGGCTGCCCGGTTCTGGGCGTGAAACGTACATGCAGGGCGCCGTCGGGTGCGCCCAGGATGGCGATCGGCGTCTGCGCGCCGCCGCCCGATTCGACGAAGGTGATCTTCACGTTGTCCGCGTCCGCCGCGCCGTGCATGGAACGGAAATCCGGAAAGCGAGCGAAGGCCACGCGGCGCTCGCTACCGGCCGGGCCGGTTACCTCGACTTCGACCGCGGGGTTCAGCGGTTCGTCCGAAGCGTTGACCATCTTGTTGCCCGTCCCCACCGTGGCGTGCGGCAGGTAGCGCAGGACCTGGAGCGTGAATCCGGAATCGCCCAGGGCGGCCGGCTTCTCCGTGCATTGCTGGAGGGGGATTTCCGCGGCGCCGCCGCTCCATTCCGCGTTGACGATCCGCGTCGGCGTCGCGGTGGGAACCTCCGCCAGCAGTCGCTCCAACTCCGCGGCGTCGGCCGCCATGCGGAAGGAAACAGCCAACCCGTCTACTTCCGCCGTCTTGCCGGCGAACAGCCACGCATTCTTGTCGCCCAGCTCTCCGGTGGCGGCGAGTTCCACCGCCGTTTGAGGATACGGAGCGTCGTCGACCACCGATTCCCTGCCCACCGCATCCGCGAGGAATCGCTGCACTTCGACGCGGACGTCGCTCAACGCCAGCGTTGGCAGGCTGGTCGGAGTGGGCGAGGCCAGCGATTCGAGCAACGACGGCGTGAGCACAACCTCGGCGCGGCCGCCGGTGGAACGGTTCACCAGCGTCACCGCGTCCATTTCGACGTTGAAGCCCGAGGTCGTTTCGCCTTCGACCAGCGCCAGTTGCCCCGCTACGCCGAAGCGATCGCTGATCCACGCCCCCAGGACGATGAGAACGATGGAGGCGTGCGTGATGACGAAACCTACCTGTCGACGATTGAAAGGATAGCGGACGACGACAGCGGCGGTGACGTTCAGCGCCAGCAGCGCCAGCAGCGTCTCGAACCACCATGTCTTATAGAACGCGCTTTGGACCGCGTCCGTTCCGTGTGACGACTCGTACACCGTGGCAAACGCCATGGCCACCAGCAGCAACACCATGATGACCGCGGCGAACCACAGCGATCCGGCCAGCCGGAGCCAGGTGCGCCGGCCTTCCGGGAGTCGGTTGGAAACGTCAGTCGAGAGCATGATGGACTTCCTTCACGCCGGCGTATGTACCCGCTGATAACATCCCGGTCCGATTCGAGCGCCGCGCCTGTCAGATCGCGACGCATGGCCAGCGGACAAGCCGCCAAAAGCGGTCGCCAACCATCAAGGCACGTTGCGTTCCACCGGCGAATTCCCAAGTCCGGGAATTCGGTTTTCCATTTTTGAGAATCGTCTGCCGCAGGATCGGCACAGTTTACGAACGGCGCCGCGGCGACAACCGGAAAACCGGAACGGACGCTGCGTGAAATCCCGCACTTATGTGCGGAAGAAACCGCGTCGATGAACCACGGCGGACGGCCAGTGAGGTTCTTCAGCCGCCCGCCCGCCGCGCCGGCCTTCGCGGGCGAAATGCCGGGCCGTCGGACCTTCCGGGAGGCTCACTCGTGCGCACCAGACCCCTCATGGCAGGGTTTCTTGCCCTATCCACGGCCGCGGCGGCACAAGCCGACCCGACCTACATGTTTGTGACCGATTCCGTCAATCAACTGCTCCGCGTGGAGCTGCCGGGTGGGCATACGGAGCTCGTCGGCTCGACGGCGGCACAATTCACGGACATCGCCGCCGATTCCACCGGCCGCCTGTTCGGCGTCACCGGGCGGTACGTCTACGAGATCGACCCCGGCAGTGGTTGGAGTCGGCTCATCGGCAGCCACGGCTTTGGCGAGGCGGGGAGCATCATGGGGATCGATTCCCTTACCTTCGACCACGATGGCAGGCTCTACGCCGCGGGCGACAACTTTCTGGCCGAGATCGATCCGCTTACCGGCGCCGGCACGGCACGCGGAACAATCTCCGGGTATCGCTCCGCAGGAGACCTGACGGTCGATGCCGCGGGAAGACTGCTGCTGAGCACGGACGCCGGTGTGCTTGTGGAGCTCAACCGCAGTCGCGGAGGCGCCAGTCGCGTGGGAAGCATACCCTACATCGACGTGTTCGCGCTGGCGACTACGCTCGACGGTGAGGTGTTCGGCATCCGTTCCACCAATCAGATCGTGCGCATCAATCCGCAGACCGGCGCCGCGACCAGGCTCTCCTACCTCAGCGGCGACTTTCTGATCGGCCGGGCGTGGGGGGCGGCCATTCCCACCCCGCTGCTACCGGAGCCGATGACGTGGCTGTTGGCCGTCGCCGGAATGATCGCCCTGGTGACTCTTCGCCACCGATAGCCGCGGCGCCGGGTGCTTTGCCCACGGCCGCACCATCAACGCCACCGCGTGGTGCCGACCGTAGCATGCTGCGCCTCGGTCCCGAGCGCATCGCTGCGCCGCCGTCGCGACTCACGCCGGTCTCCTCGCGATGTGGTGGTGATCCCTCTGGTGCATGTTGCCTGCATGTCGGTGGCGCCTCGCAGCGTGATCAGGCCGATTCCTTCCTTTGCGTTGCGCGCGCAAGGCGGTCGCGCGTCGGCGCGGCATGAATCGTGATCGGCCGGCTTGTCCCTCACGACCAGTGCGGTATAATAGGTTGCCCACCCCGAATTCCAGGAGCGTACGTCCACACCAGGGGTCACTCGACAGAAGAAGGGAGCCAGCGATGTCGCACTACCGATTCGCATTGCCGGTTGCGGTCTTGGGTATGCTGTTGGTCAGCGGAACTTCGGCTTCGCTGGCGTCGCCTACCTACTCGCTCTGGGTTACGGAGGTGAACGGCAGTCCCTGTCCCAGTTGTCCGACCCAGGACCTGCTGGCCGGCGAAGTACAACCCGGCGACATCATCCGCGTGGATGCGTTCCTCGAACACTGGGACGATCAGCCGGGCCGCGGGCTGTGCAGCGACACGCGGGACACTGCCTGCACGCTGGGGCAGCCGGATTCGTGTACGGGCAGCGGATGTAGATTTTTCCTCGATCGACCGTGCCTCCTGGACTCCGATTGCCCGGCGGGGAGCGCTTGTGTACCTCGCACTTGCGAGCCATATCCGCTGGCGGCGGCCTTTCAGTGGTCGGTCGAGCCGGGCTCTCTCCAGAGCGGCCTGAGCGGGAGCCTGGACCTGGCGCGGGTGCCCTGCGATCCGGACGACTGCGAGGCCCCAGGCGATGTCGACTGCCCGTGCGGCCTGCACTATCCGTCCGCCGACCAGTGCACGTGCGTGGCAGCGGACAGTTGCGCCGCGGACGGACACTGCCTTTCAACGTCGTCCGTGTTCATTGAGGCGGCTCGACCTGATTTCCTGCTGTTCGCGGAGCAGTTCCTCCTCGGCATCGCGATTCCGCCGCGGTCGGTGGCCATCCAGCTCGCCGGTGCCGACTTCGAGGGCGGCGTGCGCGACGCAGGGGTGAAGCGCTACGTGGGGACCCTGCTGCTGACGCCCTCAGGGGACGCTTCCGGCGACTTCACGGTACGCATCGACCCGGACGAAGACTACACGATCATGCTGGACCAATACGGCTTGAACTCGCACAACCTTATCCTGGTTCCGGCCACCATCCGATTGCCGCCTATATGTCCGGGCGTCCCCCCCCCCGACGCAGACCTTCTGCAACGACGGCAATCCATGCACGCAAGACTTTTGCCTCCCCGACGGGACGTGCTGGCACACCGCGATCGGGGGCTCCTGTAACGACGGCGACCCCTGCACGATCAACGACTACTGCTCCCACCAGATGTGCGTCGGCCGTCCCATGCCCTGCTCTGATACCGATCCCTGCACCGTCGACACCTGCACCGGCGGAACCTGCATGCATACTCCGCTGGACTGCGATGACGGCGACGCTTGCACGAACGATGGCTGCGTCTACGGCGTGTGTAACCACTGGCCTGACCTGGCCCGTTGCGACGACCGGAACCGCTGCACCGACGACCTTTGCGTCGGTGGCGAATGCAGCCACGTCCCCAACACCGCAACCTGCTTCGACGACGACCCCTGCACCGTTACCGATGTCTGTTCCGGGGGGACCTGCGTGGGAACGCCCCGCGACTGCGACGACCTTGACCCCTGCACCATCGACGGCTGCTCCGCGGGCGCCTGCACCCACACGCCGCTGCACTGCGACGACGACAACGCCTGCACGCTCGACACCTGCGCTAACGACGCCTGCCTGAACACGCCGGTGAACTGCGACGATGCAGACTGCTGCACCGCGGACGATTGCCTGCCCGACGTGGGGTGCGTGTTCGCGGCCGTGGACTGCCCACAGGGCACCATGTGCAGCTACTCGGCGTGCGCCTGCGTTCCGTCGTCGACCTGCCATTTCGACTACGCCATTCCGCCGAATTGCGCCATCGACGCGCGGCAACCCCATCCCCTGACCGCAACCGCGCCGCGAATGGGGTTCGATCGAATCCTGTTGCATGGGGCTTGCGCCGGCCTGGCGGCCGGGGACTTCCGCATTGAAGTCGTGCCCGCCATTGCCCCCGCCCCGGCGATCATCGACGTGACCTCCGCGGCGGACTTCACGACCACGCTGGTCTTCGACGGCCCGATTCCCACCGGCTGCTGGACTTGCATCACGGTGATGTCCAACGGCCAGCGGAGCTGTGTGGGGAGCCTGCCCGGCGACGTGAACGGAAGCGGCGCGACCAACGCCCACGACATCACGGCGCTCGTGAACTCGCTCAACGGCGTACCGAGCCATCTGCGGCCGCTGCACGCGACGGACATCGACCACAGCGGGGTCGCCAACGCTCAGGACATCACACAGCTCATCAACCTGCTCAACGGCGCCGCGGCGTTCGACGTCTGGCTGGGCGCCGGGTTGCCGTCGTGCCCGTCGTCCTGATGCGAAACGGAAGTGCGAGACAGGGTACGGCTTGGACCTTGCTCCCCGCCCGGGCGGCAGGACGCTCGTCGGTCCGCCCCGATCGTCACCGGCGACGAGCGCGCACGACTACTGCTCCGACGCACCCGATCCTGCGGGTTGCGCGGCATGCCCAAGCAGGGCACAGTCGTGCGCCGGCACGTCTTTCCTAGGCATAGCGGCGCTGCGCTTGGCCATGCCACCCTAAGAGTAACCTGCGTTGGACCACTACCAGCAGCCCGGCGGCCAGCATCGCCCAGGTCGCCGGCTCCGGAACGAAACCGTAGTCGACGCCGGACTCCGGCTGAATGGCAAAACGCGGTACGGGCTGGCCCGCGGCGTCGTACAGATTCACGCCTTGCAGGACGGCCGTGGCGAAGTAGTCCGCCGCGGCCATCGGCGCCGTCAGGTAGTTCGTGGTCGCCCCGGCGGTCAGCCCAAGCGAGAACGTGAACGGTTGTCCGTACGTGATGTCCTTGTCGAAGTAGACCGCGGCGTTCTCGTGGTAGGTGCTGTTGGCGAAGTCCCAACTGATCCATGCCGTTGCCGCGTCGCGGTCCATCGCCACCATCCAGGAGGCGCCGTTGCTGATACCGGGGTGAGCGACGGCGCCGCTGAGCGTGCCGCGCACGTCCATTGCCAGCCGAATCCGGCCCGGCTGACCATCGAGCCCCGGCACCCGGATGGTCCACGTATCCTCGAACAGCGCCGTCGCAGACGACCAGCCGGCCCCCGTGAGAACATCCGGGCCGACGATCGTCTGACTCGAGGTGCCGGCAGCAAAGGCGCGAAGCGAGCCGTAGTCCGCGGCCGTCTTAGCGAAGGCGGTTCCCAATCCGTTGTTGGTTATCACCAGGCCGCTTTCCGCGTAGACTGCGCTGGGTGCGTAGGTCACATCCAAGCTGCCGCCGCGGGCGTCTATGTTCCCTACCGTGTCGATCCACGAATCAGCTTCGGCATAAGCTGAAACGCCGACCCTTGCCACCGCCCACGCAGGGCTGCACAGCAGGCATACGATCAGACCGATACCACTGATTCTAAGAACCCTTGCGCGAGGATGACCACGGTGGACGTGCAACATCGATCGTTCCCTCCTGATCCCTGGCGGGCCGAACCGCCGCATCGCGGGCGGCGTCCGCCGGGTAAACGCCACAACCCGCGCTGCGATTCCCAGCAGCGCGGGTTGCGGGCTTGACCGTAGATTCAGCGCGGCCCTTGCGCCGCGCCTACTGTCACGGAGCCGGCGAGTAGCGATACGCGGCGCCGGGCACGGCAACGCCGGTCACGCCTTTGTAGGCAATCTGAAGGATGCCGATGGCGTAGCCCGTGTTCTTCACGCCCAAGTCGCCGCTGTTGTCGACGTACTCCCAATTCCAGATGCCGTCTTCGACGGTCGCCAGAGTGTTGCCGGAGGGCACCGCAGCGGTGCAGGTTCCGCCGCCCGGGCAGTCAAACGGCGCTGTGCCCGTCCCCGTCCGGCAGGGCAGCCCGGCCCTCGTGCCGCCGGTGCATCGCGTCGTCGTCCAGTAGGGATTCGCCGGCTCGGCGTCGGGATCCACGCACGTCGGGCCGGTACGTACTCCGGTACAGCAGGCCAGCGGCACGCCGGCCGCGGTGCAGATCTCCGGCTCGGTGGTGGCCGCTCCGGTGACTCCATTGACAAGCAACCTGGAGGCTCCCGCGCCGTATAGCGCGTCCTTCAGCCGCGCCAGCAGGCCGCGCGTCTCATCCTGCACGCCTTCGATGGTCCCGTCGCCGTCGTAGTCGCCGTATGCCGTACGGTTGATCGACGTAACGCCGGTGTGGCATCCGGCCGAGTTGCAGGTGTTGTCCACGTTCTCGAAGCCATAGTCCGGATCGGCCGGATCATGCACCTTCAGGTTGAAGGTGTGGCCGCCGACTTTGCCCGCACCGGGACCGGACGACGGACCGGGCGCCATATGGCAGGTCGTGCAGAAGATCCCCGCGTTGGTGGTGTGGTTCGAGTTGCTCACGGCATAGGTGACTGCTCCCGGTCCCGTGGGGAAGGTGAGCACGGCGTTGATGCCCTCAAGCATGGCGCCGCCATTCAGGTAGTGCGGCGAGGAAACGCCGGGCGTGTTCGGAACCGGCGGAACGGATCGACCGTTATGACACGCCACGCAAGTAGCGCCCGCGCCAAGGCCGCTGAGCACTTGCCCCGTGGGCAGGCGCACCGTGTCGTAGATCCTCAGCAGTTCGTCGTCCTGCGCCATCCCGTGCGTGGCATGACAGACCAGGCAGTCCGCAACGCGGAACGTGCCGCGGTGGGTAGAGGTCGCCACCGTGCCGTCCTGGAAATCCCGCGAGAAATCAATGTAACCCTCACCGGAGTGACACTGCCGGCACGCCTCACGGCTGGAACAGCTCCCGGTTCCCGCGCCGGTGCAGCAGGCCATTGGCGTTCCCGGTCCGGTGCACGCAGCCGCGGAGAGGTTGTTGGCACAGTTGCCCGTTCCCACGCCCGTGCAGCAGGCGAAGGGCGTGCCGGGACCGCTGCATCCCGCGTTGGACACGGTGCAGGTTGGTCCGGTGCCCGCTCCGGTGCAGCAGGCCAAAGGCGTTCCGGCGCCGGTGCAGACCGCCGCGGCGGTCGATGCGGCCGTGCCCACGCCCTCGCCCGTGCAATAGGCGTATGGCGTGCCCGGCCCGGTGCACAACCAGTTGTTGCCCATGCTCCAGTCATAGTGGAACCAGGGATCGGCGTACTCTTCCGAGTGCCCGGCGTGCAGCCACTCGTCGTATTCCTTGTGGCACTCGCCGCACAGTTCGATCTTGTCGCCCCCGGTGCGAACGTACAGGTTGTCGCACTGATAGTCTGCCTGACACAGCTTGCCGACGAACGGGCCGTCGATGCAGCGACCGATGTGCGGCAGCGGCGGCGGCGGCTGGATACCGCCGATCTGGCACGTGCCGCGGAAGGCCTCGTGCTGATTGTGGCAAGTGCCGCAACGCACATCGCCGTTGTCCAGGTGCAGGCTTACCAGGGAGCCGGCCGCCGGACCGGGGTCGGCGTCGTCCGCGGCCACGCCCCACGGGTGCGACCCGCCGGTGGTGCCGGCGCCGATCGGCTTGCCCATGGCGATTCCCGCCGGGTTGTGGCACGACAAACACAGATTCTCCTGCCCGGCGGCGGTGAGCATCCCGCCCGGCGCGCCGTCCACGGAGTGGCACCGGCCGCAAGCGTTCGCAATGCCGATCACGTGCGGCGCGTCATAGGTGCCCGACGCAGCGCCAAGCGGGCCGCCGTCGTACGACAGGAAATCCTGAACCGTGCCCGCGCCGAAGTGCCGCACCACGAGCTCCAGGTCCGCCAGGTTCACCTTGCGATCGAAGTTGACGTCGAACCCGCCGGAGTAAAGGCCGGTGGCGATGGCGCCCACCAGGTCGAAGGGGTTGTCCGGCAGGCGGATGCCCAGCCGCGAACCCTTGCGGGAACGCGACGTACGCACCTCGTCGGTCGCGGGCGTGGTGGCGGCCAGCGTTCCCACCGTGCACACCACGTCGTACACTTCGACGGAGGCGTTGCTGGTGTTGGCCACGTAAAGGTTGCCTGCGCCGTCGATGGTCAGATCACTCGGGGTGCGAAGTTGCCCCGCGCCGGTTCCGTAGCCGATCGCCGGAGCATGAGTGGCGCTGAGTTCACCCCCCGCGGGGTCGAACACACGCACCGTGCCCATCATGGCGTCGGCGAGGTAGATGTTGCCGCAGTCGTCCAGCGCCACGCCCTGCGCCCGCACGACCCAGCCGACTTCCTGGGTAGCGGTATAGAGCATGCGATAGCCGAATTTGAAAAGCACGGTCCCCGCCGTGTCGAACACCTGGATGCGGAAGTTGTCGGCGTCGGTGACGATGACGTGCTCGCGGACCGGATCCACGGCGATCGCCAGCGGCGAAACGAACTCACCCAGTCCGCCGCCGTCGGTTCCCCAGGCTCGAGCCAGCGTCCACGCCCCGGGAGATGACTCTTCAAAGACCAGCACCTGGGCGTCCTCGGTGTCGACCACGTAGAGTTCCATGGCGGTGGCGTCGAACTCCATGTCGTTCGGGGCGCCCATGGTCATGGGCGAGGCGTTGAGCAGGCTCTGGAACACGAACGCCGAGCTGTACACGCCCACCTTGCCGTCGGCCCGCGAGACGAACACGCGTCCGTCGGCATGGACGGCGATCCCCACCGGCTCCTGGGAGACGGCGTAGGTCGCGAGCACCGTGCCCGTGGCGTCGTACTCGACGACTTGCTTCAGCGGGGGATCGGTCACGTACAACGTGCCGCCGGGCGAGACCGCGACGCGGGACGGAAACTCGGTTCCCGTGGCATAGCGGGTGGCGTATGTGACGCTCGAGGTTTGGCCCAAGGTAGCGGCCACGACCATGTAGGTGCAAATGGCGACCATCGTTCTGCCTCCAAGTGGGGACAACGGAGTGTCCCCGGGACTACGATGAAGAAATCCACCTCTCAGTAGATCAACGTTGGCAATCGCCATACCAGAACGGCACGATAACCGCCGTCCGGGGCCTGGAAAGTGGGCTGGTGAGGTGCTAAGACGTTGTCACGAAACGACTTAAGTCCGAACCAAAACTGGGAAAATGCCGGCGGCGGGGTGGGATATCGGCCGCAGCGCCCCCCGCAGCTCGTTGAGAAAGCGAGTTAAGCGGCTTCAGGGGCCGGGCCCTCGGCCAGGGTCAAGAGAGCCTGCGCAGGGCTGGGCCAGTCGGCCCATCCAACTCACTTCCGGCCGGTGAAACGGTTCTGGAACTCGAGGAAGTCGGAGAGGTCCACATTCGTGTCGCCGTCGGCGTCGAACACGGCGCACGCGGGTACGTATCCCGCCCCGGGGTGTGCGAAGCAGCTCTGGAACACGATGTAGTCGCCCAGGTCCACATCGCCGTCGCCGTTGGCGTCACCCGGCATATTTCCGGTGACCGTGAGGAATGGCTTGCTCGTGGGGTCGGAATCAAGGGCATCCACGAAGGCCTGATCGACCTCGTGGGTCGACGCCGGATCGATCTGAAAGCGGAAGCCGACCTTGCGGCTGCCGGCGACAGCGGCCGAGACGGCCGCCGAGACGTTCAGGGTGTACGCCGTGGCGGGCTGATACGGGGCGATCATCCTGCTGCCCACCAGGGTCCCGGGGCCGGCGGCGAAGTCCTCCGCCCGTTCCAGCAGATCCGCAGGATAGGCGTACACATGGACATTCGCGTCGTCGGCGGGGAACCGCGGTGCGCCGCGGATGGTGAACGTCAGCGTGGCGGTCACCGGTGAGCCGGCGGCCACCGTCGCCAGGTCGAACTCCCAAACCAGGCGGTGCTCGAGGGCCAGCGGCGGTGCACCGCGTCGCAGGGTTATCGCACCCTCGTAGCTCGATTGGTTGAAGGTCCAGTCCCAGTGGTCGGGACTGCCGTCCATCGTGCCGAAGCTGCCCCCGTCGGCGATCGTGCCGTCCGCGACCGGGCGGAGCGTCTGCGTGGTCAGCGCAAGCGCCGCCGGCGCCGCCCACGCTACCACCCAAACCGGGAGCGTCGTCCGCAGCGGGCGAACGAGTTTGGTTTGGCGCGGCGCGCCCCGGCCCGCCGTGCCGAGCGTGGTCGCCTCCGCCTGCTTCTCAGGGTCATATCGCAGCATCAGCCAATACCTCGTGTCAGGCGGCCGAAACCCCACCGAAAGTATACGGTGCAATCGTCATGCCAACGTGGGCCACCCACGCTGCCGCGCGCCATAACAATGCGCAAGGGACCGACATGCTGGCGGCCCTTTTCTCTCAAAAGCGGGGAAAAACGGAACCGGTTTCTCAAAAATGAGAAAACCGGCGGCTTTGGGTGCGGGCGGCTGGCGAATTCCGCGCTCGCGCGGATTGCGGCCCGGACGCCACTCCGCGGCGAGAGGCGACGGCACCGCCGGCCGGCGCGCGTCGTCCGCCCTGTGCAATTGGCTCACCCCTCGCGCGTACGCGATATCGTAGCTTTGGGCTTGTCCATGTTGCGGGCCGCTTACGCCCGACCTCGCTGCGGCGGCACGACGCGCGGCGATCGCGGCGCTAACGGAGGTGGGGCCCGCCGGTGAACGAGGTTCACTTTCCTCAAGGCGACGTTCGCGATGTCGGAACACAACGGCACTCCAAGCGCGCGCCGGGTTTGCGCGCGGGCGGCGCTGGCGCTCGCGACTTTGGCTCCGGTGGCTGCGCTTGCCGCCTCACGTTCGGCGCCGTCCACCCGGCCGGTGCTGCTCGTGTCCGGTCCCGGGCTCTTCAACCATCCGGTTCGCGTGGTTCCTTCGGCCGCGGTGCGTGTTCCCGCCGGTTGGCCGTTGGATCCCAACGGCGCCATCACCTGCCTCACCTGCCATGCGGCACTTCCTTCCGCCGATGCTGAGGGTGGATGGAGCTTGCGGGATTCGCGCACGGGTGAAAACCACGGCGCGGGCTTCTGCGTCAAGTGCCACGGCGCCGGAGATTCGTTCGCGGCGCGTTCCGCCCACTGGCAGGCAATGCCGCGTGCGCACGTTCGGGCGGATGCCGATGCGGAAGCCGATTCCGCCGGCGTCGGCGGCTACGTGGACGCCGAATCGCGGCAGTGCCTGAGCTGCCATGATGCCGTCAACGCCGGCGACGCCAGCACCACCACACCTTCCGCGATGGCTTCCTTCGGCAGTGTGGGCGATCCGCGGCGGAATCACCCCATCGGCGTGCGCTACCCCATGCACGCGCGGCGCGGTTCGGACGTTCCTTTCCGCCACGCCAGTCAGTTGCCCAGGGAAATCCGCCTGCCGGGCGGGCAAGTAAGCTGCGTATCATGTCATAACCTCTACGCGGGCACACCCAAGCTGCTGAGCGTCCCGGTGGAACGCTCGATTCTGTGCATGACCTGTCACCAGATGGAATGAAACGAAACACGCGATCCCGCGCCCCATGGCACGCGCCTTCTGGGCACGCGGACGGCCGCGGGCGGGTACGCGCCGTGCTGCGGCACGCACGCCCATGCCGTTGCCCCCGGGAGCGTAGGATCGTGGGGCATGCCCGGCCGGCGGGCGCTCCGCACGCCTACCTTACCTGTCTGACCGGCGCAGCGTGGAACGGCCGCCGGTAATTACCTGGGTTGAGTTCGGCGCTGTGGGATTTCACATAAGGTGGCCGCAGTCGATCCTACGGCGCGGCATCGGAGCGGTATTGATCGAAGAACAGGGTCAGTGCCGCATCGAGGATACCCCGTGCGGCGGTTTCCACGGCTTGTATCGACGAGTTCTGGAACTCCGGGCAGCCGCCCATCAATATCGGAAGCAGCAGGATAAATGCGGCCGCAGCGGATCGCGTACTTAAGCGTCGATGCTGTTGCGCCATGTCGATGTACTCCACGTCCGGTGTCGCCGGCCCTGCCGCGCGGGCCATGATGCCTGGTAAGTATGGGAAGTCAAGCACTTGCCGTGCCGGATGCCCCAGTTCTCGGTCCGAATCCTGAAACCGATCCCCCGTCGGGCTTCGGCACGCGGTTTGCATTCCGGGATCAAGGACCGCGCCGGCAGGGTTGCCGGCGGCGCGCGTGGCGTCGCCGGGGCGCTGGTGCCGCCCGTGACCAGGGCGACGGCTGCCTCGGGAGTGCCGCCGTCGACGCCGCGCGGCAGGCACGCAACGGGTTCCGGCCCGGCATTCGCTGGCGGGCGCGATACGCTGTCCTCCTGGTGGTGGTGGTTTCAGGCACTTTCGCCGCCCTCTTTGTCGGCTCCGACGTAATCGAACAGCACTTCTTCCCCGGCCGGACGGGTTGGCGGCACGCGCTGCTTACGGTCCAGGCGGTGGTAGTGACTGTACTGGGCGTGGGAGCCACCTACTTCGTCATGCGTCGCGAACAGCGGCGGATCAGCGATACCGCTTCGCACCTCAGCCGCCTGCTGGAGTCCTACACCGGGCAGTTCTCGGCCATTCGCCGCTTCGAGAACCCGCACCTGGTCAGTTGCCACGACGTGTTCGAGTGCGGTGAGACCAACTGTCCGGCGTTTACGACCTCGGGCGAGCGGTGCTGGCAGACGCGCGCCCTGAGCCGTGCCGCCCGTGACCAGGGCGACGGCTGCGTGACGCTGCAGCAGTGCCACGAATGCCGCGTCTATCGCGTTTCCTGTCCGGACAAGCTCACGGAGTTGGGAGAGAGCTTCAACAACCTGATGTTCCTGCTGGAGGAGGAGACGCTCCAGGTGGGGCGGATGCGATCGCAACTCGTGGAGAAGGAGAAGATGGTCGCCATCGGCCAGATGGCCGCCGGCATCGCCCATGAGATCGGCAACCCCCTGTCGAGCATCTCGTCCATCGTGCAGATGCTCAAGCGCGGGCGATCCGTGCACTCCCAACAGGAGGAGCTGGATCTGATCGAGCGGCACATCCAGCGGATTTCCGGCACGGTGCGCCAGCTTTCCACCCTCTCACGGCCGACGGCGGAGCGCTGGGAGCGGACCAACCTCGCACAAACCCTCGAGGAAACGGTGCACTTGTTCTCCATCGAGGGCCGGGCGCGGAAAGTGGCCATCGACTTCGAGATGCCGAAGCTGCCGCCTACGTTCGCCTTGCGCCATCAGCTCCAGCAGGTGTTTATCAACCTGGCGCTCAACGCTTTCGACGCCATGCCCGGCGGCGGGACCCTCACCGTCCGAGCCGCGCGGCACGCGTCGACCATCGTGGTGAGGTTCGCCGACACGGGCTGCGGCATTCCGCCCGAGGTGGGGCGGCGCGTGTTCGAACCCTTCTTCACTACCAAGGAGCCGGGGGCCGGCACCGGGCTGGGCCTGTCGGTCAGCTATGGAATCATTCAGAAGCACGGCGGGAAGATCGACTTTGCCCCGCAACCGGACGGCGGCACGGTCTTCTTCGTGGAAATCCCCTTACTGGATAAACCCCCCGATGAGTGACACCGAGCGCGCTACCGTGCTGCTGGCTGATGACGAAGACACGCTGCGCAACAACCTCGCGCTGGTGCTCCAGGAGGAGGGCTTCGACGTCATCGCCTGCGCCGACGGTTCCAAAGCGCTTCACGCGCTCAAGCGTCGCTCCGTGGACGCGCTGATCACCGACCTGCGCATGGCCGGCGTGTGCGGCATGGACCTCATCGCCCACGCGCGGAAGCTGGCCCCGGACGCCATCATCATCGTCATCACCGCTTTCGGCCAGGTGGAGACGGCGGTGGAAGCGATGAAGGCCGGCGCCCAGGACTACATCTGCAAGCCACTGATCTTCGACGAAGTGATCTTCAAGCTCAAACGCCTGCTGGCACACGATCACCTGGAGAAGGAGAACAAGCTGCTGCGGGAGCAGATTCGCAAGACGCAGTGGCCGGTGCAGCTCATCGGGCAGTCCGAGGCGATCAAGAACATCAGCGAGACCATCCAGCGCATCGCGCAGACCACCAGCAGTGTCCTGATCTGTGGCGAGAGCGGCACGGGCAAGGAAGTGGTCGCCCGAGCCATTCACTACTCCGGCGTCACCCGCGAGAAGCCGTTCGTGGCCGTCAATTGCGGCGGACTGACCGACTCGTTGATTGAAAGCGAGCTCTTCGGGCACCGCCGCGGCGCCTTCACCGGTGCCGACGCCGACCACCCCGGCTACTTCGAGGCCGCCAACGGCGGCACGCTCTTCCTCGACGAAATCGGAAACCTGCCCTACCACACGCAGGCGGTGCTGCTGCGGAGCATCGAGGAGCGGGCGGTCACGCGGGTGGGCGACATCACTCCGCGCCCGGTGAACTTGCGCATCGTGACCGCCACCAACCGCGATCTGGAGAGGGCCATCGAGGCCGGCGAGTTCCGTGAGGACCTCTTCTTCCGGCTCAACGTGATCCGCATCGTCATCCCGCCGTTGCGCGAACGGCGCGAGGACATCCCGCTTCTGATCGAACACTTCGTCAAGAAGTACAATGCCGAACTCAACCGTCATTGCCCCGGCTTCACGCCGGACGCGGTCGATCTGCTGTGCGGGCAATCGTGGCGCGGCAACGTGCGCGAGCTGGAGAACGTGGTGGAGCACGCGCTGATCTTCAACGATGATGAGCCGGTGGACGTCGAGGGACTGGCGCTGGCCGCGGGATGTGCCGCGCCGGTTTCCGTCGGCGCCCTGGAACTCAAGGCCGCCACGCGCGCCTTCGAGCGACGGCACATCCTCCAGGTGTTGGCGCGATTCGACCACAATAAATCGGCGACCGCCGAGGCGCTGGGCATCGGTCTGTCCAGCCTGTACCGCAAGATGGAAGAGCTGGAGATTGCCGCCAAGGCGCCGAACGAGGCAGTCGGCACGACCTAGTGCTCCAACGCAGCCTATTCTCAGGGTGACATGGCCAACGCAGCGCCGCCATGCCCAGGTAAGAAATGCCGGCGCACGGTTGTGCCGTGCTCGGGCATGCCAGCCAACCTGGAGAATCGGGTGCGTCGAAACACCAGGCGCAGTTGCCGAATGACACCGTTTGTGCGAAGAACGGAAAGCGGGCCCGCGCCCGAGGCACAAGAGGACCCGATGATGCTCCACCTACCAACACTCGCGGCGCTCGTTGGCGCTGCCGCGCTGCTGCTTTCCGCTGCCCCCGCGGCTGCCGCTCCGCCGCATGGTCACGGGGTGCACCCGCCCATGCCGTCGCAGGAGTTTTTCCTGCGCTGTCGACTGGAGGGGGCTGCCGACGCCGCCGCGGTCGAGGCCCCCGTTGCGCTGTCGCTTCCCACCGCGGAGGCCAAGCTCGACCAGCAGGTCGTCCCGCCGAAGCCGTTTCCGCCCTTCAAGCTCACGGAGTACCTGCCTTCCGCGGAGCTACGGCAACAGGCCGTCGCGGATGATGCTGGCAAGCGCCCGCCCCTGGCGGAGCTGGCGATCGAGGGTCCGACGCAGTCGTTTCGTCGCTGGCTGGCGGCTGATGACCCGGAACGCAACCGCCTGATCAGTTTCATTGCTACCTGGCGATTTATGTCCGTCTTGGGGCGCGAGGCCCGCGATGACTTGTTCCGCCAATTCGGCGAGGAGCTAACGCGGGAGCCGATGCTCGTCGTCAGCCGCGCCGACGGGAGCGATCCGCGAACGGCGAAGGCGACTTCGGAGTCGGCCACCGAATTGACCGACCTGGGCTGCACCGTGCGCACGCTCCAGTTCTTCCCGCACTACGCCCGCGAAGGCGAGGCCGGAACCCCCGTCAACCGCTCACAGAAACGCCTGAATCCCGCCGCGTGGGTCGAGATCCAGGCCCAGGGCAAGTCCGAAAAGCGCTGGGTGTTCGCCAAGTTCCCTGATTTCCAGGTTTCCGCCGCGGATTCGCTGCCCTTCCGCGTCAATCTCGACTGCCCCGTGGAGGCCGAGCGGCCGGTGCCGCACTTCGCCGTCGTCAGCGTCGCAGGCGAGTCTCTGGAGGTCTGGACGCGCCACGATGCATCGTGCACCTCTCGACCGGCCGCCGTCGACGAGCGCGTTGAGGTTCCGGGTTCGCAATACCGCTTCTTCGTCGCGACCTTCGTGCGCTCCGGCCGTCTGGTGGAGGAGTACAAGGCCCTGGACTCGGGCCGCGGCGTGCCCGCCCTTCGCCTGGAATCTCCGGAGGCCGGACCTGAGGAACGCGTGGTATGGCTCGAACTCAACCGGCCGCGCGTCGTCTCCAACGGTGACGCAAGAATGTCGCTGCTCTTCAGCGCCCGACAGCAGGCCGCGCCGGGGAAACATCCATGAGCTGCTGTGCCGTGCCCCTCGTTGCCCTCGCGCTCCTGCTGTCCGAGCCGGAGGGTGCCGCTCCGCCCCCCGCCGACCGATCCGGGAATTGCACGACTTCCGGCTGTCATGACGGCTACGCCAAACTTCCGGCGCAGCACGCCCCGGTGCGTGCCGGAACTTGCGACGCCTGCCACGAGGTGACCGACAAGGAGGCGCACAAGTTCCGCCTCACCTCCGAGCCGGAGAAACTATGCGGCGATTGTCACGAGGCATACGAAGGGAAAGTACTGCACCGGCCGGTCAAGGCGGGGGAATGCCTGTCCTGCCACGATCCGCACGCCGCGGAACTCAAGGGGCTTCTCCGCGCCAAAACCACGGCCGAGCTGTGCAGCCAGTGCCATGAAGACCTGACGGAATCGGTCGCCAACGTGCACGGACCCGTGGCGGGCGGCGCCTGTACCACCTGCCACGCGGCACATGATTCCGACCACCCGCACCTTCTCCGGCAACAGGATGCGACTCTTTGCGTCGGCTGCCACAGCGATACGAAGGACCGCTTGGCGGCCGTCGCCCACCTGCACGCACCGGTCAAGGACGGCTGCCTGGGTTGTCACGCCGGCCACGGCGGGGACAACAAGATGTTTCTCCGCTCCGCTCCGCCGGACCTCTGCCTGGGCTGCCACAACAAGGAGACGACGGTCGGCGATCGCACCACGGTGAACCTGGCCAAACGGTTGGCGGAAAACCCTCGCCGCCACGGGCCAGTCAAGGACGGCAACTGCGCCGGGTGCCACGATCCGCACGGCGGAGCGCAACCGCGTCTGCTCACGGGCCGATTCCCCGATTCGTTCTACGCTCCGTTCCGGTCCGACGCCTACGAGTTGTGCTTCCAATGCCACGAGGCGGAGGCGTTTGAAGAGAAGACCACGGATTCCGCCACCGGCTTCCGCAACGGCGAGCGGAACCTGCACTACCTGCACGTTAATAAGTCACCCAAGGGTCGTACCTGCCGCGTGTGCCACGACGTACACGCCGCCAAGGGACCGGCGCTCATCGTGGAATCGGCGCCTTTCGGGCAGTGGAAGATCCCCATCACCTACCGCCAGACGGAAAACGGCGGCTCCTGTCTGACCGGCTGCCACCGGCCGTACGGGTACGATCGCGAATCCCCTGTCGCCAATGGGCTGACGCCGTAACAGCCTGTGGCAAAACTCGTGGCATGGGCTTCCAGCCCATGGTTTCACGGGCAGCCTGCCCGTGCTACATCGCGTAGCCCGCTTTTCGCCACAGGCTGGTAGGGTCGGCGAGGCGCGGCGGCGTTCTCATAGTGGAGAATCCCCCACTCACTGCGCCAATTCCCGTTCAGGCGCCGCGGCGGCAGGCGCCGCCACGGTTCTTACATGCTGGAAACCGGCGCCCGGCGGGTCTCATTTTTGAGAAATAATCGCGCCGGGAAGCGGACCTGCCCCTCGCCATGCAAGCGCCGATTGGCCTATAAGTTATTGTGAATAAACAAGTTAATGGCGTAGCGGTGGGCGTGGGAAGCCGTCTGAGCGAACCGGGCGGGGACGCTGGCACACGGAATGTCAGTAGTTTGGGGTACGACGGAGGCCGGCGAGCCGCGGGTTCGTACGCCGCTGCCCGGACCTTTGTCGGCGAAACGAAAGTTCGAGAAGCCCAAGGAGGTTCCGACATGAGAGCTGCGATTCGCTGTCTGCTTCCCGCGTGTGTGTTCGCCCTGGCCGGCACCGCCGTAGGGCAGATCGTGCCCGGCGACTACACCAGCTATCCCTCGGTAAGCGTGGTGAACACGCCGCACAACCTGAACAACTTTCCGGGGGTGAACATCCCCGGGAACCAGGTGTGCCTGCCCTGCCACACGCCGCACAACGCCCTGCTTTCCGGTGAGGCCAACGTGCTGTGGAACCACCAGGAAACGGGCGAGACGTTCGCCATGTACTCCAGCGCCGCGGGTCAGCCCGAGGGCGTGAGCAAGATGTGCCTGAGCTGCCACGACGGTGTCACCGCGATCGACAACTACGGCGGCAACGGCGGCACGGGCATCGTGATCACCGGCTCGGCGGCGATCGGCACCGATCTGTCCAACGACCACCCGATCGGCATCGCCTATCCCACGTCGCAGCCGACCGAGTACCGCAATCCGAGCTCTTTCGCTCCGGGCATCGGCGGCGGACCCGGGGTGCGGCTGGCGACCATCAACAGTGTGGATCGGGTGGAGTGCACCTCCTGCCACAACGTGCACAACAACGGCTTGGGTAACTTCCTCCGGGTTCCGATCCAGGAGAGCTACCTGTGCCTGCAATGCCACATTAAGTAAGTTCTCACGCTCGCGAAGCCCGAGAGCGCCAGGCGACGGGACGGGTGCTTTAGGGCAAGCGAGGTTGCAGGCACGGTAGATCAAAGCGCACGCAGCCATGCCGGGATGGTGCGTGCGCTTTTTCTTTACCCGGACGGCGATCGAAGATTCATGCCCGACGTCACGCCGCGCGCTGGCTGTGATCGCCGCGGAGCGGCGGTAGAATCGGCACCGAGGATGAGCCATGCGCGCGCGGCGGAACGGAAACCTGGGATGCTCCCTCCTGGCGGTGCTGGGCAGCGCCCTCTCCGGCTGTCAGCCCGCGGCCAAATCCGTCGATTCGCTGGTGTTCTTCCCCGCCCCGCCCGCCGCGCCGCGCGTCCAGTTTCTCACCTTTGCGAACGGCGCCGATGAGGTCGAACCGACCAAAGGTAGTTTCGAGCAGTTCATTCTCGGCGACGAACCCGTGGTGCAGCGGGTGCTGGACAAGCCGTACGGCATCGCGGCGCGCGATGGCGTGGTGTATGTGTGCGACACCAAGGGCCTGAGCCTCAGCCGTCTGGACTTCAAGAACCACACCTACACGCTCCTGGGCGCCAGCGGCCCGGGGCGGCTGCGCAAACCGCTCAACGTCGTCGTCGATTCCCTGGGCTACAAATTCGTCGTGGACGTGGTTCGCAAGCAGGTGGTGGTGTTCGGGCCCGACGACCAGTATGCCACCGCCTTTACCGTCCCCGAGCCGGCGCATCCCGTGGACATCGCCTACTTCGAGAACGAGCTTTTTGTGCTCGACAACGACGACACCTGCCAGATCGTGGTGCTGGATCGGACAACGGGGGATGTGCTGCGCACCTTCGGCGGTCCCGGCGGGGAGCCGGGGCAGTTCAAGATTCCCAATAGCCTGGCCATCTCCCCCGACGGGCACCTGTACGTCAGCGATACCCACAACTGGCGCATTCAGAAGCTGACGCGCGACGGCACCCCGGTGTGGGTCAAGGGCACGCCGGGCTACACCCTGGGCCAGTTCGGGCGTCCCCGCGGCGTACGCGTCGGGCCCGACGGCATCGTCTATGTAGTGGACGGGGCGACGGAAATCGTTCAGATGTTTGACGCGGACGGCAACATCCTCATGCGCTTCGGTGGGCCCGGGGATCTGCCGGGGGCGCTGGGCCTGCCCGCTGCGGTCGCCGCCGACGCCTCCTCCATCCCTTATTTCCGCCGCCTCATCCATCCGGACTTCAAGGTTGAGTACCTGCTCTTCGTGGCCAGCCAGGTGGGCAGGCGGCTGGTCAGCGTTTACGCTTTCGGGGCGTTTCCTCCGGGATTCAAGCTCCCGGAGACGAAAATCAAGACACTGGAACCCACGTCGCCGGACAAGGGTATCGGCCCGGTTAGCGGCGAAGAGGCGGCCGTGGAGAAGCCCAGGCCCAACCCGCACCAGAGGGAACAGCGCGATTGAGTCCATGGCGATCCGGAGTTCTCCCGTTGGCCGAACGTCGCATCTGCGTCATCCTGTCGGTGTCGGCAACGTTGGTGGCCGCCTGTACGACCGTCAACCGCTACAAGGTGCTGAGTTTCTTCTTCGACGGCGTACCGCCTCCAGGCGCCACCCCGGAACGGGGGTACGCGGCGCCCGGGCGGCCGGGTGAGGTGATCGCACCTGGCGGCGCGGGCGAGGCGCCGCCACGACCCACCATCTACACCCACGCCCCCTTCCGCGAGAACCGCTGCGGACGATGCCATGACATGGAAACCGGACAGCTCTTCAAATCGCCCGGCGACGGCCTGTGTCTGACCTGCCACGCCACGGTGCCGGGTGACGTGCCCTACGTGCACGGCCCGGTGGCGGTGAAAGACTGTCTGTTCTGTCATCACTACCACGTTTCCTCGTACCCCAAGCTGCTGCTGGCCGACCCGACGGCGACGTGCCTGCAATGCCATGACGGCGATGACCTGACTCCCGGACCGCACCACGCGAATCTCGAGCGCACGACGTGTGTGGCATGCCATGAGCCGCACGGAGGGCACGACCGATTCTTCCTCAAACGCGGCGATCGCTAAAGCACGCGGCGCGGATCGCGGTGTCGCGTAGCCTTGGCGCGGCGCGCCGCGGTCTGCGATGCCGCCTGCTCCCGGCTCTCGTGGCTTCGGCGGCCCTGTTGCCCGCAGGATGCCGGGCGCCGGCCGGGGCGCCCACGGGGGCGCCGCCCCGCGAACAACGGCTTCAAATCACCGATACCCGAGGCCACCTGGAGTTCACGGCGCGGCAGCGGGAGCAGGATCAGCGATCCAAGGTGGGCGCCGGGCGCACCCGGTCGGAGGAGAGCATCTTCGAGGAAAGCGTTAAGCTCGAACTCACCGGCCACGCCTACCACCCCAACTTCCTGGAGTTCGCGCTCGCCGGACTCTTCGGGCTGCGGCAACAGGATTTCGAGGAGCGCTTCGACGACGTTCGCCGCAAGAGCGGCGACGACGGGACCTTCCACGAATTCGACCTTAGCGCCCGCTTCTTCAAGAAGAAGAACTATCCCGGCACGGTGTACGCCCGGCGCTATCGTTCCCTCGATGCCCGCCCCTTCCAGTCGAGCCTGGAGACCACGACCACCAACTACGGCGTGCTCTGGCAGTACATCACCGACAAGTCGCAGACCAGCCTGCAATTCAGCCACACCGACGTGCGCTTAGAGCCGGTGGACGAGTCCGAGGACCCGGGCCGACAGCGGAACACGCAGTTTCGCTTCGACACCAGCTACCGGTTCAACGAGGGCAACGTGCTGAGCTTCACCTACAACCGCCTGTCGGTGAAGGAGGAGCCGTTCAACCTGGAGTATGACTCCGATGAGCTGACGCTGGGCCATCGCCTGGATTTCGGCCCCGGCAACCGCCACCGCCTGGAATCGGAGCTGAACTACTACGATCAGCGCGGCAGCTTCCCCGTGGAGCGCCTGCGCTGGCGGGAGATCCTGCGGCTCAAGCACAGCGAAACGCTGGAGACCTGGTACCTGTTCGAGGCCATCGACCGCGAGCAGGGGAACCTGTCGGGCGTGCCGCCCATCGACGAACGTTCCTACTACGGCTCCGCGACCCTGGAGCACAAGCTCTTCGAGAGCCTCATCTCGCAGTTTCAGTTGTTCGCGCAGAGGCAGTCGTTCGGCTCCGGCCTGGACATCGAGCGCCTGGGCGGCAACGTCAGCTTCGACTACCGCAAGAAGAACCGCTGGGGCACGCTGCTCGCCAACTACCGCATGCGCCTGCAAACCGAGGAACGCAGCGGCGGGCGCCAGGATTTCGAAGTGCTCGACGAACGGCACACTTTCCGCGATCCCGATCCGGTGGTGCTTTCCAACCCCAGCATCGTGGTCTCCTCCATCTTCGTGACCGCCGAGGACCGCAACACGCTCTACCAGGAAGGCCGTGACTACCGCGTCTTCGTGGTCGGCGACCAGGTGGAGCTGGAGCGCGTCCCCCTGGGCCGAATCGCCGACGGGCAGACGGTGCTCATCGACTACGTGAACTCCATCGGCGGCGATTTCACCCTGGACACCTTCGATCAGCACCTCTCGCTTCGCCAGAACTTCAGCTTCGGGCTCTCGCCCTACTACCGATTGCGGCGGCAGGAGCAGGAGCTTTCGCCGCGAAATGCCACGGGCGTGACGCCCGACGATATCACCGCGAACCTCTTCGGCGCCGAGTACAAGCGCGGACCGCTGCGGCTGACCGCCGAGTTCGAGGACCATGAATCGACGATCAACCCCTTTCAGGCCACGCGGCTGTCGGCTGATCTGACACACCGCTTCAAGACTCGCGCCACGGCCTCGCTCAAGACCCGCTGGTCCGACGTGGACCGCGAGGGCGCCGTCGCCCGCAACACGCAGTTCTTCACCATCGAGGGGCGGTACCGTCACCCCATCACGCCCAAGCTGACCCTGGAGGCCGCTGTCCTCTACCGCCGCGAGAAGGACTCGCGCAGCGGCGACGACGAAGGCGTGGACGTGGACCTTGCCTTAGAATGGTTCATCCGCGAAACCGAGATTCGCGTGACCTATGAGTTCGGGAAGTTCGAGGATGACTTCGCGGAAAACGAATCGTCGGCCCTGTTCGTGCAGGTCAAGCGGAGGTTCTGACGTGGGAGGGAAAGCGCGCCCCCACCGTGAGGAACAGGGCCGCCACCGTAAGGGAGCAGACCCCGAGCCGCGGGCTTCAGCCCGCGCGGCCCTGCCGAGCAACGTAGCCAAGAAGCGACGAAGCAACGAAGGAACAGAGCCGCAACCGTCAGGGAGCGGGCAAACGCGCAACGCGGCGGGTGGCATGGCCGCGGCCGTTGGTGGCCATGTTGCTCCAATCGCCACATACGCCAGCGTGCGCCCGGAGGCTGTGTCCCACGCAGCCGCGACATGGCCATGCTCCGTCGCTGCGCGACTGCGCATGGCCATGCCACCCCACGCTGCGCGACTGCGCATGACGATGCCACCCGTCCGCCACGGTAAAGGAGCAGACCCCGAGCCGCGGGCTTCAGCCCGCGCGGCGCTGCCGAGCAACGTAGCCAAGAAGCGACGAAGCAACGAAGGAACAGAGCCGCGACCGTCAGGGAGCGGGCAAACGCGCAACGCGGCGGGTGGCATGGCCGCGGCCGTTGGCGGCCATGTTGCTCCAGTCGCCGCGTACTCCAGCGCGCGCCCGGTGGCAGTGTTCCACGCAGCCGCAACATGGCCATGCTGCGTCGCTGCGCGACTGCGCATGACCATGCCACCCGTCACGCGCCGGCTCCGGCACTGGCTTTCGTCCGTCGCAGTCATCGCCGGCATTGCCGTGAGCGGATGTGTTCAGCCCACCAGACCGATCTTCGAGCCTCCCAACCCGGCGATCCAATGGCCCGACCCACCGGCGCCGGCCAGAGTCCGCTACCTGGGGCAGATCACCGGCGAGAAGGACCTCAAGGCTCCGCGAAAGCCCTTCCAAGGACTCGGTGAGCTGGTCGTCGGCGCCCGCAAGCCTGCCGATCTCTATGGTCCGCGGGCCGTTGCCTGCACGCCGGACGGCCGTCACGTCTGGGTCGCCGACCCCGGGGGACGTTGTCTGCATCGGTTCGATCTTCAGGCGAGGGAGTATCAGAAGATTGTTACGGCGGGGACGGCACCGTTGCTTACCCCCGTGGGGTTGGGCCTGGGGCCGGAAGGCTCCGTCTACGTCTGCGACTCCGAGAGTATCGCCATCCACCGCTACGCCGCCGCGACCGGTGCCTTCCTCGGCTCGCTATCCCTGCCGGAGGAGTTGTACCGGCCCGTGGCGCTGTACTATCGCCCGGTGGAGGACGATCTTCTGGTGGTGGATGTCGTGGCCCATGACGTGAAAATCCTCGGCCGGGACGGCTCCCTGCGCCGGATTCTCGGCCGCCGCGGGACGGCTCCCGGCGAGTTCAACTTCCCCAGCGCCATTACATGTGACGGGGACACGGTCTGGATCGCGGACACGGGAAACCACCGGCTGCAGAGGCTGAATGCCTCCGGCGGCTCCCTGGCGTCCTACGGGCAGGCCGGCGATGCTCCCGGCGACCTGGCGCTGCCCAAGGGCGTGGCGGTGGACAGCGACGGACACGTGTACGTTGTTGACGGGCGTTTCGAGAACGTGCAGGTGTTCGACGCCCAGGGTCGACTGCTCTTGTTCTTCGGCGAGGAGGGCAGCGGCCCGGGCCAGTTCTGGCTCCCCGCCGGCATTTTCGTCGACGCCCTGGACCGCGTCTGGGTGTGCGACGGTTACAACCGGCGCCTGCAAGTGTTCCAATATCTCAGGGCGGACGCCGGAAAGCCCGGCACGGAGGTGCAGCCATGAGACGCCGCGCGAAAGCCGCGCTGCTCGCCGTAATCGTCGGTTCATCGGCAGGCGCCAACGCGCAGGACCGGGTCGCGGAGACGGTTCACAATCTTTCCACCAGCGGGCCCGGGCGCATCCGCGCGGAATCGGAAGGGCAGATCTGTATCTTCTGCCACGCACCCCACAACACGCAGGGCGTGCGCCCGTTGTGGAATCGGGACCTGCCCGTTTCCAGTTATCAGATTTACCAATCGTCGACGCTCGATGCCCGTCCCGGCCAGCCGACGGGTGCGAGCAAGCTCTGTCTGAGCTGTCACGACGGCACCATCGCCCTGGGAAGCGTCCTGAGCCGAGCGGACCAGATTCGAATGACCGGCGGCGATTTTCTGCCGGCGGGCCTGACCAATCTGGGAACGGACCTCTCCGACGACCACCCCATCAGCTTTCACTACACGGCCGGGCTGGCGGCGTCGGACCCGCAGCTTGTCACACCCAGCGCGCTTCCTTACGAAGTGCGGCTCGACGCCGCAGGCCAGCTTCAGTGCACGTCGTGCCATGACCCGCACCACAACGTCAACGGCAACTTCCTGGTCCGGCCTGACGCATTCGGCGTCCTTTGTACCTCGTGCCACAGCATGACCGGCTGGTCGGGAGCTTCGCATCGCACCGCAAGCGCGGTCGTCCCCGCCGCGGCGGCGGACTGGCCTTACGCTACGGTGGCCGAAAACGCCTGCCGGAGCTGCCATCGCTCGCACACCGCCGGCGGACACGAGCGTCTGCTCATCTTCCAGGAGGAAGAGGGCAACTGCCTGAGTTGCCACGACGGTTCGATGAACGCCGCCAACATCCGGGCCGAGCTGGACAAACGCACCGCCCACGATCCGCGGAACTACCTCGAGGTCCACGACCCGGTCGAGACTTTCGGCGGCGGTCGTGCGCACGTGGAGTGCACCGACTGCCACAATCCCCACGCCGCCGCGTCGCAGCCGCCCGGCCCTCCTTACATTCCCATCGGGGCCACGCTCCGACACGTGGGCGGGGTTACCATCGGCGGGGCACAGATCGCCGACGCCCAATACGAGTACGAAGTGTGCTTTCGGTGCCACGCGGACGGGGCGGTTACCGTCTCGCAGCCGATCGTCCGCCTGGCGCACACCTCGAACCTGCGCCTGAAGTTCAGCCCCGGGAATCCCAGTTTCCACCCCCTGGCTGCCTCGTCGCCGAGCACGGATACGGTCAGCCTGGTGCCGGGGCTGCCGCGCGGCTCGCGTATCCGCTGCACCGACTGCCACAACAACGACACCGGCCGCGGGGGCGGCGGGGGCGGAGGACCGTCGGGACCGCACGGGTCGAACTACGATTATCTGCTCGAGCGCAACTACACCGTGCGCGATGGAGTGTCGGAAGCGGAAGGCGAGTATGAGCTGTGCTACAAGTGCCACCAGCGGTCAAGCATTCTCTCCGACGAGAGCTTCTCCGAGCATCGCAAGCACATTGTCGAGGAGCGCTCGCCCTGCTCCGCTTGCCACGATCCCCACGGGGTGACCACGGTAGTGGGCGGCACCTCTGACCGCACCCACCTGATCAACTTCGACACCCGCATCGTGCGTCCCGACCCGGAGAGTGGACGCCTGGAGTTCCGCGATCGTGGTCGCTTCGCCGGAAGCTGCACCCTGGTGTGCCACGGCGAACGCCACCGCGACGAGGATTACTCGCGGTGAGGCCGGGGCCGCGGGCGCGTTGAGTTGCCGGAGGCACGGATTCGGAGTTCACCCTCCATGTTGCGTCACCTCAAGCTGATTCTGCGTTTCATGCGACTGAGCGTGCAGACGGACGCTGCCTACCGCTTCGACTGGATCGCCCACCTGCTCATGGCCTTCGTGCAACTGGGCACCGAGCTGCTGGGTGTGTGGACGGTGTTCTCGAATACCACGTCACTGGCCGGCTGGAACGCCTACGAGATCCTCGCCCTGCTGGGCGTCTTCCGCATCATCACGGGAACCATAAGCCTGTTGATCGCGCCCAACATGAGGGCGTTGATGGAAGACATTCGCACCGGCGGGCTGGACTTTCTGCTGCTCAAGCCGGTCAGCAGCCAGTTTTACGCCAGTGTGCGGCGGATCGTCATCTGGAAGGCGGCGGACGTGCTGCTCGGCGTCGCCCTGCTGGCGTATGCTTCCACGCATCTTTCGCGGGCGCTGTCGCCGGCAGGTACCGCGTCGTTCGTCGTCATGCTTGCTGCCGGAGTAGCGATCATCTACTCCGTGTGGCTGGCGCTGGGCACCTGCGCCTTCTGGCTGACCAAGATCGGCAACATCGAGATGGTCTTCTGGAACCTCTTCGAGGCCGGCCGATACCCGGTGGACATCTACCGCCCCTGGGTCCGCTGGGGGCTGACCTACCTCATCCCCCTGGCGATGCTCACCACGTTCCCCGCCGCCGCCCTGGTGGGCAAGGCGGAGCCGGTCATGACGGCGAGTGCCATCGCCGTGGCAGCCCTGGCCCTCACCGCCGCCACGCTCTTCTGGCGCTTCGGGCTGCGCCACTACACCGGCGCGTCGGCGTAGCGCCGGTAAGCGGGCCGGCGCGTAGGGCAGGTGCTCGCACCTGCCGCTTCCTGGCGGAATCCGGAATTGGGAATTCGGAATCTGCCGCTCCCTGGCGGAAGCTGGAATCCGGAAGTCGGAGTTCAGAATTCAGAATTCAGAATTTGCGGAGTGTGCCGCTTCCGATCCGTACCGCGAGTGCCAACGAGCGGTCACGCGCATTTGCCGCTCCCTGACGGCATCCGGGATCCGGAACTCGGAATTCAGAATTCAGAATTCGGAATTTGCGGAGTGTGCCGCGTCCGATCCGTACCGCGACAGCATGGAGCGGTCAGCCGGCGCTCCGCGCCCAGCATGGCCACGCAAGCGTGGACCATGCCACCGGTCGCAACGCCGGCGGGTGGCATGGTCCACGCTTGCGTGGCCATGCAACTCGTTGCAACGCTGATCTGCGAAAGTTGGGTCAGGGCGCCGCCGTAAGCACCGCATCAACGCCCGAGGTTGTGGCGCCGGCGCTCACCGATACGCCCGTCACCTCGGCGTCGGCAAAGCCGCTCGCCGTAAAGACCAACCGATAGGTGCCCGTCGCCAGGCCGGACACGGTGTAGGTGCCCTCGGCGCTGGTGAACGTGGCCGTCAGTTCTTCGCCGCCGGCATCGAAGACGGAAACCGCGACATCGGCCAGCGGATTTCCATCCGCGTCACTTACCGTCCCGGAGATGCTGCCGGCGTCAAGCAGTTGGATCAACCGCATGGCCACCGACGGCGAGAAGCGGAAGTTCCGGATGCCGCCCACGTCATCCACGTGTCCGCCGGGGATGGGCGAGAAGGCGCGGCTCAAGTCCACGTCCAGCAGCAACACCGTTTCCTCGCCGCCGGCCACCTCGAACGTGAAATGGAGTTTGATGCCCGTTTGCTCGCCGCTGGGAACGCGCAGAGGGAACTCGCGCCCATCGGTGAGAGTGATCTTACCCTCGGTGACAATCAGGCGCATCTGGGTGTAAGTGCCCGGAGGCACGTCGGCGTCCGCGAGCAGATCGGTTCGTCCGTCGCGCAGGTCGAGCAGGTTGAACACCTGGGAGCCTTCGAAAATCACGATGAAGGGGTTGCCGTCCTCGGCGCAGTCGCTGTTTGCCTCGCAGCGCGGCCGGCAGGCGCCATCGTGGCAGGCTTCGTCGTCGGAGCAGGTGATGGTCGTGTGCGTGCAGGAACCGTCCACGGCTTCGCACGAATCCGCGGTGCAGTCATCGTCGTCGTCGCAATCCGCCGGGGCATGGAGGCAGGCGCCGTCCGTGCAACTGTCCACGGTGCAGAGGTTTCCGTCGTCGCACTCCGCGACGTCCGCGCAGGCCGTGGCGCAAATGCCGTCCGCGCAGACCTCTCCCGCGACGCATTCCAGCGCCGTGTACGTACACGCGCCTGTCGCTGAGTCGCAGAAATCCGTGGTGCAGGGGTCGGCGTCGTCGCAACTGGTGGTCACGTCCACGCAGACGCCTCCCACGCACGATGCGGTGGTGCAGGCATCCGTTACCGGGCCTTCCTCGCGGCGCACCTCGACGCGGGTGATGGTGACCAGTGCCTCGCTGATGAACTCGACGGGGAAGGGTTTGTCGGTGACCAGCACGCGGAGCTTGCCGGCCTGGTCGTTGCCTCCGTTACCGCCGGGAGCGCCGGCCGGCGGGGAGCAGCGCGAGAGCGCCAGGCACCCCGTGACGCAAGTGACGATACCGATGCAGCGTGCGAATCCGGACGACATGACCACCTCCCTCTGATCCCGAGCGGCCGATATTCACGCCCGGGACATGCGGGAACCCCTTCCACCGCCGCGCGGCGGTAAGCAAGGTTCGCCTGGTCTAGGCCTACGATATCGAGGTCTAAGTGTCCAGCCAGGTGCGGCCTTGGTCGGAAGCGGAGGATCCCGCGACCGCGCGCCCCGGTCGCGAGTCACCGTCTCGCCCGCGGCTCGGCCTTTCTGCGACCAGGCGTTTGGGATACCGTACGGGCATGATCCGGCATCCGCGAACGACCTCGCGCGTCGCGTTCGGAACGGCCACTGCGACCCGCCGGTCGGTCGCCGCGGTTGTGGTTTGCGCTCTGCTGAGTACGTCCGGCTGCGGCGAGGCGTTCCGCAACTTGACCGCCTCCTTCGGCAGTTCTACTGCCGGCCTGCGGGGAACGGTTCGCGTGGTGTTCATCAACAACACACCGCATCGCGCTGTGTTTACGTACGGCACGTACGACCAGACCAGCCCGGCGTTTGCTCCGGATTTCGCCCAGTTCGGCCCGCTGGCGGGCGACAACCGGCTCGACGGCGACGCCACCAGTGCCATCGTGTCCCTGAACTGCGCGCGGGTATTCGCTATCGGTAGCCCCCGCCTGCTGTCCCTGCTTGAAGCCAACGTGCCGGCCGAGAACACGATCGACGACGCCCTGGTGCGGGGCGTGGAGTTCTTCCGCGTGGACACGGACGACGCCGGCGATGAAGTACTGGTGAGTCAGGGGTCGGCTCCGCCGTTTGAAGCGCTGTTGGGCGTGGATTTTCCATGCAACTCGCTGCTCATCGTTCGTTTCGAGATCGCCGACGTCGGTGCAGCTCCGTTCCGCGTGGACTTCGAGCTGATCCCTTCCGCGTCCACGCGCTGAGGTGCCGCCGCGGCGCGGTGGTTGCCTGGCGCTCAATGCCACGAGCCGGTTGGGCGGCGGAACGCTGTGTCCAGCGTGAGCCTATGCGCAAGCCTTTTGATCCCAGTCTCGTCCCTGACCCCACGCCGACGGCAGCGCTGCCTTCGGGCCCGCTGAGCGTCTCGCAATTGACCGCCATCATCAAGCGGGCCATCGAGACCACGCTTCCCGCCACCGTGCACGTGCTCGGCGAGTTGAGCAACCTGAAGCGCCACTCCAGCGGCCACCTGTACTTCACGCTCAAGGACCGCAGCAGCGAGCTCGCGTGCGTCATGTGGCGCAGCGAGGCGGCGAAGATGAAGTTCACCCCCGCCGACGGCATGGAAGTCATCGCCACCGGCACCGTAGAGGTCTTCGAGCGCGCCGGGCGCTATCAGCTCTATGCGCGCAAAATCGAGCCGCGCGGCGTCGGGTCGCTCGAGCTGGCGTTTCGACAACTGTGCGAGAAGCTCGCCCAGGAGGGCCTTTTCGACGCCGGACGCAAGAAGCCGCTGCCCGCCTATCCGAACCGAGTTGTTCTGGTGACCAGCCCCACGGGCGCGGCCGTAACCGACATGCTGCGAACGTTGACGCGCCGGTTTCCCTGCCTGGGTGTCCTCGTCTATCCGGTTCGGGTTCAGGGCGACGGAGCCGCCGCGGAGATCGCCGCCGCCATCCGCAACGTGAACCGCTGCGCCGAGTCGCTGGGCGGCGTGGACGTGATGATCGTCGGGCGCGGCGGCGGATCGGTGGAGGACCTCTGGGCCTTCAACGAAGAGGTGGTAGCGCGGGCCATTTTCGCCAGCCGCATCCCGATCATCAGCGCCGTGGGGCACGAGGTCGACGTGACCATCGCCGACCTGGTGGCCGACGTTCGCGCCGCCACGCCGACGGCCGCGGCGGAGCTCGCGGTGCCCGTGCTGGAGGACGTGCTGGCGGGACTTGCCATTCTGGAGGGTCGGCTGCGCCGCGCGGCGGTTGGTCAAACGGCGCTGGCGGGGGCGAGGCTGGGGGGCGTCGTGGCCCGGGGACCGTTCCGCGAGCCCCTGGCGGTGGTGCGCCGTCGGGAGCAGTTTCTCGACGAACTCGCGGACCGCCCGGGGCGGGCGCTGCGCGTGCGCATGCAGGCCGTGCGACGCCGTGTGGAGGCGCTCGAGGCGGTGGTGCAGCGCATCGCCCCACACGCATATCTGTTACGATCCGCCGTGCGCCTGCGCGACGCGGAGCACCGTCTGCGGCGGGCGGTGGAACGCCTCCTGGAGCGCATGCGGCAAGGCGCGGCGGCAGCTCAGCAGCGACTGCGCACCGCCTCGCCGGCAACGCTGCTCCCCCGCTGGGGCGAACGGCTGACGCGGCACGAGGGCGCGATGCTGGCGGCGGTGCGCCATGCTCATTCGCTGCTTCGCGAGCGCGTGCAGCTCAAGGAGGAGGTGCTGTCGGCGCTGAGCTACAAGAGCGTGCTCGGTCGAGGTTTTTCCATCACGCGGCTGAAGCGGGGTCGCGCCGTGGTTCGCTCCCTGGCGCAGATCCACGATCATGACCGGACGCTGACGGAGGTTGCCGACGGTGAATTCGAGGCTGAAGTGCTGAACCTGCGACAACTGGAGCTGTTCGAATAACCATGGCCAAGCCCAAGCTGACGTTCGAGGAAGCGCTGAAGCAACTGGAGACCATCGCCGAGCAGATCGAACAGGGGAAGATCGGCCTGGAGGAGTCCATCGCCCAGTACGAGCAGGGCATGACCCTGGTCCGCTACTGCCGGGAAGTGCTCTCCAAGGCCGAGCTGCGCATTCAACGGCTCCAGCAACGCGGCGACGGCACGCTCGAAGTCACCCCGTTCGAACCCCAGGCGGAACCGTAGCCCGACCGGCGTTTCGGCGGATTGCGGACTCATTCCCGCGGCGGCGCCCGGCGGAGGTGTCGGGGATGACTGCCCAAGTATGAGGCGTTCGTGGTTTCGGGATTCCGGACTGGGAATTCTGAATTCCGGACCCGACCGCGGCGGCTCCGGAGCAGCGCCGGGGCGCCGCATCCGCAGGCCGCCCCTCTTACGCCGGGCTTGCGCTACCGCCGCCCCGTGTCCCGATGGCGCGGGCGAGCGCCGCCGGACCGGTGGCCGCCAACTGCGCTCCGTGCAGGTTCTCCGCGGCCGTCGGCAGGCTTGCCCACGCCGTTGCCGGGGAAACCACGACGTGCGGTGAGCGCTCCGACGTGCCCCCGGTTTCATCCCAGATGGCCAGGGGCGCGGCGCCCCGCGCGGCCGCGCTTTCCTGCCGCTCCATGACGAACAAACAGGCCTCTTCCCGGGGGATTGTGGCCGAGCCCTCCAGCCCCCGTGCCAACTCGGGTGTCAGACAGTCGACACCACCGGCGATGACCACGTCGGCACAGCCGCGGGCAAGCAGCGACGCCGCCTCGCGCATCGCCTCCAGCCCCGAGCGCGCCCCGCCGGCCAGGGTGGTGTTGGGGCCGCAGATGCCGTAGGCCCGGGCGAGCGCGCCGGCGATGTAGTTCCCCACGGTCTGGGGGAAGTGTATGGGGCTGACGAATCGCGCCGACTGCTGCCGCACTTCCTCGGCGAACTGAAGCATTCCCAGCTCGCCGGCCAGGGCGCATCCCAACACCAGCCCCACTCGCGGCGCGGCCGCCGTGGCAAGGTCCAGCGCCGCGGAGCGGCAGGCGAACTCCAGTGCGATGGCCGCGATCCACGCGCCCCGGTCGGACTTCACCTCGACGGACAAGCCGGGCAACTCGTCGCGAAAGCGGTCTGGAATGTAGCGCGGCCCGCCGGTTGGCGCAACATGCCCGGCCGCCGCGAGCATCGTGGGAATGTCACCCGCCGCACCCGCCGTCACCCAACCACAGCCGGTCAGGACGATCGTGTTCGTATCCATGGGTGATCCTCTCGGCGCGCTCCGGGGCCGGCGCCCAGGTGCCTCCCGGTCGAACGTCCTACGGCGTGGGGCGAGCCGCGGCGAGACAGAACAGGTGCTTCCTGCCCCGCACGAACAGGCAACCATCGCTGATCGCCGGCGTGGCCATGCAGGACTCACCCATCTGGTTGCTGGCCAACACCTCGAAACTGCGACCCGCCTTCACCACGTCGATCTGTCCATCTTCGCTGGTCAGGTAGATCCGGCCGCCGGCGGCGACCGGCGAGGCGGAATACGTAGAACGCCCGCCGGCGGGAAGGCGCTGGCGGAAGTGCGTCTCGCCAGTGCGGACGTCGAACGCCGTCAGCACACCGTTGTCATCACCAACGTAGAGGATGTCGTCGAGGACGAGGGGCGTGGGCATGTAGGAACCCTTGTTGGGCCGCCACCACGCCAGACCCTCGGGCGTGCGTTCCTCCGTGGGCGTCAGATCGCCGGAGGCGTCGGCGCGGACGGCGTAGATGGGGCGCCGGCCATGACCGTTGGTGATAACCACCAGGTCACCGGCGATGATCGGTACGGGCACGGGCACGTCCCCGCCGTCGCTGAGTCTCCAGAGCTCCTTGCCCGTGGCGAGGTCGTACGCCCCCATGTGCTTGTAGCCGTTGAGGATGAGCTGCGTCTGCTGCTGCGTCTTGCGGATGGCAGGGGTGCACCAGCCGGGGTAGTCCTGGCGTTCTACCTTGCGGATTTCCTTGCCGGTAGCTACGTCGTAGGCGGCCCAGAACGACGGTCCGTTGACGTCGCATTGCACGATCACCTGCCCTTCATGGAGGATCGGGGAGCTGGCGAATCCCCATTGCAGGTCGGGATAGCCTTGCGCGGCGGCGTTGAGCGGCCCCAGGTCGAGGGTCCACAGGAGTTTGCCCTCGAAATCGTAGGTATGGAGCCCCTCGGCTCCGAAGAAGGCTACCACGTGCCGGCCGTCGGTCGCGGGCGTGCTGTTCGCGTGTGTCGCCTTGGGATGGCGCTTGAACCTGGGGACGCCGCGGTGGGCGGTTTGTTCCCAGAGCACGCGGCCCGTGTCACGATCGAGGCAGAGCACGGCCCAGCGCCATTCGCCTGTGTCCTCGGCCGAGTCGCCGCTGCCGTTCATCCAGCCGGTTTCGATCCGCGGGTCGCCTGCCTCGCTGACGGCCGTGGTCACAAACACGCGATCGCCCCAGACGATGGGCGAGGAATGTGCCAAACCGGGAAGGGCGACCTTCCACCGCACGTTCTCGCCCGTCTCCACGTTCCAGGTCGTGGGCGGCTCACCGCTGCCCAGCCCCGAACCATTGGGCCCGCGGAACGAGGGCCAGTTTCGGCCTTGCGCGAAGGTAGCGGTCGCAAGGCTGACGCTGCTCAGGCAGGCGAAGACGATCCGTCGGTCCATTCTCACGAGCCGGCTCCAGGGACCCTACAAGCCCGCCACGCGCCGCCTCGGCACGGGCGATTGAACGTGGGCCGTAGTTTAGAGCCAGCCGCCGCGAAGTGGAACCAAGGGCAGGGGCGAGACAGGCGTTGCAGGCGCATCCCCCCTCGTGTGCCAGGGTTGGATCTTTCGCGCCGGGCCGCCGGCAGGCGATGGGTGCAGTTCGACCCGCTCAGACGGAGGCGTCGCGGATTGGTGATGGCGCAGCCCGCGTCGGCGGGCGGCTACGGAGTCCAGTGGATTCGCACAAGCGGTTGTTGCAACATCTTGCGGCGCTGCGCGGATCCCGCGAGACGACCTCGATGCGCCCGTGGAAGACCTGTGAAAGCAAAAAGGAACGACGCTGAAGAGAACCCAAAAACCGGCCTTGCAATCAGTGAGCGCATCGGCGCTCGACCCCCGGTTATGCCATCGCAGCCCGTCGGGGCACTTTCCGGCGTGTCCGGAAGCGGATCGCGCCACCATCTGGGGGACCCGCCTGGCCGCTTTTGCCGGTTCCGGGGGGGTATTGCCCCGGTTTGACCCCCTGCTATACTTGCTAGGCTCCGGCCCATGTCGGGTAGCCGACGGGGATGCGGAGCGCCGTCCGTGCCATTGCGCGAGACGGTGAAAGATCAGGGTGCGCATTGGCCATCCGCGACCGCCGCCGGGCGGCGGCGCAGGCGGGCGTGTGGCGACGGGAGGATGTGCAGGTGGCGGTGCGAATCAGGCTTAAGCGCGTAGGCAGGCGGCATCGGCCGGTGTATCGGGTTACCGCGGTGGACGGGCGCCGGCCGCGGGACGGAAAGGTGCTCGAGGAGCTGGGCAGCTACGATCCGGCCAACGCCGTGCCGGAGCGGCAGGCCGTCCTGCGCCGCGAGCGCATCGAGTATTGGCTCAGCGTTGGGGCGCAGCCTTCGGACACGGTGCGGCGGCTGCTCACCAAGCAGGGTATCGGCGGCGCCGCGCCTCCGGCGTAGCGGGAAGCGGCGGGCATGCGCCTCGATGTGCTGACGCTCTTCCCCGAGGTGTTCGCGCCTTTTCTCGAGGCGAGTATCGTCGGCCGGGCGATCCGTTCGGGCCTGGTGACGGTCTCATGCACGAATTTCCGGGACTTCGCCCGCGACCGGCACCGCAGCGTGGACGATCGGCCCTTCGGCGGCGGGCCCGGCATGGTGCTCATGTGCGGGCCGGTTTTCGAGGCGCTGGAGCACGTGGAGGCACGGGCGGCCGGTCCGTCCAAGCGAATAGTGTTGACGCCGCAGGGCCGGCGGCTGACGCAGTCGCTGGTCGCGGAACTGGCACGGGAGCCGTGGCTGGTCCTGCTTTGCGGGCACTACGAGGGTTTCGACGAACGTATTCGCCTGGGCCTGGAGGCGATGGAGCTGTCCATCGGCGACTACGTGCTTTCCGGAGGCGAGCCGGCGGCCATGGTGCTGATCGACGCCGTGATTCGCCTGTTGCCGGGAGCGCTGGGTGATGAGGAGTCGGCGGTGAGCGAATCGTTCACCGCCGGAGCGTTGGAGTACCCGCAGTACACCCGGCCGCGGGAGTTTCGCGGCATGACGGTGCCCGAGGTACTGCTTTCCGGCGACCACCAGCGCATCGCGGAATGGCGCCGGCAGCAATCCCGGGAGCGGACGGCGTCGCGCCGCCCGGATCTGCTGGATAACGAGATGTCGTAGGACCGCCGCCGGAAACGGCCGAGAGACGTGGGGATGCCCGTCTCTCCTGGGTCCTTCTTGGGGATCGGGATCGCGAACAAACGCCGCCGACGAAGGGGATGGCTCACGGCGTTGGGAGTACGATGATGAGTTCACCGCTGCTGGCGATTGTCGAAAAACCGTATTTGAAGGCGTCGGTGCCGGAGTTTCACGTCGGCGACACGGTGGACGTGATGACGCGGATCGTTGAGGGCGAGAAGGAGCGCATCCAGGCATTTGGCGGCGTGGTCATCGCGCGGCGAAGCGGCGGGATCAACGAGTCGTTCACCGTCCGCCGCATCGTCAACAACGAGGGTGTGGAGCGCAAGTTCCTGATCCACTCCCCCAACGTCGTGGATATCAAGGTCCGGCGGCGCGGCAAGGCACGGCGTGCCAAGCTGTTCTTCCTGCGGCTGCGGATCGGAAAGGCACGCAAGCTGCGTGAACTTCGCATTACTCAGCGAAAGGCTGCGGAGCCTGAGATGGCGGCGGCCGGCGTCTGAGCCGCGGCGGCGATTCGGAGCGCGCGGCGAGCGGGCCGTGGAACGCTTTCTGCGGCGTTGCGGACACCGCATTCTGGCGCGGAATTACGCCTGCCCCTACGGCGAGCTGGATATCGTTGCCGCCGCCCGCGAAACCATCGTCTTCGTTGAAGTCAAAACTCGTGCCAGTGATGAGGCGCAAGATCCGGCGGAAGCCGTGGGCGCCGAGAAGTGGAGCCGCGTGGAGCGCGCGGCGCGGCACTTCCTCGCCGCCGGTGCCGCCGAGGACCGGCCTTATCGGTTCGACCTGGTAACCGTGGTCTGGCCCCGTCGCGGCGCGCTCAGGATCGAACACACGCCGGATGCGTATCAGCCCCGGCTGCGGTAACGCGCCGTGGCCGTCGCGACCAAGGCCCAGGAAGTCCCGGCGGCGCTGCCAACCATGGCATTGTTTGATTCTCACGCCCACCTCACCTACCCCGAACTGTTGGGTCAGATCGACGCGGTCATAGCGCGGTGCGACGCCGCGGGCGTGGAGCGAACCATCACCGTGGGCACCAGCCTGGCGGAAATTGACAAGGCCTTGGCACTCGCGGAGCGCTTCCCGGGCCGGGTTCTCGTCGCCGCCGGCATTCACCCGCACGAGGCGGGGAAGGTCACGCAAGCCACGTGGGCCCCCCTCGCCAAGGCCTGGGAGCATCCTGCCGTCGTGGCGTTTGGTGAGATGGGGCTCGACTATCACTATGACTTCGCGGACCGCGGCGCGCAGCGCGAGGCATTCGCCCGGCAGCTGGGGCTTGCCGCGGGTCGCGACAAGCCGATCGTCATCCACAGTCGAGAGGCCCTGCCCGACACCGTGGCGGTACTCCGTGAGCACGGCTTCCAGGGTCGGCCGGTGGTGTTCCACTGCTTCACCGGCAACGCCGAGGAGGCCGCGCGGATCGCGGCGGAGGGATGGCGCATCTCGTTCACCGGGATCGTCACCTTCAAAAGATCCACGGAGCTTCAGGCCATCGCCCGCGACTACCCCGCCGAGAAGTTGATGATCGAGACCGATGCGCCGTACCTGTCGCCGGAACCGGTTCGCGGCCGGCGGCCTTGCGAACCGGCCTTCGTGGCGCACACCGCCAGGTTCCTTGCCGCGCTGCGCGGTGTCGACTATGACCAGTTGGCGGCACTGACCAGCGCCAACACCTGCAGTTTCTTCGGCTGCTGAGTGCCTGCGGGTACGCTTCAGCAGCCCGTGGCGAGAGGCGGCCGACGCGAAGTAGCACGGGCATCCTGCCCGTGAAACCAGGGGCTGGAAGCCCATGCCACGAGTTTTGCTACAGGCTGTTCGCCGTCGGCGCCGGCCGATGGTCGACCGAACCCGCGGGGGTGGCACGGTGTGCCAGGTGCCGGCATCGGACGGTTGTTCGAGGGAGTATCCACGACGCGGTGGTGACGGGGAGGCGGGTGAATCATGGCGGACAACGTCGTCATCACGGGCCTGGGAGTCGTTTCGCCTATCGGAACCGGCGAGGCGGCGTTCTGGGATTCCCTGCGTTGCGGGCGCAGCGGTGCCGCGCCGGTGACCGGCCTGGATACCACCGAGCTATCACGACGCATCGCCTGCCAGGTCTGCGAACCGGTGAAGGTGGGCCGACCCATGGGTCGTGCCGCCGCCCTCGCCGTGACGGCAGCTCGTCAGGCGGTCGCGGACGCGCACCTCGATGCCCCCGGCCTGCGGGCGGCGCGCGCCGCCGTCGTCGTGGGGACCACCATGGGCGAGACGGAGTTCATCGAAGCGCGCCTCGGGGCCGCGCCTGCCGACTGGCTCTCCGAGGATCATCTGCGTTTGATTCTTGGCGGCCGGCCGGGCACCATCGCCGACCACGTGCGCCGCGACCTGGCGCTTCAGGCTCCCGCCCTCGACCTCTACGGCGCCTGCGCCGCGGGCAACATGGCCCTCGAGTCCGCGCGGCGGAAACTCCTCGCCGGCGAGTGCGACCTGGTGCTCGCCGGAGGTGCCGACGGGTTCAGTCAGTTGGCATTTATCGGGTTCATGCGCCTTCGGGTGATGGCCGCAGAGATTTGCCGCCCGTTCGACAGGCGGCGCGACGGGCTGCTGGTGGGTGAGGGTTCCGCCATGTTCGTCCTGGAGCGCGAATCCTCGGCGCGGGCCCGGGGCGCGAGGGTCCGCGCCCGGGTGATCGGCGCCGCCGTCGCGTGCGAGAACTACCACCCCACGCGCCCCCATCCGGACGGCGACGGCCTTTCGCGCGCCACGCAGACGGCGATGCAGGTGGCCGGCGTGGGGCCCTCGGACGTGGACTATGTATGCGCCCACGGCACCGGAACGCCGCAAAATGACGCCATCGAAGTGAGGGTGATGGAGCGATGCTTCCCGGCCGGCGTGTCGTTCAGCTCGATCAAGGCGTTGACCGGGCACACCATGGGCGCGGCGGCAGCGATGGAAGCCGTGTGCTGTGTGCTCAGCCTGGAACGCCAGGAGCTCATCCCCACCTGGCACCTGGATGAGGTGCTGGAACCGTGTGCGCTCGATGCTCTGCGCGGCGAAGTCCGCGCCGCGCGGCTGGGCTTCGCGCTGAACAACTCCGCCGGCTTCGGCGGCTATAACAGCAGCGTCCTTTTTGCCGCGCCGTAGGGTCGCTGGGCGCCTGTGCGGCTGTAGCCCTTCCGCGCCACCGTGTGGTTCCGCCCTCGGCAAGGCGCCGAGCTCTGCCTGCTCGCACGGTCCGCGCCGCGCGTTCCCAATGTTGGAATCCCCGATTCGGCTCACTCGCCACGGTTCCCAGGCCGTCGCGCGCCAACGACCAGCGTTCCGACCGCACACCTCCCGCGCGCCTTGGAATCACTCAGTCCGAGAAAAGGCAAGATTTGCTGCGTTCGTTATGGGTCGTGTTCTTAAGCTAGGCAAAGAACAATCCGACAGACGCGGTGAAGTTGGGCGAACCGACGGTGTTCCGCCGCGCCCGGCTACCTCGAACGCACGGTGCCTTCATTGGAAACAACCATCCAGCACCAGCCCCGCGTGCAGGTGCTCCTTGATGACACAGAGCTGACGCCGGATGTAGGCCGGGCCCTGCGCAAGTTGGGCGCCGAGGTGGAGCTCTCCAGCCTCGAAGGCATGAACAGGATGCGCGGCGCCACGCCGGTGGATGCGCGCCTCATCGTTACCGCCGACGCCAAGTCCGTGACCAACGCCAAGCTGGAGCGGATGCTCCAGTGTTTCGACGGTCAGCCGTGCGCCACGCTGGTGCTCTCCCCGACCGCGCCGGACGATGCCGTGCTGCGGGCCGCGACCGCTTCGGGTCGTGCCATTGGATTCGCCACGAATCTTTCGCAGGACGACCTCACCGGACGGCTGGCGGCCATGTGCGGGCTCCGTGCGCCGATGGACACCATGCGGCGGGAGCTGGAAGGGCTGCGACGGCGCGAGATGCACCGTCAGGCGGACCTGCGGCGCCTGGACGACGAGCGTCGGCTGGCGGGCCTGATGCAGCGCGAGCTGCTGCCCACGCGGATGCCGAGTGTGGTCGGCGTTGAGGTGTCCGCCATTTACCGCCCGGTGGATGTGGTGAGCGGGGACCTTTACGACGTGTTCCGGCTCGACGACTCGCATGTGGCGATCGCGCTCATCGACGCCACGGGGCACGGGCTGGCGGCGGCGCTGCTGGCGGCGCACGTGCGCCGCGTACTGCACACCACCACCAGGGCCCTGGTCGCGGCGCACGAATTCGATCCCAAGTCGGCGCTGGAGTCTCTCAACGACGAACTGGCGGGAATCGAACTACAGGACTGTCAGTTCGTGACGGCGCTGCTGGCGATTTACGACGAAAAGGCACGGGTGATCCGCTGGGCGCGCGGGGGCGGCTCCTACCCCATCCTGGTGCGGCTCAGCGCCGCTCCCCGACAGATCAAAAGCGGCGGGGCCATCGTTGGCGCTGAGAAGGGCGCACGGTTTGAAACCGTGGAGCTGCGTCTGGAGCCGGGCGATCACCTGATCTTCCACACCGACGGCCTGGAGTCACTGCTGCTGCGCGGGGAAAACGAACTGGGCTGCTGCGACCTGCATCGGACCGACTGGTTCCGTACCCTGGGTAGCCGGGCCTTCGCCGAGCACCTGACGGAGCTGGAGCGCGAGTTCGACGGGCACGCGGCCGGGCGGGACAAACTGGATGACCTGACACTTGTCGCCCTGCACGCCCCGTTCAGCGCCCCGTTTGCAACAACCCCGGCGGAACTCGAGGCATCGCTGGCCGGCGTTTATCTGTAAGATTACCTCTTCGCCCGCGAGAACCTGTCCCCTTTATGCCACGGCTACCGGCTCGGCCACGGCACGTTTGTGATAGCGTTGCAGTCCGAGCAGCGCGGCCCCGAGCGCCACGGTGTGCGCCGGCATATCCGGAACGTACAGGACGCCGGTGACCTTCTCCCGGCAGGCGCGCACCATTCCCTGCTGCACGGCCACCCCGCCGATGAAGACCACTCGTTCGTCAAAGCCCACGAGTTTGAGCTGACTCAAGGCGCGGGCGGCGAGAGAATCGTGCGCCCCGCGGACGATGTCGGCGACGCTGCGCCCGTCGGAAACATGGTTAATGATCTCCGACTCGGCGAGCACGGCGCAGACGCTGCTGATGGGCTGCGGGTTGGTCGCTTCCAGGGAAATGTTGCCCAGCTCGCCCAGGGGGATTTCGAGGTAGCGGGCCACGCGCTCGAGGAAGCCGCCGCTGCCCGCGGCGCACTTCTCGTTGGTGCGGAAGGCTTTCACCTTGCCGCCGTCGCGCAGGGCGATGGCGCGGGTGCTTTGCGCCCCCATGTCGAGCACAAAGCGTGCGTCCGGATAGAGGGCGTGAGCGCCGCTGGCTCCGCAGGTCAGGTCGGTGATCTGGATGGAACGGTTCACCAGGCTGTAGCGCCCCAGACCGGTGGAGGCGATGTACGCGATTTCGTCCTCACCGATGCCCGCCGACTCGCAGGCGGCGGCGATGGCGCGCCGCCCAATGGCGTCAAAGTCTGCCTGGGTGCGGAAGTGCGAACTGCCTGCCACGCGCCGATCCTCGTCGATGATGACCGCCTTGACGGCGCCGGCCCCTAAGTCCACACCTGCAATGTAAGCCACGTTGGTCTCCTCGCGCGGTCCTCCCACGCGCGGCGGCGCGTCGGAGAGGCCATTTGGTTTCGTTCGTTACGGGGCCCGAGCCCCATCCGCCCAACCGGGCCGTGATTGCGGCGGCGCGGGCCTCGCCGCGAGTACAGACCGGCTGGAAAGCCGGTCCCACAGCGCCGCAGACATTCCGACCTATTCGTCCCGCCACACCGCCGGTTCGGGGGGGACGGGCACCACGACCCGCTGCGCCGCCAGCACGTTGTCCAGGGCGAAGAGCGCCGCCCCGAGGGCCCCGGTAAAGTGCGATTCGGCACTGCGGTTGAGCGTGGTGCCCAGCTTGGCCTCCAGGGCGCGCACCATTCCGATGTTGCGGGCCACGCCGCCGGTGAAGGTGACCTCGGGCTCCACGCCGACGCGGCGTACCAGACCCATGGTGCGCGAGGCGATGGCCTCGTGAACTCCCGCGAGAATGTCCTCGACCTTCTTGTTATGCGCCAGGTGGCTGAGGATGTCCGACTCCACGAACACCGTGCACACGCTGGTCATGCGCACTGGTTTGGTGGCCCGGAGCGACAGCTCCCCGATGTCGTCCAGCGCCAGGCCCAGGACGTCGGCAGCGCCGGCCAGGAACCGCCCGGTGCCCGCGGCGCACTTGTCGTTCATGCAGAAATCCACCACGTCGCCGTCGGCGCCGACCTTGATCGCCTTGGTGTCCTGGCCGCCCATGTCGATGACGGTGCGCGTGGAGGGAAAGAGCAGGTGCGCGCCGCGCGCGTGACACGATATTTCGGTCACCTGGGCATCGCCGGCCTCGATCTTGTAGCGTCCGTAGCCGGTGCCGACCACGTACTTGATGTCCTCACGCCCCACGCCGGCGTGGGCGATCAGGGCATCCAGCGCGCGCTGCCCGGCGCGCTTCACGTTGGCCCCGGTGTCAATCAGGGCATGGGCCACGATGGCCCGGGCCGTGTCCACAAGGACCGCCTTGGTCTGCGTGCTGCCCACGTCGATTCCCGCTGCGTATTCCATCCCTTCACCTCGCTTCCACTTGTTCGGCTCTGGCGGCTTCCGCCCGCTCGCCGCGCAGGCGCTTGTATTGCAGGGCCTCGAAGAAGGCGTCGATGCGGTTCTTGATCTGGGCCTCGGCGTAGTAGCGCGGGTCCTCCAGGTCGGACTCCACCATGAGCGTGGGGACGCCCATCTCGCGGGCGAAGTACTCGCGCATATCGCCCTGTCCCGCGGAAAACAGGCGGCAGCTCTTGATGCCGTGGATGACCAGGGCGTCGGCCTGCCAGTCGCGGACGTAGCTTTGAATCTGTTTGTAGCGCTCGAGCAGGGAGCGGTTGCAGAGGTTGTGGAGGATCATCTGCTCCGCGATGCTCTCCAGCGGCCGGTTGGGGTCGTGGCGGAAGCCGAATTCCCAGATGCCGCCCACGGTGGAATACGTGCTCTGCACCGCCACCGCCTTCCAGGTCTCGAAGAGGTTGCGAAAGTTGCGGTAGTGGGGATAGGGCGGAGGGCCTTCGACGACGATGCGGAAACGCTCCTCGTCGAGCACGCCCAGGCCGTCGGCGACCATGCCTTCGTACTCGGCCACGGTTCGATCGAAGAAGTCCGCCGCCTCCTTCGTGCCGCGCAGGGCGTTGATGGGGCCCATCATGTTGATGCTGTCGAAGTAGGCGTCGAAGGGCGCGGGACGGTTCTTGCAGAGGTCCTTGGCGCGGGACCAGCCGTCCTCGGCCCGCGCCGAGTGGTGCAGAATCTCCCGCAGGCGGTCGATGTCGAATTTCCTGCCCGTCAGCCGCTCACAGTGGGCGATCAGCTCCCGCAGTTGACACAGCACGTATTGCACGTCCGCGTCACTGGGATGGTCCTCGCGAAGGAAGGGAATATCGAGCATCACCAGAGGAACGTTCATCATCGCCGAGCAATGCTCGAACCACTTGATGTAGACGTTGCAGCCTACGAAGTTGCAGATGATCAGCGCCGGCTTGGGGGTGTTGCCGTCCACGCCCACCCCGCCGCAGAGGGTGTAGCCCACGTCCGCCTTGACGTAGGCGCAGTTGTCCGAGGCGTAGCCGATCTCCTCGCTCTTGATGATGTAGGGCAGGGAGTTCTTGCGAATGGCGAGCTGGAGAGCGTTGATCTCGGGGAAGACCGGGAGGATGTCGAAGCAGCGGAGGATCTCCACGCAATTGCCGCTGATCATGAGGTAGCCGGCGGGAGTGCCGTCGTGCGTGGCTTCCTTTAACTGCGTCATCCAGCCGGTCATGATGTCGCGCGAAAGCTGGTGGATGATGCCGCGATAGTCGCGGGACGGGCTGGTGGTCGCGGGCATGAGTCTCTCCGGTGTTTTCCGGCGCCGCGCGCGGCGCGGGTCTAGTCGAACAGCATGGACTCGGCGAAGGTCTCAACCTCCGTCCGCGTGGCCTCAAAGGTCCACATTTTTTCCTCGAATTCGATCTTCAGGTGCGGGCAGCCGGTCTCATCGAGCCGCTGCCGGAAGAGCACATAGTCCAGCAGCGCCGGCTCGCAGAACTTGGCCGGGGTGAAGAGCACGGCTCCGGCTCCGGCGCGCTCTACGCGACGGGTCAGTCCCTCCGTGCGCGGCCGATCGCGGTCGTGACGCACGGAAGTGTAGACGCTGTCGCGCAGATAGGCTTGCGCCAGGGCTCCCAGCGGATCGTCATGGACCGGAACATCGTCGGAAAAAAGTCGCCACCCCACCACCAGGTCGTCATCCTGAATGATGCAGCCCGCGGCCTCGATGGTCTCGACCAGAGCGAGGGGCGGCTGCTCGCAGAAGGCGCCCTCGAGCACCACCTGCACGCCGTCGCGGGCGCGACCCGTGCGCTGGCGCAGGTTGAACAAAAGATCCTCGAGCAGCTCCGCGAACTCCTCGGGCATCATGCGGGTCCCCGCCTGCACCACGGCGTAGGTATCCGCGGCGGAGATCACGCCCGGACGGGCGCGGCGAAGTTCATACAATTCCCGCGTCCGGGCACGGACCTGGTTGTAGAGCTCGAGACTGCGGGCGACGGCCGCGTCCGGAATGGAGCGACCCAGATGCCGCGCCAGGTTGGTGCGAAAGCGCTCGAATTCAGCGCGGGTATAGTCCTGGGAGGCGGCGCTGTACATGTTCTGGGGCAGGTGGAGATACTCCACGTACAGTTCCGGGGCATTGCGCCGCACCAGGCTGGCCAGGTTGCGCGCCACGTCGCAGATCGAGCTGAACACCACGCCGGCAAAGGCCTTCATCTCCCCGCGAAGGAAGAGCTCCAGGGTGCTCTTGGCGATGGAACAGATGAACGACTGGAACCGCGCGTCGGCGTGCGATAATTCCACCTTGTCGCCCGCTCCGAACAGCCCCACCGGCATGAGCCCGGCGGCGTGAATGATCTCCAGCGGCGCGTACACGGGAAAGACGGCCAGGCCGCCCACGTGCGGGTATCGCTGCTGCGCCTTCGACAACGCCTGCGCCGGGAGCAGTTCCAGGAGGTCCCGGCAGTCCTGCATGATGGTCTCAACACTCACGCCGCACCTCCCGCGCCACTTCCATTGCCCGGCGGAGCGCTTGCGTCCGACTCCGCCAATCCGCTGTCCCCGGGATACACCCACCCCGGCAGTCGCACGTGTTCACAGCTATAATCCATGGGAGGCGGCTTGCTCCGCCGGTCCAGCAGGGCCAGCAATCCGGTGCGTATGAAGGGGTTCTTTCGCGGATTGAAAGTTTCACCGGTCTCCCGCGCCAGGGCCTCGTCATCCGCGCCGCGCTGCAATTCCTCCTTGAAGAGGGCCCGGGAATAGGGAGCATCCTTGGCCATCAGCCGCGCCCGTTCGTACCCGCGGCGGAGCGCTTCCAGTTCATCATCGAACACGGCGTTGCTCAGACCCACCTGATGGGCGCGATCCGCGGTCATTCCCTGATCGAAGATCTCAAAAATCGACGAATCACCGAACCCCAGCCGCTGCAGCTCGCCTACGGCGCCGAAGCCGGGAAGAATGGCGTAGTCCAGCTCCGGTTGGTTGTAGATGGGCTTCTGTCCCCAGGCCGAGCGTCGCTCCAGGGGATCGAACACCAGGCCGTGGGCGCGGACGTCGTAGCGCAGGTCGAGGAAGTAGGAGAACTCCGTTCCTCCACCCCAGCGTTCGCCGAACACCCCCACCGATCCCACCGGGCTGCGCTGGATGAGACGAAACAGGCTAACGGCGTTGCGACTGGAGGCGGCCGCCGCCGACTCGGAAAGCGGGGCGTACCCGCGCTGAGGATCGAACCAGCCGCGGTTGAACTCGCGGGCGTCGGCCCCGAGCATCCGCAGCCCGCTGCCGGCAGCGGTGAAGAGCACCGCGCCGCACCGCCCCTCGCGGTGCCATTCCAGGACGCGGGCCAGGGCGTGCGCCAGTTGATCAATGTTGGCCCGGTTCCAGACGTTGCCCCGCAGTGGATTGTTAAGGACGACGCTTGCCACGCGATCGCGCGACGACGGCTCGTACAGCTTCACATCGGCGTAGCAGCCCCGGTAGGTGCCGTCAGACAGCGCCAGTTCCGCCACCGGCGTGTGGTAGAACCGTCCGTAGCCCAGCAGGCTGTTGACGTTGCGCCGGCGCAGCTCGTGCAGCAGAGAGGGACGGCCCCGCCGCGGCCCCGCCTGTCCGTCGACGTCCAGCATCTCACTGAGAAACGGATCGTCGGCGTTCTCGTCCCGGGCGCGGTGCACCAGTTCCAACAGGCCGTCCACGGTCAGGTGGGCAAGCAGGGCGTCGATGGCCTCGATCAGCCCGGTCTTGAAGCGCAGCCCCGCGCGGGTCGCCAGGTTCACCTGGCCCGGCGTGGCGATGCCGTCCTGGATCAGATCCAGGGCATAGAGACAGAGGGGCAGCACATAGCGGCGGAACGCCCGGCCGCCGGCGTCGTCGGCACCGGCAACCTGGAGGAGGCCCTCGGCGCTCTTGATTTTGCCGCCTCGACGATCGTGCTCCGCCGCCTGATAGTAGGACCAATACTCCTTGCGCGAAATCTCCACGATAGGGGCGTATTCGCCCGTTGCAGGGTCGATGACGCCCTGGGGCGTGGCGCGGTCCTCGGACCATTGGTAGAACCCGGAGCCGCCGGCCGATGAAAGACCCATGCGCCCCTGCTTGGCGAGCCGCGCGATCCACGCCGGGTAGTTCTCGCCGTCGCGGAGGTACAGGCTGCGCAGCCGGTCGTGGGCGGGCAGGGCCTCGCCGAAATGCCGCGCCGACTCGAAGTAGGGCATGTGGCCGGTCTGATCCAGCACCGTGAAGGGGTTGGCGGTGAACAGCTCCCAGACGCCACCGAGTTCCACGATATCCCGGCCGGAGCGCACATCCCAGGAGATGATCGCCGCCATACCCTGGAAGATGGGGTCGGTGATGTACCCGTGATGGTCCACGGGAAGGGCGATCACCGTCTTCTCCAGAATCTGATCCGCGAACACCACGGCCAGCGTGAACGTGGCCTGCGAGGCGAACTTGCCCTTCATCACGTCGAGCAGGCGGTTGGCCTCGAAGGGGTAGTAGCCGTGGACGGTCAGGAACTTCTCGCGGAAGGCCTCGGCGCGGAAGAGCAGAGCGAGTTCTTCCGTGGTGTACGAGGAGGTGTTGGAGAACACCGCCGCCAGCCGCTCTGGGTCGGCGATGCGCTCGATGGCGGCGAAGATGGCCGCCTTGACCTCGCTGCGTTCCGTGGCCGCCTCCCAGATGATGTCCGCCTTGCGGAGCTCGTCGTATTCCGGCGTGCACGTCAGGCGCGCTTCGAGCCCCCGCGCGTCCTCCTCGCGCAGCCGGCCCTCCTTGACGCGCTGCGCCGCGTCCGTGGTGAGCTTCCGCCGGGCCCGCGCCAGTGCCTCGGGCTGCACGTCCAGCAGCAGAACCTCAAGGTCGGTCTTGTTGAGCAGATCGGCGGCGATGCCCTGTCCCATGGTCCCGGCGCCGATGACGGCCACGCAGCGCAGCTCGTTGATGCGCCGCACGGCGGGTTCCAGGCTTTTGTCGCCGAAGGAGAATGCTCGTTTCATCAGTTTGACTCGCTGCCTTACGCCTTAGCCGCGTCGCGGAGAACGACGGCGATTCCCTGTCCCCCGCCGATGCAGGCGCTGGCGCATCCGTAGCCCGCGCCGCGGCGCTCCATTTCGTACATGAGGTCCACCAGCAGCCGCGTCCCGGTCGCCGCCAGGGGATGGCCGATGGCGATCGCACCGCCGTTAACGTTGACCCGCTGGGCCTCCAGGTTCAGCTCCTTCTGTACGCCGACTACCTGGGCCGCGAAGGCTTCGTTGATTTCCCACAGCTCCACGTCGGCGAGCTCGATGCCGGCGCGGGCCAGCGCCTGGCGCACCGCGGGTACCGGCCCCCGACCCATCACCCTTGGCTCCACGCCGCACACGCCGTAGCCGGCGATTTCATAGCGCGCCGGAAGGCCCAGCTCCTCGGCGCGCTCGCGTCCGGCGAGCAGCACCGCCGCCGCTCCGTCGCTGATCTCGCTGGCGTTGCCGGCCGTCACCAGCCCGTTGGGGGTCAGCGCGGGGAGGCGGGCGAGGGTGTCGACGTCCGTCTTCCGCGTGCATTCGTCGCGCGCCAGGTGGACGGGCCGGCCCGCGGCGTCCTGGGTATCCAGGGCGAACATCCCGCACAGCGCGTCGCCGCCATTGAGGTGGCTCTCACGCAGTGCGGCGCGGGAGCGGGCGTGCGAGGCATCCGCCCACACGTCGCATTCGCGCCGCGTGACGCCCCGCTGCGCGCCGTATTCGTCCGCGGTGAGCATCATGGTGGTGTGCGCCAGGTCGTGGTTGAGGCCCAAAAGCAGCGTGTCCTCCACTTCTCCGCCCTCGCGGAACTCCCAGAAGCTCGCCGCGCTGCGCGGACCGCGCAGCACGCGCGGGGTGCGGGACATGGTTTCAGCGCCGAAGCACAGAACCACGCGGGCATCGTCGACGGCAGGCGGCAGCGCGATCTGTTGGAACCCGCTGACCACCGTTTGCAGTCCCGAGCCGCAGATACGCTGCACCAGGAGCGCCGGGGCTTCGACGTTCAGCCGGCAGCGCAGGGCCACGTTGCGCGGGAAGTAGATGTCCTGCATGCGCGGAGCGGTGTACTGGTAGACGTTGGCTCCGATGGCGGCGTCCACGCGGGCGCGGTCGATGCCGCTGCGCCGCAGCGCCTCTTCGCAGGCCAGCGCTGCGAGTTCCTCGGCGCACAGCGCGGTCAGGGTTCCGCACTTGACTCCGATGGGAGTGCGCGCTGCCCCGGCGATGACCACATGCGGGAAAGTATCCGCCATTGGCTCACGCCCTCTGCAACTGCGGCTGTTCCACGACGATCACGTCGTCGGCGGGATGCGCCGCGAAGATGTCCTCGGCCTGCTGTCGGTGGTTGTGCAGGGCCGCCTTGCGCACGAATTTGCCCGTGGGCGTCAGCTCGCCGTTGGCCACCGTGGGATCGCGGTCGATGAGCGTGGCGCGCCGCACGCGCTGATACTTCACTTCGATCATGGGATTGATGCGCTCCAGCTCCGCGGCGTAGAGCTTGCGGACCGCGGCGCGTTCCAGCAGCCCGTCCTCCGGCAATCCGCGCTCCGCGGCCCATTCCCGCAACCGGCTCATGTCGGGATACAGCAGGGCGGCCACATAGTCCTTGCCGCTGCCGAACACCACGGCGACGTTGATGTAAGGCGACTCGTTGACCAGGATGTTTTCCACCCGTTGCGGGTGCACTTTCTCGCCGGTGGTGAGCTTGAACGTGCCGTCCTTGCGGCCGAAGAGGCGCAGCCCGTGCGGCGTGAACTCCCCCACGTCGCCGGTGTGGAACCAGCCCTCGTCGTCGATCACCTGCGCCGTGGGCTCCTCTTCGTCCAGGTAGCCGCCCATGACATTGGGCCCCTTGACCAGAATCTCCTGGTCGGTGTTGATGCGCACCGTCACCCCGGGAATGGGGAGGCCGACATAGCCGCTGCGCCACGCGGTTTCCTTGGTGATGAGCGTCACGCAGGGCGAGGTCTCGGTCAGTCCCCATCCCTCGAGCACGGGCACCTTCCGCTCCCGATAGGCGGACTCGACGTGAGCGGGAAGCGGCGCTCCCGCGGAAAACACCAGCCGCAGCCGGCCATGGAACACCGTCTGCGCCGCGGCGATGTTCTCGCGGCAGCGGGTGACGAGCTGGTCGTGAACCCGCGGCACGCTACAGAAAATGGTGGGCTGGAAGCGGGCCCAGTTGTCCAAAAGGCGGTCCAGGTCGCGGCCCCGGGAGTCATCCAGGCACAGTTCGCAGCCGTGATAAAGGGTCAGGAAGCGCTCGAAGAGGCCGCCGAAGCTGTGATGCCAGGGCAGGTAGTTCATCACCACGTCGCTGGAGTCCACGTCCCAGATCAGCGAGATCGCCTTCTGCTGCGAGATGAGGTTGCGGTGACAGAGCTTGACACCCTTGGGAGGTCCGGTGGTGCCGGAGGTGTACATCACCACGCACAGGTCGTCGGGGAGCACGGAGTTCACACGGTCGTCGAGCTCTTCGGGTGACGCGCCGCCTCCCGAGAGCAGATCGGCAAAGGGAACGGCGCCCCAGGCTTCGCAGGCGTCGTCGAAGTCCATGCAGAGGAACTGCTTGACCCAGGGGTAGCGCTCGCGCTCGATCTTTTCGAGCTGGTGCATGCCGGAGACGGCCACGAAGCGCGGCCGGGCGTGCCCCAGCACGTAGGCCACCTGCTGCGCCCCATACCCCGCGAACACCGGAACCGTCACCCCGCGGATGGCCATCACCGCCAGCTCGAAGAGGTACATCTCGGCGCGGTTTTCGGAGATCATCGCCACCCGGTCCCCGGGCCGCACGCCGCGCTGCATCAGGTGGCGTGCGATCTGAAACACGGTGTCGGCGAAGCCGCGCCAGGTGATGGTCCGTACCTCGTCCCCCTGGCGAAAGCGCACGTAGGGGCGTTCCGCCCAGCGCGTGGCGCGGTTCTGAAGCAGCACGCCGAAGGAGGGCTCATACTCTCCCAGCGGCAGGGGGCTTACGTGGTCGTCGCCCACGCGGCGGATGCCGAACTGGGCGTCGAGTCCGCGTGCCGTTGTCTGGCAGTACGCCAGGCAGGAATCCCGCAGCAGTCCGCGGGTCAGCGCGAAGCGCTCCTCCGGCGGCTTGAGCACGAAGTCGATGCTGACCGGGTCCACTCCGGCGCGGCGACGCACCAGGTAGGAGGCGATGAAGTAGACGATGTTGGTGGCCAGTTCCTTGATGTGCGAGCATCCCACGCGCCCGCCCACGCGCCGTCCGATTTCGCTGAGCACGCCGCGCTCGATGCGCAGCCCCACCAGCCGTTCGGCCACCGTCTCCACCTCGCGGCAGACGGGAAAGGGAACACGAACCATGTCCAGCCGGCTGCGGGTGATCTGCTCGTCGGGCAGATAGACGCACATTTCGAGCTTGATGAGGTGCTCGTTGTCCAGCATGGTTCCCACGAGGATGACTTCATCGCCGCCCGCCTCGAAGAGCTCGATGGAAACGTTGCGTTGTGCCGCCAGCTTCATGGTTTTTGCTCCTTGGGATCGGCCGTCGCCGGCTCCGTCGCGATGGTGGATGGCGCGAGCCATGGACGCCTGCACTTCGCGGCGCAGGCGGCGAAACAGCTCCTCCTCCGTCTTCAACCCGGCGCGCGCGGCATATCGCCCCAACGGCGTGAGGATCCACTCCTCGTTCGAGAACAGCGCGACCTCCTTGAGGCCGCGCGACAGCGCGTCGCGAAACTGCTTGAGTGAACTGGTCACGTGATCGGCGTGCGCCAGGATGGTCTCGCGGTGCCGGGCCCAGATGGGCTCGTAGGTCGCCTCCGGGGGATAGGCGCCGACAGCCTGCCCCACGTCGAAGACGGCACGCGTAACGGTATGCACGAAATCGGCCTGCCCCGGGTCCTTGCACAGGTCGCCCATGCGCAGGTCAATAAGCGATCCGTCGGGCCGGACGGTGTGGATCAGACCGCCGACGTTGAGCACGGTGGAGATCATCGCCTTGTCGAACTCGATGCGCGTGCCGGGTACGCCGTGGGCGTGCGTAAAGGGGTAATCGCGCTGCGTCAGGATCGCTTCGATCCGGGCCCGCTCCGCCTCGCCGCCGCCCGCGAAGACGATGGCGCCCTTTCGCTCGAGCAGATACACGGTGTCCGGTCCGGAGCCGCGCCGGCCGCCCGCCTGAAGCGAGACGCCGCGCACCACGCGGGCGAGCAGCGCCGCGGTCATCTCCGGAGTGACTCCCGGCAGTCGATTCAACAGCACCGCCTGGCTGAGCTGCTCCTCGTACGTGTGCACCGCCTGCTCGTAGAGGATGCCGTTGGGGAGCACCAGCAGGATCGGTACCTGCCGCACCACGTCCTCAACCGTGGTCAGCCGTCCGCGCTCCGCCAGGTTCTCCAGGAAGCGCGTCATGTCCGCCGTGAAAAGCGGAACCTGGTCCGGGTTGCAGCAGACGAGCAGCAGTTCGGGCATGCGGTCCCGCGCCTCGGCCTCCAGCAGGTTGGCAAGCACGCGATCGCGCAGCGGAACGCCGCGGAGCGTGTCGCCGTCCAGGAGCTTGAGCGTGCCCGCGTCCTTGAGCGGCTGGGTAATGCCGTCTCCGCCCCGCCCGATGAAGCGCTCGGCGCTGGTGTGGATAAAGAACGCCACGCCCAGCGCCCCGGGCGGATGAACCCCGAGTTCGCCGATACGAATGCTCATGTTTCGCACCTCGTGGGCACCACCGCCTGTGGGGCGCGGTGCGCCGTGGCCCGATTCAAGGCGATGAGCGCTGCCCCGTACGCCCCCGCGTGCTGAGGCAGCGGCGGCCGCAGGACCTCGGTCTGAAGCGCCTCCTCCAGCGCCCGGACCATGGCGCGGCAGTGCGCCACCACGCCGCCGGTGACGCCGACGGGTCCGTCGCGCGAGGCCAGCATCTCCACCACCCGTGAGGCGATGGAGCGGAAAAGCCCCATGGAAATGTCCTCGCGCCGCTGGCCCGCCTTGATGCGCTCGATGACCTCAGTGCCCGCAAAGACGGTGCAATAGCTGTTCAAGATGGTGTCCGTGGTACACTGCATCGCCAGGGCGTCGATCTCCGCCAGGGATATTCCCAGCTTCAGAGCGACGGATTCCAGGAACGTGCCGGTGCCCGCGGCACACTTGGCGTTCATGCGGTAGTCGGCCATGCGCCCGTCGGCGCCCACGTGGATGACCTTGGTGTCCTGTCCACCGATGTCGATGATGCTGCGCACCTGCGGATACCACTCCCGCGCGCCGCGGGCGTGACAGGTGATTTCCGTCACCCGCTGCGTGGCCACGGTGACGCGCTCCCGCCCGTAGCCGGTGGCCACCCCGTGCACGATGGCGCTGCGATCGGCGCCGGCCTCCAACAGCGCCTTGTCCAGTGCCGCCTCGGCGGATTGCCCGAAGTCGAATCCCGAGGGCACCACGTGGCGTCCGACCAGCCGGCCGGCGCCGTCCAGCAGCACGCACTTGGTGGCCGACGACCCCACGTCCACGCCGACATAGAGGGAACCACTCATCGCAGCCGCTCCTCCAGTTGTTCGATGAAGGCCTCGATGTTGGTGAGCGTCTGAGCCGTGGAGAAAAACCGTGCGTCGCTCAAGTCACCGTCGATCACCAGAATGGGCGTGTCCAACCGCTGCCGCAGCCGCTGGGCCATCCCGAAGCGGGAGTTGGTGTTGTTGGGGCAGGTGCGGGCGTTGTGGAAGATCGCGCCGTGAATGTCGAAACGCTGGAACATCTCCATCAGGAAATGCTCCTTGACCTCTTCGTCGCGGTTGATGAACACCTCTGTCTCGGTCCGGGCCATCCACAACAGGGGGTCGCCGCCGTCGTAGGGGTCGAAGGCCCAGGAGTTGCAGTAAGTGCTGGCGGCGATCACGGCATGGAGGTCGAAGAACTTTTCGGACAGGTCGCGCACCCGCGGCCAGACGGGCATGCCGTCCCAGTACAGGCGATGCCGCTCGTGCGGCACGGCGCCGACGCCGTCGGCCACGCGGGCCTGCATCTCCGCCAGCAGCGCCTCGTAGTAGTCCACGGCCGTCTGCGAGCCGCGCCGCAGGATCACCGGCGCCATGTGGATCAGGCCGTCGAAGAAAGTGAGCGGTGAGGGGTGCGCCCGGGCGGTGTCGAGCACCTGTCGCCACAGGGTGCTCGCCCGGCTGGAGAGATCCACGACCTCGCGCAGCCGGTCCTCATCCATTTTCAATCCGAAGCGCGCCTCGATCCGCTCGATCAATTCCGCCAACTGGCCGCGGACAAAACGGAGATGCTCCGCCGCCACCTCGCCCAGGTGCAGCGGGGGGCGCACACCCAGCACCACGGCGCCGTGCCGCCGCCCGAAGAAGTTCCACCATTCCTGCACTTCGCGGCACTGGTTGGTGCTGTAGACCAGCAGGTCGGGCCTGGGTGGCCCGGCGACGCCGTACGCCTCCTGGAGCGGGCTGTAGCCGCAGAGTGCCGCGCCGATGTCGCTGTTCATGTAGGAGCAGGCTTCCGGACTGTAGCCGGCGCCCACGGCGCGAGGGATGTACTTGGCGCTCACCTTCTTGCTGCCCAGCATGGCTCCGTGGTTTTCCGGGAAATACACCTCGAAGCCCAATGCGGTGAGGAGCTCGCAGGGGCCGGCCGAGGAGCACCACGCCACCCGTCGCCCCGGATCGCGGGAGGCGGCGTCGAGATCGAGAAAGTACTCGCGCAGCAGCGTACGCAAGCGCTGGGCCGCTTGAATCTCAACCCGCTTGACGGCCATGGTCACCATGCAAGCACCTCGATGGTCGTGCGGCTCGTCAGGGAATGACGATGGACCGCAGCGACACGCCTTCCTTCATCACCTCGAACGCCTTGCCCAGTTCCTGGAGCGGGAAGCGGTGCGTCACCTGCCGCGAAAGATCGATCTTGCTCTGCTCCACCAGGCGGATGAGCGGCACGTAATCCAGAGGACGGCACCCCAGGGAGCCGACGATCTCCAGCTCCTTGAACATGATCTTGCCCGCCACCAGCGACACCGCCTCGTGCGTGTACCCCACCACGCACAGCCGACCGCCGACGCGGACGCACTCGAAGGCCTCTTCGATGGTCTTAGGGTTGCCGATGACCTCGAGGGCCACATCCGCGCCGCCGCCGGTAAGCTTCTTAACCTCTTTGCTGACGCGATCGACCTTGGCGGCGTTGATGGTGACCGCGGCGCCGAACTCCTTGGCCCAGGCGAGTTTGCGCTCGTTGATATCCACGGCGATCACGTAGCCGCCTGCCAGTGCCGCAAGCTGCACGGCGTTGATCCCTACGCCCCCGCAGCCGAACACCACGACCGTGTCGCCCGGTTGCACGCGGGCGCGGTTTTTCACGGCGTGGAAGGGGGTGGAAAGGGCGTCGGCGATGATCGACGCTTCTGCCAGCGGGACGCTTGCCGGCAGGGGAAGCACATCCTTGGCGGGGACGGCCACATACTCGGCGTAAGCGCCGTCGATGTGGTTGCCCAGCATGGTCATGTTGGCGCAGATGTTCTCCCGCCCGGCGCGGCAGGCCGGGCAGTAACCGCAGGTAAGCACCGCGGGGATCAGCACGCGCTGCCCGACCTTGACCGTCGAAGCCTCGGCCCCTATCTCCTCGACCACGCCGGAGGCTTCGTGCCCGAGGATCACCGGCGGCTTCTTGAAGGTGGGCACGCCGTGCTCGAGGTAGTGCAGGTCGGTGTGGCAGACGCCGCAGGCCGCGACCTTCACCAGTACCTCCCGCGGACCCGCCACCGGCCGGGGCACCTCCTCGATGCGCAGCCCTACGCCCGAACCATGGAATACCGCTGCCTTCATCCGATCCGTCCCTTCTTTCGTCAGCCGTGTATCCACTGCGGCGCGCGCTTCTCCAGAAACGCCGCGATACCCTCGTGCGAATCCGTGAGCTGCATCAGCTCCTGCATGTACAGCGTTTCGTTTTGTTGCAGGTGCGCGAGGATCTGTTGCCGGGCCGGCAGAGTCGTCGCCCGCTTGGCCAGGCGCACCACCGGCCGCGAGAGCTTGCGGATGCCCGCCAGGTAGTTGTCCACGGCTGTCTCGAACTCGCTCGCCGGGTATACCTGGTTCACGAGCCCGATGCGGTGCGCCTCCCCCGCGTCGATGGCCGCCCCCAGCGCCGCCAGCTCCACGGCCTTCTTGAGCCCCACCTGCAACGGCAGCATGGCCGCTGCCACGGGGGGAAACACGCCCACTTGCACTTCGGGCTGCCCGAACTTCGCCCTGTCGGATGCCAGAACGATGTCACAAAAGCACGCCAACTCGCATCCGCCGCCCAGCGCGGCGCCCTGCACGGCGGCGATGGTCAGCGCGTCCGTCGCCGCCAGGCGGCGGAAGATACCGTGAAACTGGTGGATCATCTCGCCGACCTTCTCCGCGGAGTGATCGGCGACGTCCACGCCGGCGGAGAAGGCCTTTCCGGCGGCGCGAATCACCAGCGCCGCGAGCTTCCCGTCGCTCAGCACGGACTCCAGGGCGGCGTTGAAGTCCGCCATCATGGCGTTGTGGAGGACGTTGAGCGGCGGGCGGTCCATGCGGATGGCGGCGATGCCGTCCGCGATGTCGACCGTGAGGAACTCGTAGCGATTCATATGTACTGCCCTCCGTCGACGCGCATCACCTCACCGGTGATGAACCGTGCCCGGTCGCTGCACAGGAAGGCCACCGCCTCGGCCACGTCCTCCACCCGCCCCGGCCGGCCGAGCAGCACTTCCTGTAGCGCCTCGCGGCGCGCCTCTTCCGGCATGGCCTGCGTGATCGCGGTGTCGATGAAACCCGGGGCCACGGCGTTGACGGTGATGTTGAATCGTGCCGCCTCCTTGGCGAGCGACTTGGTCAGCCCGATGATCCCCGCCTTTGCCGCGGCGTAGTTGGTCTGGCCGAACTTGCCGCGCAGGCCGTTGATGCTCGAGACGTTCACGATGGCACCCCATCCGCCTTTCCGCATCAGCGGCAGCACGGCGCGGCAGCAATGGAAGGTGCCGGTCAAGTTCGTCTCCACCACGTCGTGCCACTGCTCGTCGGTCATTTTCCAGATGACCTGGTCGCGGGCGATGCCGGCATTGTTGACCAGGATGTCGATGCCGCCCCACTGCGCGGCAACTGCCTCCACGGTCTGGGCCACTTCGCCGGCGCTGCGCACGTCCGCGACCTGGCGCCAGGTTCGGCGCCCGGGTGCCGCAGCCCGCTCCAGGGCGGCGTCCGACTCGCCGTGGAAAGCACGGTCCACGACCGCGACGTCACATCCGTCGCGCACCAGGGCGTCGGCGATCGCCCGCCCGATGCCGCGCGCCGCACCCGTCACCAGCGCCCGCCGCGGTGTCTGCATGGCGTCTCCCGAACGCACGCAAGCCGTCATACCCATCAGCCGCGCCGCACGCCCGCCGGGCCGACCCCGACCGGGCGGCGAACGGGGCCGTTATCCGCCGTACTCCGCCGCTTCGGACTACGCGCCGCAGGAGATCAGGCTGGCGCCGCACTGCCCGCAGAACTCGAACATCGCGGGAATTCCCTTGGCGCCGCACGCCGGGCACGCCTTCGAGTAAGGGCCCCAGAGAAACTCGCTGGACCCTCCCGACGCCGCCCGTCGCCGCATGCCCAGATAGTCCGCCTTGCGTTTTTCCACGAACGCGGTCATGCCCTCGTAGGGCTCCAGGCTGGTGTAGTGAATCGCCAGCCAGTCCCGGGCGTGCCCGGCCGTGGCATGCCACGAAAGCTCCTTCCAGAAGTTCACCTGCGCCTTGGTGTAGCGCGTGCACTCCGCGAACTTGTGCACCAGTTGCTCGCTGACGTCGGCCACCGCTTCGTCCAGCGCCGAAAGGTCGATCGAATACCCCTCCTTGCGATCCAGCGCCTTCTTGATCTCGCCCGCCGTAGCGCGCCGTTCAAACGGCGAATCCCACGGATCGGTGTTCCAGTCCGCCAGGTACTTGCGGCCCTCGGCGAAGCGGGTGATGAACGAGCCGTCCGGACCCTTCACCGTGGGTACCACGGCGTTCACCAGGCCCATGGCGAGCGAGGTAAACGCCGGATAGCGCTGGTTGAGCAGTAGCACGCCGCGTGCCCGACGATCGCCGACATGCAGGGGGAGCCACTGTGTCGAGCCCCCACAGGCGACCGAGCCGACGTTGGTTCCCACCTGCCCGAGGAAGGCGTGCTCACCCATGATCGCCAGGTCGCAGGCGAGCTGGCTCTCGTTGCCGCCGCCGACGGCCATGCCGTTAATCCGCGCGACGACGGGCTTGCCGCAGTTGATGATGGACTCGAGGTACTGCTTGAAGCAGCACATGTATTTCCAGTAGTCGCGCGGCCGCTGGGTGTACGATTCCTGGTACTCCTTGACGTCGCCGCCGGTGCAGAACGCCCGTTCTCCCGCGCCGGTGAAGACCACGACGGCGACTTGGTCGTCCCACGAGGCATCCTGGAACGCCGCGGCCAGCTCCTGCAGCGAGACCGTGCTGTAGGCGTTGTAGCTCTGGGGGCGTTGCAGCGTGATGCGGGCGATCCACCCCTCTTTGGCGTAGGCGATTTCCCCCGAGGGCGTTTTGCAGGCGGCGGTTTTGAAGGGGCTCATCGGCGGCGCGCTCCTGTTCATTATCGAACGAACGTTCGATCGGTAAAACCTAAGCCAATCATGCGCCGCCGGCGGGACCATGTCAAGGACTTTTTTGCTTTTTTCCTTGACAGAGTGGTAGTATGCGGGCAGACTAGACTAACGAACGCTCGTACCACTATCGGGAATGTGTCCGATATGATAAGCAGAAAACCAGAACAAGTGTTCGCTTCCGAGGCTCGCCGCGCTGCCGTAACCACCGACGCCAAAGAAAGTTACGAGGACCGGCTGACGCACATCCTCGAAGCGGCAACCCAGGTGTTTGCCCAGGTCGGCTACGAACGGGCCTCGATGCGCATGGTCACCAAGGCCGCCAGAGTAAGTCTGGCGGGGGTGTATCATTACGTGGACAGCAAGGAGCGGGTGCTGTTCCTCATCCAGTTCCGCACCTTCAACTCGCTGCTCACCAAGGTGCGGGAGACCCTCAGCGGCATCACCGACCCCGTGGAGCAGCTTTGCGTGATGGTGCGCACGCACGTGAACTACTTCGTCGCCAACATGCCGGCCCTGAAAGTGTGCTCCCACGAGCTGGATTCGCTGGGCGGGGCCGCCTACGACGACATTCTGCGCGTGCGGCGGGAGTACTACCAGCTCGCCCGCGGGGTCCTCGAGCGCCTGATGGACAAGCTGGCGCCGGATGCGGAGCTGGATATGCACGTGGCCACCATGTCGCTGTTTGGCACCCTGAACTGGCTTTATCGCTGGTACGACCCCAAGCGGGGCAAGTCGCCGCACGCCGTCGCCCGGCAGATCACCGCCCAGTTTATGCACGGCGTGCTGGGGGCCGGAACGGAACTGGGGGAGGGTGCGACGGGCACGGGGCGCTCGACGTGAGCGGATGCCCGCCGCCCACGCCGCGCTGCGATCCATGCGGAACGCAACGGCGGGGCGCGGTGCGCGGCTCGCCGCAGCTTGCCGCCAGTCGGGGGCGGCAACGACCGCCATCGCGCGTCGGCACAGGACAGTCGGAAGGAACAATCAAAATGCACGTGCCAGAAGTGGAGATGCACGCCTGCGTGACGCTGGAGGATGCGTCCGCGCTGCTGACCCGGTACGCGCCGCGCGCCCGCGTCCTGGCCGGGGGCACGGACCTGCTCGTGGACCTTAAGACCGGCCGGGCAAACACGCAGCACCTGGTGTCCATCTCCCGGATCGGCTCGCTGCGCGGGGTGTGGGCCACCGCCGAAGGGTTGCGGATCGGCGCCCTGACCAGCATCACGCGGCTGCATCACTCGAACTTGGTGCGCGAGCGCTGCGCGCCGTTGCGCGACGCCACGGGTCAGATGGCCGCCCCGCAGATACGCAACATGGCCACCGTGGGTGGCAACCTCGCCTGCGCCGTCCCCTGTGCCGACCTGCCGCCCATCCTCACGGTGCTGGGAGCCGAGGTCGTCGCCTGGTCGCCGCGCGGGGAACGCCGCCTTCCGCTTCCGCAGTTTTTCCTGGGCCCGCGCCGCACGACGATGGAGAGCGACGAGATTCTCACCGCGGTGATCGTGCCGCCCATGCCGGCCGGCTTCGGTGCCGCGTACGCGCGCTTCGCGCTGCGGGAGGGCAATGCCATCGCCGTTGCCGCGGCGGCGGCCGGACTCCGGCTCGATGGCGAAGGGCGCATCGCGGATGCCCGCCTGACGCTGGGCGCGGTGGCGCCGGTGCCGCAGACGGTGGAGCTGGCACGGGAGGTGCTCGTCGGCCATCGCCCGGATGAACCGCTGTTTGAAAAGGCCGCTGCGGCGGCGGAACTGGCCGCGCGCCCCATCTCCGACGTACGCGGGTCCGCCGAGTTTCGCCGCCGGCTCGTCGGCGTGCTGACGCGACGCGCCCTGGACACTGCGCTTCGGCGCGCAAGAGAGGCAACGTCATGACCAGCCTTCGAACCCTGCGGGTCAACGGACACGATTACACCCTCGCGGTGGACGCGGGAGCGACACTACTGGAAGTCCTTCGCGACAAACTCGGCCTGACGGGCACGAAGAAGGGCTGCAACGTCGGCGACTGCGGTGTCTGCACAGTGCTGGTGGACGGGGAGCCGATGAACAGTTGCCTGTTGTTGGCGGCCGAATCGGCGGGCCGCTCCATTACCACCATCGAGGGATTGAGCCGGAACGGCAAACTGACCCCTCTGCAAGAAGCCTTCATCCACGAAGGGGCGATTCAATGCGGCTACTGCACGCCCGGCATGATTCTGGCGGGCACGGCGCTGTTGCGCGAGAACCCCGCGCCCCAGGTGGAGGAGATCAAAGAGGCCCTCGCCGGAAACCTATGCCGCTGCACCGGCTATGCCGGAATCGTCCGTGCCGTCAGCCGTTGCGAAAACTACCGCGGGGACGGCACCTGCGGCGACAGGACGGCGCACGACGAGCGTGACGGGCAGGGAAACGGTCGCGCGCCCTACCGCGATCCGGGGGGGAAGCCCTTCGCCGCCGTGGGCGTTTCGATGCCCCGCGTCGACGCCGCAGACAAGGCTACCGGCCGCGCGCTGTACACCGCCGACATCGCGCTACCCAACATGCTGCACGGCAAGATCCTCGGCTCGCCCATCGCCCACGGGCGCGTCCGGCGGATCGACGTGTCCCGGGCCGCCGCCCTCCCCGGCGTCGTCGATGTCATTACCGGCGCCGACGTCCCCGATACGCAGTACGGAGTCTCGCCCGCCCGCTACGACGAGCATGTGCTCGCCAAGGACAAGGTACGGCACGTCGGCGACGAAGTGGCCGCCGTGGTGGCCGTCGACGAACGGACGGCTGAGCGGGCTATCGCCTGCATTCAGGTGGACTACGAAGAACTGCCCGTGGTCCTGGACGCCTATCAGGCGGTACAGGAAGGGGCTCCGCTGCTCCATGATCGCTACCCCCGCAACATCAACACCCACGTGGAGCAGAGTTTCGGGGAGATTGAGGCGGGTTTTGCCGCCTCGCATTACGTCCGCGAAGAGGAGTTCACGGGAAATACCATCTATCAGTCGCCCCTCGAGCCGCACGCCGCCATTGCCTACTGGGAACACGATGGAACACTGGTACTCTATACGTCCACGCAAGTACCCCATTATGTGCAGTACATGATGGCGCATGTCTTCCACATGCCGCTGGGTAAGATTCGCGTCATTCGACCCGCCGTCGGCGGGGGGTTCGGTGGAAAGGCGGAGACCACGCCGCTGGACCTGTGCGCCGCCATTCTCAGTCGCCGCACGGGGCGGCCCGTCAAAATGGTCTATTCGCGGGAAGAGATGTTCCACCACGGCCGGGGCCGGCACAGGCAGCACATGCGTTTCAAACTGGGCGTGGACCGTGAAGGCCGCATCCAGGCCTTCAAGAGCGAGATTCACCTGGACGGCGGTGCTTACTCCTCCTTCGGCGTGGCCACCGCCTACTACGCCGGCAGTGTTATTCCCACCCTCTACCACATTCCCAACTATCGCTACGACGGGTACCGGGTGATGACCAACAAACCGGCATGCGGGGCCATGCGCGGTCACGGCGTGCCCCAGCCGCGCTTCGCGTTCGAGTGTCTGTTAAGCATGATCGCCGATGACCTGGGCATCGATCCCATCGAAATTCGCCGGCGCAATGCCATGGCTCCCCACACACGCACGGTCAATGACATGGACATTGGAAGCTGCGAGTTCCGCGCCACGCTGGAGGCGGTCTGCGAGAAGTCCGGCTGGGACGGGAAATACGGCAAGCTCCCGCGGGGCAAAGGCATCGGCGTGGGCTGCGGCGGTTTTGTGTCCGGCGCCGGATATTGTATTTACCGCGGCCAGGTGCAGCTCTCCCACGAAAAAGGAAAAGAACCGTTCCAGAAGAGGTCGATCTTTCCTCATGCCAACGCCGTGGCCAAGGTCAGCGAGGACGGCATGGCCGTGGTGCTCATGATCGGGGCGGCGGAGATCGGACAGGGCAGTGACACGGTACTCACGCAGATGTGTGCCGAGGCGCTGGGCATCCCCCCCGCGCGCATCCGCATGCGCAGCGAGGACAGCGATATTTCGCCGCTCGATCTCGGCGCCTACTCTTCGCGCGTGACCCTCATGGCGGGACACGCGGTGGCCCGAGCCGGGTACGCGGTCGTGGAAAAAATGCGCCCTTTCGCCGCGGCTCTGTTGCAGTGCGATGAGGCGGACGTCGCGGCCCGCGATGCCAGGATGTGGGACCAGCGATCCGGCCGAAGCGTCCCCTGGGAGGAGGCGGCACGGAAGTACTTCAATGCCAACGGCCCGCTGGTGGGCACCGGCTGTTACAAACCTCCCGACGGACTGGGCGGCGATTTCAAGGGAGGCACGGTGGGCACCAGCCCGGCGTACTCGTTCGGCAGTGCCGTGTGCGAAGTGGCGGTCGACCTGGAAACAGGGAAAGTGCGCATCGAGCGCTTCACGGATTACCACGACTGCGGCACGCCCATCAATCCCATGGCGGTCCATGGGCAGGTCGAGGGTGCCATTGTCATGGGCGCCAGTGAGACCATTTTCGAGGATGTGCAGTTCGACGAGCAGGGGAGAATCCTCAACCCCAACCTGCACGGCTATCTGATGATGACCATCAAGGACGCCCCCGATATCTTCAGTGGTCTGGTGGAGTCCTATGAGGAACGGGGTCCCTTCGGTGCCAAGGAGATCGGCGAGGGCAGCACGCTGCCGGTGCTGGGGGCCGTGGCCCACGCCATCGCCAACGCCACCGGAGTGTGGATCAAGGACCTGCCGATTACCCCGGAAAAGATCCTCCGCGCTCTGAAATCGCGGGAACCGCAGCGGGGACCGGAGGCCCCGGCCGCGGCATTGGCCCGGACGTAGAAGCGCGGGCTTGACGGGAGCCGATGCACGAGGTCGTGGACATTCTTGCTCATGCGGTTGCCGAAGCGCGGTCCGGCCGGCGCATTGCCCTTTGTGCCATCGTGGCCACGAGGGGTTCCACGCCGCAGCCCGCCGGAACCGTGGTGTGCGTGGATGGATCAGGACGCATGACGGGGACACTGGGCGGCGGCTGCGTGGAAGCGGCCGTGCGCCGCAGCGCCCACCAATTGCTGCTGCGGGACCACAGCGAAATCGTCACCTGCCCGCTGGACCACGACTTCGGGTACGACGATGGGATGATCTGCGGCGGCACCATGGAACTGGCGGTACAGACGCTCAGCGGTCCCAGCGACGCCGAAGAACTGCACTCCGCGCTCACGGAATTGCAGCGCGGGAATTCGACGACCCTCGTCCTTCAGGCGGCGCACCGGGGGGAAGTCCGCGCTTACCGAATTCACCTGGAGGCGGCGCCCAAGCTGCTGATTGCCGGCGCCGGACACATCAGTCGCCTCCTGGCTCCGCTGGCGAGCAGCCTCGGGTTTCGGGTGTGGGTGATCGACGAACGGTCTGAGTACGCTAATGGTGATCGCTTCCCGGCCCCTCTGTGCCCGGTGGTCGGCGACATCGCGGGCACGCTTCGCGCCTGGCCGGTGGACGCCGCCACCTACGTGGTCATCGTCACGCGCGGGCACAAACACGATGAGGCGGCGCTGAAGGTCGTTGCACGTTCACCCGCGGCCTACGTCGGCATGATCGGCAGCCGGCGCAAGGTGGCGGTGATCTTCGACGATCTGCGAAGCGCCGGAGTCCCAGACGATCTGTTGCAGCGCGTGCACGCGCCGATCGGACTGCCGATCGGCGCCAAGACGGCCATGGAGATCGCGGTGAGTATCGCCGCGGAGCTCACGGCGGTGCGGCGCCGGGCGACACCTGCGGCGGTCGAGGGGCCGCTCACTCCGGAGGCGGTCTCATGATTCCTGCTACGTCAAGAGCGGCCGTCTGGGCCGTGGTGCCCGCCGCGGGCGTCGGTCGGCGCATGGGCTGGCCCAAGCAGACCCTGCCCCTGGAGGGCGGGACTATCGCCGCCACCGTCGCCCGCACGCTGTTGGGAGCCGGTGCCGACGGCGTGGTGGTCGTCACGCGCAGTGAACTCGTTGCCGCCCTCCTTCTGCCACAGGACGCCCGCATCGTCATCGCCCTCAACAACCGGGCCGGTAGCGAGATGATCGACTCCGTGCGCGTGGGATGGAAGGCTGCCGGGGCACTTTTTGCGCCGCATGGCGGCGACGGTGTATTGGTCGTGCCCGCGGACATGCCTCATCTTACGATTGCCGCTTGCCGTGACTGCATACGATCCTATCGTCACACGCCCGAACGCGTGGTCGTGGCCACCCATGCCGGCAAGCGCGGACACCCGCTGATTGTCCCCTGGGCATTGCGACCGCACGTCGAAGCTCTCCGCGGTGGGCTCAACGGTCTGCTGCGACCTGGGAATCTGCCGGTCCACGAGGTAGAAACAGGGGCTGAAGCGGTCGGGGACGTCGACACCTGGGGTGACTACGAGCGCCTGACGGGCAGACGCCCACTGCGACCGTCCGTCCGGCTTTAGGGTCCGCACCGACGCACGGGAACCGGTCGTGAAACTTGCATGTTCGACCCGCATTGCGCTCCTCCTCGGGCTGGCGTTGGGGACGTGCCTTGGGTGTGTCAGTGGCTCGCCGCGCGTGCTTCAGTACGGCGGCATGCGCGAGGTGCTTCACGAGGGCCGGTCGGAGCCGCGGGTGGCGATCGCCGAGGTCCAGCGCCGGCCGCGCGCCCACGCCGTCGGCGCCCTGGCCGGACTGGCCGGCGAAATCACCATCGTCGACGGCGTCGCCTGGAGGGCGCGGGTGGTGGACGGCCAGCCCGTCATCGCCGGCGCCCAGGGCGAGGATCAGGCCGCGCTCCTTACGCTCGCCTATGTGGGCCGCTGGCGCACCACGCGGGTCGTGCAACCCCTGGCGGATGGCGCCCTCGAGGCCGCCATCAAGCGCGCGGCGCAGGAGGCGGGCATGGCGACGGATGCTCCTCTGCCCTTTCGCATCGACGGTGAGTTCACGGCGTTGACTCTGCACATTGTCCGTGGCGCGTGCCCCATGGGCGGCGGCGCCGCGGACCAGGCGCCGGGTGACTTGGCTCCCTGGCGTTGGCGGCTGGACCGCCCGGCGCGCGGCCAACTCGTGGGATTCTTCGCCCGGGGCCGCGAGGGGGTGGTCACCCACCACGGGACAAGCGTGCACGCGCATGCGATCATCGAACACCAGGGTCGAACGCTGATGGGTCACGTGGAAGCCGCGTCGCTCGCCGGTGGGGCGCTGCTGAGCGTACCCCGTTGACGCTTACCCGCAGTGCCCGATTCGGCACTGCGCGAAGAGCGGCGCGACTGCCTACCCTTTGCGCGGCGCAGCGATGCCAGGCGTGAGCGAGCGCATGGCCGGGAGCAGGGTCGAAACGGATCGCGCACCGCGGCATGGGACCTATCGCCCTCGCCGCCCTACAGCCGGTAGCGCAGCACCGACACCAGGTTCCAACTGTCGTATTCGTCCGGCCGGTAGAAGTGGAACGAGTAGTGCAGGGAGAGGTTGACGGACCACCGTTCGTTGAGCGGCACGCCCCAGCCCACGCCCAGGAGGAAGCTGAACAGCCAGTCGCGAACCGTGTGCTCATCACGGTAGACGGTCACCGGCACCCAGGCGTACTTTCCCCGGCCGCGGGCGCTCAGGTAGCCCATCTCGCCGCCGGTCAGCAGGTACGGCCGGCTGGCGCGGAGCCGCTGTTCCCAGGTGAGGTTGTTCAGGTACTCCGGTGTGCCCCAGGGGTAGACCTCGAACACGGCGCCGGTGTAGTAGAGCGCGTAGCGGAAATCGAGCTTCAGGCTGAGGTTCAGGACCTGCTGGTGATCGCTGTCGGTGCCCGCCCCGCCGCCTACGTACCAGGTCCAGCACCACCAACTGGACTCCTGCCGGCCCAACCCCAGGTAAAGCGTGTTGAGCCCTAAGTCGCTCTTGCGGTCCAAGGGCGTGTAGGGTTCGTCGAAGACGTGCAGAAAGTCGAGCTTCATGGGGAGCTTGAGGCGGCGATCGAGAAGCTCCTTGGTTTCCGCGAGTTTGGTGTGACCGCCGCGCAGTCCGAGTTCGAGGTGCCAGCGGCGACCGCGGTCGCGCTCTCGCGCGGCGGCGTCGGTGTCCGAAGGAGACTCGTCGGGCATTCCGTCCGGCTTTGCCGGAAGCGGCGGCGGCGCGAACGTCGCGGCGTTACCGGCGTTCGCCCACAAACTCAGGTCCGTGGGCGGAAGCTCGCGGTGCCACGTCGCGGCGAGCGCTTCGGGGTCGTGGGCGTAAGGCCGGGGGAGGCGAGCGTCCGCATTGCCGATTCCGCCAGGGTCCGACGCCATGTCCGATGCCGCGGAGCGCACCAGGACTGCGCCCTTCGGGCGCGGACGAGGCGACTGCGCCTGCCCCTCGTTTAGTGCGGAAAACGGCCCGACGAACCGCCAGGGATCCGGCTCGCGCGGCGCCGGCCCGAGGCGTGGCGCGCCGAGAGCAACCTCGATCGACGGTCGGCGCGGCGAACACCCGGCGCTCAGGACGGCTCCTGCAAGTGCAAGGGCGAGTAGACGCGCGACGGAGAAGCCGGGACGGCGTCGCGGTGTGCGGAAAGGAGTGGTGTGTCGGCGAGCGCCTGGCGCCCCGAGTGCGCATCGGCGGACGCGCGCCGTCGCCGGCGCGGCGCCACAGTTCACCTCGACCGAATGGATGGTGTCGCCCCCCGTTTTGAGCCTGAGGCCCGCGGCCGCCGGAATCCCCCATGAAACCCGCGTGTGCATCGGTGCCCAGGACCTTCCGGTTAAGCAGCTCCGTCGAGGGTGGTCGGCCCGAGAAACCCGGCGGGACGGCGGGCAGCGTACCGCTGATTACCGACCCACCCTTCAACGACGAGACGCCGCCCAACCGATAACGTTAGGCAGCGACCTTCGGTCGAGGCAACGTGATGCCCGGCCGGCGTGATCCACTCGCCCGCGCAAAGGGCGGTTCAATCGAAACAGGCGGCGCATCGGATGGTCCTGGGTGTTGTGGGCGGAGGATGGTGGCGCGAGGCCTGTGCCGCCATGCACCGGGAATGCGTGGACCTTCCCATCGCCTCACATCCCGGCGGCAACCCGCATTGCGCGGACGTAGCGGAGCGTCTGCGACACGGCGAAGCCATCGCGGCTCTGCTGGAAGAGCGCCGCGTAGAACGGCTGCTGGACATCAGCGGCTCCGGGCTGGCGTTCCGCCGCCGCGGCGACGGAAGCCCGGACCTCCAGTTGCTGCACGAATCGGCGCGGGTGCTGCTGTGCTCGCATTTCATCGATCCGCTGGTCACCGCCTTCCAGGGGCTTGATTGGAGCGTCGTCTGGCAGTCGCTCCAGAGCGCCGCCTGGGTCAAGGCGGTTTGGGATCGGGTTCACGCCCTGGAGCTGCAACGGTTCGGTGTGCCGCAGGTGTTGCAGCTACGCATGGCCGCCCCGGACCGCGCCTACGACCGCACGCCGCTTGATCCCGCGCGGCAGCGCCCGGTCATCAGCTTTGTCGGTACGCAGAACTCCGGGTACTTCCGCTCGACCGCGCCGCTTTCGGCCCCGCAATTGTTCGCCGGCGCCCTGGCGCAGGCCGTCCGCGGCGACCTGGGCGACATGACATTCTACGATATCTACCACGATCTTTACGGACTGGGCGAGCCGGTGGCCGCCGGGGACGACCTCCAGGCGCGCATCCGTAAAACCGCGACCTACTTCCAGGCCAAGATGTTCTTTCACGCCGCGCTGTGCCTGCGGAATCGAGATCGCTTCGTCATCTTCCTCAAGCGGCACCTCGGCAACCTCTTCCAACTGGTGGGGAATGGATGGGATGCGGCCTACGGCTTCTCCGCGGATCCGCCGCTGCCGACCTACGAGGCGTACCTGCAACATTTCCGCGACTCCGCCGTGAACCTGAACCTGGTGAACGGCAACGCCGAAAGCGGGCTCAACATGCGGCACTTCGAAATCACCGCCGCGGGCGGCTTTCTGCTTTGCTACCAACAGCCGGAAGTGGGGGAGTGCTTTGAGATCGGCCGGGAGTGCGCCGTCTTCCGCGACGAGCGCGACCTGCTGGAGAAGATCCGCTATTACCTCGCCCACGGCGAGGAGCGCGCCGCCATCGCTCATGCCGGGCAGCAGCGCACGCTCGGCGAGCATCTGTACAGCCACCGGCTTGGAACGCTGCTCGGAGCGCTCGAGCCGCGCCCGCTTCCCGTGGCGTTCTCGGCGCGAAACTGGCGCGAGGACTTCGCGGAGCTGGTGCCGGAACCGGATATCATCCTGGACTGCGGCGCCAACGTGGGACAGATGGCCGAAGCCTATCGCCAGTTCTACCCCCGCGCCGCCATCTACAGTTTCGAACCGGTGGGCAGCGCGTTCGAGAAGCTGCGCGAGAAGTGCGCCGCGCTGGGCGTGACACCGGTGCGCAAGGCTGTCGGCGACCGCGACGGCAAGGCGTGGATCAACCTCACCGCCGGAGCGGAGTCCAACTCCCTGCTCGAGTTCCTCCCCGGCAACCCCTGCGAGCGGTGGCACCGCGTGGTGGGGCGGGAGGAGATCGAAATCTGTACGCTCGACCGCTGGTGCAAGGACAACGGCGTCGACCCGCGGCGGGTGAGCATCATCAAAATGGACCTGCAGGGCGCCGAACTCAAAGCGCTGTACGGAGCACGGGAACTGCTGAGCTGCGTCAAGCTGCTGCTCGTCGAGGTCTCGTTCGTACCGCTCTACAAGGACTGCCCCCTGTTCGAGGAAGTGGACCGATTCATCGCCGAATGCGGCTTTCGCCGTCGCGCGGTCTACGCCTCCGACCAGCCGCACAACTGGGGAGACGCGCTTTACTACAAACCTGACTGAGGCGGAACCGGCGCGGGCGTCGATAGTGTTGTGGGATCGGCGGCCCGACCCGCCACGGAGCTACCTGCATGGTTCGACGCCCCTGGCGCATCGCCACCACCACACAGCTCGAACGCAGCGTCCGCGCCGCGGGGTTCGAGGCGTTCGTCCTGCCGGCGTCGCTGACCCTGGACTGCAACAACGCCATCTCGCAGCGGCTGGCGGAAGGTCCGATGGTTCGCGAATTTCTCGAACGCCACGACATCGACCTGCTGCTCGACTTCAACGGCGGGGCCTTCACACTGCTTCCCAACCCCGACCACCCCGGACAGGCCGTGCTCACCAACGCCGCGTTGAACATTCCGTACGTGGTGTGCTACCTCGACCCGCTCACGGGGACCATGGCGCAGTTGAGCTGGGCGGACCAGTGGCAGCTCTTCGAAAGCCGCGACTGGATCAAATGGGTCTGGGAACGCTCCTACGCCGAGGAGCTCGGCCGGCTCGGCGTTCCCAACATCATCACCATGCCCATGGCGGTGAGCGATGACGACTTCGACACCAGCCCGCTGCCCGAGCCCGACGCCGGCGCTGCCGTCGCCTTCATGGGGCATCCGGCCTCCTCGTGGTTTCGATCCCAGCAGCCGATTGCCTCCGGGGCGCTGTTTCCCGCCCTGACCGCCGCTGCGGTGAATGCCGACATGCCGCACCTGCCTTTCCACAAGATCTACTACGACCTCTACGGCTTCGGCGAACCGCCGCGCCCCGGCGATGACTTTGGCACCCGCGTCACCAAGGCTCTGGATTACTACAACCACAAATTCGCCTACAGCGCCTACCTGGCCGTCAAGCAACGGGATCGCTTCGCGCGTTTCCTGAAGCACAAGCTGGGAGATGCCTTCGAGCTGATCGGCGATCACTGGGCCAAGGACTACGAGCTGCCGCACACGCCGCGCATCTGGGATCGCAACGTGCTCCACGAGCGCATGCGTCGCGTGCCCATCTGCCTGAATCTCATGAAGGGCAGCCTGGAAGCCAACATGAACGTCCGCCATTTCGAGATCACCGGCTACGGCGGCTTCATGCTTACCTACTATTCTCCCGAGCTTTCCGATTGCTTTGAGATCGGCGTCGAGTGCGACGTGTTCCGCAACGAAGCGGAGCTGCTCGAGAAGATCGCCTTCTACCTGGCTCACCCCGGAAAGCGAAGGGAGATCGCCGCCGCGGGGCAGCGCCGCACGCTCTCGCAGCACCTGTACAGCCACCGGCTGGTGACCCTGGTCGATCTGCTCCGCCAGGCCGGCGTGCTCCCGCGCGGCGTGGGGCAGGTCGGATCACCACCCGCGGCACCCACGGCCGGCCAGGGCGACGTTCCGGCGGTCGCGGCGCCGGTGGGCTTCGCAAGCTGAATCCCTCGCCGAGGCCGCCCCGCCCGTTCCATCCCGGAGGGGCGGGCAGAACGGTGTGCATCCCACGAATCGTGGCACGATCCGCGGGATGCACCCGATCGACCGCCGGCCGGGCATTGGTGTTTCCGTCCCGCTACAATACACTAAACGGGCTGTGGTTCGGTTCGGCGGGCGGACCGTTGGCGCGGTCGCCGCTCGCGACTAGGGAAAGATCGACCGGATGTTCACCGTCTTCCGGTGGGTGGTTCTCATCCTGTTCAGCACGGCAACCGTAGCCCTTGCGGTATACGGGCTCCACCTCTACGCGCTGTTGTATCTTTTTCGGCGACGAGCCTCCCGCCGCCGCCGAGACCAGGGGGAGCTCATGGCGGCCTACCATCGTGGGCGGTCGCCGGAGCACTATCCGGTCGTGACCAGCCAGATCCCGGTTTACAACGAGGCCGATGTGGTACGCCGCGTCATCGACCACGTCGCCCAGATGGACTACCCCCCGGGGCGGCACGAGGTGCAGGTGCTCGACGACAGCACGGACCTGACGTGCCGGCTCATCGATGACGCCATCGAGGAGTGGCGGAGCCGGGGCGTGGATATCAAGGTGGCGCGCCGGAGCAACCGCCAAGGTTACAAGGCCGGTGCGCTTGCCAATGGGCTGGGGCAGGCGCGAGGAGAGTTCGTAGCCGTCTTCGACGCGGATTTCGTTCCCCCCCGCGACTTTCTGCGCAAGGCCGTGCCGCTGCTGGCAGCGGACGACGGCCTGGCGTGCATCCAGGGACGCTGGGAGCACTTGAACCGTAATCAATCGTGGCTCACTTCGGCACAGGCGATGGGGATCGACGGTCACTTCGCCATCGAACAAGGCGCCCGCGCCTGGAACGGGCTGATGATGAACTTCAACGGGACGGCCGGCGTGTGGCGGCGGGCGGCGATTGACGACCCGTCCGTCGGCGGCTGGAGCGGAGACACGCTAACGGAAGACCTCGATTTGTCCTACCGCGCCCAGCTTGCGGGTTGGAGATTGGATTACTGCCTCGACATGCCCTGCCCGGCGGAGCTGCCTCCGACGATCGCGGCATTAAAGAGCCAGCAGCGGCGCTGGGCCCAAGGTTCCATTCAGGTGGCGTGCAAGTTACTGCCGCGCATCTGGTGCAGCCGCAGTACGCTGGGGGCCAAACTCGAGGCATCGCTGCATCTGACGCACTATTCCGTGGCACTGTGGATGCTGATGCTCGCCATTGTGGCACGGCCCCTGCTGCTGGTGCTCGATGGCGGCCGGGTCTTCGCTACGCAGTGGTTTGTCGGCGCCTGGGTCGTCATCTTGCTTTCCGCGATCGCACCCTCGCTCACCTACACCTACGCCCGCTACAGTCTGGACGGTTACTGGATGGGCTGGCGGACGATTCCTTCGATGCTGATTCTGGGATGCGGGCTGTGCGCCAGCAACGCCCTGGCCGTGCTTCGCGGGCTTTGGCGCCGCGGCGGGGAGTTCGTACGCACGCCCAAATCCGGCAGCGACGGCCGCACCGCCCGTCACTCGAGCTACAGCGTGGCGCAGAGCCATCTGTGGGTGGTGGAGATCCTCCTGGGCCTTTACTCCGTTGCGTCGTTCCTGGTGTATTTCCGGGCCGAGCAGCGCGCGTTCAGTCTGTTCCTGCTGATCTACGCCGTGGGGTTCCTGGTGGTGGGATGGATGTCGCGGCCGCAGCGCCCCAGCGCCCCGGCGGCGATGCAGCAAACGGTGTTCCAACCGTCGTCCTCGACCGCCCCCACCGGCGCGTAAGGCCCGCTCCCTCCGCACGGAAGCCGCAGGCGGGTGACCACTCGCGGACGTTCGGCCTAGCGATGTGCGATGGCGGCAGGGTAGACGGCTACTGCGCGGTCCCTTCGACATTCCGCCTTCGTCTGCCCAAACCTCCGACGGTGCAGCCCGCGCGGCGGCCGCTGGTGTCACCCTCCGGACCGCGGATCGAGGCATGCCTCGGGCGGCTGACTCACCGGCCACTCCGGGCGGCTCAGCGTCACAACTTCGTCGAGATCACGATCCGACTGCGCGGCGTAAGGAACGAACCCTTCCGCCCGGACGCGCTGGTAAAACTCCTGAGCGCGCAAGGTATTGCCCTCCGAAGCCGCGTCCCCCGCCAGGACATAATCGGTCACCAGCACCGTTTTGCCGCGGCGCCCGAACTCTCGCAGGTACTCCAGCACGTACTGGGTCTCGTCGTCCGGCTGGGCCGAGGTTTCGTCGTAGAACAAATCCTCGATGCCGATGCCGTCCACCGCAGCGAGATACTCCTCCGTCAGTACGTCGAACCCGCCGTCGTCATCGGCGAGGATGTCCGCGGCGTTCTGCGGGAACACCAGGAACTCCGGCGCTCCGCGCGTCTGCCGGGCGTAGGCGGCGATGGCGCCGACCCACGCGATCATCCGCTCGCGGGCCTCGCGGCGCGTCAGTTCGTTGCCGCCCTCGGCACTGCTCCAGAAGTCGTATGCGTCCACGATGTCGAGGTACACGCCGTCGAAGCCGGCATTCAGGATGCGATCCAGCGGCGTCGCCTCGCTGCCATCCGGCGTGCCGAGGATGAGCGACTGCCAGCCGGGATCCCAGTAGCGCACCTTGAAGTCGCCGGGGAAATCGGGATTGGCCGGTCCCAGCCAGGCCGGCGCCACCCCCGCAATCGGCGCGCCGTCGTCGTCCAGCCATTCGGGGTCGAAGTAGCTGCGATAGCTCTCCGCCTCGCCGATGCTCAGGTACGCCAGGACGACCTTCCCGCCGCAGGGGCCGCCGGTGCGCAGGTCCGTGATCTCGCCCGCAGCCAGTTCTCCGGACGGCAGGCCGTTGCGGCTGGGCTCGAGCACCAGCCACTCAAACGCCGCGGCCACCAGCTCTTCGGTCGTCAACTCCTCCGGCTGCAGGACGTACAGGAGGCTGGATTCGACTTGTGTGTCGTCCGGCTGCTCCACCCCACTGCCGCCGTCCGCCGGCGCCGTTCGCGCGCAACCGCTGTTTGTGCCGGCGCCGCACCAGGCCAGCGCGGCGGCCACCAGCCACGCGCAAGCGGCGCGGCAACGCCCCGCGGCGCCGATCCGCGTCAAACCATGATGCGAAAGAGTACCCAAAGCCCTACGCCGACTGCCGCCATGCCCAGCACGATCGTCACCCAGAGCACCAGGGACGCTCCCGGAATCTCGCGCAGGCTCTCGCAGCGTGTGGTCTTGTAGACCACGGCAATGCTCAGGCAGAGCGGAAGCATGAGCAGCAGCCGGCCGCGCCCGCTGACGTCGAGCCCCGTGGCAAAGATGGCGACCAGAAACGAACTCATGTTCCTCCCAGGGGCGGCTCACGTTCGCCGACGCGATGGTGCCGGGAGGCCGGGTCCGCCCGCGAGAGGGCGTCGAGAATCACCAGAAGGTTGAGCAGGCCCGCCACGCCGGTGTAGTGCACGCCGACGTCGATGGACAACCAGGAACCCAGGTACGGCGGCCGGTCCTGCGGCAGGCTCCGCACCACGCTGTTGTGCATGCCCAGGGCCGCCAGCGATTGTCCGCCGGTGAGCAGTTGCGCCATGAACCACAACCGCCGTTCACCCGGGTGAACCGTGCCGCCCACGCCGCCGATCGCCACACCGGTCCAGAACGTGGCCGTAATGGTGACGAGAAAGACCAGCCCACGGGCGCGATGGCCGAGGAAGAGGTGACCCATTCCGGGAACCAGCCAGGCAAGAAACCCGGCCAACGGCACGCGAAGCGCGGTGTTGGGCTGCCGGTCGGGCACGATATTCAGCGGCTCCGAAAGGTCAGAACCCACACGGACCGTTGGGGTCACCGCAACGGCCGCAGGCGCCGGGCGATGCCGCGGACCGCGGCGCTCGCGCCGTGTCCGCCTGCGCCGCAAACACGCTGAGTTTGCGTTGCAGCGACCGCCCCCGGCATTGCGGACAGTGAACCGACCGCTCGTCCGCGGCGCTGCGAATCAACTCTTCGAACTCGCGCCCGCACGACGCGCAACGGTATTCATAGATCGGCATGCTCCGCTTCCCATCGACGCTGCGCCGCCTTGCCTGAGGGACATCGGCGACAAGCCACTTCAGGCACCGCCCTCCCAGCTTCGCTGGCAGGTCGGCGTCGTCCCGGTTAACGTCATCCTCGCGGCGGCAGTATAGGATGCCACCGCGCGGATCGCAACCAACGAGCGTGGAACGATGGGCGAATCGGCGGGATGCAGCAGCGAACACTCACAGAAGCTTCCCGGCGCCGTGCGCGCGGCTTTTCGTGCGGCGGCTTCGGGAGTGGGCCCGGCCGCGCTGGTGTGGTTCGCCGGGTGTACGTTCGCCGGTACCTGGCGGGCGGTGAACGTAGAAACGACATCCCGTGCCGACCTTCCGGCTGTCCTCACGCTCGACGATCACGGGCGCTGCACCGCTACCCACGAACGGAACAACGAGCGGCACACCCGCACGGGCACCTACCGCGTGGCCCGGGGTCGAGTGATTTTCACGCTTCCCGGGGACGTGGTGTATCAGGCGTATCGTCGGATGGACGGCCGGTTGACGCTCGTCGATCCGGCGGGTCGCCCATCGGCGCGCGCCGTGTACGCGCGAGTGCCCGACTGACATGGACGGCCTGATCAACCTGAACAAACCGAGGGGGATCACCTCGGCCAAGGCGCTCTATCGCGTCCGGTCGCTCTGCGGACAGCGTAAGAGCGGCCACGCCGGTACGCTGGATCCCGCCGCCGACGGCGTGCTCGTGCTCTGTCTGGGCCGGGCCACCAGGCTGGTCGAGCGGATCATGGATCAACCGAAGGTCTATCGGGCCACGGCGCGACTCGACGTCACCAGTGAGAGCTTCGACGCCGACCGCCCGCTGGTTCCCGTGGCGGTCGAGCGCGTTCCTTCCCCGGGCGAGCTACTCACCGCCGCGGCGGGGTTCGAGGGCGCTATTCAGCAGGTGCCGCCGCAGATCAGTGCCGTGAAAATCGGCGGCGTGCCCGCTTACAAGAGGATAGCGCGGGCCCAACCCGTCGCCCTCGTGGCGCGCACGGTCCAGGTCTACTGGCTGCACGTTCACGCCTACACCTGGCCGGAGCTGGATTTCGAGCTCGCCTGCGGGCGCGGCACCTATATACGGGCGCTGATCCGCGACCTGGCGGCGGCGCTGGGCACGGGCGGCTGCCTGACAGCGCTGACGCGGCGACGTGTGGGGCCGTTTGCCGTGGAGGAGGGCTGGACGTTCGACCGAATCCGCGCCGCCTCTGGTCCTGCGGAGTACGTCCTCCCCCTGCCGCTCGCTGAGGAGTTGCTGTGCGCTGCGGTTGAAGCCATTCCGCCCCGGCCGGTCGGCGGCGGTACGGAGCGCGGCGTCGCCACGCCGCTCGCAAGCCGTCCGTGACCTTCGCGCGCACCGCACCGGGCACAGCTGCGCCGCCACCCCGCGGTCTCCTTTGTCCCCGTCCCTTCCTCCGTTTCGTCCTTGCGCCAAGGCGCCGCAATTCCGTATCCGCTCGACTGGGCGCGCTCTGGCGCAGGTTCTAAGCTGGGCGCGATGTTCGAGTTCCGCGTAACCCACGTCGACGGGTCGGCACGGCGGGGCGTGCTGACCACGCCGCACGGAGAGGTCCACACGCCGGTGTTCATGCCCGTGGGGACGGCGGGGTCCGTGAAAGGCGTCACGCCGAACCAGCTCGCCGCCACCGGCACGGAGATGATCCTGGCGAACACCTACCATTTGCAGCTCCGCCCCGGCCCCGAGGCGGTCCGCGACCTTGGCGGTCTGCACCGGTTCATGGGCTGGGACGGACCCATCCTCACCGACAGCGGCGGCTACCAGGTGTTCTCCATGGCCCCCATCAGCAGGATCACGGACGAGGGAGTGGAATTCCGTTCCCACATCGACGGCGCAACGGTGCAACTAACTCCCGCCGGCGCCACGCGGATTCAGAACCTGCTCGGCGCGGACGTGGTCATGGCGTTCGACGAGTGTCCGCCGCTTCCCGGCGCGCGCCCGGCGCTCGAGACGGCCGTGGAGCGCACTCTGCGCTGGGCGGCGGAATGCCGGGCGGCGCACCAGCGAAGCGACCAGGCTCTGTTCGGGATCGTGCAGGGCGGGTTGGAGGTTCCCCTGCGCCAACGGTGCGCCGCGGCCTTGCAGGCCCTGGGCTTCGACGGCTATGCCGTGGGCGGGTTGTCAGTGGGTGAGACGCATGAGCAGATGGTGGAGGTGCTGGGACCGACCATCGCCGCCTTGCCCGCCGACCAACCGCGATACCTGATGGGCGTGGGCATGCCGCGGGACATTCTCGCCGCGGTGTGCCTGGGGGTGGACATGTTCGATTGCGTGCTGCCCACGCGCAACGGCCGCAACGGCTTCGCCTTCACCGCCGCCGGTCCGTTGAAGATGCGCAACGAGCGGCACAAGCTGGACGAGGCGCCGCTGGAGCCTGGTTGCGATTGCGAAACCTGCGCCCGCTTTTCCCGCGGATACATCCGCCACCTGTTCAACGCCGGCGAGATGCTCGGGCCCACGCTCACCTCCATTCACAACCTGCGTTTCTACCAGCGTTTCATGGCGCGGATTCGGGAATTGATTGCCCAGGGACAATGGGCGAGAATGGTCGCCGAGTTTCCGATCCTGGCGCTGGGAGAAGCCGACGAGCGCGGCGCGGGCGACGGCGAGTAGCGGGCTCGCTCGCGACACGGGTCTCGAGGCGCCTGCTGTGCGGTCTGGCCGGCGCGGCGGGGCCGCGGGCCGCCTTGTCGGATCGGACTGCGTCCCTGCTGAACCGGTCACGATCCCAGGCTCCTGATCGGAACCCGGCCCGGGCACGGATCGCCCTGGGGCCGGGACCACGAAATGAAAGTCGAAGACATGTTGAATCTCCCCTGTCTGCTGGCACAAGCCCAACCCGGTGCTCCGTCGCCGGGTTCGTCCTTCGTCGTTTTCGCGCTCATGGTGGCCATGATCGCCTTCATGCTGCTCACCATGCGCAGCCAGCGCAAGCGGGAAAAGCGCGAGCGGGAGGAAATGCACGCGCGGCTGGCGAAGAACGACCGGGTGCTCACCATCGGCGGTATCATCGGCACCGTGGTGTCGGTCAAGGATCAGGAGGTGGTGGTAAAGGTGGACGAATCCACGAACGCCAAACTCACGCTGCTCAGGACGGCGATCCAGCGCATCCTTACCGACGACCCATCCGCCGAGACCCAGCGCCGCGTCTGAGGCCCGGCGCCGCCGCTCCACGCCACCGTAAGACCTGCCCGCGGGTTTACGCTCCGCGCCCGGAACCACGCGACGGGCAAGTCTGTCGTGTAGTGTCTCCTTGATACGTAACCGTATCGAGCCGCGGGCTTGGGCCCGCGCGGCCCCAACAATGCCGAACGCCCGCCGCCAGAGGGATCCACATCGGGTCAGTAGCTCACGGCGCAACACGCGTGCAGCCGGCGCGCATCCCGTCGCGCCGAAAACAGAACGGAACGCGGAAGGTGTATTTCGCTATTCGGGATAAGGGCTATTTACTTGACTCAACCTGCTACTACCGGTGGTGTGCCGTGCCATGGGCGAGGAGTGCCCCCGTACGCTCACGTTCCGTTTCAACCGCAGGGCTTCGGCCTCGCGCGGCAAGCTGTTCTACCGCATGGCCCAGCAGGCCGTGCAGATCGATCCCGTGCCCTTTGCTTCACTGGCCCAACCGCAACCGGTAGGGAGTGGTTGAGTCAGGTAAGTAGCCCTTTTCGACATTCGCGGCCGCGCCCTACGTGCGCCTGTTTTGGTTGCGGCCCCCGCGGCCGCGTTGGGTAACTGCGGGATACTACAGCAGGTGCGATCACTCCAATCCCTGTGCCGGCAGCGCCGCGTCCACGCGGATGATCGCCGAACCCGTCGTCGTCTCAGCCTCCAGCGGCACGCGGAACACGAGCTCATAGGCGCCATCGAGCGGCGCCGTAAGGATGCGTTCCGCGAAGGACGATCCGTCGAAGTACAGCAGACCCTCCGGCGCCACGGCGACGCCGTCCGGACCGGTGATCACGAAGGCAACGCGATCGAGGTCGACGGCGCTGACGCCGTGCAGCGTCAGCACCTGACCCGCCGCGGCGGCGAAGGCAAAGGCAGCGCTCGCACCCGGCTCGTCGAAAGCCGCCGTTGCCTCGGTCCCCGGTTGATAGGGCACGGGCGGGGCCGCTGCCGAGCGGCGTACGGCGATCTCGTAGTCGGCGAACTCGCCGGGCAGCGGCGACAGCACCACGCGGTATAGACCCCCGGCTGCCACTTCGAAGGCTCCGCTGCGAAGTCCCGGGGCATCGCCCGCGCCCAGGCCGGCGGCGGGCGCCGCTCCGCCGGGTCCCAGCACCGCAAGCGCGAACGAACCCGCGCCGTCGTCGCAACAGCGCCTCTCGACGATCACGCGGTCGCGCGCCGCAGCCTCGAACAACACCGCGGCCGCCCGCGTGTGCACGTCAAAGGAACCGGACACCGCGGCGCCGAAATCAAATCGCTCCGCGGTAAGCGTGGTGCCCAGTTCGTACACGATGTTGGTTTCGGGTGTCACCTGTGTGGCACAGATGTAGATCGAGGTACCGCTGCCGCCGGGAAGATTCGCGACGCGGAAGCCCCCGTCGCGGGCGAGCTGCACGGTCCCGTCCACGGCCAGTCCTGCCAGTGCCGCTCCGTCAGCGTGGAAGGCGACCTCAATCCCCTGGCGATCGGCGCCGGGCAGGCTCCAGCGATGCACCGGCGACTCCCGGGTGAGCGTTCCCGCGGCCAGCTCTCCCGTCGCCAGCCCGCGCCCCGCGATCCGCCCGGTGAGGGCCAGCAGCACCGGGGGGTGGAGGGCTTCGAACCATTGCGTTTCGGCGATCGGCGGGCTGGCGAGCTCCTCGGCATCGCTGACGGCAAGCAGCAGGCAGCCCTCGTCCGCCTGTCCCGTTTCGTCGCCCAGGGCGACGGCCGCGAAGCCCTCCTCGGGCGATGCCACCTGCGTGGCACCCAGGCCGTCGCAGACGCGCTGCACCCTCACCGGCGAGGAAGCGCTCCGGCCTTCCGCCTGGCTGCGCCCCAGGGCCAGGGCCAGCGCCGCCTGCCGCACGTCGCTTACCGCCTGGAGCACGTCGTCGAAGGCGTCGGCCGGCGAGGCGAAGGGGGCGAAGCCGCGGTACGCCAGGTTGTACTCCACGGCGGCGGTGTCGAAGGCCAGCAAGGTGTCGTCGTCGAGAAACTGCCGCCCCTCGTAGAAGGGGTTCAGGGCAAGGATCGCGGCGCTGAGGCGGTCGAACCGAGGTGCCATAGATGTGGCACCGTCGCCGGCGTCGTCCAGTCGCTGCTCCAGTCGATCCTCGAGCGTCGCCAGGGCGTCGGTGTCGGCGTTGCAGGTGTCGGCTCGGGCGCAGGCGGCCCGTGCCGCGGCGGCCCTGTTGCGCACCTCGTCCAGCGACTCCAGTCCGCGGAAAAACGCACGGTACTCGAGGATGGTGTCGCGCGCGACGGGAAACAGGGGCGTGCTGATGCGTACCACGCCGGTGGCAAGGTCCAGCGAGCCGCGGGTGGCGAGGGCGGCGTCGAGCCGGCCCAGCAGGGTGCGGGCGCCGGCCACCCGGGAGGCCGCCCGGCGCTGCACCTCCTCCAGCAGGGAGACCGTCGCCGCCAGGCAGGCGCGAGCCTCGTCGGCCCTGCCTTCAGCGCAGGGGCGACGCACCGCGACCTCCAGATCGGTAACGAAATGCCACCCGCCGGAGCGGATGCCGCCGGCAAGCAGCGTGAACGTGTCGTCATCGACGCGCCCCACCCCTTCGTAGGCGCTGATGCGGCCCACGCCATCGAGGTGCCAGAGCGTGCCCAGCGCGCCCGGTGCCACGGCGCCCGGGGGCGACGACAGCGGCAGGGACACCGGCACCGGCACCGCGAATTCAACATCCACGGGCTGCACGGTGATGATGGCATGCGCGCGGCCCTTCAACCGCTCGGGAAGCTCGATGGGCGTGCGTTCGGCGTCCACCACCTGCACCGACACCGCCCCATCGTATTCCCGACCTTCGCGCCGCGCCACGCCCGGCGGAATCTCCAGCGTCACCCCTTCGCGACTGACCACCCGGGTCGCGGCATCCAGAGCCACGGTTCGTTCGGTTGCCAGCGGAACGAAAGGCAGGTAGATCGGCCGCTCAATGGCGCGGTCTTCCTCTTCGCCAAGTTCCAGGGTGGTGGCGAACTGCCCGTAATGCCCGTCGGCCGTCAGCAGCGCCGACCCATCCACGAAGAGCCGCTGCCGGCCCGCCGGGGCGCCCACTACGTTGAAGGTGCCGTCGACGTTGGTGAACGCCACGGCATCGCCCACCTGCAAGCGGACACCGCCCAAGGGAAAGCCGCTGTCGGCGTCGGCGGACTGCACCACGCCGCGCAGCCGCGCCGTGCCACTGCCGGCCACGTCTGCGAGCGGGTCCGTGGCCGGCTCGTCCGTGGGAGCCGGCGCTGGGCCGAGTAAGCAGCCACCGGTCATCAACCAAAGCAGAAAGCAGAAACAGGAACGGACCGCCATGCAGATCGGCCGCCGTGCCGAACGTAGCATCATGGTTAGCCTCCTTGCAACGCGCGTTTTATACCCCCGTCGCCCAGGCTCAGCAACGTGGGGCAGGTCCTGCAGGGCAGGCCGCCTCAGCCAAACCGCACTTGCCGGATCGGGGGCGGCGGTCAGGCGGAGAGGGCCGAGTCCTCGATGCCCGCGTCGGGCGGGGCGCCGGCGAGCAGATTCTGGTAGAGCCGCTGGTGTTGGTCGACGAAGCGCCGCAGCCCGAACACTTCGTACGCCTGCCCCCGCGCCGTTTCGCGCAGCGAATTGAAGAGCTCATGCTGCTTCAGGAGCCGGACCAGGCTCATGGCGATGCTTTCGTCAGGGCGGGGCTTGAAGAGCATCCCGTTGAGTTTGTTGGCGATCAGCTCCGCCACGCAGTAGTCCGCCGTGCCCAGGACCGCCGCCCCTGCCGCCATAGCCCAGGCGATCGCCGTCGTGGGCGCATCGCCGCGCGGCGCGACCACGAGAACGTCGGCGACGGCGATGAGTTCCTCCATGCGATGCCGGCCGCCGGGACAGATCAGCACTTCCGGACGCGGCAGGGTGGCCGCAAACCGCCTGATGCGTTCCACTTCCCGCCCCCACCCGGGAATGATGATGCGCACGGAGGGGAGCGAGTAGGTCGCCAGTTCCGCGGCCCAGAAGGCCTCAAAGTGCCCGCCGTGCCGCGAGTCCGGTTCCGTGGTCACCATTACCATATCGTTGCGCGAGAGCCCCAGCCCGGCGCGCAAGGGGCCGCGCCGCACGCGGGTCAGGAGCGCGAAATCCACGCCCGGCCGGATGACCACGCAAGATTCCGGCGCCACGCCGCCTTCGATGAGTCGGCGGCGGATCGTTTGCGAGCTGCACGCGACGGCGAAATTCCCCGGTCGGCAGAGCGTGCGGAGCAGCTTGCGGTCATGCGCGGTGAGCCGGGGGTCGAACAGCTCCACCACCAGCGCCCGGGAACCCGCAGCGCGCGCCGCCATTGCCGCGGGCAGCCCCCAGGCGTGCGCGACGTCCACCGCTTCGCGTCTTAACCACCGCGCCAGCGGCGGCGCGCAGAGCCAGGGTATGCCCGGGAGCCACGGCAGGCGCTGGGACCCGGCGACAGCCGGCGGACGATCCGCCCCTCCGGACCCCAGCGCCACCACCTTCTGGGCGCACGCTTCCCGGGGCAGCCGATCCGCCAGTTGCTCCAGCGCCAGCCGCTGCTCCCAACCCAGGGTGGGGTCAACGAGGTGACCGACGACTGTCATTGCGGTTTACCGAAATCGCCCAGGCGGTGGTCGTAGAACAGTCGCGCGATGTCGGCCGCCAGGCGGTGCGACAGCTCCTTGGCGATGGCGTCCTTGGTTTTGGCCCGCGCCGCGTCCGCCCCCCCGAGCGACACCGTGACTGCATGCCCGTCGCCGCCCGCAGGCCAGAGCCGCACGCGGGCGCGATCCTCCTTTTCCAGCACGTTGATCACCTTCACGCTCACCGCGAAGTACGCGGCGTTGGCGGCGTCGGTGATCTGCTCCTCGGCCAGAAAATCCCGCGCCTCGACCCACAGAACCTGTTCCGCCCCTGCGAGCTCGCCGATCTCGCGGCAGCCGCGCTTGGCGAAGTCCGCCGTCGTCTGGCGGATCTGGTCCAGCGTTTCCTGGGGGACGATTCTCTTCGCGGCGCCGTGCTGGAGCAGCTCCTGGGCGAGGTCGTCGGCCAGGTGTTGCCGCGCCGCGGGCCAGTCGACGCGCTCGTTGGGATCGTCCACGAAAACCAGCAGCGGACCGTGTGCTAACTGAAACTGCGCCTTGACGAGCTTCCCTCGCCCCACGCCCAGGAGGTAGAGAAGCTGACCCTGGCTATACCCGCAGCCCGCGGCCGACAGCGCCGACAGAACCAGGCAGGTCAGTGCACGGCGTGCACCGGCGGCCCGTGCCCTACCCCGTGTGGTCCAGGGCGGCAGGGCCTGACGCGCGGCACTTCGGGGCGCTCCCTTACAGGTCCACGGTATGGTCATAGAACTTGCGCGCCACTTCCTCCGCGAACTTGCGGTAGGTGGATTCGCGGATCGCCGGCGAGTTGGTGGCACTGAAGAGCACCGGGCCGTTGTCGGGGTAGACGGATTGCACCGGTGTCAGCTCGAAGCGCCCGGTGCGCTCGCGCCCGGCGGTGATCTGGTGCACGGTGACGGACGCGCCGATCCGACCCTGAAGGAACTGCGGCTGGCGGGGGTCGCGAATCTGAAACTCCAGCACCTCGACGTACACGACGTAATCGGCGGCGAACTGTTTGCCGACTGCGTGCGCGTCGATCTGCGCGTCGAGGTTCTTCTGGAGGTAGTCCTCCACGCTGCGCGAGTCTACGACCTCGGTCCCCATGTTGCGCTGCGCGGTTTCGGCCGCCAGCTTGTCGCGCAGGTACGTGGCGAGCTCGAAGCGGGCGTAGGGATAGTCGAAGAGGGCGGCCTGGTCGACCCACACCAGGATCGCCACCCGGCTGTGGGCCAGTTTGTCGAACTCGGCGGTCACCCGTTTTTTGTGTTCACCGACGAAGAGGAACGGTGTCAGGACCTTGCACCCGACGATGCCGGCCAGCAACGCCGACAGCAGGACAAACGTCCGTACCCGGCGCCGAATGTTCACTGTTTGCGGCATGGAACCCACTCGCCCGTCGAATCCACGGCTCACCGCACGAGTGCCGGCGCCGTCACCCAACGCGGGCCCCGGAACCCCACCATCGTTGCGCGCTGCGGCCTGGCGTAGTGTCTCATGGATCGTTAACCGTATCGAGCCGCGGGCCCGAAGCCCGCGCGGCCCAACGAGGGCCGAAAGTCCGCCACCAGAGTGATCCACCTGCGGTCAGGCAAGCGCGAGTCACTACACTAGCGCAGCGGCAGCGCGCCGGTATACAGCCCGAGTATCAGCTTATATCCCCATCCGCCGAGCAGCAGCGCCAGCGCGGAGACCGCCAGCAGCAGCGGGGCGGAGGGGCGCACGGCCATCGACGGCACGCGGCCGGTCATCAGCGTCTGCAGCGCCAGGGCCGCCGCCGCCCCCAGGGTCATGACCAGCGCCAGGCCCGCGGGATGCGCCTGAAACGACGCCAGCAACCGCCCGCGAACCGCGTAGGCGACCGAGGTCGTCAGGCCGCACGTCGGGCAGGGATACCCCAGTACCGTGACCAGGGCACAGGGCGCCAGCCCAAGCTGCTGGTGCGTTCCGAGACCGCGCGCGTCCGGTTGAAGTTGTGTCCCGACGAACAGGATAGTCAGCGCGCCGGCCAGCACCACCGCCGCTGCGCGGCGCGCTCCCGTGACATCCGCAGGTAAGGGCACCCAATGCCCAGCGGCGTCTGCGCCGGTGATCGGTCGTCGGAACTCGAGCTCGCTGGGGGCAACCGGGCGGGCGATGGGCGCGTAATCGTCAAGAGCGGAGTACATCAGCGTACAACATAGGTTGCCACACTCCCAGGGTCAAGCGCGCGTTGCGTTGCGATTCGCGCCCCGTATAATCCCCATCATGTTCGCCGGTTCGGTGCCGCGTGGTTGAAGGCCGGCGCCGGGCGCGTAGCATGCGGTTTACGAGCAGGCCGCACCGGCGCCGAAGGCGTGGCGCGCCGGCGGCCACCGCCCGCCGAAGTCGCGGAGGTTGCCTTGGCAGAGCATCACCCCGAAACCCCGGCCGTCTCCTTCGGCGAAAAGCACTACTTCGTCATCCGCCGGCTGCACTCGCTCACCGGGCTGGTCCCCGTGGGCGTGTTTCTCTGCTTTCATCTGCTGGCCAACGCCAGCATCCTCGCCGCCCGCGACGGCAGCGAGTTTCAAAAGTCCGTGGAGCGCATACACGCCCTGGGTCCGTTCCTGTTTCCCGTGGAGATGATCGGCATCTGGATCCCCCTGGCGTTCCATGCCCTGCTGGGTTTCCAGATCATCTTCACCGCCGAGATGAACACTCAGCAGTATCGGTACGGCGGCAACGTCCGCTACATGTTGCAGCGGACCACGGGGATGATCGCGTTCTTCTTCATCATCTACCATGCGTGGCAGATGCATTGGTTCGGCGCCCCGCTGGGCGGCGGGTTCTTCCGCGCCCACGACGATGGCGGCGCGCCGGCGGCCGCCGCGACCACCGCCCGTACCATCCAGGCCGCCTGGTGGATCGCGCCGTTGTATGCCGTCGGGATTCTCGCCAGCGTGTTCCACCTGGCCAACGGAATCTGGACGTCACTGATTACCTGGGGCATCACCATCCGCCCGCAGAGCCAGCGCGCGGCGGGCTACGTGTGCACGGTGTTCGGCGTGTTGCTGGCCGTGGTCGGCATGGGCGCGCTGAGCGGGTTCCGGACCTTCAGGCTCCCGCCGGGCAGCGAAGGGGGCGCTGGGCGTGCGGCGAGCACCCAAACGGCGCATGCCCCGTGACCGCACCCGTGGACTGACCTTCCGCGACGCGGGCCGGAAGACCGACGCGGTGGTTTGAGGCGTTTCATCTATGGCCAAACAGCATGTCGTGGTGGTCGGCGGAGGGCTGGCGGGGCTGGCGGCGACGATGAAGCTCGCCGAGGCCGGCATCCACGTGTACCTCATCAGCATGGTCCCGGTGAAGCGCTCGCACAGCGTGTGCGCCCAGGGCGGGATCAACTCCGTCAACCCGCTCACGCGACAGCAGGGCGACACCGAGTGGCTCCACTTCGACGACTCCGTCTACGGCGGCGATTTCCTGCAACACCAGCCACCGGTCAAGGAAATGTGCGATTGGGGCCCGCGGATCATCGATCTGCTGGATCGCCTTGGCGTCCCCTTCAACCGCACCCCCGCGGGCCTGCGCGACCAGCGCCGCTTCGGCGGCACCCTGTTCAAGCGCACCGCCTTCGCCGGCGCTACCACCGGTCAGCAGATGCTCTATTCGCTGGATGAGCAGGTGCGCTACTGGGAAGCCGAGGGGCTGGTGGAGAAGTTCGAGTACTGGGAGTTCCTCGGACCCATCATCGACGACCGGGGGAACTGCCGCGGCGTGGTGGCCCAGGACATGTTCAGCATGAGCATCCGCTCCTTCGCCGCTGACGCCGTGGTGCTCGCCACCGGCGGGTGCGGGCTGATATATGGCCGCAGCACCATGTCCATGATCTGCACCGGCGGCGCCGCCGCCCGGGCCTACACCGCGGGCGTCAAGTACGCCAACGGCGAGTTCATCCAGGTGCACCCGACGGCCATCCCGGGGACCGACAAGTTGCGGCTCATGAGCGAAAGCGCCCGCGGCGAAGGCGGGCGGGTGTGGGTGCCGCGCAAGCCCCAGGACGAGCGCGACCCGCTGACCATTCCCGCCAAGGAGCGCTACTACTTCCTCGAGGAGCGCTATCCCAAGTACGGCAACCTGGTGCCGCGGGACATCGCCACGCGCGAGATTTTCGACGTGTGCGTCAACCAGGGCCTGAGCGTGGAGCAGGGCCGGCTGTGCGTGTACCTGGATGTGACGGAACTGCCCCCGCCCACGCAGAAGAAGCTCGACGGCATTCTCGAAATCTACGAGAAGTTCCAGGGCGCCGATCCGCGTCATGTACCCATGAAGATCTTCCCCGCGGTGCATTATTCGATGGGCGGGCTGTGGGTCGATTATCAGCGGAACGACGCCACGGGCGGGCTGGTGCTCGGCTCGCCGCGCAATCAGCACAGCAACGTTCCCGGCATCTTCGTCATCGGCGAGGCCGACTATCAGTACCACGGGGCCAACCGCCTGGGCGCCAACTCCCTGCTGAGCTGCGTGTTCGCCGGGCTGATTCTGGGGCCGACGATTGAAAGCTGGCTCAAGTCGCTCAAGCACGGCACGGCGGCCGACCAGCCCGTCGCGCTCTTCGACAACGCGGTCAAGGTCCATGCGGACCATATGGATCGGCTCATCAAGAACCAGGGAACCGAGAACCCCTATAAGCTGCACGAGGAGCTGGGGGACTGGATGACGCGCAATGTCACCGTGGTGCGCCACAACAAGGACGTCCGCGCCACGATGGACAAGATCGCGGAACTGGACGAGCGCTATCAGCGCATCGCCCTGGCCGACAAGGGGGATTGGACCAACCAGAACTTCAGTTTCACCCGGGCGCTGGGGGACATGATCCTGCTGGCGCGGGTAATCGCCGAAGGGGCGCTGCGGCGCGACGAATGCCGCGGCGCGCATTACAAGCCGGAGTTCGAGATCCCGCCGCCGACCTCGGACGACCCCGCCGAGCTGCGCCGCCAGGCCCAGGCGTGGTGTAAGCGCTTCCGCGAGCAGACGGAAAAGTGGCTGAAGAGCACCATCGTCGAGTATTCGCCGCAGGGTCCGAAGTTCAGCTACGAGGCGGTCGATACCAGCCTCATCTCCCCGCGCCCGCGGACGTACGGGTTGAAGGGAGCGGAGATCATCGAGGAGGTTTGGAGGGAGATGAACAAGCCGGCGCCCGCGCCCAGGCGTGACGCGGCCGGCGTGGCCTAGCAGCCCGTGGCGAAAAGCGGCCTATGCGATGTAGCACGGGCATCCTGCCCGTGGAACCATGGGCTGAAAGCCCATGCCACGAGTTTTGCCACAGGCTGCTGGCGTTGTCGCCTCTCAACGCTCGCGGCGCGGCCTCGCACGAACCGGGTGTCCAGAGAGCCGATGCGTGTTCGAGAGGATCCTCCAGAAGGCGCGTGAGTGTATCCGACGGTCTGAGTATGTCGTTTCGCTGCACGCCGACGAAGAGCTGCAAGCCGACGGCCTGACGGTCTTCGACCTGGAGAACGCCGTTTTGAGTGGACGCATTGTTCAGCGCCAGAAGGACTTTCTTACGGGCGAGTGGAAGTATATCATCCGTGGTAAGGGCTTGGCGCGATCGTCGCTCACAGCGGCCGTCAAGCTCAGTCGGACCGGGAAGCTGGTAATCATCACCGTGTATCGTGGCCGACCCACCAACGGAAATCAGCGATGACCTGCGATGTTTGCGGACGCAAGGGAGCGGAGGTTCGGCGGTTGTCGCGTAGCTATGGCAAGGGGGCGACCCTGCTGGTGATCGAAAACGTGCCGGTTGTCCATTGCCCGCGGTGCGGAGAATCCTACCTGACGGCATCGACCTTGCACGAGCTCGAGCGGATCAAGCTGCACCGCCGGCCGCTGAGTCGTAGGCGACCAGTCGCTGTCGCCTCGTTCCCGTAAACGGTGTCGCCCCGGGGGCGGCCGGGCAGCGCGACGCGGCACGAGGATTGCGGATACTGCTACGAATGTCCAAACACGTAACCCTAAAGATCAAGCGTCAGGACAACCCTCACGGCGGCTCGTATTGGGAGGCCTTTGAGGTTCCCTACGAGGACGGCATGAACATGACCACCGTTCTGCAGCGCATCGCCGCCAACCCCGTGACCGTCGAGCGCCAGCCCGTCGCTCCCGTGGCCTACGACTGCTGCTGCCTGGAAGAAGTGTGCGGGGCGTGCACCATGGTCATCAACGGCCGGGTGCGGCAGGCCTGCTCGGCGCTCGTCGATTCACTGCTTGCCGAGGGCGACGAGATCGAAGTCGCCCCCATGACCAAGTTCCCGGTGGTCCGCGACTTGGTGGTGGACCGCAGGCGGATGTTCGAAGCGCTCAAGCGGGTGAAGGCCTGGGTGCGGGTGGACGGCTACCACGACCTCGGGCCGGGCCCGCGCGTCACTCCCCAGGGGCAGGACGAAGCCTACCCGCTGTCGCGCTGCATGACCTGCGGCTGCTGCGTGGAGGCCTGCCCGCAGTTCAACGATCATTCCGCGTTCATCGGCCCGGCGGCAATTTCCCAGGCCGTGCTCTTTGACGCCCATCCCACCGGCAAAGTCGACCGCGACGCCCGGCTGGAAGTGATCGCCGGCGTGGGCGGCATTACGGATTGCGGCAACAGTCAGAACTGCGTCAAAGTGTGTCCCAAGGACATTCCGCTCACCACCTCGCTGGCTAAGGCGGGGCGGGACGCCACCATCTACAAGCTTCGCCAGTGGTTCGGCCGCTAGGCAAACACGCAGGAGACCGAGCTTTGATGTATCCGCGCCTAAGCCGCGTGTGGGTGACCCTGGTCGCCGTCGCAATACTTGGCGGCGCCCCCGCCGGGGGGGCGGCCGTCGATCCCCAGAACCCGCCGCAGGGGCGGTTCAGCGATGACTGGATGGAGATCCATTTGTCGGGCAAGAAGGTCGGTTATGCCCATTCCTCCATGACGCGCGACGGCGACCTGATCCACAGCTCCACCACCACGGAGATGCACCTGGGCCGCGTGGACCAGCCGGTCAAGCTGAAAATCGTGGAGAACGCCGTCGAAACACTTGCCGGCCGGCCGCGTTCTTTCGAGACGGTTCAGGATCTGTCGATCCAGAAGCTCTCCATGAAAGGTACTTTCAAGGACGATTCGGTCACCATCGTCAGTACCCAGTTCGGCATGAGTCGCACCGAGGACTACAAGGTCCCCGCCGATGCCCTGCTCAAGAGCTGGGGCAGCTTCCGCGAGAGCCTGCTGCGCGGCTTCAAGCCGGGAACGGAGTACACGCTCTCCATCTACGAACCGGGGCTGCGGCTCGATGCCCCGGTTTCGGCCCTGACCAAGGTCGGCAACTGGGAGGAGTTCGAGCATCACGGCAAGACCATGCGCGGGCAGCGGGTCACGGCGGTGATGACCACCCCCATGGGCGCCATGGAGCTCATCTCCTGGGTGGACCAGGACGGTACGCCCATCAAAGCAAAAGTTCCCGCCCCCGGCATCGGCGACCTTGAAATGGTGATCACCGACCAGGCGACGGCGCTGGCGGAGTTCGTTCCCCCCGAGCTTTTCATGACCACGGTGGTCAAGGCCAAACGCTCGCTGAATCCCAAGGGCACGCGGCGGGTGGTGTATCGCGTGTCATCGAAGAACGGCGACGCCGCCCTGGGCGACATTCCCGACACCGGCATGCAGACGGTCAGCGAGCAGACGGCGACCAGCGCCCTGGTAACGGTGACGCGCCTGCGACGTGAGCCTCCGGCGGGGGCGTCGCCGGCTGCCTCGATCCACCCCAGCCCCGCTACGGCGCCCAGGGAGCTCGCCGAGTACCTGGAAGGCAACCTGATGATGAACACGGCCGACCCGGAGCTGGCGGAACTGGCCAGGAAGGCCGGCGGCGGAGAAAAGAACCTCTACATCCTCGGAGACAAGCTGCGCCGTTTTGTCAGCGAGTACGTGACCACCAAGAGCCTTAACATCGGGTTCGCCACCGCCAGCGAGGTCTGCCGGACGCGCGAGGGAGATTGCAGTGAACACGGCGTGCTGCTCGCCGCCCTGGGGCGGTTGAACGGGCTGCCTTCGCGGGTGGCGGTAGGGCTTGCCTACGTGCCGCTCTTCGGCAAGCAGGACGACATCTTCGGGTATCACCTCTGGACGCAGTTTCTGATCGACGGCCGGTGGGTCGATTTCGACGCTGCGCTGGGTGAATCCGATTGCAGCCCCACGCGCATCGCCTTCGCCGTCTCCTCCTTGAAGAGCTCCGGCATCGCCGATCTGAGCCTGCCGCTGCTCTCCAAGATCGGGGCGATCGACATTGACATCGTGGATGTCGAACCGCTTCCCAGCTCCGACGCCGCGCGGTCAGAGAAGTAGCCGGCCGCTCGCGGGGCGCCGCGTCCCGCCGCTTGGCGTGGATCGGCCGCGGGGCTAGAATCCCAGCCGGGTTGGCGAGGTTCTTCCTGCTGGTTCGTTCCGGGAGTGGCTCGTGAAACAGGATACTCTGGTTGGGGTCGTGGCGGCCGCGGCCGTGGTGACCTGCGGCGCTACGTGGATCGCCCTACCCTTACTGGCGGGGACCGAACAGTCCGTGGCGGAGAGCGCCGCCGTCGAGGTGGAGCGCGCCCGCCGCCTGCTGCATGCCTACAGCGCCGGTTTGGCGCATAAATCCCTGCTCCTGGAACAGCTTGCCGATGCGGGTGCCCCGGTGGACCTCAAAGACCCCCAGGCACTGCTGGAGGCCGCCAAGGACGATTATCAGGCCCTGCACGAGACGCGCTGGAAGGCGTTTCAACCCATGGACTGGATCGAGGACTCCCGGGAGCCGGCCCGCGCCGGCTACGGCAACCTCGCCGCCCAAATCCGCGACGGAGCCCAGGCCCGCACCGCGGCGCTCAAAGACAACGATCGCGTCCTCGATGACGCACTGGCGGCCGCCGACGCCGCCCTGGCGGTCTCGTCCGGTGACGTTTCCGCCCGGACGGATGCCGAGGCCAACCGTCTCAAGGCGGTCATCCTTTTTCATAAGGGCCTGCGTGAGTCGCTTCGCGCCGGCGTGCTGCGTGAGAAGGCCCAACCCGTCCTTCAGCGACTGGCGGAGCTCTCCGCCGAGGTGACCGAGTACGAAAGCGCGACGGAACAGGTCGCCGCAAGCGGTATCGACGCACGGGTCGCGCTGCTCAACGAGGCCATCGCCAAGACAGAGGCCGTCCTGCAACAGGATCGTGAACAGCTCGGCGCCGCCGCCTCCCGGATCGCCGACCTGGAGCAGAAGCTTGCCGCCGCTAAGTCCGCCGCCGGTCGGGCACGTGGGCAACTGGAGCAGCTTCAACGCGACGGCATCGACTTCTCCGACCCCCAGGGTGGCGCAAAGTTCGAAAGCCGCCTGCTGGAACTGGACCGCGCCTATCGCCAGGCGCTGCGCGAGGCGCAGGCAATCGAGGCGGGACAGGAACAGACCGGCGCCGGCGCGTCCCGCCCCGTGCAGCACGGCTTGCGCTACTTCCAGAACGAGCATCGCCTGCTCGAATCACGCATCGGCAGCGCGGAACAGGCTGTGGCCGACGCCCGCGCCGACATCGCCCGGCTGGAGGGGATGAAGGAAAGCTACCGGAGTGACGAGCAGCGCGCCCAGTCGCGCCTCCAGGAGGTACGGGTGGCGGCGGCGGAAGCGTTCGACGATTTGAATCGCACCGAGTCGGAAGCGTTTGCGGCCGAGGACAAGGCGCTGGACCTGCTTGCCAAATCGTTGCAGGCGGCGAAGGCGGCCGCCGGCTTCGCCAGGGACTGGGTGGCCAAGGCTCGTGAGCGCACCCAGGGCATGTCCCCGGAGACGCTGGAGCGCTCGCCGTACAAGCCGCGACTGACGGATGCCTGGATGAGCGGGCACATCTCGGCGCAGGCGGCCGATGCCCACCTGGAGCGCGCGCGCCTGTACCTGGCACGCTATGACGCCTACGGGCGGGCGGCCCAACTGCTGGCCGGGCCGGCGAAATCGTTGCGACTCAAAGAGGCGGACGCCGAAAGCCAGCGGCAGAAGGCGACCGACGCCCACAAGGCAGGTTTGGAGGAGGTCGTGACGGCCGTGGGTGTGCTCGAGGCCGCCCACCGCGAAGCGGGCCGGCATTGGACCTTTGTGGCCCAGTCGGCCGCCGCCAACGACCTGCTCGCCTTCTTCGGCGATGCCGGCTACGCCAAGGACGCCCTGGAGGCCTACCGCGCCGCGGTCAAGGGTCGCGAAAACGAGCCCTACGCCCAGGAGCTGGTGGCCCGCATCGCCCGCCTGGAAGGGCGTTAGGCCGCGCCCCGCCGCAGGGCGGCGGCGATCTCCGGCAAGCACCCGCGCCGCCCGAAACCTGAAACTTGCCCGCCCCATACTCAGCGGCGTCGCGGTCGACCGCGCCGAGAGCATGCCCTGGATTCCCGGACCTCGGGCGCGTGGTGCCTGCCCCCGCGCAACGCGTTTGTAAGGCGTAATTGCCGCGTCTTGAAGCGCGGGGCGGCGAACTGTAGGCTGCGAGTTCGTGGCCGTAAGCGATCGGCGGCGAGCCGGGCAGGCTTCGGTGCCCCCGGGTAACGCCCGCGAAGCGGTTCGCAGCCACGTCGGAACAGCACTCGGCGGTCCGAGCGCGACCGGCTCGTCGCGCCCGCTCCTGCCGAAACGGAAAGTGAGTGACGGACTTATGACGCACAAGCGGACGTTGCCGGGAATCGGGTCGTTCTGCCTGCTTTTCGCGGCCGTGGGCCTTACGGCGGTGCCGTGCTCGGCCGAGGAAACGCTGGAGTCGGTGGAAAAGAAAATCACCGAACAGTGGGCCAAGATCAAATCCCTGACCGCGGAAACGAAGCTCGAGACCCTGCGTATTCGTTCCGACGGGCGCTCCGCGCAAGACAACCGCGGGCAATACGCACACCTGAAGGCGGACGGCAAGGAGCTCTTCCGCCACGAAGTGAAAACTAAACTCATCTCCACGCAGGGCAATATGGCGGAGAAAATCGAGGAAAGCATCGTCATGTGCGGCGACGGTAAGTGGCTTTACTCCCTGGCGGAGCGTGACGGACAACGCCAGGCGACCAAGCGCGATCAGCTCTCCTCGGGCATCGGCATCGGCGGAAAGGCGTACCTCGAATACCTGCACAAGAACACGGTTCTTACCCTCGGCGGAGACGCCACCGTGGATGGGCGCGAGGTATGGGTGCTGGAAGCGACTCCGAAGGGTATCGGCGCCAAGGCGGTTCGTTCCAAGTACTACGTCAGCAAGGAGCTGGGGATGTTGCTGAAGCGCGAAACGCTGAACATCTCCGGCAGCGAACCCAAGCCTCAGACCACCTATACGGTCACGAACATCAAGACCGACGCGGAACTCGAACCGGAGAAGTTCGTGTTCCAACTGCCCCCGGGGGTCGAGCTGGTTGACCGAACCTCGACGGAGTAAGCCGCCCGGGCGCTCCGGCGCGCCGCGCCTTTGCGCCACGCGGCACCATGCCATCGAGTCCTTTCCGCAGGTGGCTCCGTGGGGATGCCGTCGGGACGCCCATCGCCGCCCTGCACACCGAACGCATGCGCCTCGCTTTCCAGCCCCGGGGTTTGGGCACATAATCGCGGTTTTCGTGGGTTGAGTCTGTCACCAACAGGAGTGCGAACCGTGCAAACGCAGCGCGTCCGCCGGGCCGCGATCGTCGCGGCGGCGTTGATCCTTACTTCCGCCGCGGCGGCCGACGAGGGCATGTGGCTGCTGAACAAGCCGCCGATCCAGGCCCTCAAGGAACGCTACGGCTTCGAGCCCACGCCGGCCTGGCTGGAACACGTGCAGAAATCCTGCGTGCGCTTCGGGGGCGGCGGGTCGGCGTCGGTGGTCTCTGCCGACGGGCTGGTCATGACCAACCACCACGTGGGCTCCGATGACATCGAGAAACTCTCCACGCCCGAGCACAACCTGCTGGAAACCGGCTTCTACGCCCGAACGCGGGAGGAAGAGCTGCCCTGCAAGGACCTGGAGGTGCAGATTCTCTGGTCCACCGAGGATGTCACACAGCGCGTGCAGTCCGCCGCGGCGCCGGGCGCCTCGCCCGCGGAAGCCAACGCCGCCCGACGCCGGCGCATCGCCGAGATCGAGAAGGAGTCCCAGGACGCCACCGGCCTCAAGAGCGACGTGGTCACGCTCTACCACGGGGCGCGCTATCACCTCTATCGCTACCGCCGCTTCACCGACGTCCGCCTGGTGATGGCCCCGGAACAGGCCATCGCTTTCTACGGCGGCGACAACGACAACTTCGAGTACCCCCGCTTCGACCTGGACGTCAGCTTCTTCCGCATCTACGAAAACGGCAAACCCCTGCATCCGGAGCACTACCTGAAGTGGAGCGGCACCGGCGCCGCCGAGGGCGACCTGAACTTCATCGTCGGACACCCGGCGCGCACCCAGCGCCAGTACACCGTCGATCACCTCAAGTTCCTGCGCGACGTGAGCTACCCCGTCATCCTCCAGCGGCTGTGGCGCCGCGAGGTGCAGCTACTCAGTTTCTCGGCGCGCAGCGAGGAGAACGCCCGCATCGCCACCGGCGACCTATATGGGGCGCAGAACTCCCGCAAGGCCTTCACCGGCATCCTCGCCGGGCTGCACGATCCGCAGATCATGACTGCCAAGGTAAGTGCGGAAAAAGCACTGCGGGTGGCCGTCGACGCCAATCCCGAATTCCACGCCCAATGGGGCGATGCCTGGGACCGTGTCAGCGAGGCGCAGCGCAAGCACCGGGAACACTACCTGCGCTATTCCGCCCTGGAGCGGCGCCGCGAAGTGATCCGCTCCGACCTGTATCGCATCGCGCGGCACCTGGTGTTCCTGGCCGAGGAGAAGGACAAACCCAACGCCGAGCGGCTGGAGGAGTATCAGGAGGCGGCCCTGGACACGCTCTACCTGCGGCTCTTCTCGCCCGCGCCCATCTACGACGAGCTGGAGATGGACCGCATCACCAGCGGCCTTTCTTACCTGGCGGAGACCGCCGGGGGCGATGATCCTCTGTTAGTCCGCATGCTGGCCGGGCAGTCGCCGCGAGGCCGCGCGGAGCAGCTCGTCAGCGGCACGAAGCTCAAGGATGTCGAGGTGCGCAAACGGCTTGCCGCCGGCGGCACCCAGGCGATCGCGGAATCCACGGACCCCATGATCCGCTTCGCCGCGGACCTGGCCCCGGAAATCCGCCGCCTGCGCAAGTTGTACGAGGATGAGATCGAGAGCGTGGAACGGCAGAACTACGCCCGCATCGCCGCGGCACAGTTCGCCGTCCAGGGCGAGAACCTGGCGCCGGATGCGACCGGGACGCTCCGCCTCTCCTTCGGCGCCGTTCGCGGATATGTCGAGTCGGGCCGCCCCGTCCCCGCCTTCACCACGTTCGCCGGGCTCTATCAGCGGCATCAGGAGCGCGGCGGCAAGCCGCCGTTCGCGCTGCCGCAGCGCTGGCTGGACCGCAAGGCGCGGCTGAAACCGGATGCGCCGTTCAATTTCGTCTCCACCGCGGACATCATCGGCGGCAACTCCGGCAGCCCTACCATCAACCGCGCCGGCGAGGTCATCGGCATCGTCTTCGACGGCAACCTCCAGGGGCTGGTCTGGGATATCGCCTACACCGACGAGCAGGCGCGGGCGGTGTGCCTGGACGCGCGGGCGATCATCGAGGCCCTGCGCAACGTGTACGACGCCGATCCGCTGGCGGACGAGCTGGTTGGCGGAGGCAGGTAGGGCTTGGGTCCTCCGCGGCGGACGGCCTGCACTTGAGTGCCAGACCGAAGCCCCTCCCCGGTGCCGTCCCGGCACCGCCGGGCGACGGTTCGGGGTCACGGTCACGTGCCTGTCTTTCGAAGCACCACGGTAAGGTCTACCTCCCGGACCTTTGCGAACTTCCCGCCGGCGAGGGCCTCCGCGATCACCCGCGCCGGACCGCCGTCGGGTTGCGTGGCATCGTGCAAGGCGATGAGTCCGCCGGGGATCACGTGCGCCCCCCACAGCGAAAAATCGCCGCGCACGGCCTCGAGGCTGTGGTCGCCGTCGATCCATAACAGCCCGATGGGTCTGTCCCACGCCCGAACCGCGGCCTGCGACGGCAGGCCCACCAGGTGCACAAGGTCGACAACACGACAGCGAAGTAGGTTTTCGAAGAACGCCACGCGGTCGTCAGGACCGAAGCGTCCGCCCAGCACGCCGGTGAAGGGCTCATGCGGCTCGATGGCGAATACCGCGGCCCCGTTTCCGGCGCGCGACCCCAGCGCCAGCGCCACCGTCGAACGCCCGCGGTAGCTGCCGATCTCGACGATGGCGCCCGGCGCCGCCGCCGCCAAGTCATAGAGCAGCCGGCATTCCTCGGCGCTGATCTGACCCTCTACGGTCAGCACCGTCTTGAGGTCCACCGGGGCCGAGCGCCCGTAGCGGATCGCCGCGGCGGAAAGCAGCCGCCGCATGCGCGTGCGAAACACCCTGGCGGCGCGGCGGATCATGTCTCCGCCTTCCGGCCGGCGCGGCCACGGCGCAAGACCAGGTGCAGCACCATCGCCAGCAGCGTCGCCGCCTGCACCGCAAGCATCCCCGTCACCACCGCCGCGGGGGACTCGTGCCGCCAGCCCAGCAGTGCCGCCTGGAGCGCCAGGGCAGGCAGATAGGCGCGCAGAAAGCGGAAATCATTCAGCGCCGCCCCCGCCAGTGCCATCATGTGGCACAAATGTCCCAGCAGCCGCACCACGGTCAGCCCGGGAAGCACGCCGGCACCGGCCGCGTACTCCGAGGTGTAAAGCAGCGTCATGATGCCGGCGGGCCAGAGGCACACCAGCACCAGGGGAACGCCCGCCAGCACCACAAACGCTCCGCTCAGCCGCAGCAGCGGCGCCAGCGTGCCCGCGCCCTGCTGGTGCCGGGCGGTCAGCAGGGGCAGCAGCACCAGGTTGAAGGGCGTGACCAGCACGGCGACCGCCCGGGTCAGGGTCACTGCGGCGCCGTACAGTCCCGCCTCGGGGGCGGAGAACCAGTGTTTGACCAGCAGCAGGTCCATATGTTGAAAGCCGGCGGAAGTGAGCATCATCACGAACATGGGAACCGTGAAGCGCTTGACCGCCGCGCCATCAACCGGTTGCGGAGCGGCGCCGGCCAGCAACGGTCGCAATTGCCGCGCGGCGAACCATAGCATCGCGCCCAGGGAAAGCGCGTACGGTATCAGCGCCGCCGTGGCGCCCGGGGCGCACTCCAGGATCGCCACGCCGGTCACGACGCGCACCAGCGATTCGCCAACCGTGTTGCCGTTGTAAGTGCGGAAGCGCTGGAGGCCGCGGAGGACGCCGCGGGCCACGCTGATGAGCAGCGTCAGGTAGACCAGCATCCAGGCTACCGCCAGCGGCGCACTCGAGGAGAACTGTAGCGCGCGCTGGAGCGGGGACGTCGCGGCGAGCGCCAGCAGCATCCCCCCGGCTCCGTAGAGCGCCACGCGCCGCGTCACCTCGCGGCTCAGGGTGCGAACGCGTCCCAGCTCGGCGCGCGCGGCGTACTCCGCGGTGAATCGGGCGACGGTACCGTTGATCGGCCCCAGTGCCGTCTGGCAGGCCAGCACCAGCGCCACGGCGGCGGCCACGTCGCCGTAGGTTTCCGGGCCCAGCACTCGTGCCGAGTACACCGAGTAAAGGAACCCCAAGCCCGCCGTCAGGCCGGTGCCGATGAGCAGCCAGAAAGTGTCTTTTGCCGTTGTCTGCATCGCCCTCGCCGGCGCGTCGCGCCATCCGCGGCGCGATGTTATCCGAATCGTCCGGGCTCCGCGCTCGCCCGGCGATCGTCGACACCGCCCGGCGAGGATTCCGAGCTCCCACTGCCCAAGCCTGTCGTGGAGGCCGGAGCCGAACCGGCGAGAAACAACGCAACTCCCGGGAACGGGCGCAATGGGAACCTTCCGTCGTTGCCGATAGGAAGGGCGGAGCCCTACCCTGGCGCGGCTTCACTACCGGACGCCGGGAGGGTGGGCGGACCTCGATGCGGCGGCGGTATCGTACGTTTACGTAAGGAAAACCCCTGACCCATCGGGCCGGATCGCGGTGCCGCGGGCCGGGATGGGGTCGAGAAGCCGGCCCGGGTCGACGCCGGATGATCACCACACGGCCGGCGGCCCGAGTCGAGCGGAACCTGGACCCGGCGGCCACCGGAGAACATTCGCTTGCCTGCCTCCGACGCCCTGCCAACTCTGGAAGCGGCGTTTCGCGACGCCTTGCGCCGACGGAACTGGGCAGTCGCTCTTGCGGGCGGCATCGCCTTCGGCGTCATCAATCATGAGCTGCAGCAGCGGCAATCGGCCGCCTACGTCGCCGAGCAGGCGCGTATCAGCGCTGCGGTTTTGCGCGAGGCCCCCGCGGGCGGGCTGGCGGAGGCCGTGGACGAGCTCCGCGCCACCTTCGATCGGCTCGTCGCCGTCGCCGAACTGACGGCCGCGGGCGAGGTCCGAGCCGTGTACCCCGACGATCCGTCGTATCGCGCGGCCGCCGCGCAGGCACTCCAATCCAAGGGCGAGGTAGTCACGGCCACAGCGCCGGTATTGGGCGTTCTCCAGCCAGTGGGAGCCCTGGCGGTTCCACTGGACGGACCGCAGTCGCTGGTCCCGCGGCAGGTTGTGGTGCTGCTCCGTTCTGATTCATCGCTCGAGGCCTCTCTCTGGGCGGCGGGCGCCGGAGCGATGAGTGTGTGGTTGGCGCTCGCCGTGGCAGCGGCGACCCTCCGGCGGTGGTGCGATCGGAGGATCGCCGCGCCGCTGCAATGGTTGTCCGATCCCGTGCGTCGGGTGGCAGGGAATTGGGGTGGCGACCCTGCGGAGCAGGACGGCGCGGCCCAGTCCACACGACAGCTCCGGGAGCTGGCCGCCGCAGAGGAGCAGCTTCGGACGCTGGCACACGATCTTGCACTGGCTTCGGCCCGGGCCGCGAGGGTTGAGCGCGATGCCCAGTGGCAGCTCCGCGAACGCGAAGCGGGCTTCGATCGCCAGCTTCGCCGCGCGCGGGAGCAAGCCACCATCGACCCGCTCACGAAGCTGCGCAACCGAGCCTTCCTGGACCGCGAGCTCGAGTCGCTAATCGCCGCCCAGCGGGCGCGCATGGAAGACCTGGCGGTGGTCATGATTGATGTCGATCATTTCAAACACCACAACGATACCCAGGGGCACCAGGCGGGCGACGAAGTGCTGGCGTTCATCGGCGAACTGCTTCGCGGGGCCACGCGGCCTATGGACCATGCCATTCGCTACGGAGGCGACGAGTTCCTGCTCGTGCTTCCCGGCGCTGGAGGTCAGCAGGCCGGCGAAGTGGCGGAACGCATCATCCGGCTGTTCAAGCAATACACCTCGACGCTGGGCACCGAGCGTCCTCCGTCGATGAGCGCAGGAGTTGCCTCTCTAAAGACCGCGTCCGCCGTCACCGCCGCCGAGCTCCTCGCCCGGGCGGACGAGGCCCTGTACCGCGCCAAGAAGCTAGGAAGGAATTCCGTGGCTCCTTGTGCCGCGTAGAGCGCACAAAGCGACCTACGTTGCGCCAATAACGTCATGAATTGACGTTATTATTTAATATGAATTTTCGCAATATTGCAGAGAGATTTCGCGCGCGCCTCGCGCACAGACATCGTTCTTGAACATTGGCGCGCGAGGTGCGCGCTGTTCGGGAGGTGCCCGGGTGCAAGGGAAAAAACTGCCGGATTTGACACCCCGCCAGCTTCAGGTGGTTCGCATGCTGGCGGAGGGTCACTCGCTGGCCGACATTGCCCGCCGATTGTCGATTTCGCCGCGGACGGCCGAGACGCACCGCCAGCAGGCGGCGCGGAAGCTGGGCTTGACCAATCTCGCTCTGTTGACGCGTTGGGCGATTCGCGAGCGGCTCATCGAACCGTAGGGGCCGTCGGCTCGTCACGTTGGGCGACCGGAGTGCGTTGGGAGGTCACGGCGGCGCGGTGAGGTTCTCGCCGCTCAGGTCGTCCTGGCGGGCAGCAGACCCGCCGGCGGCGAGGGTCACGATATTGGCCCCGGGATCTACCAGGAAGAGCAGCACGTAATCGTACTCGCCGCTTTGCAGATGGCGGTCCTTGATGTCCTGGAACGGCCCCAGCCCGCCGATCGAACCCGCCTGTTCGGGGAAATACTGCACTTCCAGCATGGGGACGCCCTCGACGGTGGCGCGCACGTACTTGCCGATCATCGAGTAGCGCGTGCCGTTGGTGTCCTGCACGAAGTAGGACTGCGCCGTGGTGGCGGCGAGGTCCAGCACCTTGCCGATGCCGCTCTTGGCCTGCATGCGGCTTACGCTGAGCTGGAGCAGCCGCTTGTCGGCGGGGACGGCGAAGTGGCTGACCGGCGGCTGCGTGCCGCCATCCTGCTCGTCCAGCATGGCGACCAGGTGGCCGGTACCGAGTTTGCCCTTCTCCAGGTTAAGGTCCTTCAGCGACCGGTACGAGGTAAGCGTCAGCGGCAGTTCGTCGCCGAACGTCGACCCGCCGGTCTGCGCCCGGACGGGGCGCACGCCGCCGGAGCCGGTGGTGGGCACGGTCTCGGGCTCGCCGCGCCGGCGCCGGCGGTCCGGGGGTGGCGCCGGAGCCGGTGCCGGCGCTGCGGAGCCGCCGGCGGGCTGCCCGGCAGCCGCAGTGGTTCCGCCATGCGGCGTCTCTGTCTCGCCCGCACTGGGACGGTTCCCCGCGTCGCGGCTCTTGATGTCAAACGACGCCAGCGCGAACCGCGCCCCGCGCTTGTACTCGAGGTACATGGGCTTGAAGGCGGTGGGGAGTTCGTACACGACCTCGACCTCGTTGGATTCGTCGCGCGGCGCGTAGATCTCGTCGACCACCGGCCACTTGCCCCAGTTCGTCATCTTGGTGCAGATGTGACGGTTGGTGGTCTGCGTGGCGTCCTCCTGCTGGATGGCGGTAGGGAAGTACTGCGCCAGGGGGCCGTCGGGCCCTTGGGTGCCGACCAGGCGGAACTGACGGATGGTGAAGACGTGCGACTTGCGCGCATCCCGCGCTTCGTCGCGAAGGGCCACGCGCAACATGCGGAACTCGTGCCCGGCCTTGGGTGATACGGCGTCGTACTTGGTCTGTTCCCCGCGCCGCGGGTCGCCTTCCGTGTAGTGATAGACGTACGACACCACGCCGGAACGCACCACGGCGATGGAGTTGGGCTGCGCCACGCGCGACACCTCGGGGTGAGTGGTGTTCACCCACCCCAGCGCCTGCACCGGGTCGGGGTTCTCGGCGGCGAGCAGCTTGTCTCCGCTGAACACCCCCGACGAAAGCAGCGAGGCGACGCCGATCGCGAAACGGTCGGGGGAAAGCCAAAGTTCCCGCTCCGGCGCCGCCACATCCGGCGGTTTGGGCGGATCACCGCCCTCCGGCTGGGTTTTTGCGGGAACCTCTACGCGGGCGAAGCCCAGGATCGTGGTGCCGAAAGGCACGGCTTGCAGGGCGTGCGCCATGACCCCCACCAGGGTGAGCGCGGTGATGATGCCGCAGAAGGCGCCGCCGATGCGGTCCACCCATGCCGGAAGCAGGCAGGCGCGGCGTATGAGCTGATCGAAGGTGAAACGGAAGGCAATCAGCGGCACGCCGAAGATCGCCGCCAGGGCGATGGCGTGGGCGAAGTCCGGCTTCCACAGGGGCGCCAGCCAGTTGATGGCCACCCATTCGTGCGTGCCCACGGCGGCGGCGGCGCAACACAGGGTCAGCACCGTCATGATCAGAGCGCTGAAGAACCCCAGCGTCGACTGAAAGAAGGCGACGCCGAGCACCAGCACCAGCATCAGCAGCGATAGCCACATAAGTACACCTGCCGGCCGCCGGCCGATCCGCCCCTGGCGGGCAATCCCTCCGCTGTGCGGTACTTCCCCGCCGCGGTCACTTCTCCCCCAGCTTCAGGCAGCGGAGGATTTCCTGCATGCTGGTGGTGCCGTCGATCACCTTCAGCAGTCCCTCTTCCTGAAGGTAGTACATCTTGTTCTTACGGCACTGCGCCTTCACCTTGTTCACCGCCGCACCCTCGGCGATCATCGCCTGGACCGCGGGATCAACGATCAGCAGTTCGAAGATTCCCACCCGGCCGGAGTAACCGGTGCCCTGGCACTTGGGACACAGAATCTGCTTGCCCTTTTTGTCGAACTTGGGTTCCGTCGGCGGCCGGTAGAACTTCTCGATCTTGTCCGCGGGGAGGTTGAGCTTCTTGAGGGTCGCCTCGTCCGGCTTGAAGGCCTCGCGACACTCGGGGCACAGAATCCGCACCAGCCGCTGGTTGAGCACGCCGCGCAGCGCCTTGGCGGCCAGGGCGTTGTCCTCCACGTGCGTCAGGTACTTGGAGAGGGCCTCGAAGCTGTCACGGGCGGGGATGCCCAGGTAGATCTTGCGGTCGTCCGCCGCGGCCCGGGTGGCGATCTGCGCCGTCTCGCGGTCCTCGCATTCCCCTACCATGACGATATCCGGCTCGCGCCGCAGGATGGATTGCAGCATGCGGGCGTAATTCACGTCGGTGTTGCTGCCTTCGTAGATCTGTTGCGTGATGTTGTCCAGTTCCACCAGGCGGCGACGCTCGATGGTGTGGATGTTGTGCATGTAGGCGTCATGCCCGCGCAGGATGGCGTACTGGGTGGTGGTCAGCCCGTTTTGCGGTGGGGCGCTGACCAGCAGCAGGCCGGTGTGCTTGGCGAGCACCTCCTTCTTGAGGCCCTCCAGCCGCTGCGGCGCCATGCCCAATTCGTGCAGTCGCAGCAGCGATGCGCCAGCCTGAAGCTGTAGTTGCAGGCGTTCTCCGGCCGTGCTGCCCGAAGTACGAACCTCGGTGATGCCCAGATCCCCGGCGTGACTCAGCAGCGCCGTGCGTATGCGCCCGCTCTGTGGGCGGCGAATCTCCTCCACGTTCACCCCCGCGGCGCGCTTCAGGTAGCGGATGATCCGTTCGCCGTCCTCGGTGGCGATGCCCTCACTGTTGGGTGTTTCGACGCCGTCGATGCGGTAGAAGAGGCTGTATCGCTCCTTCTCCGGGCGCAGCTCGGCATCCGAGGCCCGCCGCCAAAGGAGTTCGTGAAGGAAGTCCTGAACCAGATTGAACGACTTCGCTTCGTCGGGGTCCTCCGGGGACGCGAGCGCGTTGCCCTTGTGATCCGCCAGCCGCACGCGGATGCCCTTGTCGGTGGTGGCTTTCTTCTTATCGGCGCCGCCCCGCGCCAGCCGCTTGAAGTGGGTTAACGTAAGTACCCGTGCCGCGGGAACCACGCGGCTGTTGCGGTGCACCACATAGGCGACCACCGCGCCCCCGGTGATCAGCAGCCAGGCAATCACGCCGCCGACGAACAGGACGCCGCTCCAGGGGGGGATGAAGAGCACGAGAAAGCCGACGAAGGAGCCGGCCATCACGATCATGTTCCAATGTTCGCGCTTAGTCTTGACCTTGTCGGTGTCGCGGTCGATCCACTGCACCGCGGCGGCCCAGGCAAAGAGCAGGACCACCACCACCGCCGCCTTGATCGGGTTGATGTACAGGCCGATGTCCGTGACCGAAGCCAGCGTCGCCGAAGCTCCCATCATAGCGCCTGGATGCTAGCCGATCGGCGTCCGGGGGCAAGCCGGACCGGGCCTCGCTCTAACGGGTGCGAGTCGCCGGAGTTCGGAGGTGGAAGCGGCCTGCCGCGACCGGCCGCGGGTGGCGCCGGCGGCCCACCGGGCGTCGGGACACTCATTTTGCGCGGCGGCGCGGACCGATAATGGTTCCGTGGACGGTGCGCGCGGCCGGCGATCGGCCCGGCCCGTCCACACGTAGGCGAGCGTCCTGGGAGCCAGGGCGGCGGGGTCGGAGCGCAACGCGGGCGGCAAGTCGACGCGGTCGCCGGGAGGCATCCGGATGAGTGGCATAACCAGCGGGATAGGGCTGATATCGGGGATCGACACCGCCAAGCTCATCGAGCAGCTCATGGCGATCGAAGCCCGGCCGGTGCAGAACCTGCAACGGCGATCCACGAACCTCGACACCCAGCGGGCGGCCATCCTGGAACTCTCCGGGAAGCTGCTGGCACTCCAGGAATCGGTCAAGGACTTCGACGACCCGTCCTTCTTCCAGCGCTTTTCCGTGAAGAGCAGCAACGAGGCGATCGCAACCGCCACCGCCTCGCGGTCGGCCACGCCGGGCAGCCATACCTTCCGCGTGCATTCCCTGGTGACCAACCATTCGCTCATCAGCCGCGGATATGCCGACGCCGATCGCACGCCCGTGGGCACGGGGCGCATCACCATCGAGGTGGGCCGCGGCCGGGTGGATCGCGGGACACCCTTGGCGGCCCTTAACGGCGGTGAGGGCGTGCGCCGCGGCACGATTACCATCACGGACCGTAGCGGCGTCTCCGCGGACGTCGACCTGTCCAAGGCCTTCACCGTGGAAGACATCCTCGCCGCCATCAACACTCAAACCCGCGTCGGCGTCCGAGCCCGGGTGACGGGTCTGGCGGAAAACGGCGCCACCGGCGATCGCATCGTCATCGAGGACACCTCCGGCGGAAGCGGCCATCTGATCATCGCCGACAAGCCGGGCAGCTTTACGGCGCGGGACCTGGGGCTGGCAGCCAACGCAGCGGGGGCACGCATCGACGGACACGACCTGGTCCGACTCACGCCCGCCACGCTCCTTTCCGCGCTCAACGACGGGAACGGCGTCGGGCGGCAGGCGATTGGCTCCACGCTCGACGACCTGACGTTCACCACCTCGTTCGGGACTTTCGGCGTCGCGCTGACCGATGTCCTGCGGCCGAGCACTGATCTGCGGGCCCTCAACAGCGGCAACGGCGTGCGACTGGGCAGAATCCGCATCACGGACCGCAACCACAAGTCGGTAGAGATCGACCTTGCAGACCCCAACCAGGCGCCGGTGCGCACCGCCGAGGACGTTCGGCGCCGCATCAACGACTCCGCCACGGCCGCCGGGGTCTCGGTGAGCATCGCCATGGCCAATTCCGCCTTTCAACTCACCGACAACACCAACGCCGGCGGCACGACCGCGGGGCACTTCATCGTGGAAGACGTGCAGGGGTTCGCCGCCGCCGATCTGGGCATCGCCGCGGACGTGGAGAGCAACGCCATCCGCGGACGCGACGTGTATCGCGTGGCCAGCGTGGGCGACGTGATCAACGCCATCAACTACGCCGCGGGCAATGCCGACTTCGTGCGAGCGCGCATCTCCGACGACGGCAAGGGCATCACGCTGGCGGCCCAAGGCCTGGGAAACAACGTTACGGTTTCGGCGGGGCAGGGATCGACGACCGCGGCCGACCTGGGGCTGGCGGGCGCCGCCTTCAGCGCCGACGGCGGACCGTTCCAGACCCGCCGGCTGGTGGGCGGACTCAACACCGTGCTGCTGCGCTCGCTGAATGGCGGGCGGGGCGTTGGCGCCGGCTCGGTGGCGCTCACCGACGGACAGGGGCAGTCAACGACCATCGACTTTTCGCAGGCCGCAACGCTCCAGGACGTCGTCGACCTGATCAATGCCGACGCCGCCACCTCGGTGACCGCCGCCATCAACAGCACGGGCAGCGGCATCGTGCTCTCCGACGGCTCTCGGGGCACGGGTCCGCTCGTGGTCGCGGATGTCGGCGGCACGCTGGCCGCCGACCTGGGCATTGCCGGGACGTTCGACGGGGCAACCGGGGCGCGGGCCGACAGCGGGAACCTGCAACTTCAGTACATCTCCCGGCAAAGCAAACTGACGGACATCAACGCCGCGATCGCCGGAAGCCTGGGCACCGTCCGCATCACCGACTCCGCGGGAGTGGTGCACAGCGTGGTGCTGGCCTCGAACCTCAAGACCGTGGGCGAAGTGCTGGACGTCATCAACCTGCAAACCTCGGGCGCCGTCGAGGCGCGGATCAACGACACCGGCGACGGTTTGCTGCTCGTGGACCGCGCCGGCGGTACCGCGGCGCTCAAGGTCGAGGACCAGGAGGGCGGACGGGCCGCCGCCGACCTGCGCCTTGCGGGGACGGCGCGGAGCGGCGAGGCCTTCATCGACGGCACGCTGGAGACGCGCATCGACATCGGCGCCGCCGATACGCTGCGGGATATCGCTGCCAAGCTCAACGCTGCCGGGGGCCTGCTTTCCGCGTCGGTCGTGAACGCCGGCGGCGCCGTGAACCCTTTCAGCCTCACCGTCACCTCGTCGGTCTCCGGCCGGCCGGGCGAACTGCTGCTCGTGGGCGAAGGGCTGGACCTGGGCCTGGAGACGCTGTCCCAGGCGCGCGACGCCGTGGTGACGCTGGGCGGCGCCGGAGCCAGCCCGCTGGTGGTCTCCAGCCCCACGAACACCCTGGAGGGCGTGGTCGAAGGTGTATCCCTTCAACTACTGGGCGCCGGCGACGAGGACGTCACGGTGACCGTGGCTCAGGACATCGACGCACTGGTGGAGCGCGTGCAGACTTTCGTGGATCGCTACAACGACGCGCAGGCCCAGATCGACGAGGCGATCAGTTTCAACGCCGACACGCTGGAGCGTGGTCCGCTGTTCGGGGATGCGACGGTGAATCTGGTGCGCGAGCGGCTGACGCGTCTGCCCGCGCGCACGTTTCAGGGCGCGGGGAGCTCGCTCAACCGGCTCAGCGGCATCGGGGTTCGATTCTCCGGCAACCGTTTGACGTTCGACAAGGAGCAGTTCCGCGAGGTGTACGCCGACTCGCCGGAGCAGGTGGAGCGGTTGTTCACCGCGGAAGGAACCGGGTTCGGGGCCGTAGTGCAAAGCGCCTTCGACGACCTAACCCGCGACGGCGACGGAATCATCGCGCGCAAGGAGCAGCTCCTTCAGGATCAGAAGGACCTTCTGGCGGAGCAGATCGGACGACTCAACGTGCTGCTGGACGCCAAGCGCGCCCGTCTGGAGGCGCAATTCGCGGCGCTGGAGTCTTCGCTCGCCGCCCTTCAGGATCAGCAGAATTCGCTGGCCGCGCTTTCGCAACTGGGAACCGGCGGCTAGTGCTCCAACGCAGCCTGGTCTCAGTGTGGCATGGCCAAGCGCAGCGCCGCCATGCCCAGGAGAGACATGCCGGCGCACGGCTGTGCCGTGCTTGGGCATGTCACCCAACCTGAAGGATTGGGTGCGTCGCAGCACGCGGCCGGCGTGCGCGATTGGCAGGCGCCCTTCGGCCACGGCGGCGGTGACACGGCATGCTGCGAAGGGTGGGCCGGTGAGCCGATGGGGTGTGGGGCAACGGGTTGCGCGTTCGCCCGGTAGGGTGAGCGATCGTCGCCAGGGTCGTTAAGACCCTGGAAGGCGGGCCGGCCGGTGCCTCCGCGCCAGCTAGCGTGGCTTGGGGACTGCGGCGGCAAAGCGGCGCGGATTCGCGCACGTGGATTTAACTCCGTCGCCCGCCGCGGGGCGGTGGCTGTAGTGTCGTATGTATGTCTCTACCGTGGCGCCTCGCGGCGCGCCGGGCCCCGCGGGCGTTGCCTGCGGCTGGCGCGACGTGATTGGCGGGGCGGGACGGCGGCGCCCTTGTCGGGGCCTCCGTCGAACGTAGGATAATCGCGGCGCGGAGGGCACGAGATCGGCGGTTGCCGGCGTCCGCCTGCCCGAGGCGTTCAGCGCCGGGGCGGATCGGGTCGCCGCGCTTCGGCGCGCGAAGGAGTTGATTTCCTCCCCCTTGCGGGCCCGGTGGACCGCCGCCCGCCGCTCCCGGCTGGATAGGCTCACGGATGGCATCGCCGCTGGAACGTCTCGTCGCCTCCTTCGTTCGTAACCCGGTGTTCGCGAATCTGCTGGCGCTGGGGTCGATCGTGGGCGGGGCGGTGGCCGTCCTGCGCCTTCCGCGCGAGACGTTTCCCGAAACCGCCACCGACCACGTGCTCATCACCGTTCCCTATCCCGGCGCCAGTCCGGAGGACGTGGAACGCGGGGTCAACATCAAAATCGAACAGGCCATCGAAGGGATCCCCGGACTGGGAGAGGTATCGTCGCTGGCGACGGAGGATTCGGGCAAGGTGCTGGCGGCCTTCGACCCGTCGATCACGCCGGCGGCCGAGGTGCTGCGGCAGGTGCAGGACCGCGTCAACACCATCCGCACCTTTCCGCCCGAGGCCCAGCGCCCGGTGGTCACCGAGACCTTCGTTCCCAACCCCGTGGTGAACATCGGCGTGCACGGGCCGGCGCCGGAGATGACCATCAAGCGCGTCGCGGAGCAGGTTCGCAACGACTTGCTCGCTGATCCCAAGATCTCGCAGGTGGCGCTGGCCGGCGTCCGCGATTACGAGATCGCCATCCAGGTGCGGGAGGAGACGCTGCAACAGTATGAGCTGACGTTGCGGGAGGTGATCGACGCCATCTCGCGCAGCAGCCTGGACCTGCCCGCGGGCACCGTGCGCACCCGCGCCGAGGAGATCAACGTTCGCACCACGGGGCAGCGCTACACCAAGCACGACTTCGAGGACCTGGTGGTCATCGCCCGCCCCGACGGCAGTTCCGTGCGCCTGGGCCAGATCGCGCAGATACGCGACACCTTCGAAGAGACGCCGCTCTACGGGCGGATCGACGGCGAACCCGGGGCCACGGTAACCGTCGCCAAGACGGCCAAGGAGGACATCAGCGACATCGCCCACCTGGTGCGCCGCTATGTCGAGGTGGCGCAGGCGAAGCTGCCGGAGGGCATCCGGCTCTCCGTGCTGGCGGACAAATCGCGGGACGTGGATCAGCGGCTGCAAATGCTGGTGGGCAACGGGCTGATGGGCATGGCGCTGCTGATGATCTGCCTCATGTTGTTCATGGACTTCCGGGCCGCCGTGGGAGTGGCCATGGGCGTGCCGGTGGCTACGGCGGGGGCGCTGTGGGTGCTGCATTTCACGGGGCAGACCCTGAACATGATCAGCCTGTTCGGGTTGATCCTCGCCGACGCCATCGTGCTCGACGATTCCATCGTCATCGCCGAGAACGTCCTGGCCACGGAGAAACAGGGGCTGACGCCGGAACTGGCGGCGATCAAAGGCACGGCCAGCGTCGGCATGCCGGTGCTCAACGCCTCCCTGACCACCATCGTCATGTTCATGCCGCTTATGTACGTGCAGGGCGTGATGGGTAAGCTGATTTACGTTCTGCCCGTGGCGGTGATCGCCACCATCGTGGCCTCGGGCCTGGAAGCGTTCTTCATCCTCCCACCGCATCTGAACGAATGGGCCACGGTGGGCGGCAGCGAGAGGGCGCGGCGGTCGCGCTTCACCCAGTGGCGGATCCGCACTCGCAAACGGCTCAACGCCCTCATCGAGGGCGCGATCACCCGCGTCTACGCCCCCGTCATCCGCCGCCTGGCGCGTAACCGGCTGGTGGTGCTGGGGGCCTCGGCGGCGCTCATCTTCCTGTGCATCGGACTGGTATGGGGCGGACGCACTCCGTTCGTGCTCTTCCCGCAGGTGGACCGCAACACCCTCAAGGCGCGGGTACGTTTCCCCGAAGGCACCCCCGTGGAGGTCAGCCAGGCGGCGGTGCAACGGCTGGAGGCGGCGGCCGGGGCGCTCAATGACGACGTGGCCCTCAAGCCGGCGCAGCCGGGGGTCCTGGTGCAGCACATCTACTCCACGGTGGGGGAATGGGCCGACTTCGTCCCCAAGCGGGGCAGCGGGTTGTGCGAAACGTCCATCGAGTTGATGCCCGCGGAGCAGCGCCGCGTGGACTGTGCACGGGTCATCGAGGCCTGGCGGCGCAACGTCGGTGCCATTGCCGGAGCTGTTTCCTTCACCATCACGCGCGAGGTTCTGGGGCCGACGGAAAAGCCGGTCGAGATCCGGCTGCTCAGTGAAGACCTGGAGCAACTTCGCCAAGCCACGGACGAGCTGGAAGCCAGGCTGGCGGATTATGCCGGCGTTTTTGACATCGAGGACGACCTGATACCCGGCAAACGCGAGATGCACGTTTCACTGCAACCGGGCGCCGCCAACCTCGGGCTGTCGGTTTCGGACCTTGCGGCGCAGTTGCGTCAGGGGCTGTACGGCGGCGAAGCGGTGCGCCTTCAGCGCGGGCGGGACGAGGTCAAGGTGGTGGTCAGCTACCAGGAGTCGGACCGCCGCAGCCTCAGTTCCATCGACAACCTGCGCATCCGCACCCGCACCGGGGCGGCCGTCCCCTTCCACGAAGTCGCCGAGACCAGAATGGTGCGCGGCTACTCCGCCATCACCCGCCAGGATGGGCTGCGGCGGGTTCGGATCCATGCCGACGTCGACGAACGCCACGCCAACGCCGAGCAGATCGTCCACAACATGATCTCCAGTTATCTGCCCGAGCTGTGTGCCCGACATCCGGGGCTGATCTACCGCGTGGACGGTGAGCGGGCGCGGATCAGCGAATCGCTCTCCAGTCTGATCGATGCGACCGTCATCGCGCTGGCGATCACCTACGCCATTCTCGGCGCCGCGTTGCGTTCTTACGTGCAGCCTCTCATCCTCATGGCGGCTATTCCCCTGGGGATGGCCGGCGCCGTGCTGGGGCATACGGTGATGGGTTACGACCTGAGCCTGATGAGCGTTTTCGGCATGACGGCCTTGGCGGGCATCGTGGTCAACGACGCGCTGGTGCTGCTGGACCAGGTGAATCAGAATGTGCGCGCCGGCATGGAGGTTCAGACTGCGGTGACCAAGGCGGCCGAGGCGCGGGTGCTGGCCGTGTTCCTGACCGCGCTGACCAACGTCGCGGGGCTGGCGCCCATGCTCTTTGATCGCAGTACCCAGGCGCAGCCGCTGATTCCCATCGCCATCTCCGTGGCGTTTGGATTGACCTTCTCCACGGTGCTGACCACGCTGATCGTTCCGTCCCTGTATCTGGTGGTCAACGACCTGAAGCGTTTCGTGCATTGGCTCCGCCACGGGGGCGCGTACCCGCTTCCCGAAGAAGTTGAAAGGGCCGGGCATCAACATGCCGCCGCTGTGTGACCCGATGCAAGGCCGGGCAGCCCGCCGCCGGACGCCGAAGCTGCTTTTGTCGGCGGCGACCCTGGGGGTGGGGCTGGCGGGATGCCGCCAGCCGCTCGACAGCATCCAGATGGTGCTGGACCGGCATCAGAAGGCCTACGCCCGGCTGCCGGAGGAGGATCGCGCACGGCTCATGCCCGTGGGGGAGCCGGTGTCGGGCGAGGCGGCCGAGGAACTGCTGCCCACGGACATGCTGACGCTGCAACAGGCGCGGGCCATCGCCATTCGCGCCAACCCTGACATTCATGCCGCCAAGGCGCGCTTCGTGGCCGCCGCGGCGCGGATCGCGGAGGCGCGCTCGCGCTACCTGCCCACCGTGATCTTCTCGTACAACGCCGCGCGCACCTTCCACACCCCGGCCAGTCGCAACCGTTTGAACACCCTGCTGCAACCGGCGCTGCCGGCGCCGATCGGCGTGGACAGCACGAACTTCACGGTCACCACGCTGCTCAATGCCCTGCGCCGCCCGCTGTTCGGCCCCACTGGGCTTAAGGGCGATCGCAACTCCTTCAGCGAACACTCCACGGCGTTCACCTCGAGTTGGACAGCGTTCGACGGGTTCGTGCGCGAGGCCCAGCTCATGTCGGCCAAGCACGTGTACCACGCCTCGCACATGGGGCTGGCGGACGTGGAGCGGCTGCTCATCCAGGCGGTGGACCGCGCCTACTACCAGGTGCAGCTTTCGGAGGAACAGGTGCGCATCGCCCGCGCCGACGAGTCCTTCAGCCAGGAACAGCACGAGGAGACCGAGAAGCTTCGCGCCGCCGGCCGCGCGAGCCAGGCGGACGTGGATAACTTCCGCGTGCGGATGCTGGCGGCGCAGGCCAACCTCACGGCGGCGCTGGGGTTGAAGGAAACCGGACGCGTGGTGCTGGCGGAGCTCATGGGGCTCGCCGACGTTACGCTGCCCGGCGGGCTTCCGCTTTCCACCCTCGCCGATGAGACGGAAAGCGAGCTTCAGGCGCCGTCGCCCGGTCCCTGGATCGAACAGGCGCTGAAGGACCGCCCGGACGTACTCCAGATGGAGAACCTGCTGCGCAGCGAGGAGGAACAGGTTCGCGCGGCCAAGGGCCTGTACAATCCCAGCGTGGTGGTCAGCGGTTCCTGGGGCTACGACCGTCCCTCCAACCTGCGTTACTCCGTGGAGGATCAATCCTCGGCGCTGGCCATGGAGTTCCGCTGGGAGATCTTCACGGGCGGGGCGCGCCAGGCGCGGGTGCGGCAGGCGGAGGCGCAGCGCGCCGAGGCCGCGGCGCAGCTCAATCGCCTGCGCCTCAGCGTGCAGTCCGACGTTCGCCGTGCCCTCATTGATTTGCAGAACGCCCAACAGCAGATCCGCCTGCAGCGCGAGTCGCTCAAGACGGCGCGGGAGAACCGGCGGATCGTGCAGGCGGGATACGTGGCGGGCAAGGAAACGCTGAACCGGCTTAACGAAGTGCAGCGCGACTACATCGCCGCAGAGGCGGAGCTGGCCCGGGCGCGCATCCGCCTGCGGGAGGCCTGGAGCGACCTGCACGCCGCGGCCGCGACCTACCGCAAGGCGGACGACGGCGGCACCGCCGCCGGTGCCGGGGGGGCCGACGGTTCGGGCCGTACCGACACCGTCGCCGACCCGGCGGACGCCGGCGGACAACCCTGACGGCGCCTTTACGCCGTCTCCCGCCGCCGTTCTTGCCCGCGCCGCCTGCCGGGCGTTACCATGCCGCGCTGCGTCGGCGTAGCCGACGGGAAAGGGCAGAACGTTGCCGACCGAACCCCACGTTGCCACGATTCCCCCCCGGGTGCTGCTGGCCAAGATCGGCCTGGACGGGCACGATCGCGGTGTCAAGGTGCTGGCACGGTCGTTCCGCGACGCGGGTGTGGAAGTGATCTACACCGGCCTGTGGCAGACCTGCGAATCCACCATGCACGCGGCGCAGCAGGAGGACGTGGACGTGGTGGGCGTCAGCCTGCTTTCCGCGGCCCACATGACGGTGATGCCGGAGCTCCTGGAGCACCGCCGGACGCTGGGCATCGAATACATCCCTGTGGTTCTGGGCGGTATCGTTCCGGTGCACGATCATCCGGAACTGCTGCGCATGGGGGTGGCCGCGGTGTTCAACCCCGGCTCGCCGCTGGACCGCATCGTCGCCACCATCCAGATGCTGGCGGCGCAGCACGCGCCGCTGCGCTTCGACGAGGCGCGGCGCGGCTACGAGCGGGGCGACGTTCGCTGCCTTGCCCGGCTCATCACCGCGGTGCAGCGTGGGGAGCCCCGCGACGGCTGGTCGCCGCCCGCCGGCCGGGCCCAGGTGGTGGGCATCACCGGCGCTCCCGGCGTCGGCAAGAGTTCGTTCATCGGCAAGCTGGGGCGTCTGCTTCGCGCGCGGGGCAAGCGCGTGGCGGTGCTGGCCATCGACCCCAGCAGCCCGGTCACCGGCGGGGCACTGCTCGGCGACCGCCTGCGCATGATGAGCGGCACGCCGGACGCCGACCTGTTCATCCGCAGCCTGTCTTCGGGCGGGGCTTCCGGCGGGCTGTCGCCGCATGCCGCCGAGACGCTGAAGCTGCTGAACGGATTCGGCTTCGAGTACATCCTGGTGGAAACGGTAGGCGCCGGCCAGGCGGACGTCGCCATCCGCGAGCTCGCTCACACCACCCTGGTCCTGCTCATGCCCGACAGCGGCGATGCCATCCAGTTCTCCAAGGCCGGCATCATGGAGATCGCCTCCGCCTTCGTGCTCAACAAGTGCGACCTGCCCGGGGCGGACGCCACGGAGGCGCAACTCCTCAGCGCCGTGGGCGACGCCCGCCCGCTGTGGCGGGTGAGCACGCTTCGCGACGAAGGCATCGGGCAGGTGGCGGATTGGCTGCTCCAACGTCCGTGAGGGTGCCACTGCTGTCCATAGCCGACCGCCTGGCGCGACGACTTGAAACCCTCGACTTCGCCCGCCCGGTTACCCACGTCTACAACCCGCTGGTATACGCTCGCGCCGGCCATGCGCGGTATGTCGAACTGTACGGACGCTCGCTGCGGGAGGTCATCCTGCTGGGCATGAACCCCGGCCCCTTCGGCATGGCGCAAACCGGCGTGCCCTTCGGGGAGGTGACGCTCGTCCGCAACTGGTTGGGGATCGACGTGCCGGTGGGCAGACCGCGGGACGAGCATCCGCGCCGCCCGGTGTGGGGTTTCCGTTGTCCGCGAAGCGAAGTGAGCGGCGCCCGTCTCTGGGGCTGGGCGCGGGACACGTTCCGCACCCCGAAGCGCTTCTTCCGCCGGTTTTTTGTGGCCAACTACTGCCCACTGATGTTCCTGGAGGCCGGCGGACGCAACCGAACGCCCGACAAACTGCCGGCACGGGAGCGCGAACCGCTGCTCGCGGCCTGCGACGAGGCCCTGCGGGAGACGGTTCGGGCGCTTGAAGCGCGCTGGGTCGTGGGCGTGGGGACGTTTGCCGCGGCTCGCGCCCGCGCCGCGCTGCGGGGCATGGAAGTTCGCGTGGGACGGATGCTTCACCCCAGTCCTGCCAGCCCGGCGGCCAACCGTGGGTGGGACGGGCAGGCGATGGAGGACCTGCGCCGGTGCGGGATCCGCGTGCCGTAGCGCTGCGAGGCGGCGTGACGCCTATTTCTGCGCCAGGTCGAAGCCGTTTCGGGCCCGGATCTTGTCCGGGTCCATCCAGTCGCCGAGCAGTTCGCCTTCGTAGCGCGTGCGGAGCAGTGAAGCGATTTGCGACTGGATCTTCTCGAACTCATCGGTGTTGCCGCGGACCGTCTCCTTCCACTCCACCACCAGCACCGCCGCCCGGTCCTTAAGCTCCTGAATGATGAACTTGTCGTCGGCCTCCTCCAGGGCGAACCAGTCGGCGATGAGTTCGGCGGGAATGGCGCCGACCTCCGGCGAGACGGTCGTGGTCCGCTGCCCGGGGGCCGCCACCAACTGCGAAAGTTGCAGCCGCGGAGTGGGCGGGACGTCGGCGAAGGCGATCTCCGAACCCTCGGCGCCGGCCTTGCGCGCCGCCAGATCCAGGTCACCGTCGAAGGCCTGCTTAAGTCCGCCGGCGGCGGCGCAATCCTTGAGGTTCGCGGCCCGCGCCTTGGCCTCCTCCAAGGCGCGGAGCAGGCGAAGGTCGTCCACCACTTCCTTGCGCGCCTCCGACGCGAACTGCGAGGGGCGCCCGTCGCCGATCTTGGTGACGCGGAAGACATACACGTTCCCGTCGTCGTCGGTCAGGGGGTACCGGCAGGTTTCGAAGAGTGCCAGGTAGTCGCCCTGCGCCGCGCCGAGCTCCTTGGAAAGCGTGGGCACCACACCCTGGTTGCGGAACGCCAGCGTCTTGAAATCAACTTCCGCGCCCGTGGGCGGCTTGTACATCGCGCCGCCCAGCCGCGGCACCTTCTCGGCTTCCTCCTCGCGGAACAACCCCGTCACCCCCACCACCACGGCACCGGGGAAGTTGATCGACGGCGGGATCTGCTCCACCACTTTTTCGTAGTAGCTGTCGAGTGCCACCGCGGCGGGTGCGGCCTTATACCCGTCCTGGCCGCGTTCCACGTCGTGGAACGCCTCGCCCGTGAACTGGACGATCCAGTCAGCGATGCGCGCCGCGGCCTCCGCCGCTTGCTGACCCTTCACCGCTTCCATGGCCTGCTCGCGCGCCTCCTCCCACGAAAGGTAGGGTGAGGGCGGCGGCGCGCCTTCGGCCGCCGGCGGGGGAGAGGGGTTGGGAAACTCCGCCCGATGTTCGTCGTAGTACTTACGGGCCTTCTTCTCCAGGTTCGCCACGCCGATCTGCGCCAGAAGCTTGGCGTGGTCGATCATCAGGAACTGCACTCGCACCCGGGGCGGCAGGAAGTACCCGAACTGGAGCCCCGGACCGCGTTTCACGTCGCGATACGGCTGCCACTGCGCCTCGATCTCCGCGTCGGTGAACTCCTGTCGCGGGTCGACGAATGCCTTGGCGGGCAGCAGCACTGCCTGGACCTTGACCTTGTCGAGGACTTCGCGCGCCGCAGCGCGGACCTCCGCCGCGCTGGGCACGGCGGCGCCGGCCACCGCCTGCGCCGCCAGGACAATCGAACGCCACTGGCTGATGGCGTCCAGGAAGCCGTCCACTCGGGCGCGCATGGCACGCGAGGTTTCGCGCACGCGTTTCATGCCGTCTTCGCCGCCGAGCCAGGCCTTCGCCGACGCCGACGACAGCTCCGTGCCGAGCTGCTGTGCCTCGCGCGACAGCAGAATCCAGTCCACCAGGTCGATGGGTTTGCTCACCTGGGGTACAGGCCGCTGCCAGTCGACCACGCGCAGGTTCTGCAGATAACCCGTCAGCTCTGTCGCCTGAGCCTGGTCGAGCCGACCGATGTCGCCTAGCCGGCTTCGCGCTACGACCGGGTTGACGTTGGGCGTCAGGAATCTCTCCAGCGCCGTGCCGCCGATGAAGACAATCATCAGCAGGCTCATGAAAACCGCCAGGAGGTGTTTGTTGTACTTGCGGAAGAACTTCAGCATGATGCGCAAATCCTTAATCTACCGATGATTAGAGATCATCGGCGGGGTCGCCTTGGTCTCGTTGAACGGGGGGAAAACTCAACCCGCGATCCGCTTCGGTCGGAAACATCGGTTTGACAGCCCGTTCGGGTCCTGCTAAATCGCCCCGGTTTACCAGGAGCGGGGACTATAATCAACGGTTGCAGAAACCGCCAGCCTATGTCGATATAAACGTCCGCGTTTTTCACAACAGCGAGCCATCGCGCTCGTCGGGGTCGTTCGTGGCCAGCAAGACACAACATTCGGGCAAGTCGCTGGTTATCGTCGAATCGCCCGCCAAGGCGAAGACGATCAACAAGTACCTGGGCCCGGCCTACGAGGTAATGGCCAGCATGGGTCACGTTCGTGACCTGCCTGAACACGACTTCGGCATCGACTTGCAGCGTAACTTCGAACCCGCCTACGAGGTACTGCCATCGCGGCGGAAGGTGGTCGGTTCCCTGCGCAAAGCCGCGGCGCATGCCGACGCCGTCTACCTGGCGACCGACCTTGATCGCGAGGGTGAAGCGATCGCCTGGCACCTGGCACATTCCCTCGAGTTACCGCTGGACCGCACCCGCCGCGTGGTGTTCAACGAGATCACGAAATCCGCCATCAAGGCGGCCTTCGCCCACCCGCAGCAGGTGGACATGGACAAGGTCAACGCGCAGCAGGCGCGCCGGCTGCTGGACCGCATCGTCGGCTATCAGCTAAGCCCGTTGCTCCAGATCAAGATCGCCAAGGGGCTGTCGGCGGGCCGGGTGCAATCGGTGGCCGTCCGGCTGCTCGTGGATCGCGAACAGGAAATTCGCGGCTTCGTCCCCGAGGAGTCCTGGCGCATCAGCGCCTGCTTTGCCACCGACGTGACCAAACTCCCCGCCCTTTCCGCGGCGTGGGAGAAGTTCCTCACAAGCGGCAAGGACCCCGACGGCGCACCGACGGTAAAGGCGCGGAACAGTTGGCTCTCCAAGCACCATTGTCTGTACGCCGAGCTGGTCAAGTTCGCCGGCGCGGAGTTCAGGGCAGGCACGGTGGCGGAGGCACGGGCGATCGCCGAGGCGCTGGGCTACGTTGTCGAATCGGTCGACGAGCGGACGTGGGAGGCGTACGCGGCCAAGGGCCTGAAGACCGTTGTGCTCAAGGGCCGGACGGATGCCGCGGCGGCGCCGGCCTTCGCCATCCGCGACATTCAGACCAAGCGGACCACGTCCAGGCCCAACGCCCCCTTCACCACCGCCACGCTTCAACAGGCGGCATCCACCGAATTGGGCTTCGCCCCGGCGCGCACCATGCGCATCGCGCAGCAGCTTTACGAGGGCGTAGACCTGGGCGGCGGCGAGGGGCCGGTGGGGCTGATTACGTACATGCGTACGGACTCCACCAACCTCAGCAAGGAGTCCGTGGAGGCCGTCCGCGGCCTGATTCTCACGCAATTCGGCAGCAGCCACCTGCCGGAAAAGCCCAATGTCTACGGCCAGTCCAAGCGCGCCCAGGAGGCGCATGAGGCCATCCGCCCCTCGGATGTCACCTATCAACCCTCGGGGCTCAAGGGGCACCTGACCGTCGAGCAGCACAAGCTCTACGACCTGATCTGGCGGCGCTTCGTCGCGTGTCAGATGACGCCCGCCCAGTGGGACAGCACCACGGTGCTCATCGCGGCGCAGACCCCTGGCGGCGAGGCGATCTTCCGCGCCGGGGGCCGACGCCTGGTGTTCGACGGCTTCCTGCGCGTCATGGGCATCCCCGACGGCGAGGACGCCGTCCTTCCCGAGCTCGCCGTGGATCAGCGGGTGGCGCCCTTGCAGGTCGATCCGCGGCAGCAATACAGCGCTCCGCCGCCGCGGTATACGGAAGCCTCGCTGGTCAAGAAGCTGGAGTCGGAAGGCATCGGGCGGCCCTCCACGTACGCGGCGATCATCCAGACGGTTCAGGACCGCGGCTATGCCGAACTCGTGGACCGCAAGCTTCGTCCCACCTCGCGCGGCGAACTGGTCACCGAAAAACTCATCAACCATTTCCCCACCATCATGGACATCAAGTTCACGTCCTACATGGAGGAGGAGCTGGACAAAATCGAAGAGGCCCACCTGGACTGGGTGCACGTGCTGAACGAGTTCTACGAACCGTTCAAGGAGTCGTTGGAAAAGGCGCACACGGAGATGGAGCGTGCCCGCTCCGAACCCAGTGAATACACCTGCACGGAGTGCGGCCGACCGCTCGTCTACCGCCTGGGGAAGAACGGCCGCTTTCTCGCCTGTTCCGGCTATCCCGAATGCCGGCAATCGATGAACGTCGACGCCGAGGGGAAGCCGGTGGCCGAGGTCATTGCCCCGGAGCCCTGCGCCAGGTGCGGCAAGCCGATGATCCTGCGCAAGAGCCGGCTCGGTCCGTTCCTCGGCTGCATGGGCTATCCGGAGTGCAACAACACCCTCCCCTGCGATGACCGCGGCGTGCCCTTACAGAAGGTCAGCCCCGAGGACATCAAGGAAACCTGCCCGGAGTGCAGCTCGCCGATGAAGGTGAAGTTCGCTCGGGGCAAGGCGTTCCTGGGTTGCGGCCAGTACCCCAAATGCAAGGGGACGCGGCCCATGCCGCCGGGCGTGTACGTCGAGAAGCCCAAGCCTGCGGAGGCGGGGGCGCGCTGCGACAAGTGCGGCCGGCCGATGGTCATCCGCACCAGCCGGCGTGGACCGTTCCTCAGTTGCTCCGGCTTCCCCCGCTGCCGCAACGCCATGCCCATGGAGAAGCTCGATCACCTGAGGGCGCTGGAGGAAGCGGGCAAAATTCCCGAGGCGCCGCCGCCGAGTACCAATGGGAATGGAGCGCGCGGGCGCGGGGCGGCCGTGCCGCGGGGAAAGGACGGCAAGGTGGATCTGGCGGCGCTCGGGCCCCCGCCGCCGGGCTTCGCCTGGACGCGCACGGGACGAGCCGTGGTCGAGGTCTGGCCGGAGCACGCGCTGACCTGTCCCAACTGCGGCGCCGAACTCGCCGCCAAGAACGGTCGGTTTGGACCCTACTTCGGGTGCACCAAGTACCCGCGCTGTTCCTTCGTCGCGAACCTGCGCGGCGAGGCCAAGAAACGCGCGGAGGCGGAAATGCCCGGTCCCGTCAAGGCGAAGCCGACGCCCACGGACATTCCCTGCGAGGAGTGCGGATCGACCATGTTGGTGCGCAGCGGCCGCACCGGTCCGTTTCTCGGTTGCAGCCGATACCCCAAGTGCAAAGCCAGCCGCCCACTCCCCGCGGGCGCCACCGCGGAGAGCCTCGCCGCCGCCGCGGAACGGTAGTGCGGGGGGTTCAACCCGGCCGATTGGTTCGATGCTCGAGCGGGGACCGGCGTAGCGCCGGTTCGCGTGGCGCCAAGCGCCCTCAGCAGCGCGTGGCGAAACGCCGGGGCCGACGTGTGCCACGGGCATCTTGCCCGTGAATCACGGGCTGGAAGCCCACGCCACGAGTTTCGCCACAGGCTGTCAGGCTGCGAACGCGACCCGGTGTAGTGCCTCGTTGATATCTGGCCGGATCGAGCCGCGGGTTTTGAGCCTGCGCGGCCCCGCGAAGGCCGAAACCCCGCCGCCAGACCGATGGAAATACGGGCAGGTAATTGCGAGAAACTACACAAGCGTCAGCGCATGGTACGACACGCGTATGCGCGCCCGGACTCCGGCGGCGCGGAAACGCGAGCACTGCCTGAAGGCGTGCTGGGGGTCGGAAGGTCGCTTAGACGTTCTGAAGGATGGCGACGCTGCCGGCGGCCGTGATGCCCAGGAACACCGTCTGGAGGAAGTTGTTGACCGCGCCCAGATCGCACCCTCCGGCCTGGAGCATGATCGCCCCGACGGCCAGGAACCTGATCGCCTGCCACGCTCGATACCGCTTCATGTGGTTCGCTCCACCCTAGGGCCTTGGACCATACAGACGGAGCAAGGCGTCCTGCCCCTTGCTTCCGGACCGGCCGGGCCGTCGGTTCCGCCCATGGCCGGCCGTCGTCGGCTTACACCGGGAATTCGTCGCGCCGGGGTCGCGCCGCGCCAGGACCGACCCCAACACCGAGCCGAAGTGTAACGGAGGCGAGAGCCGCGTCAATCATCACGGCGGTCGGCTGCGGGCCGAGGCACGATTCCGAATTCTGAATCAGGAATTGTGGATTCTCAGGCGCCCGCCGCTGCGGCCCTGCGTGGTTGTAGCGCCGAATCGTGCTGCCCGGTGGCGGTGCTCCAATGGCGAATCCCCGAGGCCAGCACTCGGTGGCCGGTCTCTGCGGCGCGCCGCCAAAGACCCCGGCGGGCGCTGATTGAATAGACGGGGATCGAGGCCCGGTGCGGCGGGACGAGACCCCTGAACCCCGCCGCCAACAGCCACGAGCCTGAGAAGCTCGAATTCCTGCACCCAGCCGGACCGCATGCCGCCGGTTGTTGCGGTCCGGAATGGCGCACGGTCACCGGGCAGCTCCGGAGACATCCACGCGCCGCCGGGCAACGCCTCGCACAACGTCGCGATTGGCATCGCGCACGTGACTCGCCCCCGGGGCGTAGTGCTGGCACGATCTCAGGGTTCCTCCGCGCCACAACCAAGCCCTCCCTGACCTGGTACGTATCATCGGCCCGCCATCCGTAAAGACTGGAAGACCCCGACCAACGGGACCAAATGTTTGGAACCGACAGAGAACATCGCTAAGCTGGCGAGAAAGTGCCTTATCGCAGGCACCTGTGGAGGGGCGAACGATGTTCGAGCTTGTTGCCCGAAGGTGGTCCGTTGCGCTTCGGTTGCGCTCCGCTGCGCGCTTCCTCAAGGCGCGCCGTCGCACCGTGGGTTGGGCTGCACGGCTGGTTACCGCGATGGCGCTGGCCGGAACGCCGGCCAGCGCCGGGGCGAACCCAATCTACGTTGACGACGACGCCCCCGTTGGCGGAGACGGCACAAGCTGGGCCGCCGCGTTCAAGCACTTACAGGATGCCCTCGCGGCGGCAACCCCCGGCGACGAGATTCGTGTGGCGGGCGGCACCTACACGCCCGATCAAGACGCGACCGGGAAATCAGCACCGGGAGACCGTGCCGCGACGTTTCAACTGAAGAATGGCGTAGCGCTTTGGGGCGGTTACGCGGGACTCGCTGCGCCGGATCCCGACTTGCGTGACATCGTTCTCCACGTGTCGATCCTCAGCGGCGATCTGGCGAGCGACGACATACCCCTTCCTTGCACACAGGATTCTCCCGATTGCGATGGCGCACTCGGCAAGCTCTGCGGCGACAACGGGTTGTGCATCATCAGCGGCAACAACACCGAGAACAGCTATCACGTCATTACTGGTAGCGGCACGGACGCCACAGCCCTCCTCAACGGCTTCACCATCACGGCGGGTAACGCAAATGGCGCGGCGCCCTTCAATCGGGGCGGAGGCATGTATAACGAAACAGGCAGCCCGATGGTCGCCGAGTGCACATTCAGCGGTAACTCCGCTACGACCGGCGGTGGGGTCGACAACGTATTCGGCAGCAACCCGAAGGTTACCAACTGCAGGATCATGGGCAACTCGGCATTTGTCGGCGGCGGGATGGCCAACACTGTCAACAGCGGACCGTCCCTAACTGACTGCTCGTTCCACGGGAACTCGGCTGGGAACAGCGGCGGCGGGATAGCCAACGCGTCGAATAGCAGCCCAGTTGTTTCTAACTGTACATTCGACAGGAACAGGACTACTCAAAGCGGCGGGGGGGTAGTCAACTTCAGCAGCGACCCGACGGTTACCAATTGCCTGTTCAGCGGGAACTCCGCCGGCAACAGTGGCGGCGGGATGGCGAACACCGAGAGTAGCCCGAAGGTGTCGGGCTGCAGGTTCAGCAATAACTCGGCCATCAACGGCGGAGGGCTTATCAACTTCAGCGGGGGCAGCCCGACGGTGACCTATTGCACATTCACCAACAACACCGCACGCGCCGGCGGCGGTGGCATGTACAATTACTATGTCGGCCTGCGGCCAAAGGTGAACAATTGCACATTCATTGCAAACTCGCATGACGGGATGCTCAACCTCTACAGCAACCCGACCGTAACCAACTGCTTCTTCGCCGGCAACGTTGGTCCGGGGATGCGGAATGACCACGGCAGCCCATCGGTTTCTGACTGCGCGTTCAGTAGTAACGGCGGAGGAATGGACAACGTCCGTGACAGCAACCCGACTGTGACCAACTGTACCTTTAGCGGGAACGCGACAGGCAACAGCCGCGGCGGTGGCATGTACAACAGCGGCAGTAGACCAACAGTGAACAATTGCATTTTCTGGGGCAACAGTCCACATGAGATCTTCAACTTCGATCCCACAGTCGACATGCCAACGGTCCGTTTCAGCGCTGTTCAGGATGGGCTTTCGCCGGGGACGATCGACGGCGGCAGCAACATCGACGCCGATCCTCTATTTGTAAATACCGGCGGTTCCGACGGGATTCCAGGAACAGAAGACGATGACTTACGTCTTGGCCCCGGCTCACCCTGTATCGACGCCGGTCACAACGGGGCGGTTCCGCTCGGCGTAACCACGGACATTCTTGGCAACCGGCGCTTCTATGACGACCCCGCCACGCAGGACACCGGAGTTGGTCTCTCGCCCATCGTGGATATGGGTGCCTACGAGTTTGGATCAGCACCGTGCGCCGGGGCCGACTTGGACTGCGACGGCGATGTGGACCTGCGCGATTTCGCGACATTGCAGGGCTGCTTTGGGGCGATCGACCCCTTGGCCTGCAACCCCACGGCCACGCCCGACGTGGACGGCAGTGGTCAAGTGGACTTGCATGATCACGCAGTCCTCGAAGCCAACCTAACCGGACCGCGCTGATTAGTTCCCAACGACATCGCGGCAGAGCAGGGCGTGCGCCTAAGCGGCCCGTCAACTAGTCGTTGGGTTGTTAACAAGAGAAACGGAGCGCGCTGGGGTCGAGAGTAGGCCCCGCGGGCCGTTTCGAGGCGTGAGTCGCGCCAGCGCGGTTCGCGGGGGCTCGATGGTGGCGGTCAGGCGTCCGCCGGCGTCAGCCGTTGTCGCCTTCCGCGGAGCTCGTCTGGCGCGGCGGCAGGCCGAGATGGTGCATGACCTGTTGCAGATCCTCCCAGGTCTTGCGCTTTTCGGACGGCGTGCGAAGTAAATAGGCGGGGTGATAGGTGGGCATGAGCGGAACGCACGGACCCTCGCCGGGAACACCCGAAAGGTAGCTGTCGTGGAAGCGTCCGCGGAGCCTTCCGATGAATTCGGAGGTGTGCAGCAGCGTCTTGGCGGCCGGCGCGCCGAGGGCGACGATCACCTCGGGCTGGAGGATGCGGAGCTGTTCCCACAAGTAGGGGCTGCACGCCAGAATCTCGTCGGCGGTGGGCGTGCGATTGCCCGGGGGGCGGCATTTGACCACGTTGCAAATGAACACCTCATCGCGCGTCAGGCCCATGGCGCCGATCATGCGCGTAAGCACCTGGCCGGCGGCGCCGACGAAGGCCAATCCCTGCTTGTCCTCATCGTACCCCGGCCCCTCGCCCACGAAGACCAGTCGGGGCGCCGGGTTCCCCTGGCCGAACACCGTCTGGGTGCGGGTCTCCGCCAGTCCGCATTTGCGGCACCCTTTGACACAGGTTTCGTCGAGCACGCGCAGCCGCTCGGCGCTGTCCTGGCGCCGTGAGGGGTCCGCGGGCGGCGCGGGGATCACGGGGGCGGGGCCGCGCGCCGCGGGGGGGGCCGAAGCGATCGGCTCGGGGGCGGCGCGCAACACCAGGGGCACGAAGGTGAGCCCGAGGAGTCGGTCGCACGCCAGTTGCTGCGCCACGGAAGCCAACGCCGCGTCGCGGTCCATCATTGTTTACGCCGGGGATTCGTCGGGCCCGATCGACTCGCGCTCGATGATCTGCGTGACAAGCTGCAACACTTCGAGGAAATCCGTCTGCGCCTTGAGCAGATTGCGGATGACCTCGCTGCCCACGACGCGCTGGTACAGGTCCGAGAGGCGGCGCTTGTCTTCGACTTCGATCGGCTTGCCGCCCGCTTCCAGGTCCATGATCTTGCGCTGCTGCGCTTCGTAGTCACCGAGGAGCTGCCGGTCCGCGGGGCTGCCTTCCAGCGCCGCGCGGGCCGCGGCGAACTGCTGGCCGCGCGGGTCGGAGGCGATGCGCCGACCGAGGCGGGTCGCCAGTTCCACAATCTCGTTCATCGTGCTTTCGCTTTCCATGATGGCTACGCTCCTCGACTGCGACGACAGCGCCGCGGTCGCGGCGGAGAGTATACGGCAACGTGCCAGGCTTCGGGAGACGCACACTCGTCCCGAGGCTTTTGGCTCGCATCCTGAGCGCCGGACGGGGCGGTGCCAGCCCTTCAGCCTCCCGGGGCGCGCGCGGCACTGGACGCTGGTACGAGGGGCGATCAGAATACCGGCGCCGAGGGTGGAAACCCGCGGTTTTCGGGACGGTGGCGACGCCTGACCGTCCGTCCGGCGCGGTAGACTCGACAGTGGCTCGGCCGGCGCTGACGCGTCCGCATGGCCCGCGAATCCATGAAGACGGAAACGGAGCCAAAACCCAAGCCGGACGGGCCGCGCTCCGCCGAGCGAACCTCCACCGCCGGCAAGCTCAAACACCTGCTCATCGGCAAGCCGCGCGACCTGCGCGACCGCTCCATCTTCCACCGACTTTCGCTGATTCCGTTCCTCGCCTGGGTGGGCATGGGCGCTGACGGGCTCTCGTCGTCGGCCTACGGGCCGGAGGAGGCATTCCGCGCCCTGGGGGAGCATCGCTTCCTGGCGGCGGCGCTGGCGGTGGCGATGGTGATCACCGTGTTCGTCATCTCCGCGGGGTACAGCCGCATCATCGAGGCGTTCCCCCACGGCGGCGGCGGATACCTGGTGGCCACCAAGCTGCTGGGCCCGCGGGTGGGCGTGGTGTCGGGATGCGCCCTGCTGGTGGACTACATCCTCACCATCACCGTGTCCATTGCCGCGGCGGGCGACGCACTGTTCAGCTTCCTGCCCCTGGGGGCGCATGCCGCCAAGCTGCCGGTGGAGGCGGCGGCCATTCTCGCGCTCATCATTCTCAACGCCCGCGGGGTGCGGGAATCCATCCTGGTACTTACCCCGATTTTCCTCGTGTTCCTGCTGACGCACGCCGTGCTCATCGCGGGCACGATCGGCACACACCTGGGGGACTTGCCGGCGGTGGTCGGTTCGCTGCGGACCGGATATGAGGCGGGCCACCAGGCACTGGGCACCACGGGCCTGCTGCTCCTGCTGCTTCATGCTTACTCTCTGGGCGGCGGCACGTACACCGGAATCGAGGCGGTATCCAACGGGCTTCCCCTGATGCGGGAACCTCGGGTGCACACGGGGAAGCGGACCATGCTGTACATGGCCGTTTCGCTGGCGTTCACCGCCTCCGGCTTACTACTCTGCTACCTGCTCACCAACGTGACTCCGGTCCACGGGAAGACGCTGAATGCGGTGCTGATCGACAGCGTGGCGGGGCGGTTGCCCTGGGGAGGGATCGTGGTCTTGGTAACCCTGCTTTCCGAGGGGGCGCTGCTGGTAGTTGCCGCCCAGGCAGGGTTCATCGACGGCCCGCGGGTGATCGCCAACATGGCCGTTGACTCCTGGATGCCGCGGCGCTTCGCGGCGCTTTCGGAACGTCTGACGACGCAGAACGGCATCGTGCTGATGGGGATCGCATCGCTTCTGGCACTGCTGGGCACGCGCGGCGTCGTGCACACGCTGGTGATCATGTACAGCATCAACGTGTTCCTCACCTTCACCCTCTCGATGCTGGGCATGGTGGGCTGGTGCTGGCACATCCCGGAAGAGCAGCCGCGGCGCAAGCGCGGCATCACGCTGTTCACGATTGGCACCCTCCTCTGCAGCACGATTCTGGTGGTGACCATCATCGAGAAATTCCAGGAGGGCGGCTGGGTGACGCTGTTGGTGACCGGCAGCCTGATCGCCGTCTGCTTTCTTATCCACCGGCATTATCGCAGCGTGACGGCCTACCTGGCACAACTGGATGCGGTGCTCGACAAAGTGCCGCCCTCCGAGACGCCGCCGCCGGAGCTGGACCCCACGAAGCCCACCGCGGCGGTGCTGGTGGCCTCCTACGGGGGGTTGGGCATCCACACCATCTTGAACATCTTTCGCGCCTTCCCCGGGCACTTTCACAATCTGCTCTTCATCTCCGTAGGCGTCACCGACTCCGGACAGTTCAAGGGGGAGCGGGAGCTCAAGGCACTGCGCGACGCGACGCGCGAGAACCTGGAGAAGTACGTGGACCTGGCGCATCGCCTGGGCGTGCCCGCCACCTACCGCTGGGGAATCGGCACCGATGCCGTGGCGGAGGCGGAAACGCTGTGTCTCGAGGCGCGGAAGGAGTTTCACAAAACGGTGTTTTTCGCCGGGCAGGTCATCTTTCAACTCGACAAATGGTATCACCGTGCGCTGCACAACCACACGGCCTTCGCGGTGCAGAAGCGCTTGCAGCTCGACGGCATCACCATGGTCATCCTCCCGGTTCGGGTCCGCGGTCTGGGGCGGAAATGGAAGCCGCACAAGGCGGAAACCGCGGAAAGAAAGTAGGCCCGCCACGTTCCCGGTCCCGCGCGGTGACCGCGCAGCGCTCCGCGCGGCGATGATCGTTGCCCAACTCGCGGCGCGCGATCGCTACGCGCGTTGTTTACCGATTGGGACGGGCGCGAATGGATCGCGCCGGTGCGGACGCGGGCGCCCGCGCTTCACCTCTTGGGTAACCCGGGGCGAGGCGCGGTCCGGTGTCCGGCCGGTGCCGTTGGGGGACACGATGGTGGCGAAATCGGACAAAGCGCGGCAAACGACGCGCCGGGTAGGGGCGACACCTTCCGCCGCGCGGACCAAGTGCGCATCCAGGCCGCCCCACGCGGTGCCCGTGCCGCGGCGCGAGGAGCTGATTCAAATCCTCGATACGGCCTTCGGACCGCTTTCCGAGAGCGATCCGGAGCGGTGGGACGAGCGGGCGTACCTGATGCTCGTCGGCTTGCTCTACCTGTACCTGGCGACGACGGAAGGAGAGATTTCCATTGCGGAGCTGAGCACGCTGGCGAAGGCCCTGGCCGACGCCCGCCGCGCTCGGTTCGGCGATTCAACGCCGCGCGGCCGGCGGCGGGCGGCACGGACCGGCGCCGCGTCCGAAGCCGCGGCGACGGTCACGCTCGGCGACATCGTGCGGCAGGTGTACGGTGTCGAGCCTCCGACCCTGGGGTAGTAGCGCGTGGTGAAAAGTCGAGGACCGGGCGTGGCGCGGGCACCCTGCCCGTGAAAACATGGGCTGGAAGCCCATGCCACGCCTTTCGCTACGGGCTGGTAGCTTTGGGGGCGGACGCACACGTAAGTGCGTCACCGGTGATCCGGTCGGGACCGGTGTTCTGTCAGCCGCGTTCGGGGGCGTGGTGCTTACCTGGAGCGCAGGCGCACACCGCACTGGGCGCAGAAGACCGCCTGCGGACGGTTGAGCTCGCGGCAGCGACGGCATCGGCGCGGCGCTCCGCGCGTGGAGGTGGCGAGGAACACAATCACCGCCACGACGGTGATGAAAAGCAGTTGCCGATCGTCGAGGCTTGTGGCCGCGGCAATCACAACGGAAACGACGCTCATCCCGCACATAGCGCTCACGACGACGAAGTATAGCGCCGCCCGGCGCGGGTGACAAAACGGCCCGCATGCCGCGCCAAGGCCGGGCGGTGTTCTTATCGGAGCTGCGGCGGCAGCGCCGAGGCGCGGGGAGTCGGCCGTGCGGAGGGGGCAACACAGTTGACCGGAGGGCGGGACCGGGAAATGATTGGAATGGAGTCGCCCCCATGACGCCGGGCGGCGCCGGCGAAGATTCGCTCGGGGCCGGAAGGGTCGGCGGCGGGCGGCTGCGGCAAGGGCTGCCTGGTGAAGTGTGGCGCGGGCACATCGCCCGCAGGATCCGCTCGGGTGCGCACCGCGCAGAGCTGACCGCGACGGGCAACCGACTGAGGCGCGACCGGATTCGACGGACGGCACAGGAGGACTGCAACTGCCTTTGCCGTTCGCCATCGGTAACCGGCCCTCAGAGCTCCTTGTCCTTCAGGTTCAAGTACTCGTCCTTGCTGATGAGCTCCTGCGTCTGTGTAAATACGTTCAAACGAAAGTGCTTGGTTACGCCGCTCTCTTTCTCCACCGAGTAGCCATACACCCATTTCCGATTGGGATACATCACGATCTCACGTGACCATCGCCCGTCCGCACCGACCGTGAATTCCTCGGAGCGGCCATCGAGCAGAAGCAGCGTGACCGACGCATTTGGAGTGGTCAACCCGGAGAGGGTGATGCGGAGGCTGGCGATGATGTAATTGGACTTGTAGCGGAATTGAGCGCTCCGCTCGAGGAGTTCGAAGTCCACGCGCTCGATCGGCCCTTTTGTCTTTCGCTTGCGCAAGGCGATGATCTGAGCATGGATGGCTTCCACGTCGCGCAGCCGAGGCACCACGAACTCAGCAAGCACCGGGCGAACATAGATGTCCGTGCCAGGCAGCGTCTTCGGCGACGTGCTGGCGTCGGTTGGGTTCGGGTCGGGATCTACCACGCGCAGCGCCGGTTTCCCTTCCCGTTGCACCGCCTTTTCCGCAAGCACTTTCGCCAGCTCCGTCCATTCATCCGCCTGCTTGTCGCCGGAGCCGACCCGCCGAACGTTCTCGAACTTCATTGTGATCGGAACGTTGGTGATCTCGACCGACGCTGGGGTGCAGCCTGAGGTCACAAGCGTCGCCGTGAACAGCACGATCCCCGCGGAGCGGGCGACCCACCGGAACCTGCTGCAAGTGCGCCTCTTCTGGAGAGTCCAATGGGGACCGAAGCGTTTGCATCCTACCGACCGATTGGTGGTCACGACTCACCTCCTCTGGGCAGCAATGAAAAGACCTTCGCGCCCGGGGCGCATCCCACAGCCAAGAACCCGATGCGATGGGCGCCCGTACACGGTCGCCCCACCCGTGTTCGCCCGTGGGGTTCGGAGCAGGACAGCCAAGTGATACGCCGACGCAGCGGGAATCAACGTGACCTCGTCCGTAATCCGCGCAACGCTGGGCGAACGCGTTCGCCCAAGTACGCTGGCGACCGTTGCGGCACGATCCGATACAAGAACCAGTGTAGCTGTCAGATACATGAGTCCCCGTCGTTCATTTGACACTCGATTCTGCACCGCTATCCAAAGCAGATCGAAAGTCGGCGTATACTCCTACGTCTACGGTCCGACGTCAAGACATTTGGATGATTGTACACTGCAGTCCGTCATCGCTCGGTGGACCCGATTCCCCCTGCATCTGCGGCGAGTTACCGGACCTCAGCGGATGAAGCCGCTGCCCTCCGGCGCCGACCGCCCGATCGTCCGACGCCCATCGCCCGGGATGTTGACCGGCGCTCAGGAGCGGGGAATCATCCAGTAGGAAGCGGCCTGCGGTGACGCCACGGGTTCCCGGCGCATGCCAGCCGGGCGCGCGTCGGAGCCGGCCGGCTCCCCGAGGAGGGGACAGGCGTGCTGCGCGTTCGTCTGTATTGGTTCTTTCGCCGCAAGGTGAAGATCGTCGTGCTGGCGGTGGTCACGTACGCCGCGCTCTGCTGATCCGGTGGTGCGTGGGCGGCGGCTTCCACGGCCGCCTCGTGACGTTGCCGCGAGTCTCCGCGTTTCGTTACATCAACGAACACGGATGCCGGCAGGTGCAAGCACTTGCGCTACCACACTTGGCGGCCCTGCCGCGGACGCCTGCGCTTTGCGCCAACAACCATGGCGGATGATGGCAGGCGCAGGCACACACCCTACCGTGCTGCTCCGGGCCCCAGGATTCCCAATTCGCAGATCTCAGATATCAAATCCCAGATTTCAGATCTCAGACCTCAATTCCAGAATCTCAAATCCCAAATCCGCGTCCGAGTTTCGCAACGGCAACGCCGGTCCGGCGCGTCGCGGCATGCTATCGCCCCTCGAACCGGGGCGGGCGCTTCTCGAGGAACGCCTTCATTCCTTCCTTCTGATCACGGGTAGCAAAAAGCGTGTAGAAGAGCTTGCGCTCGTACTCCAGCCCTTCGGAAAGCGGCAATTCGTCCGCCTTGAGCACCGCTTCCTTGGCGAGCTTGAGGGCGATGGGCGGGCGCCGGGCGATCTCGTGCGCCAGCCGCAGAGCTTCGGCGAGAAACTGCTCCCTGGCGACCACGCGGGTCACCAGCCCCGCCTGGAAAGCCTCCTGCGCCGAGAGAAAGCGCCCGTTGAGCACCATCTCCATGGCCCTGAACTTGCCGATGGCGCGCGTGAGACGCTGCGTGCCGCCGGCGCCGGGCATGACGCCGATGTTGATCTCCGGCTGGCCGAAACGCGCCGTCTCCGAGGCCACGATGAGGTCGCAGTGCATGGCCAGTTCGCAGCCGCCCCCCAGGGCAAAGCCGCTGACCGCGGCGATCATGGGTTTGCGAATCTGCTTAATGCGCATCCAGCGCGCGAACTGGTTTCGCTCGTACATTTCGACCAGGGAGGCATCGGCCATGTCGCCGATATCCGCCCCCGCCGCAAACACCTTCTCGCTGCCCGCCAGTACGATGACGTAAACGTTGGGGTCGGCATCGAAGGCCTCCAGGGCATCGACGAGCCGCTTCATGAGCTCAAGCGATAGCGCGTTCAGCACCTCCGGCCGGTTGAGGGTCGCCAGACCGACGTTGCCATCGATCCGGGCAAGAAGGATATCGTCCATGCCGCGTATTCTCGTTTGTGCTGCGCGGCGTGCAAGCCGCGGTGCGGTGTGGTGTGCATGCCGCGGCGCCGTGCAAGCCGCGGCGCGTAAGCTGTAGTGCGGGGTGCAGTGTGCGGTGCGGCGTGCAGAGTGCGGTGCGGCGTGTAGGCCGCGGCGTCGTGCGGCTGCCTCCGCGGCGGCACCGGCGAGCTGCTGGGCGCTGGTCCGCGGCCGCCGGCCGGGATACGATCCGATAGAGACAGGATGGGTGCCGGTGACGGAAGGCGTGTTGAAGTTCGCGGCTTGCTCGGCCATACTCGCCACGGGCGTGGGGGTGGCCGGGTATTATGCCTGGAAGCAGGCGGCCGGTGGGCGTGGCGCTGTCGGACCCTTGGACGGCGACCGGCCCTGGCGGCGCCTGGGTGCGGGTATCTGCCTGGTACTTGCCGTAATGTTTGTGCTCGGTGTGTATGTGGTGGACATTCCCGACCGCCCGCGCGTGTACGCCACGTACTGGCTGGTCATGCTGCTGCTGGTGATGTGGCTGTGCGTGCTGGCCACCAAGGATATCTGGTACACGCGGGAGCTGATCCTCCGCCGCCGGCAGCAGCGTCACGCCGGGCGCGGCGGCGCGGAATCGGGACCCGGCGCGGACCGGTCGGACGCCGGATGAACCGCAACCACTCGTGGATGCTGCTTGCCATGTTGCCCGCCGCCGTCGGCACCGGTTGTGCGCCCACGCAGCCTAACCCCCTGGACAAGCTGGGCACGGTGCGGATGGAGATCAAGGGCCAGCCGTTTGAACTCTGGGTGGCCGATGAGGCCCCGGAGCAGCTCCGCGGCCTGATGTTCATCACCGCCGAGCAGATGGCGCCGCTCCCGGACGGCACGGAGCGCGGCATGATTTTTATCTTCGACCACTCCGTCCGCGACAGTTTCTGGATGAAGAACACCATCATTCCCCTGGATATCGCCTACGTCGCCGCGGACGGTAGCGTGGTAAGCAACTACACCATGATCGCCCTGGACGACCGGCACAACCAGTACCCCCCCGCGGCGCCGTACCGCTTCGCCATCGAGGTGAATGCCGAGCGTTTCAAAGCTCTCGGACTAAAGCCGGGAGACCGTCTGGACCTCCCCGCCGGCGTGCTAAAGACCGCGCCCTGAGCCGTCGAAGCAACTCGTGGCCGTCCGTCTGCCCGCGGCTCGAGTCCGTGGGCCGCGGTTACCGGACCGCCTCTTGTGATCGACGGAGGTCCATGTCCCTCAAAGCCCTGGTCATCGAGCCGCCGGAACGCAGTCTTCCGCCCGGCGCCGCCGGCGCACTGACGGATGTCGGGTGGGAAGTGACCACCGCGCCGGATTATCGGGGCGGGATGGCCATCGCCCGGTCCCAACCGATTGATTCCATTCTCATGCCCGCCCCGTCCCGGCCCGCGGGGGCGGCGGCGTCCGATGCGACGGATGACGACTTTACGGGCCTGCTGCGGCTGATTGACGCCCAGCACATCGCCGCGGTGATCATCGCCGACGCCTCCTACCCGCGTTGCGGCGACGGGGCTCCCTTCGTCGACTTCGTCGATCCGGCGGTGCCGCTGCCGGAGCTGCGCGGACGCTTCGCCATGATCGAGCGCTACCACACGCACTTCCGCCGCATGGAGCAGGAGCTGCGGAGCATGGAGCGGCTGGGCAAGCGGCTCAACCAGCACTTCCGCGAGGTGGACCAGGAAATGCGGCTGGCGGCGCGTTTGCAGCGGGATTTCCTGCCGCAGGTCCGGAAACCCATCAACGGTGTGCAGTTCGCCACCGTGTTCCGCCCGGCGACCTGGGTATCCGGAGACATCTACGACGTCTTCCGCATCGACGAGGAACACACCGGGTTCTACGTCGCCGACGCCGTGGGCCACGGGCTGGCGGCGAGCCTGCTCACCATGTTCATCAAACGCGCCATCGTGGGCAAGCATGTTCATGGCGAGGGGTACACCATCCTCACGCCGGCACAAACGCTCACCGCCCTCAACGACGCCCTGGTGGAGCAGGCGCTGCCCAATTGCCAGTTCGTCACGGCGTGCTACGGGTTGCTGAACCACCGCACCCTCAAACTCGCCTATGCCCGCGGCGGGCATCCGTATCCCATTCTGATAACGGCCGACGGCATGGTCAGCGATCTGAAGGCCACCGGGGGACTGATGGGGGTCTTCAAAGGCGAGGAATTCCCCACCTTTGAGTGCCAGCTCCGGCCCGGCGATAAGCTCATCCTGTACTCGGATGGACTGGAGCTGGCCTTTCAGGATACCGACGGCAAGGGGCTGGACACCACGGCGTACCATCGCGCATTTGAGGCGGTGGCCGGGTTGCCCATCGAGGAGATGGTGCGGAGGATCGAGGCCAAACTCGACGAGGACCCGGGTTCACTCAATCCGCGGGACGACGTGACCATCGTGGGCCTGGAAGTGCTGCGCAACCCTCAGCCGCCTTCGGACAACGTGGCGTAGGCGGTCACGGTTCAGCGGCTCGTGCCCCACCACACCTCAACGTGATCATCGCGAATTCCGAATTCCGCCTTCCGGACCAGACGCGACCTCGGTGACGCCGCGGCAACGGGCCGGCCATGCGGGCCCTGGTTCGTTTAACGATGGAACGCAAAGGCAAGTGCGTCGAGACACTGGGTCTTTCGTGTGGAGTGGCCCGAGCCGATGCCGGCAGGCCGAGCGGATGGTCGCGCGACAGGCTGCGGACTCCGCACGGTAGCATCGGTGGGGCGTAGCCCGGAAAACTCACGTTTCCGCGGCGCGACCCCCGCCCGCGCATAACAAAGGCCGATCGCCTTTGGGGCAACCGGCCTTGCGTTCTCTTCGGCCCGCCGCTTGCGACCCAGGCCCGCGACCCGCGGGCCTGCGCCGGGCGGCATCCTTCGCCGCCTTAGTGTCGGCGGCTGTAGTGGAACGATGCACCGCCGCCGCCGATGCCGAAGCCCCAGGAGCGATGGTGTCCATGGTGATAGTAGTGGCCGCCCCAGACCGGTCCGTAATACACCGGCCGGTGGTACACGCGCACCGGAGGAGCATACACTACCGGCGTGGAGTAGTACACCCGCGGCACGTACACTGGTGACACATAGGTGACCGCAGGCTGCGTCACCACCACGCGCTCGGTCACTACCGGCTGAGAGACGACCACGGGCGGTTCAACGTAGCGCACCGTCGTCGGCTGCACGTAGGGCGTGCCGTAGTCGATGTACGCGGGCTGCGTCTGGTAGACGCGCGTGTAGTGAACCGAAGGCTCGGCCTGAGCCGTCGTCGCCACGCTCATCCCCACCACGCCGACCAACCCCAACACACTGCCTCGAAGCCCTGTTGCACCGATCATGGTTGTCCTCCCTTCAAAAAACACGACATACTCGTCGGTTCGATTCCCGGCTCCCACGCCGCGTTCCCCGAATCATCGGTCCGCGGCGGCGCCGGAGAGCAGCCTTCTTCAACTCACTAGACATTCTACGTTACCCCGTCGTTAGCGGCCGATAAACGGGGGGGCGGCCCGGACTTGCGGTCGTGACACCTGCGTTACGGGGATGCCGCCGAGCCGCGGCACAAAAGAGACGTTTCCATCCAGGCAGACTTTTTGTTTGTAAAAACGCAAGTTGATGGTGAGCCGCCCGCCCAAGCCGCTCGGCGGCTTTCCGGCAGGCCGGTTGGCGTGTACGAACGCCAAGGCCCGATAACAACGTCACGAACCAGCCCACCGGCCGGCAACGGTAGGTCGGCCGGGCCCGTGTACCGCTGATCACCGCGCCCCGGTAAGGGGTCAACCCCAACGGTACCCAACACAAGTGTCCGCCGTCGCAGCCCGATGAAGCGCGAGACAGGTCCGAAAGGCACAGGCGCCGACGGGTTCGGGCTGCTACCACCGCCCTGTTGTCGGCGGAGTCGGCGCCGCGCGGATCGATCCGCGTCATCGTTCCTCAACCTGACAGGAGACACCTCTGTGATGCATACAAGAAACCACCTTCTGGTTCTGTCGAGGCTCTGCGCCTCGGTCGTTCTCGTCTCGATCCTTGCCATCGGCTTGGTCGGATGCACGCCGGGAGGCGGCACGCCCGACGCCCTGGGCGACGGGGGCACGGACGGCGGCGGCACCGACGGGACCACCGACGGGACGACCGATGGTAACGCTCTGCTCAACGACTCGCTCGGGTACGGCGGATCGCTTTCCGGCAAGGTGTCAGATACGCAAAGCACGCGCGCGTCGGTCAGCGATACCAGCGCCGCACAGAGCCTCCCCGAAGACTTCGACACCGGGAGCACCGTGGTCCGCTTCCTGGACGTATTGGGCAACGCGCTACTGGGTGCCGTTGGCCAGCCCTTGCCCACGGTGCCGCTTAACCCCGACGGGACCTTCAGCGCGGAGAATCTGCCGGTGGGCGTGGACTTCACTATCTGCGTCGACGTCGGCAATGATGGCACCTGCGACCTGCAAAGCTCGGCGAACATCCCCAGTGCCAGCGGCGGAGGCGAGGGTGAACTGGCCGGGGCCGACGTGGATCCCCTGACCACGGTTGTGCTCGCCAAGCTGCTACAGTTGATCGAGGACAAAGGTCTCGATCCGGTTCGTCTGCCCATCAGTCCCGCGGCGCTGGTGACGCGCATCGTGCAGGCGTACACGCACCTCTTTGAAGACGCGGGAGTGGAACACGAAGTCGACCTCGGCGACATCGAGACCCTGGCAGAGGAGGAGCTCGCCACGTTCTTCGATGCCTCGATTCCCTCCATCGCGCGGATCGGGATGGACCTGGCGCAGGGTAACATTGACTTGGCCAAGGCCGGGGACATCGACGCGGCCGCCCTCGCTGCCGCCGAGGTGTTCCTCCGCGCCGGGTTTCCCATCGCCGACGCTCCGGGCGGACTTGATTTCTCCTCGCTCGCCCGGCTGGACGGCGTGGAGGCGGCCACCATTCAGGCCCTGTTCGGCGACGGCGGCGATCCGTTCACGGAGGACTTCGCCGACGTGGACGAGGACCTGCCGGTCGAGCCGGCGCAGTTTCCCGGGGGCGACTTCGGTCCCACGGTGTACTACAGCACGCTGACCGAGCCGGACCGGAACTTCTCCGAGGACGAAGCCCAAGGGGAAGGTGCCGGCAAGCCGCATTTGCCGGTGCTGCACGACTACCTGCTGATGGAAATGGCGCGGCTGCAACTGGAAGGGCGGCACATCACGATCGGCGCCCTGCATGACCTGCTCACCAGCATCGAGAGCGGGCTGGGCGCCCGGCTCACGTATTTCATCTTCAATCCGGGCGCTTTCGGCCCGCCTCTGAACATGTTCCAGACCGAGGACGGCCAGGGGAAGGCCATCGACCTCCAGACGTTCTTCTCGCGGGTGTTCAACGCCGGGTTCCAGGGACTGGACGCCGAGGCGATCCAGGAGCGCGAGAAGGACCTGCGGAATCTGCTGGCGGAGTTGCTGGCGGGCACGACGCCGCCGGCGCTGGAGCAACTGGCGGGCAGCTTCTTTACCGAGCGGGTCGTCGGAATCGACACCCTCACCGCCATCATCCGCGAGTCGCGTGCCCACCTGCCCTTCAGCCGCACCGGGCCGAGCAGCTTCTTTGTGATCGCCGACGGCGACCCATTCCGCAGTGAGAACGTTGATGCCGTTACCGTGGACGCGGAGGTGACCCCCGACGGCGACGTCACCGCCGTCACCTTCAACCCCGGGGGTACCGGCAAGTACGTGCTGCAATTCACGGAAAGCACCAACGGCAGCGGCATCGTCGCACTCATGGTGCGCGAGACGGGTCGCCAGGTTCACGGTCGGCGCGGGCCGGTGCGGCTGGACCTTCGCGACGGGTCGATCTTCGCGCCGGTGAACGGCGAGGCGTTCTTCGACTTCGTGAGCGAAGCCGGGGACTTCTTCCCCGCCGTGCCCATCGTGGTCGTGGCCAGCAACTTCGTGCCCGAGCCGCCGCCGTCCGATCCGAACGCGCAGGTCGGCCCCATCGACAGCGAACTCGACACCGATCCGACGACGCCGACGCCGGTCGAAGGACCGCTCGATGAGTCGCCGGATGCCGAGACGCCGACCGAGGAACCGACGGTTGCGCCCGCGGAGTTTGAATCGTCCGGCCCAAACCAGCAGATCCTGGTGCTGGCGACGCACGACGGCCCGGGGGCCGAGCCGGTGCGCGTGGATTATGACTTCGCGGCCGGCACGGCGGTGTACAACCCTGCGGGCCAGCACGTGCTGCATTTCATCCCCGGGACCAACGAAACCGGCCTGTTCCTGCTGTTTAATGAGCAGACGGGCAGGCCAGCCAGCCGCAACGACCCCGCGGACTTCTTCTTCGCGCCGCCGCCGGACGGCACGGCTATGCCTCCGCCGCCTGAACCCACGACGGTTCCGGCCTGGGTCCGGCCGCGACAGGTGGACGGTGTGACCGATCCCACGACTACCGGCGAGGGCACCGAGCCGATCATCGTGCCCGGATACGACCCCAGCCTCATCATCATCTCCATCGATCAGGTGGCAGGGCTTCCCGTGGGGCGGCAGCACTACACCCACATCTTCGGCACCGACGAACCCAATGCCCGGTACAACGCTGACGGCGATCCCTACTTTGATGACATCAACGGCAACGGTGTCCAGGACGCCGACGAGCCGACGTCGCCGCATCGGCCCACGCTGTTCAACCCCGAGGACTGGCGCTCGACCGACGTGCGCCTCTATTATCGCCGCTCGGACAACAACGCCGCGGTGACCTTCGAGGAGATGAACTTCGCAGCCGAGGCGCCGCAGACCATGGACGGTGTAGCGCTGGTACCGCGGAACTTCCTGCCCAGGCTCAACGCCTATCGTTTCGGGCGGCCCAACACGGCGCTCAATCTGCTGACGGCGTTCACTCCGCCGGAGTTCTTCGACGGTACGCACGGCATCAACGCCGAGACCGAGCTGGACATCTTTGCCGCCACCGCGGTGCTCAACCTGATGATGGACCAGGTGCTCAACCTGGAGGCGGAGATCGACATCGACGGCGCGGGACCGCTGCCCAGCCAGCACGTAGTCGTCGATGCGCATCTTTTCGTGGCCCCCATCGGCGACCCCTTCGTGCTGCTCATCAAGGGCTTCTCGGAGCAGTCGTTCGTCCCTGAAGCGGATGATGACGAGGCAGACGACGCGGCCAGCGCCGACGATTCCGACGCGGCCAGCGCCGACGATGCCGATGCCGCGACCGACGAGGCGGATGACGCATCCACTTCGGACACCGACGATGCCACGACGGAGGATGCGGATGCGTCCACCGACGACTCCGTGCCCAGCGTGGTCGGGGGGTAACGCGCCGGAGGATCGATCGGCGCGCGTGCCACTGCTGTACCGGTACTGACGGGGCGGGCGGGCGCGTGCCACTGCTGTGCCAGCAGTGGCGTACGGTGGAACGTGGACCGGATGGTTACTGACTCGCCGCCAGGTTCCCGCGCATGAACGACCGCTGCTCAGGAGCAACGGCACACCGGACAATGCCACCCGTGCGCGTGCCACTGCTGTGCCAGCAGTGGCGTACGGTGGGACGTGGACCGGACGGTTACTGACTCGCCGCCAGGTTCCCGCGGCGGCGGGTCGCGCACGCCCATCGGCGAGGATCGGCCCACGGCCCGGAGGGCCGGCGGGCGTTGCCAGGGGCTTTGAGCCCCTGGGGATCGAACCATTCTCAAGCCGCTCCCGCCCGTAGGGCGGACGAGTTGTGCTTCGGGTGGAGCGGATCCCTCTAAGAATGTGCAAGTGACCGCTCGTTGGCACTCGCGGTACGGATCGTACACCGCCGCGTTGCGTGCGTTGCCCGCTCCCTTACGGTCGCGGCTCTGTTTCCGCACTCCGCATTTACCATTCTTCATTCGCAGAGCGATCGGTTCCCCCACCGCTGGAGCGATGGGCCGCCCGCCGCCCGACGGCAGTGGTAAAGCGGTGCGCGGGCCGGTACCATCCCCCCGATCCGTTCGATTTGTTCGACTGATCGACTACGCCATGAACCCGCGACGTGCGCCAATACGATGCCCCGATGTCCGACCGGTGGCGGCGCTGGTCGTCGGGCTGGCGGCCACGGGGTTCGCCGCGGAGGTCCCGCCGCCAGGAAGCGCGGGTGGGGAGAACGGTCAAACCACTGCCACTCGTGCCCAGGAACCAGCCATGAGCCCAGCGACCGAGCGACGACGCACCAATCGTCTGATCAAAGCCACCAGTCCGTATCTGCTTCAGCATGCGCACAACCCCGTGGACTGGTACGAGTGGGGCGACGAGGCGCTGCGCAAGGCCCGGGAGGAGGACCATCCCATCTTCCTGAGCATCGGCTACGCCGCCTGTCATTGGTGCCACGTAATGGAGCACGAGAGCTTCGAAGACGAGGCGGTGGCCGCGGCGCTCAACGCGAGCTTCGTGAGCATCAAGGTGGACCGCGAGGAGCGGCCCGACCTCGACGAACTCTACATGGCCTACACCCAGGCGCTCACCAAACACGGCGGCTGGCCCATGAGCGTGTGGCTGGCTCCTGACGGCACCCCCTTCTACGCCGGCACGTACTTCCCGCGGGAGCAGTTTCTCCACGTGCTTACCAGCATCGCCGATGCCTGGAAGAGTGAGCGCGAGCGCATCACCCGGGGGGCGGGAGCGGCCCAGGAGTTCTTCGCGCAATGGGCGGCGCCCTCCACGCCGGGGGAGACGCTGATTCCCCGGGACGTGGTGGATGGCGCGGCGGTGACGCTCGCCGACGCCTTCGACGGCTCGCGCGGCGGCATCAGCGGCGGGGGCACCAACAAGTTCCCCCCCAGCCTCTCGATGGAGCTGATGCTTCGTGTCCATCGCCGCACTGGCAAAGCCGGCCTGTTCGACGCCGTGCGGGTGACACTCGACCATATGGCGCGGGGCGGCATCTACGACCACATCGGCGGCGGCATCTGCCGCTACAGCACCGACGTGGAGTGGCTGGTGCCGCATTTCGAGAAGATGCTTTACGACCAGGCGCTGGTGAGCGGCATCTACCTCGACGCCTTCCAGGCAAGCCGCGATCCGTTGTACGCCGAGGTGGCGGCCGACATCCTCGACTACGTGCTTACCGACCTCCGCGCGCCGGAGGGGGCGTTCTACTCCAGCCGCGACGCCGACAGTGAAGGGCTGGAGGGCAAGTTCTACATCTGGACGGTTGAGGAAGTTAAGGCGGTTCTCGGAGAGGAGGAGGGGCGGCTGTTTTGCGTCTATTACGACGTGACCGAGACCGGCAACTGGTTCGAGCGCCTGGGCCACGCCCCGAAGGGACCAAAGAACATCCTGCACATCGCCAAGCCGCTCCACGTCTTCGCCAAGTTGCATCAACGGGAGGCCGATGACCTCAGGCGGCGGATGGGCGCCTGGCGCGAGAAGATGCGGGTTGCGCGCGCCCGGCGCACGCCGCCGGCGCTGGATGACAAAGTGCTGACCGGGTGGAACGGGCTGATGATCGCCGCCCTGGCGAAGGCAGGCGCCGTGCTCGATCGCCCCGCGTACGCCGAAGCGGCGGCGAAAGCCGCGGAGTTCATCCTGAACACCCTGCGCCGCGACGGGCGATTGCGGGCGACCTATCGCAACGGCGAGGCGCGGCTGACCGCCTACCTGTCCGACTACGCTTTCCTGACCGAGGGTCTGCTCAATCTGTACGAGGCGACCTTCGATCGCCGCTGGCTGGACGCCGCCGTCTCCCTGACCGAGACCTCCATCCGCTACTACTTCGACGAGAAGAACGGCGGCTTCTTCTTCACGGCGTCCGACGCCGAGACACTCCTGGCCCGTTCCAAACAACCCCAGGACGGCGCCATCCCCTCGGGAAACTCAGTGCAGGCGCTGAACCTGCTGCGGCTCGGCGTGCTCCTGGATCGCAGGGATTTCCGCGACAAGGCGGAGTCAATCTTCCGTGCCTTCGGTGCCGAGGTGCAGCGCGTGCCCTTCGCCCATGAGCGACTGCTCTGCGCCGCCGACTTTCTGCACGACAACGTCAAGGAGATCGTGCTCATCGGCGACCCTGCCTCCCCTGACACCCGGGCCCTGGTGCGGACCGTTCACGAGCGCTACTTGCCCAACAAGGTCCTGCTCCACGCCGCGGACGCCGTGCCGGACGCGGACCTGCTGCTCCTGAAGGGCAAAACGCGCTTGCAGGGCAAAGCGACGGCCTACGTCTGCGAGAAGGGCAACTGCAAACAGCCGGTCACCACGGCCGAGGCGCTGGCCCGCCAGTTGGATGGCAAGTAGGCCCGGCGTAGCGTTGCGGCGGCGTTCACGCCCTCGCCCCGGGGACTTGTCACTCACGGCAAAGGACGGGAGTCCGCACCAGCGGCGCGCGGCCACGGCAGCCGCGCCGGACGCCCCGCCGGACATGCGGCGCGCCGTGTCGGAGCCTACTTCTTCGCGCCCACCTTGCTGCGGTCCTTGTCCTTGCGGACCCGCTCGATGATTTCTTCCTGAATGTTGGCCGGCGTGCGGCGGTAGCAGGCGAATTCCATGGAAAACGTCGCCTGCCCCTGCGTTTGCGAACGCAGGTCCGTCGAGTATCCGAACATGTTGGCAAGCGGCACTTCGGCAAGAATCACCACGGCGTTGGGCTTCATTTCCGTTCCGGTGATCAGTCCGCGGCGCGAGGCGAGGTCGCCGGTGACGCTGCCCTGAAACTGGGTGGGCGTTTCCACTTCCACCTTCATGATGGGCTCGAGGATCACCGGCTTGGCATCGCGGACGACCTCCCGGAACGCCGCCCGGGCGCAAATCTGGAACGCCAGGTCCGACGAATCCACGGCGTGCGACGAGCCGTCCTCGAGGATCATCTTCACACCCACCACTTCATACCCGGCCAGCGGGCCCTGTGGGCGTGCCATCTGGAAGCCCTTGTCCACGGAGGGGATGTACTCCGTGGGCACCCGGCCGCCGGTCACCTGGTTCTCGAATTCGTACACTTCCTCGCCATTGGGGTCGATGGGCACCAGCTTGCCCACTACGTGGGCATACTGCCCCGCGCCGCCGGTTTGCTTCTTGTGCTTGTAGTTGTAGGCGGTCTCGACGGTCGGCGCCTCGCGGTATTGCACCTTGGGCTGGCCGACGATCACGTTGGCCTTGTACTCGCGCCGCATGCGCTCCACATACACCTCGAGGTGCAACTCGCCCATACCCGAAAGGATGGTCTCGCCGGTTTCCTCGTCGAAACGCGAATGGAACGTGGGGTCTTCCTTGGTGAAGCGGTTGATGGCCTTGGACATCGGTTCGCGGTCAGCGTTACGCTCCGGCGAGATGGCGATGGAGATCACCGGCTCGGGGCAGTGCATGTTCTCCAGCGACACGTTGATCGACGGGTCGCACAGCGTATCGCCGGAGACGCACTCGATGCCCATGATGCCCACGATGTCGCCGGCCGCGGCGGCGTCCACGTCCTCGCGCTTGTCGGCGTGCAGTCGGAAGAGCCGGCCGATGCGCTGGTTCTGGCCGCTGCGCGCGATGCGATACTGCTTGCCCTTGCGGATTTCGCCCTGGTAGACGCGGGTGTAGGTCACCTGCCCGAAGGGTTCGTCGACGATCTTGAAGGCCATGGCCACCAGCGGTCCGTCGGCGTCGGCGGTGATGGTGATCTCGGCGCCGTCGTTGGCGTTGTCGCAGGCGAAGGTCACGCGGTCGATGGGCGAGGGCAGATAGCGGGTAATGGCGTCGAGCAGAGCCTGTACGCCCTTGTTCTGATAGGCCGAACCGAGGAAGACCGGGGTGATGTCGCGGTTGATGGTCGCCAGGCGCACCGCCTGGTCGATCTGCTCTTCGGTCGGCTCCCGGCCCTCCAGCATGATCTCCATCAGGTCGTCGTTGTAGAGGCTGAGGGTGTCGAGCATGCCGTGCCGGGCGCGGTCCGCCTCTTCGCGCATGGGGGCGGGAACCTCCGCCACGCGGACCTCCTCACCGGTGGGGCCCTCGAAGTACAAGGCTTGCATGCGCATGAGGTCCACCACGCCGGCGAAATCGCCGCCGAGTCCGATGGGAAGCTGCATGGGGACGGCCACCTGTCCCAGTTTGGTCTCCAGCTCGTCGATCACCCGCACCGGGTCCGCGCCCACGCGGTCCATCTTGTTGATGAACGCGATGCGCGGCACGCGGTAGCGGCGCATCTGGCGGTCCACGGTGATGGACTGCGACTGCACCCCGCCCACGGCGCAGAGCACGAGGATGGCTCCGTCGAGCACGCGCAACGAGCGTTCGACCTCGACGGTGAAGTCCACGTGCCCCGGCGTGTCGATGATGTTGATCTGCTTGCCCAGCCACTCGATGGTGGTCGCCGCCGAGGTGATGGTGATGCCGCGCTCGCGCTCCAGCTCCATGTAGTCCATGGTGGCGCCGCCGTCCTTGCCCTTGACCTCCTGCATGCGGTGGATGCGTCCGGCGTAATAGAGGATGCGCTCCGTAAGCGTGGTCTTCCCCGCGTCGATGTGCGCGGAAATGCCGATGTTGCGGATGTTGTAAATACGGTTCATGATGCCCCAAACTCCAGCGTCCGGACTCCTCCCGGACGCGCGAAAACTCACACCCTTGTTTTGCTCCGGCGGTAGAGCCCTGTCTGCGCGCCGTCCCTTCGTCCGCGCCGGCCCCGCTTGGCGGGAACCTTGCGCAGGCGCTCCATAACCTCATACGCAATAATGGGTTACGACAGCGGCAGGCGGCCCGACGTACGCAACACCTTCTGCGCTGGTGCGGAAGCATAGCCGAAGCCGGCCGATCAATCAACAGGCAAGCCGGCTCCGCGCGCCAGCGAATGGTATCGGCACGCGGCGCCGCGGACAATACTCAGTGACACTGACCACACGGTGCCAGCGGTCCGCCGGGGCGCGGGAGCGCTGATTCCCGGACCCCGCGGCTTGCCGGAGGCGGCGGCGGGCGCAAGATGCCGCGCGTGAGCGAGCTGATCAGCGAACCCATTACGCCCTTCGCGGGAACCGGCGATGTCACGAGTATGGCACTCGGCGAGCCCGGGCTGCCGGCGGGATTCACCTGGCGCGGAGATGCCTACGCCGTCGTCGAGGTCTTGCGGCGTTGGAAGCAGTCGTCGCGCGAGGGCGGTTGGGCCCTGGGCGAGCTTTATCTGCGGCGGCATTGCTACCGCGTGCGCATGCGACGCGAGAGGCCGGCTCAGGCGGCGACCGCGGAGCGGCCGGTCAGCTTGGTGCCCCCGGCGCAGGACGACCGGGCCATGCGTTCGTCCGCTTCCGCCTCGGACGGCAGCCCGATCGGCGATCCGGGCGGGGAGATGCTGTGGTCGATCTACTGCCTGCGCCAGAACCCGCGTGGCAACGCCAGGAAACGATGGTTCCTCTACGCCATCGAGCCCGCGGGATAAGGCCGTTCCGAGGCCCGAATGCCGATCGACGGTCAGGCGCCCGGCTGGTTGAGGGGCGGCCCCGCGGGCCTTAGTGGCCTGAAACCATGCTCGGCTACGGGTCACGCTCCGGCTGGTGTAAGACCAGCCCTCCGCGCCCCACCTTTGACCAGCTGGAAAGCCGGTCCCACAGCGCACGGTGGTTCCACGGCGAGCCGTGGTCGCACAGCGCGCCGCGGTCATGTCGCGCGCGGGTGCCGCCGCACAGGCGGATCGTCCACCAGGGCGGCCGCGAGGTCCCGTAGGCCACGCAGTGACACACGATGGCATAGCGACTCCGCAAAGCAGCGGACCGCGAGCCCGGGGTCGCCTGCGTGCCGCGCGTCGAAGCCCATCTGCCGGCACGCGTCGGCCAGGTGTCCGTGAACGATACGGCGCGCCGCGCCACCCAGGTCGGGAAACGTGGCGAGCACGGCCCGGAGCAGCTCACGCCGTTCCTGCGTGTTGCGCCGCGGATCGCTCCGCGAGAGGCTCCCGGGCACGAAGTGGTGCACGCAGAGCGGCTCATCGACGAAACCGGCGCGGCACGCACGCGCCACCTGCAGGTAGAAAAGCCACTCCTCGGCGTAACGCCGCCCCTCGGGAAAGCGGATGGTGCTTCCCAGCACTTCGCGGCGAACCAGTCCCATGATCGTGGAGAGGAAGTAGCCGCGGATCAGCCAGTCGAAGAGACTGCCGCGCGCCACATACAGGCCCGGGGCCACACCATCACAGGGAACACGCCGTGCCATCGGGCCCTTGTCGTTGAAGACGGAGTCGTGCTGCACGCCGCTCAGATCAACGTAAGCGCTGTCGCAGTAGACCAGCCCCAGCTCCGGGCGCAGGGAGAAGAGCTCAAGCTGGCGCGCGAGCCTCGGGGCCAGGAACTCGTCGTCGGAATCCAGAAAGGCGAGGAACGTTCCGCGGGATTCCTCGATGCCGCGATTCCGCGCCGCGCTGCTTCCGGCGTTGTTCTGCCGCACGCAGCGCAGCCGCCGCCCCAGGCGAGCGGCGTATTGCGCTACGACCGCGGGTGTTTCATCTGTGGAGCCGTCGTCGACGAGCACGATCTCCCAGTCACCGAACGTCTGCGCCGCCACGGAGTCGAGCGCGCGGGGCAAGAGCTCCGCGCGGTTGTAGGTGGGAATGACGACGGAAACCGTCGGCGCGTTCACGCATGGTGTATCGGCAATTCCGGCGCGTAGTTCGATGCGGCGCCGGCGCATGAGCATGAGCATGAGCGGACGTGGGCGAGCACGGAGAGCCGTGAACGCCTGGCTGCCGGCGCGGCTTCGCACTCGAGGCGGCATGGGGTCGGCCGCCGGTTGAACGCCGCGGCCCGGCGCGGAGCCGGCGCGCGGATCGACACCACGGCGGTGCCTCCGGCTACCGTCGGCGGCGTGCGGCGCGGACCGCATCGGGAGGGTACAAGATCGTGAGTCGGCCTGGCCTGCGGTCGTCGCACGTCCGTCGGTGACCCCTGACACGAACGGCCAGGCTCCGAACCAATGGCCGGTCGATGTTTGGTCGATGGACGTTGCAGGCGTATGTTATCGGGCATGTTCTCCATTCGCAGGATCACCGCGACCGTCGTCGGCTGCCTCCTGGCGATGTCGGCAGTCGCGGCCAGGGGGCAGCAGCAGCCGCCTCGACCGACATCCCTGGCGCGGTACGTCCCGGCGAATGTGAAGCTCTTCGTGCGCATTCGTGAGCTTGGCGAAGTCACCGCCGCGCTCAGCCGCAGCCACGCCTGGCGGTTGCTGCCGTTGCTATCCGGGGCGCCGCCAGACGGCGAAACGTGGGACCTGCCCACCGCCATCAACGCCTTCCTGGGCCCGCAGAATCCCGTGGACGCGGCGGCCCTGACGAAGTCTGAAATCGGGTTAGCGGCGCCCTCCTGGTCCGAGGTGGACAAGGCGGTGTGGCTGATCCGCCTGGCGGATGACGATCAGCTTGACCGCTGGTTTCCCAAGGGCCGGCGCCGCGCCGAAAGTCAGACCGGGGAAGCCCGTTCGTTCACCACCGAGGACGGCGTCGTCGTTCGCGTGCGTGACAACATAGCGGCACTCGCCCGGCGGCAATCGGCGCGACCGCTGTTGCGCGACGTGCGCGCTTTGATGGTGGGCGGCGAGGGCGCTATCACCCCCCTGGAGCAGTCGAGTCTGTACCGGGAACTGATGTCGCACCTGCCCGGGCGGGAACTGGCATCGGCGCTGCTGGTGTTCGATGACCCCGCGAGAGCCGGTCGGGCGCGGCGCTGGCCGGACCTGCCGCTGCGCGAGACCATGATCGGGTTGTACGAGCGCCGTGGGCGCGTGGACCTGGCCATCCGTGCCGCGCTTTCCGAGCCGCGCAAGCGCGCCTCGCTGTCTCCACAGACCATCGAGCGGATGAGTCGGCTGCCGCAGACGACGCTGCTGGCGTACGCCGGGCGGTTCGACTTCTCCGCCGCGTTTACCGCGGCGCTAAGCGACCCGCAGGGCGGTGCGCTGCGCCGGTACGCCACACTGCTCGCCGGACTGCGGCGCGGAGCCGACGACGGCTCCGAGCTCTCCATCGGGCCGGAGTTCGTGTTGGTGTGGGAGCAGGATCCCACTCGTCCCACCGCGACGCCCGAGTTGGCGCTCATGGTGCAGAGCCGGGATGCATTGGCAGTGCGGAACGCCATTACGGAAGTGGCGCAGAAGCTCACTCAGCTCTTGCAGACGGCCGAGTCGCTGCCCGCCGGCGCCGCCCCCGCACTCGCTCTGAGCGACCACCTGGGCACGGTCATCGTACATCTGGCGTTGGGCGCCTACGCACGACAGTCGCAGTTTCCGTTCATGCAGCTCCTCGAAGACACCGAGCCCGCCTGGGCTGCATCGGGCGGCTGGCTCATGGTTTCCTCGAGCCGGGCGCAGTTGGAACGGCTGCTCGATGCCGCGAACGGCCTGTCACCGGCGCTGGCGTCGTCGCCCGAAGTACTTGACTGCATCCGCCCGCGGGTGGATCGCACCTCGCTCGCCGTCCTGCAACTGGGGCTCGCCGCCGACGTGCTGGAGCGCTGGACGCGCGGCGTGGATTCGGGCAACGCGTCGCTGCTGAACCCCTCCTGGTGGCTGGATACGGGGCAATTGGATCCGGCGACGGCGCCGTACGCCTGGATGCCGGGCGTGGAGTTTCGGCGCACCACCCGGCCGGGTTGGGTTGAGGTAGCTGTGGTGGACGCGGAAGGAAGCGGTGCCCCGGCTCTGGAACCAGGCGATCGGATCATCGCCGTGGACGGCGTAGTGCTGAAACTCGACGCGCCGCATGAAGACCTTCGCCAGCGCTGCGAAAAGAGCACGTCTAAGCCAGGTCCTACGCTGCGCGTCTGGCGCGACGACGGGGTGGTCGATGTCGTCGTTCCCGACTGGGCGGCGGAGCGCGAATTCGTGGGCAGGATTCAGCAGGCGGGGCAGGCGGTGCGCGAGCTCGCTTCCCTGGGTCGCACCCTGCATCTGGTCACCTGGGAAGTCCACGCCGTGGAAGAAACTCGCTACTCGGCGCGACTGTCCCTGCGCTTCGGCGCGAACGCGAGTCCCTGATGCACCGACACGCCTGGTCTGCCGAGTAGGGTAGCCCGGCCTGATGCGGGCCGGCCGGCCCGATGACCGGGCTCCAAGCGCAAGGCCATTCCAGCAGTGTCAGTTGGGCGCGACCCGGAAAACTCGTGTGTGTCGTCCCATCAGCCGGCCGCGACACCGGTTGCTGGAACCGGTCGCCGGCTGACCGCGCCGCTGCGGATCGCCACGATGAGGCGCCGCCCGGTGCCACGAATCAGCCGCACGATCACCCACAGCAGCGCCGGCGCCAGGCACAGGGCACTTAGGGCCACCTTGGGTTGCTCCCACGCCAGAGGGCGGCGGATTCGATACACCTCCTCGCCGAACCACACCTGCAGCCCGTCGCGGAGCCATCGTGTCCAGCGGTTCTTATCCCAGTGAAATGTGCTGGCCGTGTGGTATGCGGCGGGCGAGCGGAGGTAATACTCGTCGGCGTCGGTGAGCGTGGGGTTCGCGCGGCGCAGGTCGGCGATGCGCTGAGGGACGATGTCGGGCGAGCGGCGCAGGTCGAGCAGGTCATAGGGGGTGATGCCGTCCGCACGCGGGAACCACAGGTCGAACGCCGGGTCGACGACCATGTAACGGCCGGGACCGATCCGCGCCTCGACGATGGTATGCGTAGGCCGGCCGGTCGCTTCGTCGTAGCACATTGCCGGCGTGGCGGAGATGCCCGCCTCATGCAGTACGGAACACAGCAGCCGTGCCTTGTCGGCACAGTCGCCGCCGCCTTGCATGACCTGAAGCGGCGTGGGCCCCAGGGCGGGAACCAGAAAACAGCCCAGGTTGCGCGAGGTGCCCGGGCGATCGTGGACCCAGCGCTGGAGCGCCAGCACGCGGTCGATCGGCGAGGAAGCACCAGCTACGATCGCCTGGGTCAGGGCGCTCAGCTGCCGCTGATCCAGGCGGTACGACACAGCGCAAGCGCCGCCGGCCGCCACGCAGGCGAAAAGGAGAAGGGTCCGAACCGCGCGCCACCGCTCGATGGTCTGACGTTGGTTCATAGCCTGTTCGCCGTGCGCGGGCTGATCGGCCATGGCGCGCACTCATAACGTACCTCTTGCTTATCGGTTGCCGGTGGGGTGCGGAGAAGCGGCGTGCAAGGCCCGAGCCGCAGGGTACAGCCGGCGGATTCCCATGCAGCGTTGCGGGGCCTGCCGCCCACGGCGGGCATCGGCCGCGGCACCCACCGCCTGCGGCAGGGTCCACCGCCTGGAAACGGCGGCGCTGAAACGGCCCGGTCGGTCTCTTCCCGGATCTCCGGCATGTCGTTTGCTCCGTACTACGCGCCGGACGGCGCGGCCGCGGCGCCGAAAGTCCGCGGGGGCGGAAAGGCGGGGAGCAACTCCATGAGCGGGCGACATTTCCTTGCCGATCGGGTCAAGGGTATCGGTGCATCCGGCATTCGCCGCGTGTTTGATCTGGGAGCGACCCTTAAGGATCCCATCAACCTTTCCATCGGGCAGTCGGATTTCCCGGTGCCCGACGCCGTCAAGCGGGCGATGGCAGACGCCATCCGCGAGGACCGCAACGGGTACACCGTCACCCGGGGCATTCCCGTGCTGCGCGAGCGCATCGCCCGGCAGTTGCGGGAGGAGTTCTCGTGGGACCCGGACCTGTTCGTCACCGTGGGCGTCTCGGGCGGGCTGTTCCTGGCCATGTTGACCTGTCTGAACCCCGGCGACGAAGTGCTGCTGGGCGACCCCTACTTTGTTTCCTACAAGTACCTGGTGCGGCTGGCGGGCGGCACGCCCGTGACCGTTAGTCTGTACGACGATTTTCAACTTCACCCCGAGCGCTTCGCCGCGGCGATCACTCAGCGCACGCGGATGCTGCTGCTCTGCTCGCCTTGTAACCCCACGGGAGTGGTGTACCGGGAGACGGAAGTGCGTCAGCTTGCGGAGTTGGCGCGGCGGCACGATCTGCTCATCGTAGCCGACGAGATCTACCAGTCCCTCTGCTACGACGGGCCGGCCGCCAGCCCCGTCGCCTTCGCCCCGGAACGCACCCTGCTGCTCCGCGGCTTTGGCAAGTCGCACGCCATGACCGGCCTGCGCATCGGCTACGCCGCCGGTCCCGCGGAGATCATCACCGAGATGGCCAAGCTCCAGCAGTACACGTACGTGTGCGCTCCACACGCGGCCCAGTACGGCGCCCTGGCGGCCATGGATACCGACATGTCGGCGCGGGTGACGCAGTATCGCGGCAAGCGCGACCTGGTGTGCGCCGAGCTGGAGGGGGCGTTCGATTTCGTGCGCCCGGCCGGTGGGTTCTACGTGTTCCCCAAGGCCCCGCCGCGCTTTGCTTCCGCCGGCGCCTTCGTGGAGGAGGCCATCGGGCGCAACGTGCTGATCATCTCCGGAGAGGTCTTCAGCGAGCGCGACACGCACTTTCGCGTCAGCTACGCCGCCCCGGACGAACACCTCCGCCGCGGCTGCGCCGTGCTGCGGGCGATTGCGGGGTAGGCCGGCGGGCGAGGGCGGGGAGGGCGGCCGCGGCGGGTGCCACTGCTGTGTCAGCAGTGGTGTCCAGTAGGACGCCGAGCGGATGGTTACACAGTTACGGACCCGCCGCCAAGTTCCCGCTCACGAACGACCACGGCTCAAGAGCAGTGGCACACCCAACAGTGCCACCTGCCTCGGCCGTCAGTCCCAGGGGCGGCGGCTCACCGTCAAGTGGCACGCGCCAACAGAACCTCCCGAAGCCGCGCATACTCCCTTGCCAGCGAAGGGGGAGGATCCTCCTTGGGCGCCGGCACTTGCGCCAGCACGCATCCGACGAGACGGAAATCTTCGCCGCACCAATCGGCGCGGCGCCCGTCGACCAGCGCGGCCGTCGCGAGGTGGTTGACGAACCCGTTCGCGAAGGCAATGGCCTCGTCGGCGTCGCTGCCCGCGATGGCGTCAGCGGCGTCGCCGGTGGCAGGCGCGCCATCGGGCGCCACGGCACCGCCCGCGCCGCCTTCCCTCCTGGTCATCATGTCGTTGCCACATGATTGCCGTCTGGTGAGGGAGTATCCTTTTGCGCAACGGTGTGGACGCACCCATGCCATTGAGCAGATTCGTGGGCGTCGCGGCGTCTTGGCTGCTTACCGTTTCCGGATGGTCGATACTCGCGTGCTTGCGCCTCACGGTCTACAGGAACGCGGGCGGTGTCTCGTCAGCTCGCTTACCCTATCTGCAGTCCCATCCCTCTCGCAATCCGAAGAGCTAGGTCGTGGAATTGAGAGTAGCAGTCGGTTACTGCACTCGTGTGCCCGCCGATGGCGCCGTCGGCCGGTTTCAACAGGAACATCGGCTTTCGGGCGTCTTGCGCGAGCGGCATTAAACTCTTAAAGTGCTTCACCATCGCAAGTTGGTTCTCATCCGCGATTAGACCACTCTCGCCAAGAACATCCTTCGTGTACATACCTGGAATTCGATCTGCCCATTGCTTATACGCCTTCACGGGACGATTGCTCCGGACAGACGGATTGAGGACTACATATCCTAGCGGGGCCATTGCGCCGCAAGGCATCTCTAGTCCGGGTGGGACCGTAACTCGCGCCCTGCGCTCCCTCCATCCGTTTCGCCAGCTCCGCAGAGTAGGGCCGAGATTCCTCAGTCCCTGTAGAGAGAACAAATCAGCGCCGAGCGGAATAACCACGTAGTCGGATGCAACCAGGGCTGCTCGATTCATTGCGCCAATGTTCGGCCCAACATCCAGAAGGGCGATGTCGACATTTCTCTGCCTGCCCGCTTCAACGGCGACGCGGTAGAACGAGGTCATCACGCGGAACGCGTCTCCAGCGTCAGACGAATTATCGCTCAGGCAGTCGCGCCAGGCCTGCGAGAGCCGATCCTCAAAGTTGCTCAAGCCCAGGTCGCCCGGCACGAGCCACAATCCGTCGGCGACTGGGTACGGTTCAACGGGAGCTATGTCGCCCATATGTTCTATCAATAACTGTAGCGCACCGAGGATCGTTTTTGGATGGTTGCCATCGGGCCATAGTTGCTCCAAAGTGTCGTCCTCAAGAAACGCACTTGTAAGATTGGATTGCGGATCCAGATCAACTGTGATCACGCGATATCCAAGCTCGCGGAGCATCCACGCCAGGTGGTACAGCAGAGAAGTCTTACCGACGCCCCCCTTGTTGTTAAAGAACGTGACGGTCTTCATTTGCGCCCCTAACAATCGCTGCAAGATGATTGGCGCCGATATCCCACTGGATTGTGGGATTGCCGTTACGTTGGAGTTCGCTTTCGGCAATGGCAATGCCGCGGCCGAACCGGTTGACAAACCCGAGGGTCTTGGCCGCTTCGGCTAGAATAGGGTTTCGGTAAGCCGTACCGTGCGGGAACCGTTCCCGTGTGAGATCACCGTATAGTCCCCCGGGGTTATGGATCTCCAGCCGATCCGTGAAGTGGTTCACCATAACGGGCGTGGTTGAATTCTCGTAGTTCCGATGGACTACCGCATTTATGAACAACTCATGAAGACATTTTGGGGGGAATGCGAAGACAGTCCCGTCCGAAAGGTCAGGCCGGCGAACTGGGCGGGCCCCCGCCAGCAGCGCAGCGATCCGATCGAGTTCCCGCATGATCGAGAGCAGATCGCCAGTGAGTCGAGCGTCTGTAACAACCTCGCTCGCGGCGTCGGAGCCTTCGTAACGGACATACTGGACATACGCTCCCGGACAAAAGGAGAGTGCGTCCTTGCCAAAGAGGATTATGGCAGCATTTGTAGGACGTCCGGATTTGGTGTCGAAGAAACGGAGTGCCGCTAGTACGACAGCGCTAGCGGTGCTCAAGAATTGAAGGGGTTCGAGCCGATGGTTGTCCTGAGACGAATGCGGGGAGCGCGCTCTCCTGCGAAGAATCAGGAGACCCAGGATGAATGCCGATCAGATTCGATCGCTGCA